>DASSIE010000030.1:0-15875 GCA_035692185.1 Patescibacteria group bacterium | reverse complement strand
CCCCATTTTTTGTAAAGAACTATTTCGCCCACTTTTGCTGGGGATTCAACTTCACGGCTATCCTGGAAAATTGAAGAACCTACTGCTATTACTTTTCCTTTTTGAGGTTTTTCTCCTGCATTGTCGGGAAGATATATGCCTGACGCGGTTTTGACCTCTTTTTCCAAAGGCTCAATAAGAAGATATCCTGCGGTTGGTTTTAAATTAAGTTTTGGCATTGTCTCTTAACGAGTGCTATTCTAACTCGATAGATTCGTGCGTGTCAAGAGTCCAATCTTTTTAAAACAATTTTTCCCCAATCCTGGGGGTGGAAAAGGGCACGGGTGGGCTCCACCACTTCTCTTGTAACTTTGGGCATCATATATTGGAATTGGACCTTATAACAAACCCATTCAATAAATTTAGGGATTGTGGTGGAATTTCCAATTTCCAATTTCCAATTTCCAATTTTTACAGAATTTGGCCAGAATTTTAGAATCCATCTATTTTGATACAAAAATCGTTCATATGTATTGTTTTTATTGACCAAAGGCACAATTTGTGCAATTTCGTGAGCAGTATAAATATTGCGATCCTTTTTATCCCAAATCAAATCAGATTCATCTAGCCACATATTCAAACAGAGTTTGTCCTTCTGATACAGATCATTTGGCCTGCGTGAACTTAGGCCAAATGCATGGATGACCATGTAAACAAATAAACGAGTTGTCCATAGAGAACCTTTTTTGGTTACTATCATTAAATCAATATCGCTTTCCCCACTTGAATTTTCCATTGCCAGAGAGCCTGTAATTGCTATCATTTTTACTCCTGGAATAAAACTTAGTATTTTTGAGGCATCTTTTGCAATTTCTAACTTTTTAACTGAAATACGCTTATGAAGTAGTCGTTTGTAAATAGATCCTTCTTTGCCTTCCAAAAAGTAATAGCCATTTCTATTTTTAATATCCGGTAAAACTTCTAAATCTAAACTTGGAAAGGCTGTCCAACGAACAAGATCGGTGAAATTAAGTGGATAATCGAAAATACTATGATATTTGATAGATAGAATTTCGCCATTTAACAATGAAGCTAGACCATTCTTTTTTTTTACAGCCTTTTTGTAAAGATTAAGCATTATTTTATGAGTCGATATTGTGTTAAAACTTGTTTAACCCCCAAGGCTGCGGTTTCCAGGGCTTGGCTTGCTGTTTGTTTACCATCTGAGATAGCGTTAACAGCGTCTCCAAAATAGTTAGCCATTTGAGAATTAATTCCTGTTGGCCCATCAAATGTTCGGGAAGCTAAAAACCAACTTTTAGCTCCCGGTGCTTGGGAAATAATGGACCCGATAATTGGATGTGTGGTAAGTAAATTGGCCATATCAACGCGGGAATAAGGCTCACCAAAACCTCTAACTTTACTTTCATTTGCGTAAAGTTTCTGTAAAGAGTTTTGTGTACTTAAAAACTTTAAAAACTCCCAAGAAGCCGCTTTTTTAGTACTTCTAGACCAAACGCCGTGAGACCAATATGTAGCATAAGTAATGTCCTGCTGTTTTGGATTGTCTTTGGGTAGTTGTGGGACAGGGACCGTTCTAAACTTTAGATTTTTATTTTGCTGTGTAATCTCAAAGGCTCTCCAACTTGGCGCCATGTACATGGCCAGTTTCCCAGCAGCAAAGGCTTGAGTTGAGGAAGGAAGTGTCGCATCCCAAACACCATCGGTTGATGAAAAAATACTAAAAAATGTCAGGGCATCCTCTGCTGGTTTGCCAACGGGGTTGCTTAAATCAACTCCGTTTTGAAGCATCATTAAAGCCAGTATTTCTGGCCAATGATCCACATTCTCAGTTCGACCTAGTGCTACTCCTGACTGAGTTATAACACCCTGGTCATCTTTTACTGTTAACTCACGTGCGACAACTCTCAATTCATCCCATGTTGCTGGTGGAGTTTTGCCAGCTTTGTTAAAAATGTCTTCGTTAACATATAAAGTTAGTGCATCGTACTCTGCCGGAATACCAACTACCCCATTTCCGCTTGTCATGTCTGAAGAGCTAATTGGGTAAAAGGTTTTAGCGTAGTCGGCAGGATTCATAACTGTTGCAGGGAGAGTGTCTAAATCATTTCTAAACATGGGGACCCAAGTATTATGGAATGCAAAAATGTCAGGTCCTGTTCCTTTTGCAAGAGCACTTGTTAGCCTTTCCCTATAATCTTGGGGTGATTGCTTTAGATATGTAATTTTTACATTAGCGTGGGATGCCTCATATTCACTGATGAGCGGAGCTACAATTGGTTCGTCCTCCCAAAGTCCCCACCAAATAATCGCTGTAGAGCCAGGTGTTGATTTTGTAAAAAATCCGACAGCAAAGAATGCTAAAATTATTATAACAAGTGCAATTCCTCCAAATATTAAAATCTTTTTAAAATCTCTTTTCGGTTTTGGCGGAATAATCGGAATTGTACCTATTGGTTGATTTTGAGGTGGAACCCCAGTAATAGGTTGTCCATTCGTTATTGGCATTGGTGTTACAGTACTATTTTCCGGTGGCATAATTTTTTGGATGCACCGCAGAAATTCGGCACAAATCCTTGATTAAATGATATCATATCGGTATGCGAAGATCGATACGATTTTTATCAAAATTTATAATTATTTTCTCAATTATAATATTGGGACTAGCTCTTACTTATAAACAAAACTATTCCGGCAAAATTTTTTCAAACATTTATATAGCTGGGATTGATGTAGCTGGAAAAAATATTTCAGAGGCTGTGGATATACTCTTGCAAAGTATTATGCCTCCTGAAAAAATACGACTTATTGGGTCTACGCAATCCCTAGACTTAAATACAAAAGATATCGATCTCTCTTATGATTTTGAGGGATCTGTAAAAAGAGCCTTCAACTTTACTAGAACAGGAAACTTTTTATTCGATATTGGGCAGAAGTTTGAACTAATCACTACTCCAAAGGATTTTGGACTTATTACTCATTTTGATGAAGAAAAGCTCGCTAAAGTAATTTCTGTGGTTTCAGGTCAAAATTCTGTTGAACCGGTTGAGCCCATAATCAAATTGGTTGATGGTAAAATATTGGTAAGCAAAGGTTCTGCTGGTGCAGAAGTCTCACAAATTTTGCTTCGCGCAAAGATCGGTGAAAATCTTTCTAGGGCAAAGACTGACGATATTCAAATCTCAATTAATAAAATTGACAACACATTAACCGATATGGGAGCAGAGTTGGTTAAGGCTCGTGCTGAAAAGTTTCTCGGTAAAAAATTGACAATTAAATTTAATCCTGAAGATAAACTTTATACCAACTTTGACTATTCTCAAAACGAACTTCTTAAATTTATTAATCCAAAAGGTGGTTTTAAAGAGGAAAATATAGCAGACGAAACGGATAAAATTGCAAATAAAGTTAATAGAAACCCGCAAAACCCAAAATTTACGTTTAGTGGTGGCAGAGTTAGCGAATTTTTACCTGCATTAGACGGAATTAAAGTTGAAAATGAAAAACTAAAAAACCAAATAATTGAGGCTTTGAGAAAATTTGAAACTACCAATGAAAAGATAGTTACAGTTGAAGCTCCAATAGTTAAAACTGCAACGGATATAACAACCGATAAAGTTAATGATTTAGGAATTAAAGAACTTATTGGTCGTGGCACTTCAACTTATTTTCATTCAATTCCCGGCCGTGTACACAATGTAAGTTTAGCAACGTCAAGAATTAATGGAACATTAGTTAAACCTGGCGAAACGTTTTCTTTTAACGACACTTTGGGAGATGTTTCGCAGTTTACTGGTTACAAACAGGCCTACATTATAAGTGGTGGAAAAACTATTCTCGGCGATGGTGGTGGTGTTTGCCAAGTTTCAACCACTCTTTTTAGATCACTTCTAAATGCTGGTTTACCCATAACAGAACGTGCTGCACATGCTTATCGTGTTGGCTATTATGAGCAAAATTCTCCGCCCGGGATCGATGCTACTGTGTATGGCCCTTCTCCCGACTTAAAATTTACGAATGATACAGGTAATTATATTTTAATCGAAGCCATAGCTGACCCAAAACACTACTCTCTAATTTTTGAACTTTATGGAACGAGTGATGGTAGAAAATCTACTATAAGCAAACCAGTTATTTCAAACGTCTCTCCTGCTCTGCCTACTGTTTATCAAGATGACCCATCCCTTCTTAACGGCACCTTAAAACAGGTTGATTTAAGCGCGGCTGGAGCAAGAGTTACTTTTAACTATTCAGTTGAACGAAATGGAGAAAATATTTACAAGAAAACATTTGTGAGTAATTACCGACCCTGGGCAGCAGTTTATTTAAGGGGTACCCGGGTTAATTAATATTTAGGCTCTTCATCAGTTTCGTGCTTTAAAAACTTGATCATTTTCAGAGTCAATTCATCTGGTGGAGTTAAAACGTATTTTTCGACAGGTTTTTCAGTTATTTTATATTTACCACCTGAAGCAGTAAGACCAAGAAATTTCAGGAGCTCTCTGTTTCCGTCAAATTGGTCAAAGTTAGTAAACCCAATTAAGCTTTCTTTAATACCCACCAACTAAATTTATCACTTTATTTCGTATTCTCAACAGTCGCGAGGTATAATTGCCTAATGGATTTTATTGAATTAATTAACAGTACACAGTGGTTTTTTGAGAAATATGGCTATCTAACCATTTTTTTGGGTAGCTTAGTTGAAATTACTCCCCTCGGCTGGGCAGTCCCCGGAGGAGCAATTTTGGCCTTGGCGGGATTTTTTGCAAATACAGACAAGGAACTTAATTTGATTGCCATTATTCTGTCGGGCACCCTTGGCAGTTGGTTTACGCTTCTTCTGGCTTATTACATTGGTAAAAAAACCCAAATGTGGCTCGTTAAAAAGCTTCATCAAGAAAAAACTGCTGCATTCGCAAAAAGAATGCTCCAAAGCCACGGGGGCTCAATTTTGACAACCTCCATGATGGCAAATTTAACTAGATTTTGGGTGGCATATGTTGCTGGAGCTGATAATTACAACTTCTGGAGATTTTTTAAGTTTTCACTTTTAGCCTCTTTAAGCTGGGTAACCCTGATGGCATTCATGGGTTATTTTGCAGGTTTTGGAAGAGGGAGTATCGAAAGTTTAGTTAAAAGCATTGGCGTGGTAGCTTGGTTATTCTTAATAATTGCAGTTTATTTTCTTTACAAATCAATCAGACACGAATATCAACACTTCAAAAAGGATCTGCCCCACAAAGAAAATGATTCTGTTAAATAATTTTAAAAATAAAAAGCCAATTATTGATGTCTTACAAAATGGAGGACTTGTGGTTTTTCCCTGTGAGACAGTTTACGGTGTTGCTGTTGACTCTCAAAACTCTGAGGCTGTTGAAAAGTTAAGTAAATACAAAGAAAGACCGTTTGGCAAACCTTACGCAATCATGTGCTCCGATCAAAAGATGGCCGAGGACTATGTAGTGTTAAATAGCACAGCCAAAAACCTATATAAAACATTTCTACCTGGGCCGGTTACGGTTATTTCTAAGGGGAAAGGGAAAGTGGCCAAAGGAGTGGAATCGGAAACCGAAACATTGGGAGTCAGGATTCCTGACTATAAAGATATGTTGGATTTGATAGCCAAATTTGGCAGACCAATTGTAGCCACATCCGCCAATGCTTCCTATCAGAAACGCCCTTACAAAATACCCGACATCGTCGAAAATATTTCCGAAAAACAAAAATCATTAATTGATTTAATCATTGATGTTGGCGTTCTTCCCAAAAACGACCCTTCGACAGTTATAGATACCACACTTGACGATCCTATGATTCTTAGGCAGGGTGACATAAAACTTAAAGATAAAAATGAAGTATTAAGTAGAAGCGAAGAAAATACCCAAAATATCGGTAAAGAACTCTGGCAAAAGTACGAAAGATATTCTGGCCGTCGTGCAATTATTTTTGCATTGGAAGGTGAAATGGGAGCAGGTAAAACTCAGTTTACAAAAGGGTTGGCGCGAGCAATGGGAATAAAAGAAATAATAACCTCTCCTACTTTTAGTTTAGTAGAAGAATATAAAGTACCAAACTCAAAATTTGAACTTGAACACTTTGATGCTTGGAGGCTTTCGGACTCAACTGAAATGGAAGCCTTGGGACTAATTAAAATGATTGAAAACAAAAATATGATAATTTCTATTGAGTGGGCTGAAAAAGTTGCAGATTTAATCAAAAAATACCGTGACCAAGCAATAATTATCTGGATAAAAATAAAGTATGGAAAAGGAGAAAATGAGAGATTAATTGGTTGGGGAAATATTTAAAAATGACAGAACATTTATTACAAGAGCTTCACGAAAGAATCAAACAAGAACACCTTGATGGAAACTTCACAAATACCGACTACGGACATGCATTAAAAACGGTCGGATCTAATGCCAGAGACGCAGAAGGAGAGGACAAACTGGCCGTTATTCAAAGTCTAATCGTGGTATACAAACAATTTGGTGACTCAATACTTAAACATTTGCCTGTAAGTGCGAGAAAACTGCTTAAAGATGAAAATATTATCGATTGATACAAGTTGCGATGAGACGTCAGCAGCGGTCACATATGACACCAAAATACTTTCCAATGCTATTTGGTCTCAGGCTAGTGCACATGCAAAATTTGGCGGTGTAATGCCTTCTCTTGCCCAAAGAATGCATGAGGAGCGAATCGACTTTGTTATAAAAAAGGCACTTGGAAAATTTACAATCGAAAAAGATATTGACGCAATAGCTGTAACTATTGGGCCTGGTTTATCGATTGCTCTTGGAGTGGGAATTGATAAAGCTAATGAATTGTCCACAAAATACAATAAAAAACTAATTGCAGTTAATCATTTAGAAGGACATATTCTCTCAACACTTTCAAATAAAAGTCTCGATATTAAGTTTCCAGCCTTGGGATTAGTATTGTCTGGGAAAAACACTCAAATTATTCAAATCGATAAAATTGGAAAATACAAAATATTAGCGGAAACTCAAGATGATGCATTAGGTGAGGCGCTTGATAAAGCAGCTAGGATGTTAGGACTTGGCTACCCGGGTGGAGCAATTTTCGAGAAAATGGCTAAACTTGGAGACCCTAAAAAATATTCACTCCCCGTTCCACTTGCTGGGCAAGAAAAAAGAATGATATTTTCTTATTCTGGCTTAAAGACAGCCATGATGAAATTAGTAAAATCTGAAGAACCTTTAACAAAACAAAAAATATATGACCTTGCCGCCAGTTTCCAAAATGTCGCTTTTCAACACATTACCCGTGTCCTTCGTTTTATTATTTCGAATTTAGAGTTTGGATTTTCGGATTTGTTAGTAGGTGGTGGTGTTGCCGCCAACGTGGAAGTTAGAAAACGTTTAAGAAAAATCGGTCGCGAATTTAATATTGATGTCCACTTCCCCTATTCCAAAAAACTATATGGCGATAATGCCGCGATGATTGGAATTGCAGCTAATTTTAAATACCAAAGAGGAGAATTTACTAAACCAGATAAAATTGATAGAGATCCCAGAGCAAAATTATCTTCTTGATGCTACAATACTAGGCATGGACCCGCAATACAATCACGAGAAATTTGAATCGAATATTTATAAAGAATGGGAAAAGTCTGGAGCTTTCGCTCCAACTGGCAACGGCAAACCCTTTACTATTATTATGCCTCCCCCAAATGCCAATGATCCCTTACATATTGGGCATGCCAGATTTGTTGCAATTGAAGACGTTTTAGTTCGTTATCACAGAATGAAAGGTGAACCAACTCTCTGGCTTCCGGGAAGTGATCATGCTGGAATAGAAACTCAATTTGTCTTTGAAAAAAAATTAAGTAAAGATGGCAAAAGCCGTTTTGATTATGACCGCGAAACACTTTACAAAATGATTTGGGATTATGTTCAGGATAATACCGGTGTTATGGAATCTCAACTTAAAAAACTTGGTGCTTCTTGTGATTGGAGCAGGTTTAAGTTCACGCTTGACCCAGAAATCGTAAAGGTTGTGTACGGAATCTTCAAGAAACTTTACGATGACGGGTTAATTTATAGGGGTGAGCGTATTGTTAACTACTGCCCAAGGTGTGGCACTGCCTACTCCCAACTTGAGATGGATTCAGTTGAACGGGACGACAATCTTTACTACCTTGACTATGGCACCGTCACAATTGCAACAACCCGTCCAGAAACAATATTTGCAGATGTTGCGGTAGCAGTATCTCCAAAATCTAAGAAATATGCCAATTTGGTTGGAAAAACCGCAAAAATACCGCTAATTAACCGTACGGTTCCAGTAATTGCGGATAATTTGGTGGATAACGAATTTGGAACGGGGGCTTTGAAAATTACACCTGCGCATGACGCCACTGACTTTGAAATAGGCCAAGCTCACAAATTGCCGCTAATTTCCGTAATTGATGAAAAAGGTCGTATGACAGGCACACCGGAAAAATATATTGGTATGAAAGTATTAGAGGCAAGAGAAGAAGTTGTAAAAAATCTTGAAGGGGCCGGCCTTTTAGTGAAAACTGAAAAAATCCACCATACAGTCTCTACTTGTTACCGTGACCACGGCCTTTTAGAGCCTACAGTTTCTAAACAATGGTTTGTAAAAGTCGATTCGCTGGCCAAAAATAGCTTGAAGGCTATAGCGAGTAAAAAGGTTAACTTCCCTGCAGATAAATATAGAAAAATTGCAGTCAATTGGCTTAAAAATTTGAAAGACTGGAACATTAGCCGTCAAATTGTTTGGGGGATGAGGATTCCTGCATGGAGATGTCAAAAATGTATGGAATGGACTATTACTGATGGTTCTACACCCGAAAAATGTTCCTCATGCAAACATACTACCCTAACTCAAGATGAGGATAGATTTGATACCTGGTTTTCTTCAGGCCAATGGCCATTTGCAACTCTTCAAACCACAAAAGAGGGAGATTTTGAAAAATTTTACCCGACAACTGTTATGAATACCGGCTATGATATTTTACCCATTTGGGTGGTAAGAATGTTAATGCTCGGAATTTATGCAACAGGAAAAGTTCCATTTGAAACTGTACTTTTGCATGGTTTGGTAAGAGATAAAGACGGCTTAAAGATTAGTAAGAGCAAGGGTAATGTAATTAATCCAATAGAGATGACAGAAAAATATGGCGCTGACGCCTTGCGAATGGGCCTTTTGTGGGGAGGGTTGGTAGAGAATGACATTGCACTTTCTGAAGAAAAAATAAACGGACAAAGAAAGTTTGCAAACAAAGTTTGGAATGTGGCGCGTTTTGTTACGCAAAATAAATCTGCAAATCTACAGATGAGCAAATCTATAAATGAGGATGACAAATGGATTTTGGAAGAACTCAAGAAAACAACTCACGAGGTTACAAAATCGCTTGATGAATACCGGCTCAATGAAGCAGCAAAGGAAATATATGAATTTATATGGAATAAATTTGCTGATATTTATATCGAAAAAGTAAAACTACCGTATAACAAAGAGCAGAACAAAATTTCAGTAAGAGAAGGCGCGGGCCCTGTTCTCTACCATATTCTAGATTCCACACTCCGTCTTCTGCATCCTTTTATGCCTTTTGTAACTGAACAGATCTGGAAAGAAATGGGAAACAAAGATTTTCTGATTACTTCATCTTGGCCTGCCCACTAAAAATCGCTCCATGAGCCGTAAACGAATAGTTCTGAAAAGGCGAATGGAAAAATTGAGTGGGCCGAAGGCTTAATACTTAATTATGGCGTCGTAGTTGGAGCAATTGTTGGAGTAGCACTTGGGCTTGCTGTTGGAGTTATTGTAGGTGTTCCAGACGGTGTGGCAGTAGATGTTGGGATTATTGTAGGAATTACAGTAGCAACAGGACAGGCATCAAAATTACAATTAGGTCCACTTCTGCCGACACTTGTTCCATCAGGACAAATTTTTGCCTCAGCTGTACAAGCAGTTTGGACTGGAGCACCTGCAAAATACTTCATACCAATTACATAAGCGACAGCAGCTAAAAGTGCAACTACAACTAAAACAATTGAAATAACCATTAATGGTGAGCTTTTCTTGGGTGGGGTTGAAGACGCATCTGTCTGGGTCAAGAGGGTGTCGGTGGATCCTTCAAGTGGTGCTGTAATTGTTGGTACTTCTGGAGCTGGGACTACAGGGGTCTCAATGGGGGTGGGTGTTGTATCTAAAGGCATGGGCGTAGCTGGTGATACGGCCGGTGTTTCTTGACCTAGTTTAGTTAGATCATCTTCCAATTTTTGTAAACTCTGACTGTCTCCTTGGGTGTTGTTATTGTTACTGTCCATGGGCTATATTTAAGAATAGATATGTCTGCAAAGAAAGTCAACAGGTCAGCAAAAGAAGTCTTCATCTACGTTCTTTTTTTGTTTATTCTTCTCTTAACTGTAATAAATATTAACACTTTTTTACAACCAAAGACAACGGTTCTTGGCGCCGAAACAGAAAGTACTACCGGGGAAGATTTTTGGAAAGACTTTTTATTACTTCATCCTAATTACATCCCTGGCTGGATTGAACTAGGTAAAATGGACAAGGTAAAGGAGATTGACCCAAATTATTTTTGACCCTCTTCTTTTGGAGTTGGTACCGCCTCACCTTCAGCTGGTTGTCCTTCTGCAGGGGTTTCGCCTTCGGCAACAACTTCACCTTCAGCACCCACCGCAACGATTGGGGCGATTACTTCTTCTTCCTTTTGAGGAGGTTCAACTTTAACAACAATTTCGTCTTCGTTTGTTTTAACCTCAATCTTTGATTTATCAAATTTAAGGTCTTTAACGTAAATTGCTTGGTCTACTTCTGCAAGTTCAGTTGTATCAACCTCGAATTTCTCTGGAAGGTCGGTTGGTAGTGCTTCTACCTCCACCTCTTTAAGATATTGAACAACTGTGCCAACTCCTTGTTTTTCGGCAATTGGCTCCCCTATTACCTCAACTGGAACATTTGCTGTAATTTTAACTTTAAGATTAACTTGCAAAAAATCTACATGAATAACTTCCTCTGTTTTTGGGTTAAGTTGCCTATTGTGTACCAATACCGGTTTTTCCTCTTTCCCTAACTCAAGCATAATAAGGCCAGTCTCGCCTACCTCTTTATAAACGTCTTTGAATTCCTTTTGGTTTACTTGAAGTGAGACAGATTTAATATCTTTTCCATAAACATTAGCTGGGATCAAACCAAGCTTTCTTAGGGTTTTGACTTTTCGTCCTGTAATTTTTCGTTCTTCAGCTTTTAAAATTTGTTTGTCCATGATATGGGCTACCAGCTTATACGGGAGAAGAAATCTCGCGCCAAGACCGTATTATAAACGTAATCACCACCTTGGGTCAAGGAAAACTTTGGAATAGACGTTATTTGCGACCCATTTCTACTGATTGCAATGTTTAATGGGTCATCGGATGACCCAGCTTGTTTTCTAAAAAAGAGGCCGTAGCTTGTAACTGGATCTGTATTATCCAGATTTGTCCTCCACAAGAAGCTTATTTCCTTACTTTGTCCTCCTAAAACTTCAACCAAAACTCCTACTTCTTTTCTATCCTTGGCTTGTGTAATGTCAGCCGGAAGACTAACTTCACTGTCTCCCGACGGTGTTGTAACCCCAACAACTTCTGCATCGCTTGATATCATTAGTCTTAAATAAACCTTATATTTTCCAGCTACTCCTAGGGCCGTGTTGGCCGAATTTTTGATGTTTAGGGTAAGTTTTCTGTTAATTTTGTTGTCGTCTAGATGGGTTTTAATATTTATGTCTTTCTTAACAAAATAATTGGCCTTGTTTACTCCAACGTTTGCTTCAACCAATCCAACAATGTCCCCATAACAATTGTTCCCGCAAAAAGGCTTAACTATCGCACCGTCCCAAGAAATATTGCTGAGTGCGGTTTGGACAGGCTCGTTATGTAGAAATATTTGTATGTGACGACCATCAAGGCCATCTATTAATGACCTTAAAACAAGAAGTCTCTTCTTGCTATCGAGCTTGTTTAAATTTGTCAAAATACTTCTGGAAAGTGCTGTCAGGAAACTGGCTTTTTTATGTGTTCCTGGAAAAAAATTATCTTGAACTTCCGATTGTGTTTTTTCGTATAAATTTTGATCACTTATATCTAAATTGAAATCTGGTAAAAATACCGATCCTGTATGTTTCAATATTTGTTTTATGGGTTCCAAGTCAACTGCAACAACACCATCGACTTCACGTCCAATTTCTTTATTTAAAAACCATTCAGCTCGTCTTGCTGATGTTGGAAAATCTGGATCCCAATTGCTATCTCTTAACCACCAATTTGCCTCCCCTAAATAATCTTTAATCGGTGCCGGTGGTTCTACGTGTCCATTTAGTTGACCATCTGCCGAATAAACGTCATTAACTGTTAAATCGCTCATTCTTCCACTATCAAAGGTCATTAAGCCATACGAGCCAATAAATCCTCCAGTTGGCCGAAGTTCCATGTTGTTTTCAAAAAGAATAAAATATGTTTGGGGCTTATCCTTACCCAAAATTTTAGGTAAATTTTCAGAAATAGTTATTCCTTGTAATGTGTAATTTCGTAGTTTCTCTAAATCAATTTTTGTTATCAATAATTTTGCGAGTTGTATTCCGTTTTCGACACCTTCTTTTGTTTCAAGCTGAACAGTTGAAATATTCTGATACAAAGTGTCTAATCCAATTTTTATTTCCTCCGATTGTTGTGAAGGATCGTAAATTTCATTACCTAACACATTTTTGAAAAGCTCTCCTGCATTTTCAACTACAGGTACTGAATTCATAGAAATATCAGAGAATTTTTCTCCAATTCTACCTGCGAACGAAACCTCTTTGTAAATTCTACCTAAAAGTGGAATATAACTCAAAAAACGAGCTTCTTCTTTAGCTAAAACAGAGAAAGTCTTTGCTATTAAAATAGTACTTTCCACATTGTCAGTTTTTGCAAGAATGAAGCTTTTATACGAAAAGTAAAAGAAAATTGCAGATATCATTAAGCTAAAAATTGGCAAGGTTAAAACAATGGTAATAAAAAAAGATGCAAATTTAACTGGTTTTGGTATTTTGATTTTATCTCTAATTTCTGAAATTTTACGTAACGTACCTTTTTTTGAATTCATAATCCCGCCTTTTAAAACCATACTCAACCAACGATATGTTTCAACTAATGATAAATGTAGATCACAATTTATATTTTCTGTTTCGTAATTTCGTGGGACAATTCTTGACTTAAGATTGGAGTCATATTTTAGATTAACGTTAGAAACTATTTTCTGATTTTCTTCCCAAAAAACGTTTCCCGATGTCTGTGGCCCTAAAAGAAAAGTCTCCTTTCCAAATGGACCAAAAGACAGCATCCATTTCGAAATCAACTTTGCGGCGTCACTTACAAATATTGGGTAAAACATCTCACCTACACTAAGAGTTAATGATCTCTCCTGAAGTATTTGATTAATAGCAGTTGGAGCAACAAGATCACTTTCTAAGTCAATTCGTGGACCTAACAAATCTCCTATATAAACTATTGCTAAATTATTATTAATACTTACTCTTTCACTTTTATATTTGTCGAATATTTCAAATGGAAAAACAGCAATGGTTTTAATTTGATTATCATAATTATTTTTTACAAAATTATCGAATGAATCAAGCGCTAAGTCTTTATTTAGAAAGCCTCCAAAAAAGTATGTATAACTTGAGGAAACCTGTATGGCTTTCTTGCGGTTATCTAAAATTGAAAATCGAGAGTTGTTTGCAATATGTTTAGTTTTTTGGATCCATCCTATTGGGTCTGAGGTTATAATATTTACGTAACTTTTTCGTGTTAAAAGATTTTCAAGAACATTGATTGCAAGAAAGTTCGCGTCAGAAAAAATTGTTACTAAAATTTTATCAATTGGGTTATCCATACGTTAGTGGTTCATGTTCTTTATTGGATTCCCGCGGGTGAAAAATTTTCTCACTTTAAAAAACTTTTTCAATTTCGTTTAAAACCTGTGGGAACGTGAAATTTTCACAAAACTTTTCCCGAAATCTTCACTGTCTATCTAGCTCCATATTTACCAAAAAATCTGCTTCCTTATTTTCGTTTCTTAAAACATTTTTAAAAATTATTTTCTGATCAATTTTACCTATCAAACTTTTAACCTCTATGTACAGTTTCTTTAAATTTTCATCTTTAACTTTGTAAGAACCGTTTATTTGTTTAACAATTAATTCGGAGTCAAGAATAAAAGTTATTGATGAAACATTAATTTCTTTTGATGACAAAAGCCAATCAAGAGCAATAATAACTCCTTGATATTCTGCTACGTTATTTGTAGTTTTTCCTAAATATTTTGAGCCCTCGAATATTTTTTTACCATTATTTTCTACAACAAAAGCAGAGGCGGCTGGGCCAGGGTTACCTCGTGAACCACCATCTGTGTGTATAACTAAGGAATTGTCATTCATGAGGTTAAGTCTAACAGTTATTTTTTCTGTTTAAAAGCAAGTCCTGAAATCAAACTTATGAGTAATAAATTTTGTTGTGAGTCTAACCAATAATGATCCATAAACCCTGTGATTAATATAAATAGAAAAACCAGTGGATATATTTTTAACGATTTAGAAAAATATAATGCTAAAATATATAAACCAAAAATCCCTGTTTCACCAAATATCAAAAGGAAAATATTGTGTACTGGTTGCAAAAGCCAGGACGAAGTTTCTGCAGGTTTTATCTTTACCATATTAATTATAAAGGTACCAAATCCAGACCCGGTCCAAAAATGTTGACCAATAACTTTTCCAGAAATAGCTGCTAGGTCAAGCCTCTCTGTAATGTTTTTGCTAAAATAAAGTTTCATATTTGGTGTGCTAGCTATTAGTGGCAATAACAAACTAAGCGAGACAATCATCACTAAAATATAATTTGTTAACTTAATTAATTTATTGCTATTTTTTGCTAAAACTCCAGCTATTAAAACAAATGTTGCTCCGAGAACAGCAGACAATGAAAATGTTAATAGAAAGCATGAGACGACTAACAATAACCAAGGCAGTTTATTCTTTTTTTTAAAATAGCCTTTGGTAAGCAGAAAGATAACAGACACACCCAAAAAGCCAGCTAGTGCGTTAGGGTGTGGAAAAGTTGAGTATGCCCGTAGTACTTCAGTTCCGAACAATCTGTAAAGCGCAATGCCAGGTGTTGAAATTGTAAAACTTCTCTCCCCTAGCCAATAAAGTAGACCGCCAATTGTGTTACTTAGTAAAAATTGTGCTATTCCGATTACTGAGAAAAAACAAAGTGAAGCAAAAAGTGTGTTTAAAATTAAAACTTTACCAACAAACTTTAACTTTTGCGAAAAATATAAAGAAAGCATTCCAATCTCCAAAATCTTTATCCATTTGTAAAGACTTACCATTTGGTTGGTTGAAAAATAAATATTAACTAAGGCAACCATGATAAACAAAAATAAATATTTCTTGTATCTAAAAATTCCTTTATATCCAAAAAACAAAAGAGGGATAATCAACAGGTCCGTTAAATAAATTGTGGGAGACAAATAATCAATACGTATTCCAAAAACAAAAGCCCAACTTGGCCAAAAATGAATAGCGAGTTGTGTAGGGAATAAAAAAACAAGAAGTACTACAAGAACCTTTTCGAGATGCCTTATCATCACGAAGAGTATATCAAAAAATGGAGTTAAACCTTTACTTTAACTACTAGATACCTCTCTCCCCCATCTCCCATCGATTCGGTTTCTATATCCTCATCTTCGGAAAGAGTCATGTGAACGATTCTTCTTTGTCCTGCGGTTAAATTGTATAGGCTTTGAGGTTCCTTTGTCTCTTTAGCACGTTCGGCAGT
>DASSIE010000029.1:0-8218 GCA_035692185.1 Patescibacteria group bacterium | reverse complement strand
CAGAAGGAGTTGCTAAAGTCACTTTCCAATACAAACTTCCCTTCAAAGTTTCAAAGGAATACAAACTTATGATTCAAAAGCAACCAGGAACTGATGGATTTTTGTACACAATCAATCTTGGAAGGCACGAAGAAGAGTTTTATTTGAAAGTTGACAAAGAGTTAAAGATCAGTATCTAGTATCTAGTATCTAGTATCTGCTATCATGCCTCATGAAACCCCATTCATATTCATCTGACGGAATTGTCCTTAGCCGTAGAAATTTTGGTGAGGCGGACAGAATACTTACACTTTATACAAAATATTACGGCAGAGTTTCGGCAATTGCAAAAGGCGCCAGACGTCCAAAGAGTCGTAAACGCGGGCATATTGAGGTTTTTAATCTTGTAAAATTTCAGGCAGTAACGGGACATGGAATCGATTTAATGACGGAAGCAGAAGTGGTTGATGACTTTAAAGAAATTCGCCAAAGCCTAAAAAAAATATCTCTCGCTTACTATTTTATGGAAGTGATTAATAAAATAACACACGAAGGCGAATCAAATACTAATCTTTTCAATTTAATTCTCAATAGTCTGACAAGTTTAAAAACTGCAAAAAAGTTAAAAGTATTGCGTCTAGATTTTATTTCCAAACTGTTAATTTTAATGGGGTATTGGCCACACGGAGTGCTTCTACCAAACCCCGATGAGGAACTGGAAAAAGTTGTAGAGCGCCAAATTTATTCCAAGAGGGTAGGAAAAAGGATGATACAATAATCATATGGAAGAAAAAATATTAAAGGTGGAAAACCTTTCGGTAAACTTTAATAAACACGAGATCCTAGCGGGAATTTGCTTCGAAGTTGAAAGAGACAAAACTGTCGCTGTAATTGGTGCCAATGGTTCTGGTAAAACGGTACTTTTCAAATCACTTCTTGACCTTATTCAATACTCAGGAAAAATTGAGTGGGCACAGGATGCAAAAATTGGATATGTACCACAAAAATTATCAGTCTCTCCCGATTTACCAATCACGGTACTAGAGTTTCTTAAACTTAAAGAAAATGATGATAAAAAAATCAAAGTTATTTTGGAATCAGTTGGTTTTAAAGAAAAAGCTGAGCACATTCATCACGACGTTAGGGTCTTAAAAACACAAATGGGAAGTTTGTCGGGCGGGGAATTACAAAGAATTCTAATTGCCTACGCCTTATTGGGTCAACCCAATGTTCTACTTTTGGACGAACCAACCGCAGGGGTCGACATTGAGGGTGAGGAAACTTTTTACAATCTTTTTGAGAGATTAAAAAAGGACAAAGACTTAACAATTATGTTTATATCTCACGATTCTGAAATTGTTAAAAAATATGCAGATATGGTTATAGAACTAAAACATGATCACTAATTTTCTTTTATTACTATTCGTTGGTGGCTTGGTTGGTGCAGCATCGGCGTACCTTGGTAGTTTCATGGTCCTAAAACGCATGTCCCTGGTTGGGGATGCCCTAAGCCATGTTGCTCTTCCTGGAATTGCAATTGCACTAACATTTGGAATTAACCCAATGCTTGGGGCACTTGTTGCTTTGGGAATTGCCACTTTTGGAATTTGGTATTTGGCCGAGCATTCTGAAGTTTACCCCGAAGCCTTAGTTGGGGTTTTCTTTACAGCAAGTTTATCTTTGGGACTTCTTATTACTCCGGAACCGGAACTATTAGAAGCCTTGTTTGGTGATATTGATAAGATTGGAAGACTTGATGGGTTACTGGTTCTAATCGGCTCAGTTATAATTTTCACCGTTACCGCCATTATTTCCAAAAAACTTCTTTTGGGGGTGGTATCTGAAGACTTGGCCAAAGCACAAAAGATTGATGTTAAAAAAATCAATTTAGTTTATCTCCTTTTGGTGGCCTTAGTGGTTGCATTAGGAGTTAAATTTCTTGGAACTTTACTAACTGGGGCAATGGTCATAATTCCAGCTGTAACTGCAAAAAATTTAGCAAAAAGTATTATGAGTTTTCATTTACTTTCTATTATTTTTGGGGTAGCGGTTTCTGTAATTGGAATTATTGTTGCAAAATATTTTGGGATTTCTTCCGGCCCTTCAGTAGTATTAACGGGTATTGCTTTTTTTGCAGGAAGTTATATATTTAAAAAATAGAAATGAACAAGAAAGTTATTATCGCGGTCGTAGTTCTTCTTCTTTTAGCTGTTGCTGGTGTTGCCTATTCAAAGATGAAAAGTGGAGGAGCGGTTCCTGGGGGTACAACAGCGGGTGGAGTTACTTCGGGTTCAAAGTCTCTCAAAGATCTACTTACTTCAGGCGTTGCGCAGAAATGTACCTATTCAACAACAACTGACAATATGACTTCAAGTGGCACTACATATATTTCTAATGGTAAAGTAAGAGGGGACTTTAGCTCAACCGTTTCTGGTAAAACTACAGCTAGCCATATGATTGTTGACGGCAAAACAAATTATATTTGGACAGATGGAACAAAGACTGGTTTTAAAACCACAGTAGAGGATTCAACCACAACAACTAACACATCAGGCAACACTTCCGGGGAGTTTGGTGACCTAAATCAAAAATCAGATTATAAATGTTCTGCTTGGGTAGTTGACTCATCGTACTTTACGCCACCCGCAGACGTTGCATTTTCAGATTTCTCGGCACTTATGAATCCTTCCGCAGTTCCAACATCGGGGCAAAGTGGAAACTCAACACAATGCTCCTACTGCAATAGCTTAACGGGGAGTGATAAAACCCAATGCCTATCTGCCCTCAATTGTAAATAAAATTTGAAGATTAAATCACCGGCTGGATATTTAATTTCTTTTCAACGACCTCAATTCTTTCGTCGTGATCGTTAACCTTGCGATTTAGATCGGATAACATTGTAATTTCTTCACGAACTGCCTTAAGCTCTCCCATTAGTCTATCCTCACTGGCAAAAAACTCCTCTTTTGTAGGTAGGTAACCTAATTTTTCATCCATTTTTGAATCCAACTCCTCGTCAATAGTTATTTTCATTACGTCCTTGATTAACTTTAGATCGTTAGTGGTTAGTGACATAGTTCTATTTAATACCGTGAACACATTGTTGTCAATTTCTTGCTTCTCCAAGAAGTTGACGAAAGAAGGAGCCACCTATTTGAAATTTGTTAGTTCCTCCGTTCTCTCATGTCATGCAAAAGATTGCAACTTAGTCAAGCAAGTGCTGCTTTTGCTCCTTTGAATTCGTTCACTCCCTCAAAAACAAATTTCAAACGGTGAATTGAAAAATATCTTGGCCATATAGAAAGTGGTAGAATACAATCCATGCCAAAAGAAGCAGGTGAAATAAAGTTTCCAGAGCTCGTAAAGTGCTCCTATTGGGGCGCAGGTTTGTGTGCAGAAACAGGTTGTGCTGCACAGGCTTTAATGGAAAACTCAGCAGACTTGGGAAAAAATGCCGAAGCAACAGCAAGGAGAGATAAAATAGAGAAAGACGCAAAAGCTGCAGGTTGTAGTGTTAAATTAGTTAGACCCACTTTTAAATAGTCTATTACTAGGTTCAAACTTCAGCACAAAGTGGGAAATCGGGTCAGAAGTTTTTAAGCAACGGGATCAATGGTAGAAAGATCCGGACCGGCCGGGGCTTGAGGATCGAATCCTTCATTTTTTGTTTTTATGGGAGCTAGAACCACAACAGTTTTTTTGGTCTTATCTCCGTTTTTCATTACTACTTCAACACAGTCACCAGCAATTAGTGGGTCTCTGCCGTCAGTTACTACTTTAGCCGCCTCAGTTGTCATATGCCACTATTCTAGCTCAAACAGTAAATGGAGTCAAAAGCAAAGTCCCAAAGCACTGGATCAAAAAAGTGGGAGTATTTTATTGAGCAATATTGTTATAAGCTGCTAAATAGGCTCAATAAATGAATAAAATTAAAGACGATATCCTTTCTTATCGTGAGATGTGTGATTTAGAAAATGTACAGACTCTTCAGCGCGGGATGAATTTCCGATTGAATCCTTCGTACTCTGTAATATTAATGTCGCAACGATCAAATGCACCCTATAAAGATAAAATTTATTCAGACGGTTTCTCAATTGAGTATGAAGGTCACGATGTTAACAATACAAAAGGTCATGACCCAAAAAACGAAGATCAGGAAGAAAAATTACCATCCGGAAAATTGACACAGAATGGACGGTTTATAAATGCTGTAAATAAATTCAAAGAAGGTAATGTAAAACCTGAACCAGTTAAAGTTTATGAGAAAATTTTACCGGGTGTGTGGTCGTTAAAAGGTTTTTTTGATCTTATAGAATATCGAGTAGTACAAGATGAAAATAGGAATGTTTTTCGTTTTCTCCTACGGCTTTCAGAAAAACAATTTGCTCACAATGAAGAAAACAATATTGAATTAAACCATACAAGATTGATCCCCTCCGAGGTTAAAAAAGAAGTCTGGAAACGTGATGGTGGAAAATGTGTCAAATGTGGAAGTATAGAAAATCTCCATTTTGATCATGAACTACCATTTTCCAAAGGTGGTACAAGTTTAACGGCAAAAAATGTACGCTTGTTGTGTATGAAACACAATTTGCAAAAATCAGCCAAGATTGAATAAATTTGACCTTTTGGAAATTTAGAGAGAAAGATACTTAGTGCCCCAGAGTATAATTAAGCCATGAAAATTGGACGCAATGATCCGTGCCCTTGCGGAAGCGGCAAAAAATATAAGAAATGTCACTTGAATGCAAACAATGATCCTTTTATGGGTATGTTTCAAAAAGAGAGCTATGAGAAAAATGGTTTACTGATTGGTCGTCCAGTGATTAGCACTGAATTTAAGGGGTATAAGGTGGTTGCTGTTGGAAGTAGGCTTTACCACCGCTTGCCTGTTAATATTACGTTTCACGAATTTGTAGTCATATTTTTGAAAGATATTGTCGGTCCGTCTTGGGGACTTGAGGAAAGTAAGAAGCCCAAGGAGGACCAACATATTATTGTTAGATGGATAAAGGAGATGTCTGAATTGTTAAGCAATTCACCATCACGTATTGAAAATCCAATCAGAGATATTAAATCTGCCAAAGTTTCAGGAGATGTTCAAGCACTGCTTTCACTGGCTTACGATATCTACTCTATATATCACTGCACGGATCTACCAGAAGACTTGATAAACCGTTTAAAAAATAACGACCAATTTCAAGGTGCTAAATATGAAATTGCTGTTGCTGGGATATTTGCCAGAGCCGGCTTTAATCTTAAGTGGTACCTAAGAAGTTCAAATAAGCAAGGAGAGTTTGTTGCTACACATAGAGATACGGGCGAAATGATTACTGTTGAAGCCAAGAGCAGACACAGAGAG
This sequence comes from Patescibacteria group bacterium, assembly GCA_035692185.1. Classification (GTDB taxonomy): domain Bacteria; phylum Patescibacteriota; class Microgenomatia; order UBA8517; family UBA8517; genus DATJGY01. The sequence continues at coordinate 2,877 of DASSIE010000029.1, read as the reverse complement.
GGGGTTTTAAATCGCCCAGGTCAGGCCAAGGACTTCAAGGAAATGAGAGCCCAAGTTGGACATTTATTCAATAAAGCGCTTGAAAAACCCGATGAAGGAAATCCTTTTATGATATTTATAGACATTAATTTGCCACTAACTGAAGGTGAAAACAGTCTTCAAAAAAGGTGGGTTGGCGATATTAAAAAGATGATGGATCAACACCCGTTAGGTACTTATGAAAACCCTGACCCTTTTACAGCTCTCTTTGTGACCAACTTTTCTTGGCATTATCACGGGATAAATACCGACGTGCGGAAAGGAGAAACTCTAACAATAATTCCACTATTCCCCAAAATAAGAACTCAGGACCAAAACACAATTACGCTTTTACACAAAGCTACAGAGCAGTACGGAACGGTTCCTGCAATGTTTCCGGAAAATAGGTAGTATAATTGCCTCAGATGAAGAAATTTTTGATTGCGGGGATTGGTATTTTAGCAGGACTATATCTTCTTAACCCCGGATTTGGGGTATTTGAATTTATTCCCGATAACGTTCCCTTTATAGGAAATTTGGATGAAGCAACCGCCACGTTTTTGGTGTTATCCACACTTGCCCATTTTGGATACGACATAAGAGACGTGTTCGGGGGTTGGTGGAAAAAGAAGTAGTATAATTGCCTCAAACTTTTCCCCATTTTGTTCACTTCAGGTAAACTCCCAGAATTGTGATATAATTATAGGTTAGATCAGCCAAATGCGGCGAAATCGGTAAGTTTGAGTTCGCACGTAAACATACCCTAAAGAAATACTACCAAGGAGGTAGCGATGTCTATCTGGAAAGGCAAAGTAGCACTGTTTAAACAACAACAACAAGCTATTGCTACAAATCAAAAGGATGTTGAAGGTGTCAAATTAGCAGAAGAACAAAAGGCTTTGTTAGAAAAAGCAAAAAATGAATACGAAGCCAAAGTTAGAGCTCTTGGCAACACCTTTCACTGCCAATGTTGTGGAAAACCAGCGACAAAACCATTCGTTAAAGTTCGTCAAATCGAACATGGAATGCATGACAACACATATACAGAGACAGTTTATTCAGATGATTGGACTCGCCCGGGCGATTTGTTTGAATGTAAACAATGTAATGAATTGACATGCGCCGATTGCCTAGAAGACTCAATTTGTAAATTTGATTGGGGAAAACTAATCGGGCAACCACTTTAGGGGAATAAAAATTTAATATAAAGACCACTCTGTAAGTGAACAACAAGAGTGGTCTTTTTCATTTTCTGACCACTTCATGTAAAATGTACTACTTATGTTCGAGGTAATATTTGACACTGAAACTAAAAAGTTTTTTGAGGGAGATAATTTTGATGCCTCAAAACTTGGTGTTTCTATTACCTCAGTTTACACAAGAACTCTGGATAAAGATTTCAATGAAATTAACGGCAAAATGCAAAGTTTTTGGGAAGCAGATTTTACGGAGATGTTTAAACTGTTCGAGAAGGCAGACCGTATAATTGGTTTTAATTCAATTGGGTTTGATGTCCCTGCCCTTTCCCCATATTTGCCAATTCATTGGCCAAAACTTAAACATTTTGATATCTTGGCGGAATTAAAAAAGAAGGAGGGGAAACGGGCCTCACTTGATTCAATTGCAAAAACTACTTTGGGAACAACTAAAAACGATAGTGGGGAAAATGCAATTAAATATTGGAACGAACACACAAAAGAGTCTTTAGCAAAACTTAAAAAATATTGCGAAATGGATGTAGAAATCACAAAAAATGTTTACGATTTCGTGTTAAAAAATGGTTATTTAAAATATACCAATTATTGGAATGAGGTAAACGAGGTGAAATTAGACTTTAATTATCCTATACTGAATAATGCTAACACCCAAAACAGCCTCTTTTAAAAAACTTACGCCAGAAGCTTACTTGAAGTTTACTCCGCAGCCATAGCTTCCTCTTTAGTTTTGTGGATTGTCCCTTCTGGGTGGTGAGCGGGGGAGTAAACAGTGTAAAGTTTTAACTCTTCAGTCGCTGAGGTGTTAATAATGTTATGATTTTCCCCGGCTGGGACAATTACACAGTCGCCGACACCAAAAATAAATTCTTCCCCGCCAATTATTGCTTTACCTTCGCCTTGTTCAAATCTCAAAAATTGATCGTTATCGGGGTGGACTTCCATTCCGATTTCTTCAAGTGGTTTTAGGGACATTAAAACAAGTTGCGAATGCGGGGCTGTAAAAACAACTTGCCTAAAATAGGTATTTGCTAGTGTGTCTTTTTCTAATTTTCCAATATATCCTACCATGCCAAATATATTATATACTCATTATGCAATGAAGTTTCTAGGCAAATCTATTTTGGTTTTTCTTTTAGTTCCCATTATAGTTTTATTTGTTCTTTCTCTGACTATAAAATTTGAGCTTCTTCAGGCAAATTTTTGGAAGAACACGTTAAAGAAAAATAACGTCTATGCAAATTTATCTGTAAAGTTAAAATCTCTTGCCGAAAACCAATCCAAAAAAGGTGGTGGGAAAGCTACTGACTTAAGTACAATCACAGATATTATTACTCCAAATATAGTCGAGGATTTTATAACTCGTAATTTAGACAATTTTTTTAGTTTTGCGAATGGAAAACAAAAGATTCTAATGGTTTATTTGCCAATCAATAAGATTCCAAAAGAGTTTGCGCCTAAGAGTGTTGGTTTAAATTCTGAGGAGCTTCCTTTAACTTCACTTCTATCTAAATTTAACATCATGGTAGGGCAAGACCTTCCAATTTCACAAATTGCATATGCTGGGGTTGCTTCATCTTATTTGTTTTTCGGTCTGTTAGCGCTGTCGATACTTCTTATTTATTTACTTTTTATTTTTACAGAA
>DASSIE010000028.1:0-69933 GCA_035692185.1 Patescibacteria group bacterium | reverse complement strand
TGGAAGCACGACAACTTCTGTTACGCAGGCTAATCCTGAGATAATTTCCCAGGCCAGTGAGGTTGCCAGGTCTTTTGGCTTACCTTTAATAGTTGGGGCGGGAATTCATTCACAGGAAGACATAAGGAAAAGTTTAAGTTTAGGCGCTATTGGATTTGCAATTGCTACAAATATTGTTAAATCGGAAGACCCAAAGAAATCACTTTTGGAGTTGGTGGAGGGATACAAATAAGCGAAGCTTGTTAGAATATCATAGTATGAAGATTTATATTGGCGCGGACCACAGAGGTTATGAATTAAAAGAGAAAGTTGCCGCTTGGCTATTTGAACTTAAATATGAGTTTACAGACTTGGGTGCAACGAGTCTTAATCCGACCGATGACTATACAAAGTATGCAGAAGAAGTGGCTTTAATGGTTCGGGATAACGAAGGTTCTCGTGGAGTTCTTTTGTGTGGAAGTGGAGTGGGGGTGGACGTTGTTGCCAACAAGTTTGATGGAATCCGCTCTTCAATTGGAAAATCTGTATTGCAAGTTAAAGCTGGCAGAAACGATGATGACATGAATATTCTTGTGATTGCCACGGACTTTACAACAGAAAAAGAAGCAAAAGGAATGTTAATAGCATTCCTTGAGACTAAGTTTAGTGGGAAAGAAAGAAACGAAAGAAGACTGGAAGAGATTGAAAAAATAGAGGCGAATAATTAATTCTTCTGTTAATATTAGTATATGAATCTGCCTAAGTTAGAAAGCATTGATGTTACTGGGAAAAAAGTTTTGCTTCGATTGGATCTTGATACAAAACCAGACCCAAATGATTTGAGAGTTAAATCTTCGTTTGAAACTTTGGATTTTCTTAAAGAAAAAGGCGCCAGCGAAATTATTATTTTGGCTCATCGTGGTAGGCCGGATGGCACGATTGATAAACACAACTTGGATAGTGAAGTGGGTGAAAAGTTAAGTCTTAAACCTTTCCAGCCAATTTTTGATAAGTGGGGAGCAAAAGTGGAAGAAAACCTTCGTTTCGATCCAGGTGAGGAAGGTAACGATCCAGAATTTGCAAAAAAATTAGCATCTTTGGGGGACGTTTATGTTAATGATGCTTTCGGTTCCAGCCATCGCGCTCACGCGTCAATAGTTGGGCTTCCAAAACTTCTGCCACACGCAATTGGGCTACATTTTGAAAAAGAGATAGAAAACTTGTCAAAAGTTATAGATCCTTCGGCAAGCTCAGGACTTCACCCTTCTATTGTTTTAATAAGCGGAATTAAAAAAGATAAGCTGGAAATGATTGAGCCTTTGAGTAATATTTTTGATAAAGTTTTGGTTGGGGGAAGATTGCCCGAGTTTTTGGGAGACGCGGCCTTGGAAAGTGTGAGGCTCCAGGGGGACGATAAAAAAGTAATTGTGGGGAACCTGAATATGGATAAGGAGGATATAACCTTAAACACAATCGAAAGATTTGAAAAAGAAATTCTTAAAGCAAAGACAATTGTTGTCGCTGGGGTATTGGGGAAATACGAAGACCCAGGTCATAGGCAGGGGACAGAGAGAATATTCAAAGCAGTTGCCACGTCCGCCGCATTCAAAGTTGTGGGAGGAGGAGATAGTTTGCATGTAGTTAGTAGTCTGGATTTGATTCAAAGCTTTGACTGGGTTAGTGTTGGTGGAGGCGCAATGATTGAATTTTTGACAAAAAAGACTTTACCTGGAATAGAGGCATTGATTCGTTAAAACAAAAAGTGGTAATGTTAAATAAGTAAAAGGGGGCTGTGCCCCGCCGTAGCCCGACAAAGGAGAGACCCTCCTTCGCACGAGGCTTCGGAAGGGCGAAGGGGGTGATTTTTTATGAAATTAAAGACACTATCCAAATGGTTGGTAGTTTTGGGAGCTTTGGAAGTAGGATTTATGTCCGTACTCAATTTTGATTTGGTTGGAAGCTTAATTGGAAAATGGCCAACACTTGTAATGATCGTTTATGCAGCTGTAGGACTCTCGGGCCTTTGGGGAGCATTCGCAATGCTTACAATGAAGAAAAAGAAGAAATAAGTATATTTAGAAACGCAGATCAAAAAAAACTTTCTTGATAGGCAATTTTTCAATCGTCGCCATATAGCTGTTGGGAATTGCTTGCCACTAGAAAGTGATTTGCGTTTATATATATTTTTTGATCAGTCTTTCAATCCAATTTAGTTTTGGACTTTGAGCTTCATTGTTGAACATTTCAGATACAATTCCTTGCAGTTTTTGTTTCGTTTGCTTGTTAACTTGGTAAAAAGTCCCGCCTTCCATTGGGTAAAATAAATTTAAGTCGTTTGCTTTATTTTTGTCTAACATTCTACCAAATTCCATGCGAATAACCTTTTGAAGCACCGAAAATTTTCCGCTTTTCCTAAGTCTTCTAAACGAATATTTATATTTTGGGTTTTTAATAAAATCAAATTTCATTCTTTTCCCTCTAGCCCTTCGTAGAAGATCCCCACCTTCGTGCCAATGGATTGTTTCATCAAACCCGTTGAGTTTTAGAAAAGAATCTTTTTTAGCAAGAATCATTGACTCTAATATATATGGATTGGGCGTGTTTTTGCTTATATCCATGATTACATTAATAATGTTTGCAGTTGCTTTATCGATAGTAGAATTCGTATCTGGATCGATCCAACTGGATATAAAATCAATATCAAGCATTTCAGAATAAAATACTAAACCTTGTAAATAAAAGCTTGGGATTCGATTGTCTGCATCCATAAATACAATCCAATCACTCTTTGATTTTTTAGCTCCTAAATTGCGTTGAAAAGATACGTTTCGTTTTGAAGAAAGGACAATACTTATACTTAATTTCTTCTCCCTGTATTTTAAGGCAGTTTTTACAGTATTGTCTTCTGAATTACCATCAACAATAATTACCCTAAAGTTTTTGAACGTTTGATTTGAAAGGTCCTTAAGTAGGTAGGGTAGATTTTTAGCCTCATTTAAAGTGGGAATGATAACTGTTAAATTGTTATTATTCATTTTGCAAACAAAGGTATTATATATTTGTTAAGACGTTTTTTGGGCAGTTTAGTTAAATCATCTCCTAGGAATGTATTACCCCCTGACATTTTTATTAATGATCGATGTTTCAGAATTTGGTTTTCAGAAAGTCCTGATAGTTTGCGGCAGACAAAAGAATCAAGGTCTACATTCCAGAAGTCTTTTGTCCAAATTCTACTCTCAAGAGTTTTTATTGTATATCCAAAAATATATCTATCAACAATTCTCACAATTGAATTAAATTTGAGAAATGGGCTAACTATTGAGTCAGGTCCAATTCTCATTGAGTCAACAGCGCCAACTGCGGGTATGAGGGGACAACCACATCCGATTGTATAAACTTGAGGGTATTTATCCTTGATTTTCAATAGAAATCTTCGCAAATGCATGTCTGCCTCTTTTGCTTCAAAGTTTGGGTTAAAATATATTCCATAAAGGAAGTCTAGCTTCAAAAGTTCAACGCCACATTCATGAACGAGATATTCAATAGCTTTAGATAAGTATTCTTGAACCTCAGGATTTTTGATATCAAGTATCCACCTCTTGAATTTCATGGGCAAGTTCCACGGTGTTAGCTTTAATCCATCAACTAATTTGCCATTTTTTCTTACAAGCCAGTTGGGGTTATTTTTTGCAACATTTGAACGCGGATGGATTAGAAATGGCGCTACCCAAATGCCAGCTGACAACCCAAGATCTTTTATTTTTTTAACAGTTGTCTTGAGGCCATTCGGAAATCTTCTATTGTCTTCGTCTAGCCAATCTCCCCATGTGCACCAACCGCCGTCGATCAGTATGTATTTGAGAGGTAATTGTTTATTCTTAGAAATCCATTCAGCTTGCTTAAGTATTTTTGTCTCGTTTATGTCCCATCCATATGCATACCACGAACACCATCCCGTAACAGGCTTTTTTAGAAACTTTGGAATTGAAATCTCACTAAGATTTGTTTGGTTAATATCAATCGGTGAGTAGTTAAATGTTGGTAACTTAAACAATGCCTTTTCAATAGTTTTAGTACTCCATGATTGCCAACCAGTATTTAATAAGTTTTTAAGGTCTGTTGAATTAACTTTTATCATAGCCAACTATATTTTTTCTTCATCTTTAACATAATAAATTAACAAGACATATGCTAAGTAGTGTAGCACGAAGCTAATCACTAACCCGTAATGATAATTGTTTATTAAGTAACTAAAAATAATCCCTGCAAATAATGAATAAAAAATATAGATAGTTTTTAACTTTGCCCAAGGCAAAAATAATATTGGCAAATGCCCAAGGAAAAATATGATCCCGAAATGATAATTTTGGTAATTTTCTTTAAATATTATTCTTAACATTAAAATACCAATTAATATCATGGCCTGTTGGAACAGCACGTTAAATGCTTGCCAAGCAAAAAAGTCTTTATCTTTTTTGACATTTATATATAAAGTTCTGTTAAATCTAATCCACAAACCAATAAGAATAGAAATAATGGTTGCCCCAATAAGTTGTGAAGTAAAAGGGCTTATAAGTTGATAATAGTAAACATATATAAATACAAATAGTGAAATAAAATACCCCCCTCTGATGACATACGCTTTACTAGGGGATTGTTTAAATAACCACCTGACTTTAAATGTAAAAAGACTCCATGATGCAAACCAAATTAAAAACCAAGAGCTAATTAAATACATGATTGAATTGTAGCCTCTTAAAGATATAAAATGAAGAACTGCTCGTATGGTGAAGGTGCTTTGGTTTCGCTAAAGACAAACTTGCCATGAGCTTCATAAATAAACACAGATCATGGTAAAGGTTGGAATCAATGGTTTCGGAAGGATTGGGAGACTTGCTTTTAGAATAGGTACTCTTAAGCATGCAGGTGAGCTCCAGTTTGGTGCGATTAATACTTCAGGAAGTATGGACTCGGCAGGTTGGGCTCACTTAACCAATTACGATACAATGTACCGTGAGTTTGAGCTAAAAGTGCAGAGTGAAGAGCTAAATGCTCCTGACCAAGCCACAGATGAGGACCCTTTAATTGGAAACTTAATGATTTCCGAAAAAGATATTAAGGTTCCACTTCTTGCACAAAAAGATCCTGCTAAGATTCCCTGGGGGAAATATGGAGTGGACGTGGTGATTGAAGCAACCGGAAAGTTTACGGATAGCGAAGGCGCAATGAAACATGCAGTAGGGGGAGCTAAACGTGTCGTAATTTCGGCTCCTGCTAAAGGCGGAAACGTTGGAACATATGTTTTGGGGGTAAATGAGAGTGAGGGAAAAGAACCACAGGGAATGGTAATAAGTAACGCCAGTTGTACTACAAACTGTGTTGCCCCAGTTGCTGCGGTTTTGCATTCCGCCTTTGGAATAGAAAAAGCGATGATGACAACGGTTCACAGTTATACCGATGACCAAAATTTGCAAGATAGTTCCCACAAAGATTTGCGACGTGCAAGAGCGGCGGCAGAAAATATAATTCCTACGAGTACAGGGGCTGCAATTGCGACCACCGAAACCATTCCAGAACTCAAAGGACTATTCGACGGGATGAGTTTAAGAGTTCCAACTGCAACGGGGTCTATTACTGACTTTACAGTTCTTCTCAAGAAAAATGTTACAAAAGAAGAGGTAAACGAGGCTTTTAAAAAGGCAGTAAAAAATCCCCTATATAAGGGTATATTGGCAATTTCTGAGGGAAATTTAGTTTCCTCCGACATCATCGGCAGAAGCGAATCAGCAATCGTTGATTTGCCTTTAACGCAGGTAGTTGCGGGGAATATGGTTAAAGTTTTTGCATGGTACGACAACGAGTGGGGATATGCTAATCGGCTTGTTGAACAGGTTATACGAGTGGGTCGGACTCTTGAGAGTTCTAAAATTCCTACAGATCCGATCACAATGTCATTTAAGCAGTAACTAGATACTAGAATCTAGATTCTAATTGTATGGGAGAAGATACAAAATATGCAGGGCACAAGATTATTAAAAACATCGCTTTCTTTGGCGATGCTGATATAAGTGAAGCCGACGAAACTTATAAAGCTGCATTTGATACAGCAGAGCTTTTAGCAAAAGAAGGTTATGTCATTGTGGATGGCGGTGGGCCGGGGGTAATGGAGGCTGCAACTAGTGGGGCTGAAAAAGTAAACGGAAAAACAGTCAGTGTTACATTTGATCCAACAAATGCCCCAGGGTTTGAAGGCAAATATATAGGTAACGTTACAGACGAGGAAATAGTTACTACAAATTATATTGAACGCATGTTTAAACTAATGGAAAACAGTGATGTTTTCTTAATTTTTAAAGGTGGAAGTGGCACCATAAGTGAATTTGGAACTGCATGGGTTTTAGCAAAACTTTATTATGGTCACCATAAACCATTTATACTTTTTGGAGATTTTTGGATAGAGATAATAGATGTTTTAAAGAAAAACATGTATATAGACGCAAAAGAGATGGCTGTTTTTGAAATTTGCAGGACTAAAGAAGAGGTTTTGGCAACGATCAAGAAATTTGAGACAAAAATTTCGAGCAGAAATAAAGATGAGTATGGAAAAGATGATGAATATGACAAAGCTTTCACAAAATAACTAGTATCTAGAATCTAGTAGCTAGTAACTAGAAATGAACCATACAACTAACGAATTAAAAAAGGTAGCGCTTCAGGTACGAAAGGACATCATCGATATGATTTACAAGGCGGGGAGTGGCCACCCGGGTGGATCTCTCAGTGCCACCGAAATTTTAGTGGCAATATATTTTGAAATATTAAAAGATGATGACGTTTTTTTTCTTTCCAATGGACATGTTTGTCCCGCACTTTATGCAGTGATGGCGGAAAAGGGAATGATAGAAAAATCACTTTTGGATTCTTACACAACTCTCAACTCTCCTCTCCAGGGCCACCCAGAAAGAACCAAATTAAAAGGAATCATGAATACTTCTGGCCCACTTGGTTTGGGGTTAGCTCAAGCCTCAGGTTATGCTGCGATTAAAAAGGATTCACATATCTATTGCATGACCAGTGATGCAGAACACGACGAGGGAAACCACTGGGAGGCGGTAATGTTTGCCGCCAAATATAACCTAAATAATTTAATACAGTTTATTGATCGAAACAGAATCCAAATAGAAGGAACGGTGGAGGAGATAATGCCACTGGGGAATTTGATAGGTAGGTATAGATCTTTTGGTTGGAAAGTTATGGAAATTGACGGGCATGATTTCAACGAAATTATAAGGTCAGTCGAGACGGCCAAGGAAGAAGTAGAAGCCCCAACAGTAATTGTTGCAAATACACTTTTTGGTAAAGGAGTTTCTTATATGGAAAATGATCCAGATTGGCATGCAAAGGCGCCAAACGAAGTGGAATATAAAAAAGCTATGGAGGAACTTAAATGATGAAATCAATTAGGGATGGATTTGGAGAAGCATTAGTTGAACTTGGGGAAACAAACAAAGATATTGTTGTCCTTACGGCGGATTTGGCTGACTCTACTCGGGTAAAACAATTTGCCGATAAATTTCCCGACAGATTTTTTCAAGTTGGAGTTGCGGAACAGGGGCTTGTTACTGTCGCTGCTGGGATGGCGGAAGCCGGGAAAATTCCATTTACAACTTCCTATGCGGTTTTCTCGCCGGGCAGAACATTTGAGCAGATCAAAGTTACGGTTGCCCTTAATGATCTTCCTGTAAAAATAATCGGTGCTCATGCCGGGTTTGGGGCTTCGATGTACGGAGCAACTCATGAATCGCTGGAAGATATTGCCCTAATGCGAGTAATTCCAAATATGGTGGTGGTTAGCCCCTGTGACTACGAGGAAGCTAAAAAAGCTACAATGGCGGTAGCTAACAATGGAAAACCAACTTATTTAAGGCTTTCGAGGCAAGATTCGCCAGTGTTTACAAAAATAGATTCTAAGTTTGAGATAGGTAAGGCCAACATTTTGCACGAAAACAAAAACCCAAAAGTAACTATTGTTGGGACCGGGCCGATTCTCCCCGAAGCATTGGAAGCCGCAAAAACACTCGAAGAAAGCGGAATTGGTGTGGTTGTAATTAACTTGCATACAATTAAACCATTAGACGAACAAACATTAGTTCATTATGCAAAAATAACCGGAGCAGTTGTTACAGTTGAGGAACATCAAGTTATGGGGGGAATGGGCAGTGCCGTAGCCGAGGTGCTTGCTCGTAACTTCCCAGTTCCAATTGAATTTGTTGGGGTACAGGATAGTTTTGGGGAATCAGCAAAAACATATCAGGGGTTGTGGCATAAATTTGGTTTAACTAAAGAAAAAATTAATGAGGCTATAAAAAAAGTTCTTCACCGTAAAAACACTTAACGAACAACAACTGGAGTAGGCAAAACACTGTCTATTTTGGGTGAATATTTTTTAAATGCCAGGTAGCCAACCGTAATAAAAATAACGGCTAAGATCAAAAAAACTACAATTTCAGCCTTTCTTTCCATTTATTAATATTTTACGGGAACCTCAAAAGTTTTTGAGTTTGCTGGGTCCCCGCTTGGATTATCGTTCGTTAGGATTAAAAATCCAGTGGAATCGGTTGTGGAAAATGGTAAGGTTACAGAAAATGCTACAGGTTTTCCGCTTTGCCAAGAACCAGGCGTAACTTCTTTTGCAGTTCCCTGGGCAACTAAGGTTCTTGTTGAATCAACTAATCTAATTGGAAAACTTCCTTCAAACATCCAACCAGTTGGCACGGTTCCAGTAATTGTTAATGGGCTACTAATTTTTGTGTTTGCAGCAGGAGAGGTGACTGTTGGAGTGTCTGAAATTTGATCGGTGAATTTGAAAGTGGAGAGGATTTGATTATAAATTTGAACGTTCTCTTTTTCGTAAGGAATGGGAGTTCCACCAGGATTGTAGCCTTCTAAACTAAACCAGATTAATTGATTATTGTTTTGAATAAAGTTAATAAGAATGCCATTTGCCGACGGCCATGAAGAAGGTTCCCATATTTTGTAAGAGGAGTTTTTGCTAACGTCCTTAAATGTTAAGGAAACATTGTTGGCATTGAGATAACCTTTGCCATAATTGTCGCCGACGCCACCCTCGTAGATAAATTGATACAATGTCGTGCTTGTGGAAATCGTGTAGTTGTTCACACGAAATTCGTGAATAATTTTGTCTGGCCCATCAGTGGCTGTTAAAATTAAAGAACCATCTTCAAATGTTTTCAATTGTAGTGATGCAGGATACTTGAAGGAAAATGTCTTTTTTGCATCTGTATATGTTTTCCAATTTGCGGTTGGATCAATAGTCGCGACAGGAGTGGGGGAAGCGACTGGAGTCTGATAACTTGCCAACATACTTTTAAGTTGTTGGTTTTGGTAATACAAAAAGGCAACAGCGCCGAGGGAAAGTAAAACAAAAACAGCCATACTGGCAATTGTTACCCAGTGGCTATCAGCTGGAATTTTGGAATCAGAATCTGGAATCTGGTCAGAGACAACAGGTTCTTGGGCCATTTGGATTTCTGGGACTGTTGGGTTAATGGGGTCCATACAATAAAAGTATAACATGACTGTTGAACTCATGAACCGCTAACTGATAGACTGACTATGTACTGCCATGCAAGAAACTATTCAAAAACTACTTACGGCCGGTAAAGGAATACTCGCGGCCGATGAATCTACAAAAACAATCACTAAACGCTTTTTGGCGTTAGGATTAACCTCAACTCCGGAACTAAATAAAAAATACAGAGAAATGCTTTTTACAACCCCAGAACTAGAAAATTATATCAGCGGAGTAATTTTATATGATGAATCTGTTCGCCAAGGATTAAATAAAATTTTGGAAGCAAAAGGAATTATTCCTGGCATTAAAGTAGATGGAGGACTTGAGCCGTTTAACGGGACGGAAGAACAAGTTACTAAAGGGCTTGATGGGCTAGACGCACGGCTTAAAGAATATTCCCAGATGGGTCTTAAATTTACCAAATGGAGGGGTGTGTTTAAAATTACAGACAAGTACCCTTCCAAGGATTTTTATGAGGAAAATTTAACAAGAATGGCAAAATTTGCCAAAATTTCCCAACAAAACAATATGGTTCCAATAGTTGAGCCAGAAGTTCTACTGGACGGGAACCATACAACCACAAGGTGCAGTGAAACACTGGACGAAACTCTAAAAAAACTTTTTGAAAAATTAAAAATTGAAGACGTTGACATTAAAAATATTATTGTTAAGACCAGTATGGCTCTCCCCGGTCCTGAAAGCGGGGTCAAGGCTTTGCCCCTTGAAGTTGCAAATGCAACTTTACGAGCACTAAGAAGGTCAGTTCCTCCTGAGGTTCCAGGTATAGTTTTTCTTTCTGGGGGACAAGATTCATGGGACGCAATGGACCACCTGGATAAGATTGAAGACTTGGCAGTTAGTGACCCTTGGAAAATTTCTTTTTCATATTCAAGAGCACTTCAGGATGAACCACAGAAAGTTTGGTCTGGAAAAGATGAAAATGTTGCGGCTGCTCAAACTGTTTTTTTGGGAAAGTTGAAAGAAGTTAATTTAGCAAGGCAAGGACGTTTATAGCTAACAGACTACAGACTACAGCCTAAAACAAACAAAAATGAGCTTCAGATTTGAAAAACTTCAAGTTTGGCAAGAATCAAGAGTTTTGATTGTGGACATATACAAACTCACGTTACACTTTCCCAAAAATGAGATATTTGCTTTAACAAACCAAATTAAGAGGGCGGTAGTATCAATTGCTTTAAATATTGCAGAGGGATCAGACAAGAAGTCTGACAAAGAATTCGTTAAATTTTTAAGAATATCGTTGGGTTCTTTAGAAGAAGTTGTGACAGCGATGTATGTAGCACTCGACTTAAAATACTTGAATGAAAAAGACTTTAATCTGGTTTACAACAAATTAAATCTTCTTGCATCTAAGATAAATGCATTGATTAACTCTATCAAAAAACTGTAGACTGTAGACTGTAGACTATTTGCAATGATTATGGAAAACTTTGATCTGTTGAGTATTGGCGACGCTTCAATTGATACCTTCATGACTCCTTTGGAGAGCGATACTCTTTGTCAAATTGATACCAAAGAATGTTTTATTGCCTTTTCTTATGGAAATAAAATCCCGGTTAAAAATTTAGCATTTTCAATTGGCGGAAATGCTGCTAACAATGCGGTGGGGGCTAAAAGATTGGGAATTAATAGTGCAATTGTTTTAACTCTGGGGCAAGACAGCGTTGCCGAAATGATTGTCGCGCGTCTTAAAGACGAAGGAGTGGACCCAACTTATATAATTCAACAACCCGGTACAACTTCTAATTATTCAACAATAATTAATTACTCGGGAGAAAGAACTATTTTTGTTTACCATGCACCAAGGAGTTATGAATTTCCAGTAAAACTTCCGGTGGTGCCTTGGGTTTACTTAACCAGTATGGGGGAGAGTTTCAGGCCTTTCTATAATCATTTGGTGGACTGGCTTAAGGCTAACCCCACAATCAAACTAGCTTTTAACCCCGGTAGCTGGCAATTAAGAGGAGAATATAAAGATATAGAACCTGTTATGACCTTATCTTATTTAATTTCCGTTAACCGTGAGGAAGCTGAAAAACTAACTAAGTTTGGTGAATCGGCGGGAAAAGATCGAGATTTGTTAATAGCGCTAAATAAACTTGGCCCAAAAATTTGTATTATTACAGATGGGAATAATGGAGCATTTGCATACGACTCGTTAAACGGTAAATTTGCTAAAGTTGGGACCTTACCAGTTGACGCTTACGAAAGAACTGGTGCGGGGGATGCTTTTGGGTCGGGTTGCCTTTCAGCTTTAATTCATGGTAAAAGTTTAGAGGAAGCAATTCTTTGGGGAACAATCAACTCATCCTCAGTTATTGGCTACACAGGGAGTCAAAAAGGACTACTCAAAATTAACGAGGTAGATCAATGGCTGGCAAGAGCTAAAAGTTCAGGGGTAGTTGTACAATCTTTATAACGCTTAGTGCGCAAAATTATGGCAAAAGTTTTTGTTACACGAAAAATTCCGGGGGACCACATAGAAAAGCTCAAAAAAGCTGGGCATGACGTTGTTGTCTCAGAATTTTCCCGAGTTTTAACTCCAGAAGAATTGGTAGAAAAAGTTAAAGGGGTTGACGCTATTCTTTCACTTTTAACAGACAAAATTGATGGAGACTTGATTGATGCTGCAGGGCCTCAACTTAAAATAATTTCCAACTATGCTGTTGGTTTTGACAACATTAATATACCTGAGGCAACAGATAGGGGAGTAATTGTAACCAACACTCCTTCGGAGGAGGTTGATGAAGCCGTAGCAGAACACACATGGGCGCTTATCTCTGGCCTTGCAAGACGCATAGTTGAAGCAGATGAAGCAACACGCCGTGGAATGTATAAAGGTTGGGAACCAGATATTTTTTTGGGGACTTCACTCATCGGAAAAACATTAGGAATAATTGGTCTCGGAGGAATTGGAACAATGGTAGCTAGACGTGCGGTAGGATATAAAATGAATGTTGTTTACAACAAACGCACTCGTGATATTGGATGTGAGGAAAAATTAGGGGTTAAGTTTTGTGATCTTGATTCACTACTTGGTGAAAGCGATGTAGTTACACTCCACGTTCCACTAACCGAGGAAACAAGACATATGATGAGTATTGAAAATTTGGCAAAAATGAAAAAAGGAGCATTTTTAATTAATACCGCCCGTGGGCCGGTGGTCAATGAAAAAGATTTAGTTGAAGCACTAAGAAGTGGGCAATTGGGGGGTGCCGCACTTGACGTTTTTGATAACGAACCAAATATCGACCCGGAGTTAACTGGTATGCCAAATGTTATTACGACTCCACACATAGCTAGTGCTACTCATGAGGCAAGAAATAAAATGGGGGAGATGGCAGTCGAAGCTATTTTAAATGTTCTATCCAACACAAAACCTCAGAGTATGGTTGATGAAAAGGTTTGGGAGAAAAGACGTAAATAACCAAACATGGGAATTTTTGGAAAAAAGAGAGATGAAGATGATTACGAAGAAGATGACGAGTTGGAATTGGAAAATGATCAAGAAGAGCGAAAATTAACAAGAAAATTTAAAGATCTAAACCCAGAAAACAAGAAAAAAAGAATAGAACCACCGAAACCTTGGGGAAAGAAAGAACGTCTAATTATTCTTACTATATTTTTATCAACCTTGATAATTGCTGGAATCTTGTCTTTAACATCCAGAAATATTGTATTTTCTGGATTTAACTTTAATTTTGAAAAACCAAATTTTAGTTCATTTAATATTTTTAAAGATGGTGTTATAGAAATCAGAAAGAAATAGTATAATAGACACTATGCAAAAACTCTCTTCTCCAATTGATCTAATTAAAAAATCTTTTGAAATATTTTTTAAAAAAGGGAATCTCGTCTACTTTTTAAAAGTTTATAGCCCACTTGTTCCGTTTTGGCTATTTGGTCTTTTTCAAAAAAGTTTTATGCCTCAGGATAGTATAAACGATCCTGCTTCTTTTGTTTCTAAATACCCTTGGTTGGTTGCATTTGTAGTAATTTCAAATTTGTTACTGGTAATTATTTCATTTTGGGTTGGTGCGGCAGGAATTTTGGCAATTGAGGGAGTTTTAACAAATAAGGTCTTGCCTGTTAAAGAATTATTTAAAGTTGCTTGGAAAAAACTTTGGGGTTTCTCATTAGTATCTATTCTAACTCTTTTAGCTATTTTTGGAGGAATAATTCTTTTGGTTATCCCCGGAATTATTTTTTCAGTTTGGTTTTATTTTTCTAAATTTATATTTATGGAAGGAAAAACGGGGATTGTCGATTCTTTAAAAAAGAGCAAGGCTCTTATAAAAGGAAGATTCTGGAAAATATTCGGTAGAGTTTTTGTTTTTGGAATATTTACAGCTCTTGCTGGGGCTATTGTTTCGGCAGTTCCATATATTGGGACCCTAACAGTTTCCTTGGTGGGTGCATTAGGTATATTGCCATCATATCTTCTATATAGGGAACTTTCAGAATAATGTTCTTTCAGAATAATGTCTTAGCGTCTAACTGTTGAGATCCCGGAATCTAAAATTTTGCCACCAGGTAAACCATTAGTCGTTTCATTTGGTGTTAAAGAAGGAACTGGTTTGCAATAATTTGTTGGAATATTTTCCTTTAAAAACCATTCGCCCTTTCCCAGACAATTTATTTTTACTAGGCCATCAGGAGTTCGCCAATCGATTGAGGGGTCATCAGCCAGTAGTGCTGTCATAATTTTATTCCAAACAGGGGACGCTCCAGTTACACCCGAGGCAATTCTGCTCATTTCCGAATTGTCATTGTTGCCAACCCAAGTAAGTACTAAAAAGTTTTGATTAAATCCAACTGCCCAGTTGTCTCTTAAATCATTGCTAGTTCCGGTTTTTACTGCAACCTCTGGGTGGTCTTTAATAGCAAGGTATGAATTAAAACCAAACTCAGGAGCCCGTGCTGTATTGTCTTTTAAAATGTCTATTAACAAATAAGCCACTCTTGGATCAAGTATTTCTAAATTTGAGGGCTTATTTTTTTCTAAAACATGGCCTTTGTAATCTTTTACGTCCAAAATTGAAATAAGATCTGGTCTTTTGCCATTGTTCGCAATTGTCGAAAAAACTTTAGCCAAATCAATAGCTTTTACAGCACCTCCACCCAGGGTAAGTGACAATCCATATTGGGACGGATCATCCCATGTAGTGATTCCCATACTTTTTCCCATCTCAACCATTTTGCTAACGCCATAACTTGCAAGTATTTTTACAGCAGGGATATTTCTAGATTGGGCGAGTGCACTTCTTAATGTAACTTTTCCTAAGAATTTTCCATCGTAATTTTTAGGGGAGTAGGGGGGGGATCCTGGGGTGGAGTACGTGATTGGTGAGTCATCTATTATAGTAGATGGCGTATATTTTGTAGACAAAGCGTAGGCGTAATTTACAACTTTAACTGCGGACCCAGGTTGCCTTAGTCTTGTTAAAACATTTACATTGCCATCATTTTTAACATCAAAATAATCCTTTGAACCAACCATCGCTAAAATCTCACCCGTTTGCGGATTTAAAATCAATGACGAGCCGTTACCTACATGTAAACTTTTAATTTTTTCAACTTCATCTTTAACAATTTTTTCGGATAGTTCTTGCACACCGAGGTCAAGACTAGTGGTAACTTCCAGGCCTCCTTTTTCAACCATATCCTCACCGTATTTATCAACTAAAAGTTTTCTTACATACATCACAAAATGAGGAGCTTTAATCTCTGTTTTATTTGGAGCAAAAGTTAGACTTTCGTTTAAGGCAACTTCTTCTTGTTCTTTTGTAATATATTTATTAATAACCATTAAATGCAGCACATCTCTTTGGCGCTCAAAGGCTAAGTCTGGATCTTGTCCAAAGGGAGAAAATACTGTTGGAGCCTTGGGTATTCCCGCCAAAAAAGCAGCCTCGGCAAGAGATAAATCTTTAACATCTTTGTCGAAATATGTTTCACTTCCTTCCTCAATTCCATATGCAGTTCCACCGTATGAGACTTCATTTAAGTACATTTCTAAAATTTGATCTTTGGTGTAGGAGCTCTCAACTGCAACAGACAAAATAAGCTCTTTAATTTTTCGAATTATTGTCCGCTCGGGAGTTAAAAGTACATTTTTAACAAGCTGTTGTGTAATAGTTGAGCCACCTTGAAGCGAGCCGTTATGAAAATTAGAAGTAGCTGCGCGGATTATTCCTTTGACGGAAAACCCTAAGTGGTCGTAAAATTCTGCATCCTCAGCAGCAAGTGTTGCAAGTTTAACGTGCAGGGGAATTTGTGTTATTGGAATGATAGTTCGATTTTTATTTTTATAAATTTTATAAAGTAAATTTCCGTTTCTGTCATAAATTTTTGTAGAGACTTCCGGATCTCTTTGTGTAAGTTCTTTGGGGGAAGGGAGATCCTTCAAGATTAAAAGGTAAAAAGTAAAAGTTAAAAGTAGGACAACAACAACTGAAAATATAATTTTGAAGTTAAACTTTGGCTTTTTTATTTTCGATAGAATTTTTAGTCGAAGAAGAGAGACTCTAAGAAAAAAGAGTTTTAAAAAGTTCTTAAAGTTTTTGAAGTTTTGAGTCTTAGTCTTAACTTCAATTTTCTTTTTTATAGTCTTTTTCTCTTTCTTCTTTTTAGGTTTAATTGTTT
Organism: Patescibacteria group bacterium; assembly: GCA_035692185.1. Lineage (GTDB taxonomy): Bacteria > Patescibacteriota > Microgenomatia > UBA8517 > UBA8517 > DATJGY01. The sequence continues at coordinate 53,693 of DASSIE010000028.1, read as the reverse complement.
TAATTAAATTTTCTGTCAAAACTTGGGTTACGTGACCAATAGAAGAAAGAACTAAAATGATTCCAACAACAAAACTTGAAAGAAGAAAATATATTGGTTTCCCAATAAAAATTAAAATCTTTGGGGCAAGATTTGCATTGGATTTTTTACGAGCCTGTTTAGGCATCGAGGTATTGTAACAGCTAATACGAATTTCTGACAGATCTACCTAAGGGGAAAGCGAATTGTTGCAGAGGAGCTGGCAATTGCACAAGTCATACAATATAAAGCCCCGTCAGGATCTGTATAAGTTGGCTTATTTTCTGTATGAATTTGAGATGGATCAGCATCTGGGCCCGCCATTTGGCCAGTATCATTGTAAAGTGGTATATCCTGATTGACTATAAATGACGTTGAAGGAATCGTGCCATCTAGGAAATATTCAAATCTAGTTGGACATCCCGGGTTTGCGGGATCACTTCCCGGAAGTCCACCTGTATCGGCACAAATTGTTGCGCCGACCACGCCAGTTGGCTGTTTTGGCCAGTTATGACCAATTGACTTTGGATCATATGCTCCTTTTTCAGCTTTATCCAAAACTGCTTTTATGATTTTATTCCAAATAGGAGATGCCCCAGTTACACCAGAGACAGCCCCACTCATTGGAGCGTTGTCGTTATTTCCGACCCAGATGACAACCACCGTATCGGCGGTATAGCCAATTGTCCAGTTATCGCGTCTATCGTTGGTGGTTCCAGTTTTGACCGAGACTTCTGGATGGTTTTTTACATTAAGGAACGAACTTGGTCCAAAAGCAGAACTTCTTGCGTTGTTGTCCAGAAGCACATGCGAAACTAAAAATGTTACAGTGGGATCCAAAACTCTTTCTCCGTTTAACTCTGTTTCTTTAGGGTTGTTTTCTTCCAAGGTATTACCTTTCCAATCCATAACTTTTGTAATTGCGATCAAAGGTTGTTTTATTCCTTGATTGGCAAATACTCCAAATGCTTGTGCCATGTCGTAGGGTCTAACCTCACCACCGCCAAGTGTCAAGGAGAGCCCATAATTGGAAGGGTCTGTCAGGGTAATTAGACCCATTTGTTTAGCAAACGAAACAAAATTATCTATTCCATTGACAGCTAAAATTTTTACAGCAGGGATATTATAAGAGTTTCCCAATGCGAAGCGGGTTTGCACAAGACCGTGGAAAGTGTTGTCGTAATTTTTAGGACAATATTGTGATTGCCCAACAACCAAGAAACAAGTTGGAATATCAGCAAACGCCGTTGCTAGTGTAATCTTGTGATCTTTTAGTGCTAAAGCATAATTAATAGGTTTAATAGATGACCCTGGTTGGCGTTTAGCTAGAGTTACATTAACTTTTCCATCTTCATCAGTGGCAAAATAATCCTTTGAACCAACCATTGCTAAAATCTCACCTGTTGAAGGTTTTGTTACAATTGCGGCTCCGTTTCCTACATTTTGTTTTTTAAGTTTTGCGACCTCCGAGGCAACAGACTCTTGTGCTAAGTTTTGTATTTCAAGGTCTAGTGTTGTATACACCCTCAAACCTCCTTGTTCAACCATTTTGTCACCATACTTATCTGCTAACTGCTCTTTTATCCACAAAGCAAAGTGTGGAGCTTGGGGAGGCTTGATCATGGCATATTTAAGTTTTGTACTACTGGCTTCATTAGACTCATCTTGAGTAATATATTTATTTGCAACCATTTGTTTTAAGACTTCTGCTTGTCGCGCTGAAGCAAGTTCCGGATGTGCCCCAAATGGGGAATAGGTCGATGGCCTTTGTGGAAGCCCTGTTAAAAGCGCTGACTCAGCAAGGCTTAGATCGTGTGCTTGTTTTCCAAAATAAGTTTCACTTGCGGCCTCAATTCCATATGCAGTTCCTCCGTAAGGAATCTGATTTAAATACATTTCTAGTATTTGATCCTTTGTGTATATTCCTTCAACTATAATTGTTAGAAAAACTTCCTGAGCTTTTCTTCTAATTGTTCTTTCTTGTGTTAGAAGACCGTTTTTTACCAATTGTTGGGTAATGGTTGAACCTCCTTGGAGCTCTCTTTTAAATACAGTGTTATAGAAGGCTCTTACAATTCCAGTGAAGCTAAACCCTTGATGTTTATAAAAATCCTTATCTTCAATAGAAATTGTGGCCTGTTTTACCGAATCTGGAAGTTCGGAAAGTTTTACCGGAGACCTTTTTTTGTCCGTGTATATTTCATAAATAAGATTTCCGTTTCTATCCAAAAGTTTGGTTGAAACAGCCTGGTTACTAGCCGAAAGTTTTGTTGGGAGTGGAATGCCCCAGAACAAATACAAGGAAGCGGATATTAAAATTCCAAAAAATATGAATTTTTTTCTGCCCTGTTCTGTGGTCAAACTTTCTTTAATCTTTGCAAAAATCTTCCCCATGGCTTAAATTATACTGTATGGAATCTATTGAACAACTAGAACAACGAATTTGGTGGAGTTATTTGGGCCAGGATCTACAAAAACTTATTACCACTTCTAATTTTTTACTAACTGTAGTCAATAGTTGGGGGGCAGACCTGCCGGGCGGAAAGATGAAATTTCATGATTATTCTTTTGTTGTTTTTCCAGCAGCAAAAGCTTATGAAGGTTTTTTGAAAAAACTTTTTGTTGAATTGGGTTTTATTACAGAAGAGGACTATTTTGGTAAACACTTTAGAATTGGAAAAGCTCTTAACCCATCTTTAGATAAGAATCTAATGCGAGAGGGGGTTTACAATAAAATTGTTAAGCATTGCGGAGGACAGGATCTTGCAGATTATCTTTGGGATACCTGGAAGCTGTCTCGTAATTTAATTTTTCATTGGTTCCCTAATGAAAAAAATACAATAACATTAACTGAAGCGGGAGATAGAATCGAAATGATAATTAAAGCAATCGATAGATCATTTAAAGAGTGTAAGATCGATACTAGGCGACCCGATCCTGCGTGACTTTCTCTTAGTATCCTAGTATCATAATATCGAGTACTGAAATCATGTCAAAACTGCCAAGCAAAACTTCAATTGTGAAAAACGTAACCGTTTATGCCACTTATTTGATTATAGTTTGGGCTTTTTATAGATTTTTATTTCAACTTCCAGATGAAGTAGAAGAATTAATCGTAAAACCAATTATTTGGCTTATTCCACTCTTCTTTCTTCTTAAAAAAGAAGGCTTTGAAATTTCTTCACTTGGTTTTACATTTAAAAATCTTTTTTCATCAATCTATTTATCTTTAGGACTCGGCGCAATATTTGTCTTTGAAGGTGTTCTAACTAATTTCTTAAAATACGGTGGTTTTAATTTCGGGGCCAACATAGGGTCTGCTCCACTTTTAGTTTCTTTTGGTCTTTCCTTTGCCACCGCTTTTAGTGAGGAGACTTCCTTCAGGGGATATGTGTTCAGTAGGCTTTGGTTGGTTACTAAAAATGAATGGATGGCAAACTTAATTACAACCTTATTGTGGACAGCTATTCATGTTCCTATCGCATTTTTTATATGGAAGTTGAGTCTTTCGGCAGGGATTATTTATTTAATTCTTACTGCAATTTTTGGAATGGGATCATCTTTTATTTTTGCCCGGACAAAAAATATTTGGGGTTCAATTTTCCTTCACGTACTTTGGGAATGGCCAATCATCCTCTTCCGGTAATAAACAAATCTACAAAAATCAAATCTGCAAATAAATGTTTGAATGGTTTAATAATTTGAAAGTTATTTGTAATTTGAGTAATTTGCTTATTTGCTTATTCAATTTGTTTGACAAATATTGAACAAAAAAGTAGTATTACAATTACCCACAAATGAGGAAATACTTGTTCGGAACTTTAGTATTTGCCCTAGCTTTCGTTATTCTTTCGGTTTCCCTAATGAGGACTTCTTCAATTTCGTACGCCCTAGCAACAACTATCCCTTCGCCGACACCATCTGATTTGAGTATTAAAACCCCTGAAATTGATTATGATATTCCATACGAAGGGAGAATTCTTCCCGATAATCCACTTTGGACAATTAAGGCGGTAAGAGACAGAGTCTGGTACATATTTAGCTTTAATCCTTTAAAAAAAGCAGAACTGGCACTTCTTTTTTCTGACAAGAGACTTTTAGCTGCAAAAGCTCTTTTCGAGAGTAAAAAACCTGATATTGCTCTTTCCACACTTACAAAAGGGGAGAAGTATTTGCAAATTGCGGTAGACGAGGAGGTAAAGGCCAGAAACAAAGGAATTGACACAACTTCATTCTTAAAGAAACTTGCAATGTCTTCCCTAAAACACAGACAATTAATTGAAGATGTTTTAAAATTTGTTCCGGAGGACGGTAAACCAGAAGTGATTAAGTTTGAGGAATACTCAAAAAACGCATATAAGTCGTCTAGGGATGTCCTAAATTCTAAAGGAGAACAAGCTCCAATTAACCCATTTGAAGGGCTTAATTAACATTATTGTTTCACTTATTTGAACCATTAAAAATTATCATTTTTTCTTTCAAAAATAATCTCCGCAGAAACTTCGGGAATATTTAAAATCATAGGCATACACCATGCTTAAGTTGATATATTTAGCACTAAATGTTGATAGTTGACCGTCTACGGGTAGTGTTAGATTATCAACGTTGTCACTACTGGAAGTGTGTTTTTATTTCACAAGTGAAAATTTATGAAATGTCCATTTTGCGGAAAGATTGATTCACAGGTACTTGAAAGCAGAATGGTTGATGAGGGTGGTGCAATTAGAAGAAGAAGAGAGTGCACCAAATGCGGAAAAAGGTTTACGACATTTGAAAAAGTAAAAACAGGTGTACTTTGGGTAGTTAAAAAGGACGGTAAACGTGAGCCTTTTGATAGAGAGAAAATTAAAAGAGGAATATTAAGGGCAATACAAAAGAGACCAGTATCACTTGATTTTGTCGAAAGCATAGTCGATGAGATAGAACGAGAAATGCTGAGAGAAGAAGCCCAAGAGATTAGTTCTAAAAAAATTGGTAATGCAATACTTAAGAAGTTAAAAAAGGTAGATAAAGTAGCTTGGTTAAGGTTTGCAAGCGTATATTTGGAGTTTGAAGACTTAAGTGATTTTGAAAAAGCTATAGAATGATGAAAATCATTCTCATCCGATCTATCGATCGAATGTTGAAAAATAAAAAATATGGAAACACAAGTAAAAAATAAATTTGCGCAAGTTGGCAAGAAAAAAATTGTTTACAAGAATGGTGAAACAAAACTTTCTTTAAACGATTTAACGGCGCCAAGTTATGAAGAAGTAAAAAAGGAAATCGAGAAAAAAGTTGGGACAAGACCCGAAATGCCGAAAGATCTCCCTACGGGAGAGTGGACAGAGCAGGCGTTAAAAGTCTTATCAGAAAGATATTTAGTTAAAGACGAAAATTTGCTTCCGATTGAAACTCCGGAAGATGTTATGTGGAGAGTTGCCTGGGAAATAGCTTCCGCCGAAGCCAGATGGGGGAAAAATAAAAAACAAGTACTCGAGATTGCCAAGCGATTTTATAAATTAATGACGTCTCGCGAATTTTTGCCAAATTCACCAACTTTAATGAATGCGGGAACTGGCAATGGTCTTCAATATTCTGCATGTTTTGTGCTTCCAGTTGAGGACTCTATGGAGGGGATTTTCGACGCACTTAAATATCAAGCAATAATCCATAAAACAGGCGGGGGAACAGGATTTTCCTTTAGTAGATTAAGGCCCAATGGGTCACTCGTCAAAACTTCATCAGGAACTGCTTCGGGCCCAGTTTCTTTTATGAGGATTTTTGATGCTGCTACAAATGAAGTTAAACAAGGGGGTAAACGACGTGGAGCTAATATGGGAATCTTAAGAGTTGATCACCCAGATGTTTTGGAGTTTATTCATTGTAAAGAAGAGGGTGGAATAACTAACTTCAATATCTCAGTTGCCCTAACAGACAAATTTATGGACGCTTACTACAAAGACGAAAATTATGATTTGATTGATCCAAGAACTAAAAAAGTTGTGGGTGAGCTTTCAGCAAGGCATGTTTTTGACGAGATTGCCAATGGAGCTTGGAGAACAGGGGACCCAGGACTTATATTTATAGATAGAATTAATAATAGCACAGCAAATCCTATTCCATCACTCGGACCCGTTGAGTCAACTAATCCTTGTGGTGAACAGCCACTTTATCCATTTGATGCCTGTAACTTAGGGAGTATTTTCTTAGGCTACTTTATTAAAGAAGAAAAGGGTGAAAAAACAGTTGACTGGGATAAATTAAGCCTTGTTACTCGTGATGCAGTCAGATTTTTGGATAATGTAATTGAAGTTAACCCATATCCACTCGACCAGATAAGAAAAACCGTATATAACTCCAGGCGCATTGGTCTTGGAATTGGTGGTTGGGCAGATATGTTGATTGAACTTGGAATTGCCTATGACAGTGAGGAGGCAATGGTTTTGGCCGAGAAAGTTATGAAGCATATCTCGGACGTTGGCGTGGCAGAGGATGAAAAATTAGCAGTAGAACGCGGCCCATTCCCACTTTGGGCACTTTCAATTTACAGAGATGGTAAACCCAGACGTAATTCAACAGTAACTACAATTGCCCCAACTGGAACAATATCAATTATTGCGGGAGCATCAAGTGGTTGTGAACCACTTTTTGCAATTGCATTCCAACACATTGTCAAAGATAAACATTTAGATCGAAAAATGACCTTCGTTGAACCCAGATTCGAGAAAGTTGCAAAAGAAAAGGGTTTTTGGTCAGAAGCTTTAATGGAAAAAGTTTCGGAACATGGAGTAGTGAGAGCAATTGAAGAAATTCCGGCAGATGTTAGGGCAACTTTTGGCACAGCACACGAGATTGACGTCCCTTGGCACATTAGAACCCAAGCCGCCTTCCAGAAATATACTGAAAATGCTGTAAGTAAAACTATAAATCTTCGTCACGACTCAACTGCAGAAGATGTTAAAAAATGCTACCTTGCAGCTTGGGAATCAGAGTGTAAGGGAATCACGATATTTAGGGATGGCAGTAAGGATGCACAAGTCTTAAATCTTGGAACTAAAAATGGTGAAGTTAAAAAAGAAGAGGTAACCCAAACAGCCGTTCACCAATTGGTGGCAGAAAGGCCACTTAAAGTTAGCGGTGCCACATATAAAATTGCAACCCCACTTGGAAACGCATTTATTACAGTTAATGAAGATGAAAAGGGCGATCCATTTGAAGTATTTATAATGATAGGCAAAGCCGGGAGTGAAGTAGCAGCGCTTGCCGAGGCATTAGGACGCTTAATTTCTACCACCCTAAGGTTTGGCAACCATTTACCAGCAAAGGAGAGAGCAAGGGAGATTATGATGCAGATGAAGGGAATCTCAGGAGGCCGTTCAGTTGGATTTGGGCCAAATAAAGTTAAATCCTTACCTGACGCAGTAGCTAGGGCCATTGGACTTCACTTTGGATTTAACTTGCATTCTGTAAGTTCAGATAGTGCTGATTCTCAAGCAAATTCTGCACAAACCGAAGCTGCCCCTGAAGTTAGTTTTGAAACAATGAAAACCGGGGACATTTGCCCCTCCTGCGGCGCATCGGCTCTTGTTTACGAAGAAGGCTGCGCCAAATGCCACGCTTGCGGACACTCGGAGTGCTAGTTATAATTCCCCCAAATGGCCATTTACACCAAGACTGGTGACAAAGGAACAACTCGCGTTTTTGACAAAAAATCAGGGCAACTTGTTCCCGTACGCAAAAGTTCTTGCCAAATTAAAACTATTGGAGCACTTGATGAATTAAATAGTGTCTTGGGAATTGTTAGAGCCTTTGGCAAAGACAGTAAGCTTCAAAAAAAGATAATAGAGATTCAGACAAACTTGTTTGTTATAAATTCAATTTTAGCTGGGGGAAAACTAAAATTTAGTAAAACTAAAACTAAAAAGTTAGAAAAAGAGATAGATGTTTGGGAGGGGACGTTACCAGTACTTAAAAATTTTATTTTCTATGGTGGTGGTATCGAAGCTTCATTTCTTTTTTTCGCGCGGGGCCTCGCGCGCAGAGCTGAAAGGTCGCTTGTCGCTTTTGCTAAAAAAGAACCAGTTCCTGAATCGGTTTCAATTTATATGAATCGTTTGTCTGATTATTTATTTATGTTGGCTCGCAGTATGAATTTGGAAAACGGAATTAAAGAAGATTTCTGGAAGACTTCAAAGTAATAAACGCTTATTAGGAAAGAAGCTAAAAAGGTGTAAAATAAATCAGTATGGCTGCCACTCCCGAAACATTAAGAACAGAAATTCCACGGGCTATGGAACGACAGGAAGAATTTATAGTTCCTGAGACTCTACAAGATAGTGGAATTAAAGTTGTTCAGAAGACTTTTCAGTCGCAGACGCAGGATGATAGCGGGCAACCTTTAATTAAAGCTACACCCACACAAGTAACAACTGTTACAATTCCAAATGACCAAACAGCTTTAACAAACCAATCAAAAGGGGATGTTGGGTCGTCAGTAACTTGGTTAGCAGCTTTTTGGTTAAGAATTATTAAAAAGGCAATGTTTTTTGGTTGGAAAGTTGTGGCAAGTTCCGAAACGCCTAAATAATTTTATATGTACATTCCATCGATCGATATTGGTTTAATAATTACTACTTTGCTAACGGTTGGGGTCGTTGTATTTATTTTATCAATTTTAGGTTACATGGCTTTTGTTTTTTATAAAAACAAAGACAGGGAAGGAAAATCAATTGACTCAGTTCTTTTGCAGGTTTCTCTACCCCGCAACAACGAAATTAAGATCGATGTAATGGAACAGCTTTTTTCTTCCCTTTATACAATCAAAAAAGGAGGATGGAAGCAAAAATTTTCTATTCAACCCGTAATCTCTTTTGAGATTGTTGCAAAACTTGAAGACATTAAGTTCTACGTCTGGGCCCCAAAAAATTTAAAAGATTTAGTAGAAAAACAAATTCACGGCGCATATTCTGATGCCGAAGTAATGGAGGTTGATGAATATAATATTTTTACCCCTGAGGGGAAAGTTGCATATAAATCATTCCAATTAAATAAAGGGAACTTCTACCCTGTTAAAACTTTTAAAGATTTACCAACTGATCCCATGAGTGGAATTACTTCGGCTCTGGCTAAAATGGGACCAGGGGAGGCGGCTGCAATTCAGGTCTTGATTTCCCCAGCCGAGAGCTCGTGGCAAAAAGAAGGAAGTAAATTTATCAGTGATACAAAAAAACAAGAAAGTGATCCTGAAAAAGCTAAATTTTCCACACCAGCTAAAACTTTAGAGGCAGTTGAAAATAAAATAGGCAAACCTGGATTCGAAACATCTATTCGTGTTGTAGTAGTTTCAGATAGTGAGGAATCAGCAAAAGGACATGTGACAAATATTAGCGGTGCTTTTTCTCAATTTTCAGGAGACATGAATAGCCTAGGGGGGCGAAAAATTTACAGAAAAGGCGCTTTTATGGAGGATTTTCTTTATAGATATATGCCAATGTTTAATATTTTTAAAAATCATATTTCAATATTAAATACAGAAGAGTTGGCTACTATTTTTCATTTTCCGAACCGCCAAATCACGACTCCGCATATTTTTTGGCTGAATGCAAAAAGTGCCCCTGCTCCTAGTCAAATTCCAACAGAAGGACTTTATTTAGGTGAGAGTAACTACAGAGGTCTAAAGCGGCCGGTTTACATTGGTAAAGAGGACCGAATGCGCCACGTCTACATTATTGGTAAAACCGGAACTGGAAAATCTGAGCTTCTTAAAGACATGATACTGCAAGATATTAGGGAAGGAAAAGGAGTTTGTTTCATGGATCCACATGGCGATGCAATCGAGGATATATTAAAACTTATTCCACCAGAGAGGGCTGAGGATGTTATTTACTTTAACCCAAGCGACGTTGAGCGCCCAATGGGATTTAATTTATTGGAGGCAAATTCGGAGGATGAAAAGCACTTTGCAGCCACAGCAGTAATTAATATGATGTACAAACTTTTTGATCCATACAAAACCGGAATAGTTGGACCCCGCTTCGAGCACGCGGTAAGGAACGCCATGTTAACTGCAATGGCCGAGCCGGGAAGTACGTTTGTGGAAATTATGAGAATTTTAACCGATGCCAAGTTTGTTCAAGAACTTTTGCCAAAAGTAACAGACCCAATTATTCGTAGATATTGGACAGATCAAATTGCCCAGACTTCAGACTTTCACAAATCAGAAGTCTTGGATTACATTACGTCTAAATTTGGCCGATTTGTTACAAATAAATTAATCAGAAATATTATTGGCCAATCACAAAGTTCTTTCAATTTAAGAGACGTTATGGATAACGGAAAGATACTTCTCATCAATTTAGCTAAAGGTAGTCTAGGGGAGGAGAACTCCAACTTTTTGGGTTTAATTTTAGTTCCCCGAGTTTTAATGGCGGCTATGAGTAGGGTAGATATGCCGATGGAAGCCAGACGGGATTTCCATTTCTATGTTGATGAGTTTCAGAATTTTGCGACGCCCGACTTTGCAGTAATCTTGTCTGAAGCCAGAAAATATAGACTTGGTCTTTGTGTTGCCAATCAGTTTATAGGCCAGGTGGAGGAAGAGGTTAAGAATGCAGTGTTTGGCAACGTGGGAACAATAATTGCATACCGTGTTGGGGTAACCGATGCTAGTTATTTGGCACACGAATTTTCCCCAGTCTTTGGAGAAGATGACCTCTTGAATGTCGAGCGCTATCATGCTTACGTTAAAACAATAGTAAACAATGAACCAGTTCCACCATTTTCTATCGACCTAACAAAAGACATGACTAAGCAAAAAGCAATGGAAAATCCTAGAATTGCAGAAATTATAATAGAAATGAGTAGACTTAAATACGGCCGTGACGAAAAGTTGGTAGAGGCTGAGATTGTGAGAAGAGCCAAGCTATAAGACTTCATTTGACATTAGGATTTACTTTCTGTGATAATAAACTAAGGTTCGATTATGACTAAGTTACTAACTAAAAGAAAAGTTGTTGATCTCAGAAAAACTGGTAAGAGTTATTCTGAGATCAGGAAGATTATCAAAGTTTCAAAGAGTTCACTTAGTCTTTGGTTGAGGGACATCGTGTTAACAAATAAACAGGTTGCAGGCTTAAAAATGAAGAAGGTCAGAGCAGTAGAGAGGTATAAGAGTGCAATGAAGAAAAAACGAAAAGATAGATTAAGCGGATATTATAAAAATCAGATTAAAAAGTGGATACCTCTTACAGAAAGAGAAAAGTTTTTAGCTGGACTCTTTTTGTATTGGGGAGAGGGAAACAAAGTTAGCAATAATACAATCAGCATAGCCAATACAGATCCTGATGTTATTAAGTTTACAATACAGTGGTTTAAAGATTGTCTGGGTTTCCTGGGAGACAAAATCCATATTAGATTGCATTTATATAGTGATATGAATATTAAATTAGAAACAGAATATTGGTCAAAAGTCTTGAATATAGAAAGTAGTCAATTTTCTAAACCTTATATTAAGAAATCATTGGTAGCAAAAATTAGCCAAAAAGGTTTTGGTCATGGTACGTGTACAGTCTCTGTTTTTAAGACGGTAGAAAAGGAAAATATAATGATGGCGATTCGTGCGATTTCAGATTATTACGAAAAGGGATAATCTGGTATAATAGCCTCAACCTAAATAGGCCTGTCGTTCAACGGTTAGGACGAAATTCTTATAAAATTTAGACGATGGTTCGACTCCATCCAGGCCTACAAAATGACAGAAAAAAGGGATATGTTGGTCGCAGATTTAGAAAAAAGATTAAATTCGGAAGAAATGCGTGGAAAAATCGCTGAAATCGAGAAAAAATTCGATCTAGTTGGGTGTAAAAGAAATGTTTTATTCTCTGATTTTAAACAGGGTGGACCGGTTCTGGTTTTTGAACCTTCAGAGGAGCAGTTTGAAAATATAATAAGAGAACACAAACCCGAGGTTTACTACAAAGAGATTAATGTGGATGATGCTGGAAATTGGGGATATTTGTCTATTATTGTTGATCCTGAAATAGAAATAAGTTCTAAACAATACATCTTCGGATATATCGGTGTTTGGAATGAGTTGTCTGAAAAGATGGGATATAAAGATGAAGTTAAAACAAGTGGATTTAAAAATAGCTCTGGAAAATTTGTTCCCCCGGAGAATTAAGTTCCGACAAAACTAAATTTGATTTTCATTTTCTAGGGGAGTAACATAGGCAAAATATGGCAAAAGCTGAATCCTCAGTAGCAGAACAAATTGAAGCTCTTGAAGATTTAAAAAAGCAAATTGGTGATACATTTAGTTCAGATGAAGTAGCACGGTTCTCAGAGACTATGGAACAGTTGGAAGACCTCGAAGGGGGAATTGGTGAAAGTGATACCCCTGTTTATCAGAAAACTAAAACTCCTTAAAGTTCGATTAAAATCTGTTTCTTACCAGGCTCAGTAATTTGAGCAAGTTCCAAATAACGCTCAGTAGTTGAGAGTCTTTTGTGCCCAGAAACTTGAGAAAGAAGAACTAAATCAACTCCATTTTTAAGGTTTTCTACTATAAAGGTTGTTCTTAAGTCATTAACCGAATAGTTGGGTAATTCTGCCCTTTGAATGTATCTAGAAATTGAGGCCCTGATGTTCCTGACAGCCAAAGGTTTACCGTTTTTGCTGATAAAAATAAAAGGGGAGTCTACTTTTGGTCTTATGGCTGTATAGGAAACCAAAACGTCCATGGCGGGTTTATTGAGTGGAATATTTCTTTCTGGTTGGGTTGCATAGGATTCAACCTTTAAAGAACCATCTTTTGCGTGCTCAGTTTTAAGGTTTGCAACCTCAGAAATCCTTAGTCCGGTTTGCAAAATAAGCTCAATTATGGCTGCAATTCTGATGTCACTTCTTACAACGTCTCTTAAAGCGCGGTACTCAAGTTGAGACAAAAATTTAGGCATGACGCTGTCAATTTTAGGGTGAGCAACAGATGAGGATGAATCGGAAAGTACTAAATTTTGATCAATCATCCATCTAAAGAAGGTTTTAACCGCATTTAGCTTCCTGGAAACTGATTTTGGGGTGTATTTGTCGGCAAGTAAGGTATCACGGAAAGAATCCAAATCATCAGGCCTTACTTGGTCAGGTAAAACTCTTTCCCTTTTGATCAAAAAGTCAATTAACTGTTCAAGGTCGCTTCTGTAGGCAAGAATAGTCGCAGGAGAACGCCCCTTAACTTTTAGGGATTCTATAAATTTTGGAAGCAGGTTTTTGATCGGATCTTGTGTCATAATTTAGACGTTAAACAGTTCGACAAGATCTAATTATACGCTTAAAATGAGAATAGTCAATTATTACAGGATGTAATTTAAAAATGGAAAAGAAGATCGTTACTTTCACAAACCTTTACCTAAAAAAGTGGACAGGATATGGAATATGGCTAATTATAGGCCTTTTATCACTTTCTACTGTTAGGAATATTGGTAAGGTAGCCTCGGTTAGGGCTAATATCAAAAATGAGCAAGAAAGGCTAGTCAAAATTGAAGAAGAAAATCGAAGATTAGAAAAGCAAATAGAGGCCACCCAAACCACCCATTTTATAGAAAAAGAGGTTAGAAATAAATTAGGATTAGTAAAAACCGGGGAGGCTGTAGTGGTGCTCCCTGATGAAGAAATGTTAAGGAAACTTGCCCCCAAAATTGATGACCAAACAGACTCTTTACCCGACCCCAATTGGAAAAAATGGGAAAAACTGTTTTTTTAGGGTATAATCTAGCCTTGTAAGATACATGCGGGGTAGTGTACGGCTGCACGGGAGGCTCATAATCTCTCAGACCGGGTTCAACTCCCGGCTCCGCAACACGAGGTAAAGACTTCTTTTGACTAGCCAATGTAGCTCAGCGGTAGAGCGTTCGTTTCATAAGCGAAAAGTCGAAGGTCCGACTCCTTCCATTGGCACACAGATCGCCGCGATCTCGAGATAGGTAACCAATTCTAAAGAATTGTCGAATCTCTCCCCAGCCACCCAAGTCCTTCACATTTGGCCCCATCTGAAGTAATATTGCATAAGTATGAAGAAACGAATTTTAACCGGTGACAGACCAACAGGAAAAATGCATCTGGGACACTTTGTAGGAAGCTTGAAAAATAGAGTAAAACTTCAAGATGAATACGAACAATTTGTGATGATTGCTGACGTTCAAGCCTTAACTGATAACTTTGATAATCCTGAAAAAGTTAGAGCTAGCGTAAAAGAAGTTTTGCTTGATTACCTTGCTGTTGGAATTGATCCTGCTAAAACCACAATTTTCATCCAGTCTTTAATACCTGAAATTGCCGAGTTAACTATTTTTTATCTTAATCTGGTAACTCTGGAGAGGGTGTTAAGGAATCCAACTGTTAAAGATGAAATAAAACAGAAAGGGTTTGAGAAGTCACTTCCCGCAGGATTTGCAATGTACCCAGTTTCACAAGCCGCCGACATCACTTTTTTGAATGCTAACTTGGTTCCAGTAGGGGAAGATCAATTGCCAATGATCGAGCAAACCAGGGAAATTGTAAGAAAGTTTAATTCTTTATATGGTGAGGTGTTTGTAGAACCAGAAGCCTTGGTTGGGGATGTTAAACGGTTACCAGGGATTGATGGAAACAGCAAAATGGGTAAAAGTTTGGGAAATGCAATTTACTTGAGTGACTCCGAGGAGGAGCTCAAGAAGAAGGTTATGGGAATGTATACAGACCCTAGTCGAATTCACCCAACAGATCCAGGCAAGATAGAAGGGAACCCAGTTTTTATTTATCATGATGTTTTTAATCCAAATGAGGAAGAAGTGAAAGATCTTAAAAATAGATATCAAAAAGGGCAGGTGGGGGACGTTGAAGTTAAAGAAAAACTTTTTGTTGCACTCAATAATTTCTTAAAGCCGATCAGGGAAAGAAGAATAGAATTTACAAAAGATGAGGCAAGGTTGGATAAAATTTTACAAGAAGGAACAACAAAAACTCGTGAAGTTGCGAAACAAACAATGGAAAAGGTAAGGAAAGCTATGAAGATAGATTATTTCAAGGTTTAAAACCTTCACACAATGGATCAAATACTGAATGATAAAACCATAACCTTCGATCAATTTGAGGCAGTAGATATCCGAATTGGAACAGTTGTAAAAGCCGATGTTCCTGAATGGAGCCATTGGGTTATGAAGTTGGTTGTTGATTTCGGCCCGTCCTTCGCTGAAGCTTCGGAGGGCAGAGAAACACGTGTCTGTTTCTCTGGAATTATGAAGTTTTTTAAGCCAGAAGAACTTGAGGGCAAACAATTTCCATTTGTTGTTAACTTAAAACCCAGAACTATTGGGCCAGACAAAGAATTGTCAGAAGTTATGATGATAATGGCGGTACCAAAAGAAGATGAAGAAACTCCAACAATCCTTTTCCAACTTCCCGAGATCGTTCCTAACGGGACAAAAGTGAGGTAATGTAGTACAATTGACGCTCTTGATATGGATCCTAGAAAATTATTCAGTCAAAAAGAAAGTAAAAGTGCCTCCAAACACAAAAAACCAGTTCAGGTTAAATTAAAAATAAATCTTTGGACAATTGCTGGGGCTTTGTTTGTTATATTCTTTGTCGTTCCAATAATAATAACCAGTCTTCAAATGTTCGGATCTTCTAATAAAGTTGATATATCCCAAGTTTTGTCTGACGTTAAACAAAACAAAGTGGATAAAGTAATGATCGAAAGTGATAAATTGGTTATAAACTACAAAGACGGTAGTATCAAACTTTCTACAAAAGAGAGCGTTGAAGGGTTTTCAAACTTGCTAAAAGATTCCGGAATTGACCCGTCAACCGTTAAATTTTCAGTCCTTGATGAGTCTCTCGCAAAAACTTTTGGGGAAATAGCAGGGATACTTATTCCAGTATTATTGATGGGGGCATTCTTCTTCTATATCATGAAGGCTCAAAACAAAGGTGCACAGGATATCTTTTCTTTTGGAAGAAGTAGAGCTAAAGTTTTTGCAAAGGGTAAACAGGACGTGACCTTTAAAGACGTTGCGGGGGTAGATGAAGCCAAAAAGGAACTCGAAGAATTAGTTGATTTCTTAAAAAATCCAGCAAAATATAATAAAATGGGTGCACGAACCCCTAAAGGAGCACTTCTTTTTGGGCCAGCAGGAGTTGGGAAAACACTTCTTGCAAAAGCCGTAGCAGGAGAAGCTGGTGTTCCATTTTTTAGTATGGCGGGAAGCGAGTTTATGGAAATGTTGGTTGGAGTGGGAGCTTCCCGTGTACGAGACTTATTTGGACAAGCCAAAGCAGCAGCACCGGCAATTATTTTTATTGACGAGATTGATGCCATTGGCCGCCAAAGAGGTAAAAGCATGATGGGCGGGCACGATGAACGTGAGCAAACTTTAAACCAAATTTTAGTTGAGATGGATGGTTTTACTCCAAACGATAATGTTGTGGTACTAGCGGCTACTAATCGAGGTGACTTGTTAGACCCCGCACTTTTAAGACCCGGAAGGTTTGATAGGCGAGTAGTGCTGGATATGCCTGATAAAGAAGGTAGACTCGCAATTTTGTTAATTCACGCACGAGGCAAGAAATTAGGCAAAAAGATAGATTGGAGTCGTGTTGCCGACCGTACTGTTGGGTTTTCTGGTGCGGACCTTGAAAACATGTTAAACGAATCTGCAATTGGAGCCGCAAGGAGTGACAAAACTGAAATTACAATGATAGATATTGAAGAAGCTGCAACAAAAGTTAAATTAGGACCTGCTAAAAAGAGACTTCAGACCGATGAAGATAAAAAAATTACTGCCTACCACGAAGCTGGTCACGGGCTTCTTTCCCATTTCTTGCCACACACCGACCCAGTTCATAGGATATCGATCGTTGCTCGTGGAATGAGTCTGGGACACACATTTACTCCACAAGTTACAGAAAGATCACATGAGACCAAAACAAGACTCTTGGAGCAAATTACAGTAATGCTTGGGGGCAGGGCAGCTGAAGAAATTGTATTTAATGAAATGACATCAGGAGCTAGTAACGATATTTCCCAAGCTACAAGGATTGCAAAAGCAATGGTTACTGAATGGGGAATGAGCGACTTAGGCACTATTAATTTGGGGGATGAAAGTGGAATGGGAGATTTTGGCCAAGCTGAGTGGTATGAGTCGGCCAAGAATTCTCAATCTTTTATGGAGAAAATTGACAACGAAGTTAAAAAGATTTTGGATGCTTGTCACAAACAAGCCGTAAAATTAATAAAAGAAAAGAGAAAATTGTTAGACAGAGTTTCTAAAGAACTTCTTGAAAAGGAGACTTTAGATAGGGATGAATTTGAAAAGATAGTTGGGGTCAAAAAATAGTACTTCTGATACAATATGCACATGAGCAAACTTGTAATTGTTGATGGAAATGCGATTATGCACAGAGCGTTTCATGCAATGCCACCACTTTCTACCCCCAAAGGAGAACCTATTAATGCTGTCCACGGACTTGTTAGTATGCTTCTAAAAATTATTCAAGATGTTAAACCCACACATCTTGCCATTTGTTTTGACGAAAAAGAAAAAACATTTAGGCAAAAGGAGCTACCAACATATCAAGCCCAAAGACCTCCAATGGTAATGGAACTCGTTAGCCAATTTGTGAAAGCACGTGAGTTTTTAAAAACAGCCAAAATTCCTGTTTACTCAATGGGCGGATATGAAGCGGATGATGTAATTGGAACAATTGCTAGTACTGCTGTCGGACTACAGACTACCGACCATAGCAATAAAAAAGCCGTAGACCGTAGTCTGTCGACTATTGACGGGGTTGTAATCGCAACAGGAGATCGAGATATCCTTCAGTTGGTAGATGACAAACTTGGAATAAAACTATATATGCCTATTGCGGGGCTTATCAACGCAAAATTATACGGAGATAAAGAAACTGTGGAGCGGATGGGAGTTGTTCCAAAATTAATCCCTGATTACAAAGGTTTGGTTGGGGACGCATCAGATAATTATTTTGGAGTTCCTGGAATTGGACCGAAAACTGCAATTACACTTTTAAGTGAATATGGCGATTTCGAAAATATTTACAAGCATCTTGATAAAATTACCGGCAAAACTAAAGAAAAATTAGAAAAGGGAAAAGAATCAGGATTTCTTTCTTTTAAACTCGCAACTATAGTAACAAATGTTCCTGTTAAAATTGATTTTAATGAAATGGAAAAGTGGAATCTGGGTTCTCCTGAAGTAATTAAATTGTTTACCGAAAAGTTTGGGTTCAAAACCCTAACCCAGAGAATTATTGCAGTTAGTAAAAAAATTGAAGATGAAAAACAAATGAGTCTACTTTAAAAATATATGAAGGTTGCAATTATACATGATTATATAAATGAATACGGAGGAGCGGAAAGGGTTTTAAAAGAACTTTCAAACCTTTTTCCTGACGCCCCTATTTATACTGCTTTCAAAGTTGCATATTCGACAGCGGATAAGGAATTTCGTGGCAAAAAAATAATTGAAAGTTTTCTTGCACCAATTCTTAAAATTGGAAAACTTTACAGCCCTCTAAGATTTTTAGCACCAGTTATTTGGGGAAGTTTTGATTTGTCAAAATACGATTTAGTTGTTGCCTCCGCTAGTTGGTACATAACAAAAGGGTTTAAGGTTGGTGAAAAAACAAAAGTAATTGTTTACTGCCACACACCACCACGCTGGCTTTATGGTTATGAAACTTCGGTGGGGTTTACTAAATATTGGCCTGTTAAAATTTATGCAAAAATTGTCGGACATTTTATGCGAAAATTTGATTTTAAATCTGCTCAGAAAGTTGATTATTTTATAGCGAACTCACAAGAGGTCGCGCAACGCATCTCTAGATTTTACCATCGGGATTCAACAGTAATTAACCCTCCAATTGATGTCCAGGAAATTATTAAACAAACAAAAAATATCCAAAAAGAGAATTTTTACTTAATTGTTTCGAGACTGGTTGGAGCTAAAGGAATATTGGAAGCCGTAAATATTTTTGGAAATTTTGGAATTAACCTTAAAATTGTTGGAGAAGCTCACGGATTTTCTGATGTTAAAGAGAAATTAAAAAATTCAAAAGGAAATGTAGAGATGTTGGGTTTCGTGAGTGATGAAGAAAAATTTATTTTAATGGCAAAGGCAAAAGCATTTGTGGCGCTCGCAAAAAATGAAGACTTTGGAATGACAGTAGTTGAATCTCAAGCTGCGGGAACACCAGTAATCGCCTTTAATGGGGGAGGATTTAAAGAGACAATTGTAGACGGCGTCACCGGAGTCTTTATTAATGAAATAAATAAAGATGAATTAAACAGTGCTATCAAAAAAATAGAAAGAACAAAATGGAATAAAAATAAAATAATCGAAAATTCTATGAGATTTTCTAAAGAGCGTTTTAAAAAAGAAATGTTAGAATTTGTTAACAAACATGCAAATAAATAAATCACTTAGAACTTTATTTACATTGAATTCGATTTTTGTTTTTGGTGGATCCTTATTTGGCCCACTTTATGCAATTTATGTTCAAGGTTTTGATAATAAGATAGTTACAGTCAGTTTGTCGTGGGCAGTCTTCATGATATCTTCAACTTTATTTATGTACTTCGTAGCTAAATATGGTGACAAAATCAAAGAAAAGGAATATCTATTAGCTGGAGGGTTTTTAGTAAGAAGCATTGCTTGGCTGGGGTATTTATTTGTTACAAATATTACCGGACTAATTATTGTACAAATTATTTTAGGATTAGGAGAAGCACTTGGTACCCCTGCATGGAACGCAATTTTTGCAAAACATTTAGATGGTCACAAAGAAATTATGGACTATTCAAATTGGAATATCATAAATAATTTATTAGTAGCCTTATCCACTGTTTTAGGAGGTGTACTTGTTACTTATTTTGGATTTAGTGTGCTTTTTCTAGCTATGAGTATGTTGGCTTTAGTTTCGTTTGTGGGAGTGTTAATGACACCAAAAAGGACTTTATAACATGCCTGAATTACCAGAAGTTGAAACAATGAAATTGCAGTTAGGAAAATTTTTAATTGGACACACTATCGAGAATATCGAAGTACGAAATCCGAAAACTTTTGCCGAGAACCCAAAGGATGTTATTGGTGGCAAAATAATTGGGACGAGGAGGTTTGGAAAAGTTTCTGTAATTGATCTAGATAATAAATATTCAATTCTCACACACGTAAAATTAACAGGTCAGTTTATTTACAGGGGACCAAATTTAAAAAATCCTTCAGCACTTTCATCAAAAGTTACTGGTGGAATTCCGGGACCGCACACTTTGGTTGTTTTTAATTTAGATCGTGATGGCAAACTTTACTATAATGATGTCCGTCGCTTCGGTTGGATCCGCGTCGAAAAGACAGAGGATGTAGAAAAAGAAAAATTTATAGTTAAACTCGGCCCGGAACCCCACGTCGCCAAAGGCTTTGCGGGGCAGGCCCTTACGCTCGACTTATTTAGAAAACTTTTGAGTAAAACAAAACGCCCAGTGAAAATTGTGATTATGGATCAAACCAAAATGGGGGGAATCGGGAATATTTATGCAACAGATGCTTTGTGGCTTGCAGCCATCAACCCCCGACAACCAGCTAACGACTTACAACCAAAAAAACAAAAAGAATTGTATGAAGCAATAATAACAGTTCTTAAAGCAGGACTTAAATATGGCGGAGCAAGCGAACTTGCTTTTGTTACTCCTGACGGACGGGAAGGGCAGTATCAAAATCATACATTGGCATACGGCCATACAGGAGAACCGTGCGAGAGGTGTCACAAAGCGGTATTTGAAAAATATTTTCTTGGAGGCCGTGGAACTTATGTTTGCCCGGTTTGCCAGGCCTAGTATATACTTGGCCGTATGATTGCAAAGTTAGACCTTCAAAATTTTAGAAACTTCAAAAAGAAAAGTTTGGAATTTTCAGATGGCATTACTGTAATTGTTGGAGACAACGCGGTTGGAAAAACCAATATTCTAGAGTCTCTTTCGCTTCTTTCTACCGGAAAAAGTTTTAAGGCAAAAGTTGAAGGAGAAATGTTGAGGTATAATCAAGAACTGGCTCGCATATCAGGTGATATTGGCGATGTTAAATTGGAAGGAATTATCACGAAAGGTGAGAATGGTTGGCCAAAAAAGAGACTTCTTGTAAACGGAGTTCCAAAAAGGCTAATTGATTTTGCGGGAAACTTCAAAACAGTTTTATTCGGCCCGTGGGATATGGATTTGGTTACTGAAACCCCATCTCTTCGAAGAAAATTTTTGGATACAATTCTTTCCCAAACTGATAGGGAATATAGAAGAAACTTCCTTTCCTATGAAAAAGGTTTAAGACAAAGAAATAGGCTACTTTTTAATATTCGGGAAAATGGCGCCTCCCGCAGTCAACTTCTTTTTTGGAATCAGTTACTAATTAAAAATGGGGATTATATAAGTAATCACAGGCGCGAATTTATAGAGTTTGTAAACGATAAGTCTAACCAGTTATCAATCCACAATTTACAACTAGAATATGACCCAAGTGCAATTTCCGAGGGTAGACTCGAGCAATATAAAAATGAAGAAGTGGCTTCTGCTACAACTCTTGTTGGTCCGCACAGAGATGATTTTACCTTCGTCTTTGAAGGCAGAAATTTGGCTTCCTTTGGAAGCCGTGGTGAGCAGAGGATGGGAATTTTATGGCTTAAGATGGCAGAACTTAATTTCGTCGAGGAAAAAGCTGGGGAGAGACCCACGCTTCTCTTGGACGATATTTTTTCTGAACTAGATCATGAACATAGGGACATTGTTATGGAAGTGGCAACCAAACAGCAAACAATAATAACAACAGCAGACGAACATTTTGTGGAAAATTTTGACAGTAAGGGTATAATTAAACTGTAAAAATGGCAGAGAAAATTTCAAAAGTAAAAGTAGCCGATGGCAACTCGACAAAAAGATATCAAGCTACAACTGGGATATTGGTTGAACTTGATGACCAGAATGAAACCCAGTCACCAAAACCCCTCGTGGTTCCAGCCCAATCCAAACTTGGACAGATGCCGGGGTCAGTTCATTTAAAAGAAGACAAACCTATAAAAGTGTATGGCCAGAATGATGACTAATTTTTCTTCACCAACTTAGTTAAGTAATAAGTTGTAGCAACGGCTAGAATTGTAACTAAAACCGCATAGATGAGCAGTGAAACTGCACCAGAATTAGATCCCAAAACTGGTTTAATAAATTCCGTAACTACTTCTTTTATGACTTCGTTCCAAGCAAGAGCCGCAATTAACCCAAATGCAGAAGTTGCCAAGGTTAGCATCTGTTTAGATATCTCTCTTTGGAGATTTGTTAGATGTTTTCTAACTCTGTGTATTAATTTGGGCATTGTAAAGCTATTGTACCACTTCTTTTCCCGCAAGGTTTGCGTTAATATAAAATATGTACTCTCCTAAATACACAATTTCCAACAAAATTTTAAGGACAATTGGTTCAATTGAAGCCAGTAAAGAGATAATAGAAAACGCTCCTCTTGTTCCATCGTTTGAAAAACAATTTCAAAGCGACGCCATGGCCCGTACAATCCACCATGGAACCCACATTGAAGGAAACGATCTAACACTTTACCAAACAAAAAAGATATTGGAAGGGGCTGAAGTTTACGCAAGGGCCCGCGATATTCAAGAAATTATAAATTATAGAAATGCTACTCAACTTATAGATGAGTTGGCAGTTAAAAGGGGAGGGTACGAACTTGATATGTTAAAAGATATTCACCGGGCAACTGTAGACCGCATAGTGGTTCCCGAAAAAGTCGGTGTGTTTAGAACCACAGAAGTTGTAATTAAAGAAGAGGGAACAGGCAAAATTATTTTCAATCCGCCGCCATACCTTGAAGTTCCTTACCTTTTAGAAGATTTTTTTGCTTGGCTTAATGACAGTAACGCTCACGAAATTCATCCAATTTTGCGCGCCGGAATTGCGCACTACATTTTAGTAGCCATCCACCCCTTTGTTGAAGGGAACGGGCGCACAATTCGTGCCTTTGCTTCACTTATTCTAATGCGCGAGGGATATAACATTAAAAAATTCTTCTCCTTAGAGGAGCATTTTGATGAAGATCCAGCTACTTACTACGAAGCTTTAAGTGAAGTTGATAGGCAGTCTCCAAACTTGAGTTCCCGCGATGTAACTACCTGGCTTGAATATTTTACACACGTAGTTGCAGTGGAGCTTGAAAAGGTGAAAGATAGAGTAAGAAAGCTTTCGGTTGATTCCAGGCTTAAGGTTAAATTTGGCGAACAAGTGTCCTTAACCGAACGCCAGATGAGACTTATTGAATATATTTCCGATCAAGGATCGGGGGGAATGGGAGAGCTTAAGAAAGTACTCCCTATGGTTTCTGAAGATACGGTTTTAAGGGAACTACGTGATTTGTTAGGTAAAGGAATTTTGAAAAAGTCAGGGAGTACTAAAGCGTCTAAATACGTATTAGCAAACAAATGACACCAAGAGATCCACAATTTTTATATATGATTTTGATCCTCCCAAGTTTATTTGGACTGACTTTATTAGGTGAAGGAATTAATAAAGTTATTCATGAAGAGGATGGGGGAATAATCTCAATTATTTTTGGATTTATGTTTATAGGAGTTGTTATATTTGCCTATATGTTTTTCTCCAGTTATTTAGCCGGAAAAGGTGCCTACGTTCATTAAATAGGATGATATAATCGAAGATATGAAGTTTAGCACTCTCGCAAAATATCTAGAAAAACTAGAAAGCACTTCTTCAAGGCTCGAAATAACCAGAATACTTTCGGAACTTTTTAAAGAAACTAATGCCCACGAAATCGATAAAGCTACTTATTTAGCTCTTGGCACGTTGGCTCCAAACTACGAAAGTATAATTTTAAACATCGCAGAAAAAATGATGATTAGAGTTTTAGTACTATCTTCCGGAAAAGATATTGATGAAGTAACAAGGTTATATAAAGCAAAAGGTGATCTGGGTAACGTTGCCCAAGAACTTGCCAAGAAAAGTGCTGGGGATTTAACAGTTAATGAAGTATACGAAAAGCTTGTGGAAATAGCTAAAGATAATGGGGAGGGGAGCCAAGATAGGAAAGTTGAGAAAACTTCACACTTGTTAAAGCTACTGGATCCAATATCAGCAAGATTTGTTACAAGAATTCCAGTTGGAAAACTTCGTTTAGGATTTTCTGAAAAAACCGTAGTCGATGCCCTCGCGGCTTCTTCTAATATTTCTTCAAAAGAGATCGAAGAAGCTTACAATATTAGACCAGATATTGGTTATGTTGCAAAGTTAGTTAAAGAAGGAAATCTTAAATCAGCAAAACCAGAAGTTGGAGTTCCAGTTGTCCCAATGCTTGCCCAACGCCTTAACTCAACAGACGAAATGATCAAAAAAATGGGGGAAGTCGCGGTGGAACCAAAATTTGATGGACTTCGTATCTTTATTCACTACAGGAAGCCCAACTTTATCAAGATATTT
Source organism: Patescibacteria group bacterium (assembly GCA_035692185.1). Taxonomy (GTDB): domain Bacteria; phylum Patescibacteriota; class Microgenomatia; order UBA8517; family UBA8517; genus DATJGY01. Next base: position 29,164 of record DASSIE010000028.1, on the reverse strand, counting down.
ACCAGAAACATGAATGCAATTCCGCTCGAGACTTTTCCAGAGCTACAAGAGCTTGGGAAATATATAAAAGCGGACGAAGTAATTCTGGATACAGAAGCTGTTGGACTTGATCCAAAAAGACAAATGTTTGTTGATTTTCAAAAGACAGTATCAAGAAGAAGAAAACACGAGATTGAAAAGAATTCAACTGAAATTCCGCTTCAGTTCCAAGTTTTTGATATTCTGCTTTGTGACGGCAAAAGTTATATTAAAGAGCCTTATATAGAACGCAGAAAAGTTGTAGGAAAAGTTGTTGTTAATGGAAACCTATTAAGAATTGATGAAAACACAATCACAAAAGATGCTGATGTAATTAAAACTCTTCACGAAAAATATCTTAAGTTGGGACTTGAGGGGGTTGTTGTTAAAAAAGTGAATGGACTTTATGTTAGCGGCCGTACCGGTTGGAACTGGGTAAAAATGAAAGAGGTAGAAGGGACTAGTGGCAAGTTATCTGACACTGTGGATTTGGTAATAATGGGCTACACAGTTGGAAAAGGCAAAAGAGTAGGGTTTGGAGTAGGGCAGTTTTTAGCGGGGGTTAAAGACGGGGAAGTATTTAAATCAGTTACAAAAGTAGGGACAGGTTTAACTGACGAGCAATTTAAGGAGTTAAAAACTAGGCTTACAAAAATCCAAGTTAAAGACAAGCCAAAAGAATATGAAGTGCATAAAGATTTGTATCCCGATTTCTGGGTAACGCCACTTGTGCTAGCTGAGCTTGCTGCGGATGAGATTACTAAGAGTCCAAAGCATACAGCGGGCCTTGCCCTCCGCTTCCCTAGGCTTATCAATTTCCGAGATGACAAAAGTCCAAAGGAGGCAACAACCTTAAAAGAATTAAATGAACTTCTAAAACTTCAAAAAATAATTAGGGATTGACCAATGATTATAATTTATGAAAAGATGAGATTAATAGAGAGAAGGTGATTATTTATGGCATCAACAGGCACAGGACTTAAAAAGGAAACAGCAGCAGCATTATCAGTACTTTTGGGACCTACTTTAGTGGTTCCAGTACTTTTCATTCTTTTAGAAAAAGATGAATTTGTTAAATTTTGGGCATTCCAATCAATAGTCGTTAATTTGGCCCTTTTTATACTTAATTGGGTTTTGATTTTGACTATATTTTTGGTTTTTGCTACTCCGCTCGTCTTTGTATTAGGAGTTGTACTTTGGTTACTTATGACTTACAAAGCTTGGCAGGGAGAAAGATGGGAAGTCCCATTTATTGGCAAGTTTGCAGTTCAGTTAATGCGAAAGGCATAGTTTTAATTTCTTAGGTCCTAGAAATTAATAGTAAGCAGAGCTTGGCCAAATTAAGAATTTGGTGAAACATCCTCAGGGAAACTTGAGGATGTTTCGTATGATAGAATCTCTTTATATTATGAAACTCATTATCGGTATCGGAAATCCAGGGCAACAATATAAAAATACCAGGCACAGTGCTGGGTATATGGTGGCTGACGCTTTAGCGTCAGAAATTTCAAATTCCAAATCTCAAATCTCAAATAAATCCAAAATTTTAATTTTTAAATCTCCAAACTTTATGAATGATTCTGGGAGTTTTGTGAAAAAGTTAGTTGATCAATACAAACTTGATTTATCCGATTTGTATGTTATTCATGACGACTTGGATATTCCTTTCGGTAGTTTTAAAATTCAGTTTGGCAGAGGGCCAAAAGACCACAATGGAATACTCGATATTGAAGAAAAATTAGGAACAAAGGAATTTAACAGAGTTCGAGTGGGAATTGATAATAGACCGCAAGACAACAAGCCAATGGGGGAGGTTTATACTCTCGAGAACTTTACGGATGAGGAAAAAGAAAAGTTAGATAATGTTATTAAAGAAGTATGCAAAAAGCTAGTTACTAGTGACTAGTAGCTAGTAACTAGAATGAAAACAAAAACTTTAACTTCAGTAGGGGATCTTTTAAATAAATACAAATTTGATAATACAGATAAGTATGTCTCTCGTGAATTCCAGAAATATGGATACGACCTCGCGAATGAGTTAGATGATCCAAAACATGTTTCTTTATATATAAAACTTTCTAAAGATAATCCAAGGGGACTAATTGAATCTGCCCGCAGTTTTGTAAAAGACGCCCAAAATGCACGCTCCAAGCCAAGGCTATTTATGTGGAAATTGAAGCAATTAAAAGATAACGATAAAATTAAAAAAGATGAAAAATAATTTTTTTGATCAGGTTTACCAAGTTGTAAAGAAAATTCCTAGCGGGCGCGTTATGACTTACGGACAGATTGCCAAAGAAATTGGAAGCCGAGATGCCAGGAAAGTTGGTTGGGCACTTCATGCAAATCCAGATAGCTCAATCGTTCCTTGCCACAGAGTTGTAAACAAAGATGGAGGATTAGCCCCAGGCTATGCCTTTGGTGGGCCTGATGAGCAAAAGGAAAGGCTCCTAAGCGAGGGGGTTAAGTTTACAGAAGATGATAAAGTTGACAGCAGATATATAATGACTCCATGACTATTGAGTATAATAACCCAATTGAAACGTTTGAAAATCGTAACGACCCAATTGAAACATTAAGAACTCGCAAAAATACAGAATTTGAATTGTTTTTATATTTACATAAAAGTTGCCGAGGTTTTCGTCAATCTGGAAATAAAGCATCTTGTGGAACACACGGTGTTTCTGCCATAGGAAATCCACTCCGAATTGATAATAAAGGCTACTTTAAAAAGTTGAAAGATCTATTTAATAGCTTCATAAAATCATAAAAATAGTGCTACAATTTATTAAGTATGAAGCGTGAACTTTTCCTACATTTTTCCTTTCTTTTATCCTTCTTTATTTTTATCTCCATAATTAAACATTATTTAAACATTAGTTATTGGCCATTTTGGTTGGGGGGACTAGTTGGAGTATTTTTACCAGACGTAGACCACATACTTTATGTTCTTTTTTTAAAACCCGTCGAACTGACGTCACAAAGAGTGAATTATTTACTGCAGAAAAAGGATTTTAAAAGATCGATTGAGCTCCTATATGAGACAAGAGGAGAAAGAAGGGGGTTAATTTTTCATACAGTTTATTTCCAATTAATATTTTTGATATTAACTTTCTGGATGTTAAGTTCTTCCGGGTCTTTATTTGGAAAAGGATTGGTTTTGTCCTTCTCGCTTCATTTACTTATTGATCAAATTGTGGATTTGATGGAGCTAAAAAGTTTTAATAACTGGCTTGTTAACTCCCCGATTAAATTAGATTTTGAAAAGAGTAAAATTTATTGGATTGTTGTGCTTGTTGCAACAATTTGTTTGGGGCTTTTTGTATAATTACTCTCTACAACAATCAAGGGCGTGTTGGACAATGTCTCCAAGTTTACTAAAAACCGATTTATCGGTGGGAAGTTTTGGGAGGTTGGGGGAGTTGGAGTGACTAGATAAATTTAAACCCCAGAATAAACTGTATAATTCATAAGATTTTTTAAACAGATCCTCTGCTTTTTTATTTTCTTTCTTCTTTAGTTCTTTAGTCCCGACCTCCATCAACCTCATAGAAGAAGCTAATAAATGTTTACTTATGCACCAAACCTCACCTTCGTAATCTTTAATTATTTCTTTCATTAAACTTGTTCGCATTAGGCGAACTTCGTTAAGTAATTTAAGGTACTTTTGATTCTTAAGTTTGCCGTAAGTAAAGAACAGATGCTCTTCAATTGAAATTAAATTCATTATTCCAATAGACAAATCTTCTCCAGAGGAGAGGTCGATGTTAGTGTCAAGTTTAAAATTACTTACCTTGTCTAATAAATCGTTATAATTTTTTATTGCCATAGAATCAAGTAACTAGATAAAATACAGCAGAGGCAATTGCTAGCATTGATACTGGAAACACAACTTTTTGAAAATGAAAAAGCTGTTTACCGTCCCTGCCTTTTCGGATAGTTTTATCTATCCATATTCCAATTAAAAACACAATTGATCCTACAAATATTCCGAATAGAATTTTGTCCATTCCCCAAAGAGTATTTCTGGTGATACCTATTGTGTGATTTAAAAATAGGGGGATCAAAGCTAAAAGATACATTAAAAATATTACCCAGAACTTTAAAGCTTGATTTTCCGTTAGACCACATTTAATTTTGCATATGTGTTCATATATTTTTTCTCTCCATTTTGATTTTTCAATCCAATTAATAGTTATGAAAGATAAAGAAAGTATGAGTCCACCAATCCAGATAGAAGAAACGACATCGTCAATTCCCAATAATCGGGAAACACTAAGGCCTGCAATAACGGTAACTGTACAAACAGGGCACATATTCAGATAATACTGTAGCCTGATTTTTTAACAATTTCAATTACTTTTTTTTCATCATGTGGACCATCAATTTCTAAAGTCTCTTTTGGATAACTGCATTTAGATTTTATTCCAACGTCTTCCAAATCCATTTCAATTAACGATGCACAAGATGCACAGTCCATCCCTTTTATTTTGTAAGTCTTTAATTTGTCATTTGTCATTTGTCATTTAAGGATCATTCAATCACATTGAAGGATCCTGAGTACATCCCCATACTACATGTATATGTTAAGTTGCCTAATTTTGTCGGAGTAAATTCAATAGTTTCTGTTCCAGTTGCAGGTAAAATCTTAAAATAATTAAGACTTGGGATAGTGAAGGATCTGGCACAACCCGTGACACCAGTAGTTTTTAAATTAATCTTAACAGGAACACCAATTTTAAGGGTATTAACATCAGCTGTGTAACCTCTATTTGTTGCATTAATATTTACAACATTGCCAACTTTTGATGTTTTATTGCTTCCGAATAGTACCGAATAATAACTTTGGAGAGTATGGACAGACCCTCTCAACAGTTGCCCACTATTAATTGAAAGAATTCCAATTAACATAATGACTAGTGCTGCAACAATATTAAAAATTCTCTTTTTCATTAATTCTGTTGCTGCATAGCCAATTGCAAAGAAAACGGGGGAGGTCCCAAGTATAAAAAAGAACATTATTCCCGCTCCCCAGAACGGATCCCCAGTTCCAATTGCCAAAAGCATCATCGCCTGTGTTACTCCGCAGGGGATAAGTATGGTTAGGGCGCCAAGTATCATTGGACTAAAATATGATTTTGCTTGGGCTTGATTTCTCATCAACTTTAAAATAAATTTTGGCGGAGTAATAACGAAATATCTAAAAATTGGATGGAGATTAAGCATTCTGGCGGCCGTTGCCAACATAAAGAGCCCAATAAAAATTTGCAAAAGCCCTTGAACTTTTGGCGAAATATTTAAACTGGCTCCCAAAAATCCAAGAAGAAACCCTAGTAGTGTATAGGCTATTAATTTTGAAATTAGAAAAATTCCAAGCGCTTTTGCTTTGACACTTCGCGAAATTTCAATTTCTTCTTCACCCGCAATTGCTGTGGTTAACAGGCCTCCTTGTACAGCAAAACAAGAAATTCCACCGGAAGTAAGACCTGTAATAAAAGCTAGCCAAAGATTAGTCATTTTTGTTGTTACTTGACATCCCCCCCAGGGGGATATATCATTATTCTAAATTATCTCAAAAAATATGCAAGACCCAAAAGATGATACCATCCACAGATTAAAAATTGCAAAAGGACATTTAGAAAAAGTGATAAAAATGGTAGAGGAAGATGACTATTGTATAGATATCGTTCATCAATCCCTGGCTATTCAATCTGCTCTTAAAAAAGTAGACGAGATTGTTTTAGCGAACCACCTAAAAACATGTGTCTCTGATTCTATTAAAGCCGGCAACGCTGACGAAGCTATAAAAGAAGTAATGCAAGTATTAGAAAAGAAATGACACCCGACAAATTATTGGTAACAATTGGAGGAGCTGGCCTAATTGCTTTTATCTGGTGGTTTTTCTTTGGGAAAAATGATGACGCTACCATTGCTGGAGATGTTGTAGATATTTTAGTTGATGGGGGATACAAGCCGGAAAACATAAAAATAAAAAATGGGCAAACTACAAAATTAATATTCAAAAGAACCGACCCAAATTCTTGTTTAGAAGAAATAATTATTCCTGATTTTAAAGTTAAAGAATATTTACCTTTAAATAAAAACGTTGAAATAACCTTAACTCCTGATAAAAAAGGAACTTTCCAAACTCATTGTGGCATGGGGATGTTCCACGGAAAAATTGTTGTTGAGTAAGCGAAGCTTGTTAGAATATCTTAAAATATGACTACCAAAAAATCTTTTCCAATAGTCGGTATGCACTGCGCTTCTTGTGCAAAACTAATTGAAAGGAGCGTTTCCAAAGTTCCGGGAGTACTTTCCTGTTCTGTAAATTATGCAAGCGAATCTGCAACGATCGAAATGTCAGGCGATACCGTACCCGATAAAGTTCTTGGACAAGCAGTCGAGAATGCCGGTTATAAAGCTGTTTTTCAAGAAAAAGGTAACGACAAAACACCGGAGCAAATTAAAGAGGAAGAAAAAGAAAAAGAACTTCAAAAGTTAAAAATCAAAGTAATTGTTTCTTCGATTCTCTCCTCAATAATTTTTTTAGGAAGTTTCCCGGAATTATTTAAATTTGGTTTAAATCCTTTATTACTTCTGGTTTTGGCTACACCTGTACAGTTTTGGGCAGGCCGTGAATTTTATCTTGCAACTTGGTCAGGGCTTAAAAACCGGGCTGCCAGTATGGACACTCTGATTGCAATTGGAACAACCGCGGCATATGGATATTCAATTGCTTCGATCTTTGGACTTGTTCAGGGAATGTATTTTGATACGGCGGCAGTAATAATCACCCTTATTCTTTTGGGAAGATTTTTGGAAAGCTTAGCTAAAGGTCACACCTCAGACGCAATAAAAAAATTATTAGGCTTACAAGCCAAAACCGCCAGAGTTATCCGGGATGGAGAGGAAATTGATATTCCACTCGAAGAAGTAAAAGTTGGGGATAAAATCCGAGTACGACCCGGTGAGAAAGTCCCTGTTGACGGTGTTGTCACTGAGGGTGGCAGTTCAATTGACGAATCTATGGTAACGGGAGAGTCCATTCCTGTAGACAAATCCGTCGGAATGAATGTAATTGGTTCAACGATAAACAAAACCGGAAGCTTTGTCTTCGAAGCTTCGAATGTGGGAAGTGAGACAATGCTTGCAAGAATCGTTAGTATGGTTAAAGAAGCGCAAAGCTCACGTGCTCCAATTCAACGTATGGCTGATCTTGTTTCTTCATATTTTGTGCCGATTGTTTTAATGTTGGCAGTTGCCACTTTTGTTGTTTGGTACGTATTAGGATTTCCTTTGGCGGCATTTATTAATTTAGTTGCGGTACTAATCATTGCTTGTCCATGTGCCATGGGACTTGCTACCCCTACTGCGATAATGGTTGGGACAGGAAAAGGTGCCGAGCGAGGCATACTCATTAAAGATGCTTCAAGCCTTGAAACGGCTCACAAAATCAACACCATTATCTTTGACAAAACAGGAACATTAACACTTGGCAAACCTGTTGTTACCAATGTTTCGAGTCCAAAAATTCTCCCAATTGTTGGAGCGCTTGAACAAGGATCTGAGCATTCGCTTGGCGAGGCTATTTCTTCTTATATAAAATCAAAAAGTATAAAGCTCGCAAAAGCCACCAAATTTAACTCAATTCTGGGTAAAGGGATTGAAGGAGTAGTTGATGGTAAAAAATACTTTTTCGGAAAGATTGCTGAGAAAAATGACGAAATTAAAAAATTGGAAGAAGGCGGAAAAACTGTAATGGGCCTGACTTCCGGCACTAAGTTTTTGGGATACGTTGCTGTTGCTGACACTTTAAAACCAGGCGTTCTTGATGTTGTCAAAAAATTGAATAAGAAGGGTATAGAGACATGGATGGTTACAGGGGACAATGAAAGAACGGCTAATGCTATTGCAAGACAAGCGGGAATCAAAAACGTGATGGCAGAAGTTTTACCTGAAGATAAGGCTTCAAAGGTTAAAGAATTTAAGAATGTTGCATTTGTTGGGGACGGGGTAAACGACGCACCCGCCTTAGCGGCTGCCGACATTGGGATTGCAATGGGAACAGGGACAGACGTTGCCATGGAGTCTGCTGGGATTACACTTTTGAATAAAGATTTCAGCTCAATTTTATCTGCGATTAATTTAAGTCGCGTCACAATGAGTATTATCAAACAAAACTTATTTTGGGCATTTGGCTATAATGTAATTTTAATTCCAGCGGCAGCAATTGGTGTGCTTAACCCAATGTTAGCCAGTTTCGCAATGGCCGCTTCATCAATATCTGTGGTTTTGAATTCTTTAAGACTTAACAAAGTTAAAATTTAATAATGAGTTTAACAATAAGCGTTATTAAGAATGCCTCTCCTGATCTCAGGAGTGAACTAAAAGAATTTTCAGATTCTAATTGGGGTGATCATGTAGACAATTCTTCTGAAATATTACTTAACTTTTTCTTGCCTTTCGATATTGCGATTTTAGCTAAAGATGGCGATGTCGATGTTGGTTTAATAGAAATATTTTTTAAGAAAAATATAGTTTTTGGAAAAGGAACTACTAATGTCGGGGGGATTGGTGGGGTAGTGGTTCATAAAGATTATAGACACCAAAAAATTGCTACAAAAATGCTTAGTAAAGTTTTAGAAGTTTTGAGTAGAGAAAAATTTGATATAGCCATGCTTTGTACAGACATCAAACGTCTGGGTGTGTTATACGAAAAAGTCGGCTTTGTTCCACTTGGAAGAAAATATTTATTTTTTGATAAAAACGGAAAACTTAAGGAAGAAACTGGTGGAATGATTGCTGAAATTGATTCCAAGAAAATGTTTGACCAAATATTACATTCAAAAAGAATAATCAATCTTGGTAGAGGAAATTTCTAATCTGTGTGAATAAACACTATTGACGGCAGACTAATTGAACAGTTATAGTGGGTAACGTAAATGGCTACAACAAATACAACAGACAAAGATTTTGATACACAAGTTCTTAAGAGTTCAACTCCAGTTCTTGTAGACTTCTGGGCAACATGGTGTGGGCCTTGTCGCCTTGCAGAACCGATTCTGGAAGAATTATCAGAAACTTATAAAGACAAAGTTTTTATAATGAAGCTTGATGTAGATCAAAATCCTGTGGAGTCACAAAAATATGGAGTAATGTCTATTCCTACTACAATTCTTTTTAAAGAAGGAAAAGAATTAGGGAGGCAGGTAGGTTTTTCTGGAAAATTATCATTTGAAGAATTAATGAAAAAGGCTTTATAAAAAAATAATTTAGAAAAGAGGTGATTACTAATGAACGACACAAATAACCAAAATCCAACTTTAACACCAGCGGGAGATCCTACAATGACAGCACCAGTTTCAGGAGTGCCAGCAGGAACTGGTACACCAGCACCTATGAACGCAGGGGCCGGAGCCCCTATGAATCCAGGTATGCCAACTGCACCAACAATGCCAGATCCCATGACACCAGTCGGATCACCAGATCCTATGACACCAGTCGGATCACCAGATCCTATGACACCAGTTGGAGAACCTACTATGCCACCAGCACCTATGAATCCAGGTATGCCAACCGTAGAAACACCAGCAGAAATGCCAAGTGATGGCACTGGAACAGGGACACCACCTGCACCAACTGTCTAGTAAATTAGAAGTTCGAATATCGAAATCCGAAACGGAGCATAAATTGTTTCGTGCTTCGGGTTTCGTTTTTCGAGTTTAATCATATATGGATCAACAGATATTCGCTTCGAAACCTAACAATTCCAAAGAACCTTGGGATGTGGCTATAATCGGTTCAGGCCCTGCTGGACTAACCGCAGCAATTTACACCACACGTGGCGCAGCCTCAACGATTATTTTTGGAGGAGAGGTTTGGGGGGGACAACTAATGCTTACAACCGAAGTTGACAATTATCCAGCCCACCCAGGAATAATGGGGCCAGACTTGATGGCCAAGATGCGTGAACATGCCCAGATGTTTGGGGCTGAATTTCTCCAGAAAAATGTTACCGCGGTCGACACGTCGGTAAAACCATTCAAAATAACAGCAGACGGTGTGGATTATTTTTCTAAATCAATAATTGTTGCAACGGGGGCCGAAACCTTGTGGTTGGAAGTTCCTGGAATCAAAGAATTAATTGGACGCGGGGTTTCTTCATGTGCCCCGTGTGATGCACCATTTTTTAAAGACAAAAAAGTGGCTGTCGTTGGAGGAGGAGATAGTGCAATGGAGGAAGCATTAGTTCTTTCCAAATACGCGCTTGAGGTAACTATTATTCATAGAAAAGATACATTTAAAGCATCAGTTGCCATGCAAGAAAAAGTTAAATCAAATCCAAAGATTAAAATACTTTGGAACACGGAAGTGGTAAAAGTGAACGGAGAGTTGAGACTGGAGAGTTTAGATTTAAGAAACAACTCTGATAACTCTATTTCAAATTTTCCAATCGATGGGCTTTTTATCGCAATCGGGCATACTCCATCAACCACAGTATTTTCAGGAAAAATAAATTTGGATGAGAAAGGTTACGTCGTCGCTTCGGATAAAACAAAAACCTCAGTTCCGGGAGTCTTTGTAGCTGGGGATGTGGAGGACCATAGATATAAGCAAGCTATAACAGCATCTGGTTTCGGTTGCATGGCTGCTATGGATTGTCTCACTTTTTTAAGTGAAATTAAGTAAATTTGCTTGGCACTCGTTTCACGATTGTAAACAAGCAGTTACTGCGGCAGGGTTTGGGTGTATGGCAGCAATGGACGCGCTTTCTTATTTAGAGGAAGCTAAATAATTAACCTTTGACTTTTAGTAGAACTTCATGCAAAATAATCGGATGACTGATGTTCCTCCAAAATCAAATTTATTTGAAAGATTTGTTCCAATCCTTGTACTTTTGAGCGTTGCTCTTGCTTTTATGGTCGGTGTTTTGTGGCAAAAAGTATCTAGCCTTGAAAAGGGTGGAACGACTGCAACTACAACAACAGCGGCTGCAGGAGCCGCAGCCCCATCGGCCACAATTGACATAGAAACAATTAAAGGACTTTGGGATAAAGATATCATTAAATTTGGGGACAAAAATTCGAAACTTTTATTTGTCGAGGTCGCTGATCCATCTTGCCCATATTGTCACGTTGCAGGGGGAGATGACCCAGAAATTGCCGCCAGTGTTGGATCTCAGTTTAAATATGTTTCAGATGGTGGAACTTATGTGCCACCAGTAACCGAGATGAAAAAATTAGTTGACGCTGGTAAGGCATCTTTTGCCTATCTTTATTTTCCAGGACACGCAAATGGGGAAATGGCAATGAAGGCTCTCTACTGTGCTAACGAAAAAGGTAAGTTTTGGGATGCACATCAGTTAATAATGAGCAACGAGGGCTATACATTACAGAATACTACTGTTAAAAATGATAAAACAAAATCCCAAACAGTTGCCGATTTCTTAAAGAGCGTGATTGACCCTGAGTTTATGAAGAGTTGCTTAGATAGCGGCAAGTATGATTCAAGACTGACCGAAGAGCAAAACCTTTCTGCTACCTTGGCAGTTTCTGGCACCCCAGGGTTTTTTGTTAATTCACAAAGATTTGACGGAGCCTACAGCTTTACTGATATGAAGTCGGCGGTAGATGCTGCCTCCAAATAACACTTGACTTACAGCCTCCTAAAAGTGTATAGTTACACTATAAATATAATATAAAAAGATATGTCACAGGGTGACAATTAAGTATCTTCTTAAATTAACCTCCTGATCCCATTTGCGGAAGAGGTATAAAAAAATTAAAAAATGATAAATAGCAAAGAAATGTTGTGTGTTGTTGATGAATATGACAACCCAATTAAACCGCGACCCAGACACGAAACCTTTAAAAAAGGATTATGGCGCCGTACAGCACACGTGTGGATTATTAATTCTAAAAACCAGATACTTTGTCAACAAAGGTCTTTTAAAAAGGATATGTCGCCAGGTATGTGGGAGGCAACAGTTGCCGGACACCTGTCCCCAGGCGAGGACTATTTTGAAGGAGCTGCACGGGAGGCAACCGAGGAAACTCAACTTTCAATTAAAAAGAGTGATTTAACACTCGTCAAAATTTACAAAGATCATAAACGTCGTGAATATAGGGGAGTCTTTTATTTACGAAAAGACATCAGTCTTGATCAAATAAAAAGTGAGGAAGATGAAGTTGCACAGGTAAAACTAGTGCACGCCAAAACAGTTAAAAAGAATTTAGAAAATCACCCAGAATGGATATCTCAAGATTATCAAAATGAGATGTTTTTAATCTTCAATTAGTTTTTTTAGAGACTTTGCACATGCTACAATGAAGTATGCCCCTGCCTAGTCAAAAAATTTTAGATTTAATTAAAAAAAGTGGAATGCTGGATGCGGCCGCAATTACCAAAGCAGAGCGTTACGCATTAGAAACCAGATCTTCAAATTTAGTAAATTCTTATATAGAAAGTGGAGTACTTTCGGAGGCCCAGTTGGGCAATATTATTGCCGGATATTATAACGTTCCTTATATTGCGCTTTCCAATGAATCAATTACAGAAGACGTTGCACATATTATTCCAGATAAAGTTGCCAGGCGCCAAAAGGCAATAGCCTTTGCACGGGACCCAAGTGGAATAAAAGTAGCGCTTAACGACCCAACCAATAAAAGTATTTTGGCGATGGTTATCAAAAAAACCGGCCAAAAAGTAACTGCTTACTATGCCGACGAAAGCGAAATTGAAGGAACAATTAGGCTTTATGAAAAGGCATTACAAAGAACTATAGATGAGCTTTTGGCGGAATACATTAAACAGGCAACTTTATATAAAGGGGACCTGCCTATTATTAAAGTTGTTGACGAGCTAGTTAATGCTTCTTACCACGATAGGGCGAGCGACATTCACATTGAGCCCGAAGAAAAAACTTCTTTGATCAGATTTCGTGTGGACGGAGTTTTACAAGACGTTTTAAGAGTGCCAAGGGAGGTTCACGACAGAATAGTTTCTAGGATCAAGGTTTTATCAAACCTTAGAACAGATGAGCATCTTTCAGCGCAAGACGGGAAAATGACTGCAAAACTTGAAGAAGAAAATTTAGATATTCGTGTTTCGATTTTACCTGTTACACAAGGGGAGAAAGTAGTTTTAAGGTTACTCTCCAGTCATTCCAGAGAATTCACATTAACCGATCTTGGAATGAATGCCACAGACTTACAAAAGGTTACAAAAGCATTTAACAAAAGCTACGGTATGATTTTGTCAACCGGGCCAACAGGAAGTGGTAAAACAACCTCAATTTATGCAATTTTAAAAATTTTAAACACTAGAGAAAAAAATATAATGACCATTGAGGATCCTGTTGAGTATAGAATTTCGGGTGCGAATCAGGTCCAGGTAAACGCTAAAACAAACTTAACTTTTGCAAATGGTTTAAGATCCATTTTAAGACAAGATCCAAACGTAATTTTCGTGGGGGAGATAAGAGACAGTGAGACTGCCGGAATTGCAGTTAACGCTGCCTTAACTGGACACTTGGTTCTTTCTACACTTCACACCAATGACGCCGCAACCGCAATTCCACGTTTAACTGATATGAAAGTTGAACCCTTTTTGGTGGCTTCAACTGTTAACGTTATCATTGCTCAAAGACTTGTTCGCCAAATCTGCCCATCCTGTAAAACGGAGGAAAAGATGGCGTCTACCGAGGTAATCAAACACTTCCCCCAATATATGGTGGAAAAATATTTCGGCAAAACTCCAGAGGTATTGGTGCACAAAGGAAAAGGCTGTAAAATTTGTAGACAAACTGGATATGTTGGCCGTGTTGGACTTTTTGAAGTACTGGAGGTAACAAAAGAGATTAGAAAATTAATTTCAGGTAAATCTGACTCCGATGTCATTGCCCAAGCAGCAGTTACTGAAGGAATGAAAACAATGCTTGACGATGGGCTAGAAAAAGTAGCCACAGGTGTAACCACAATGGAGGAAGTAATCAGGGTTACAAAGGTGGAAAGTGTGTAGATTATCATGAAAGATACAAAAACTAAATTAACATCAGCAGAGAAAATAGCCCTAATTAGTAATTTATCCACCATGCTTTCGGCCGGAATTCCAATACTTGATGCCGTTAACAATTTAATGGAAGACAGCAAAGGAGGAAATAAAAAAGTACTGGAAACTTTAAGAGACGATTTAACACAAGGGCATCAGGTAAACTTTACATTAGCAAAATTTCCAAATGTGTTTGATAAAGTTACCGTTAACGTTGTCAAAGCTTCGGAAGAGGCGGGGACACTAGACGTTACCTTAAAAGATTTAAAATCAAGTTTACAAAAACAAAATGAGTTTAATGATAAAGTACGGTCTGCCTTAATTTATCCGACTTTTATAGTTGGAGTTTTTACATTAGTTTTACTTGTTCAGTTGGTTTATGTAATTCCAAAAATAGCTCAAGTTTTTAAAAATTTGAGAGTTCCACTTCCACTACCCACAAAAATCTTAATAGCAATTTCTGATTTTATGTTGCATAACACAATAACCTTTCTATTTATTCTTGCTGCAGTAGTTCTTTTCTGCATTTTTTTATTCACAAAAAAGAAAAACTTTGTTTTAAATATTTTCTATTCAATGCCTGGAATATCGGGGCTGGTTAAATTAATTGACTTGACTAGATTTTCAAGATCGCTTTACCTTCTTTTGACGTCCGGCCTTTCAATTGTTTCATCACTTGAACTTACAAGTGAAGTAGTAGTAAGAAGTCAAACACAAAAAATTATAGAAAAATCCAGAGAAATGATTTTGGCCGGAAAAACTTTCTCAGAAGGACTTAGAACCGCCAAAGGTTATATTCCAACCATTATGATAAAGCTAGTCGAGACCGGTGAGAGGACTGGAAGTTTGGACAAATCAATGCAGGACATATCTGAATATTTTGATTATCAGGTAAGTAACAATTTAAAGACGCTGACAGCGCTTTTAGAGCCTGTAATGCTCGTAGTAATTGGAGTTATGGTTGGGGGCATGATGTTATCTATTATTGCTCCAATCTACGGCCTTATTAGCCAGGTCAGTCCACATTAAGAAATGACAAATGATACACACCCACACGGCTTCACAATTGTAGAATTAATGGTTTCGATTGGAATCCTGGGGATTCTTTTTGCCTTAACTACAATAAATTTAGGTAGGCTTCCGTCAGCAACTTCTCAAAGCGCGACAATTGACGTTTTAATGAGGGATATCCGCTCACAGCAAACTGAAGCAATGGCCACAAATGCTGTTCGTGGAATTCATTTTGGAACCACTAGTTACACATTAATCCCATCAAATTTTATCGTTAATCTGGATCCGGGCTTAACATTTACAAATATTAGTTTTGCAAATGGCGACTTAAATTTTGCAGCAGGAAGTGGCGAGACAACTGCTGGGAGCTTTACTTTGGTTAACGATCAGATTGGTACAACTAAGGTTATCAACATTAATAAATATGGAGCGAGCTATTAAAACATCGGGGTCCTGTCGCGCACCAGCCCCAAATCCACCCACAAGGGGACCCCGACTTTGGGGCCCCCCGTTGCGTGCCACCCCTTTGCAATCGGGTCAACTATTGGTTGAACTTTTAGTTGCTTTTGGAATTTCTTCAATTTTAATTCCGGCAATTATTTTAGGGTTTATCTCCGGCACTTCGGGGAAAGTCCAACAGGAACAAAGATTAAAAGCAACAGGTTATATAAAAGAAGCAGAGGAGGCAACCAGGAACGCTCGTGATACTGATTGGGTAAATGTGTCTACAAATGGTACTTTCCATCCCATTGTTTCCGGTGGAATTTGGACACTTGTAGAGGGTACTGAAACAATTGGAGACTTTACAAGAAAAATTGATATTGCAGATGTTTCCCCAGCCGACCTATCCAAAAAACAAATTACAGTTACGGTTTCTTGGAGCAATATAATTCCAACCAATATGACTTCCACTTTTATTTTAACTAGGTGGAAAAATATTTCTTCTACCCTTGTTGCGTCCGGAACACTTCTTAATTTTGGAAGTGGAGACTGGTGTGCACCAAGTTTAAGTTTGGCCAATCTTGATTTGCCAAAAAGTGGAGTTGCAAATGCAATAAGTGCTATTCAAGGGCAACTTGCTGCAGGAACGGGGGATAATGCAGCTGGAGTATCTTATGCAAACGTGTCGATTACTGATCCAGCTTCCCCAGTAACTCCATCGGCGGTGATTGCAGGAACATATGATGGATTTAAAACAAATGATGTTTTTACAGAACAAAATTATGCATATTTAGCCACAGATACAAACTCAAAAGAGGTAGACATAATTAACCTAAATAGTATTAGTGGAGGCAAATATGCGGAAGCAGGGTTTTTTAATGCGCCAGGAAATGGTAATGCAAGCTCGGTTGCCACAAGTGGCAACATAGGCTACATGACAGGTGGAACTAAACTTTACAATTTTGATTTGACTAGTAAATCTGGATCACGACCAATAATTGATGCTGATGGAATAACTCTTCCAGGTACTGCTGCCAAAATGGTAATTTATGGCCAGCGTGCTTATATCACAACTTCATCCACATCTAATCAGTTGGTGATTGTTGATATTAGTAATTCATCTAATTTAACAATTGTTCGCTCAGTTGTCTTAGACGGCTTAGGGGGAAAATCACTTTACATAAATTCAACTGGAACAAGAGCTTATGTCGCAACCGCGAGTTCGGCTTCTAAAAACGAAATGTTTATTGTAAATATCGATGAAACAACATTAAATTGGGCGAGCTTAACTGGTGCTCAATTAACAAAAGGAACATATGACACAAACGGAATGGACCCATATGGAATTGTTTTAGTTAACCTACCCAAGGTGGTTATAGTAGGACACAGCGCAGAAGAGTACCAAGTAGTGGACGTTACAACAGAGACGACACCTAGTCGGTGTGGAGGGCTAGATGTTGACACTGGAATAAACGGAGTTTCCACGGTTTTTACAACAGCCCAAAGGGCATATGCATATATAGTTACGGGGGATGCGTCCACTGAACTTAAAATTATAGAAGGTGGCCCGGGTGCTGGGGGAGGTGGCGGTGCCGGCGGGGGCCTTACTGTTGAGTCACCAGCGCTTGATGCCGGGCACTCCGTAATATTTAATAGAATTGGGGACATTACAGTTACACCTTCAACTGGCCTTACAGCTACTTACCAAATTGCAGTATCTACAGATTGTTCGGCATATAACTACACTGGCAACTACACAACTGCAGGGGGTCAAATTCCACTTAATATTAATCCCGGAAGATGTTTTAGATATAAAGTAACTTTTAGCGGAACACCAGGAGAAGTATCAACGTCCGTTTCGGTTAATTATTCACCCTAATTATGAAAATAAATAACAAACTAAAAAAAGGTTTCACTGTGGTCGAGCTTTTGGTTTACATGGCTCTCCTTACAGTTTTTATGTTGGTTTTATTGGATGTTTTTGTTACAACCCTAAACTTTAAATTGCAAAGTGAATCCACCTCTGCACTTAACCAAGACACTAGGTCTATTTTGGGGAGTTTTAATTACAATATTTACAATGCCAGTGTCGCAACTGTCATAACGCCCTCAAAATTGAGTTTAGATTCAGGAACAAAAGTTTATGATCTTGTTAATGGAGACTTATTGTTAAATTCAGTTAAGTTAAATAGCGTTGACACCAAAGTGAACGGTATAATGTTCACTAAAATTGGCCAAACCATAAAAATATCCTATACACTCGAATCCTTAATCCAAACTACAAGCGGGACAAAAACTCAATCGGTAGATACAACAATGGGGTTAAGATACTAATATGACAAAAATCTCAAATTTAAATTCGGGGCAAGCTCTTGTAATGCTACTTTTCTTTGTGCTTGTGGGAATAATTATTGCAACGTCAGCCACTTTTATAATTGCCAGCAATTCCCAAGCAGCTACAACAATGAGTGAGGGTGTGATCGCAAAAGAAATGGCAGATAGTGGAATAGAAACCGCAATGCTCGGGATTTTAAGAAACAACGATTCTTACACCGGTGAAACCATTAGTCCACTTAATGGGGGAACGGTTGTAATAACCGTAACCGGCACGGGCACAAAAACAATAGATTCTACAGCAACCAATGGCAATTTTGTAAAAAAGGTTGAAGTTATAGTTAGTTACAGTAATAATATCTTAGGGGTCCCAACTTCTTGGAAAGAGATAGACTAACATGGCAGACGGAAAACACGATACAGTAATTTTACTAGAAAGAGATAGATTTTATCTTTATGAAGATGGTGTGATTTTGGGTTTAAATTTTCCTGCCAATATTTCTTTAGATTTAGATGTTAAAGATAGAGACGCTTTTTTTAACTTAATTACTGTCTTTATACAAAACAATAAACTCGAGCCGTCACAGATATTTCTTGTGGTTTCTGAAGCAGTTTGTTTTAGTAAAGATTTTCCTATAAAAGACCCCGCAGACACCACAAAAGTAGAAACTGATTCGCAAATATTTATCGATACAGTACCTTTTAATTCGGTTTTATCCAAAGTTTATAAAACTGCAAATGTTTGGAGAGTTGTTGCTACAAACTTGGATTTGGTGGACACAATAGTTGATGCCTTTACAGCCCGTGGATTTGGTTTAACTGCCGTGGTTCCTGTTAACATTTATCCCGAATACGGCGCTATGAGGGAGCTAACAGAGGATTTTGCAAAACATGTAATGGACACCGGGGATAATATGAAGACATCCAGCATGATAGGGGAAAAAGTTGTTACACAAGAAGATCACAATGAGGTATCAATTTCCAAAGCCCAGGAACCAAAAAGTAAACTCTTGCCATATTTAATTGGCGGATTTGTAATTTTATTAATTATTTTGGTTGTGGTGATTATTTTAAGAAAGTAAAATACCTCTTGACATGATATTTGGAATCTTTTAATGTTAGTTAATGCTCAATTTTAAGAAACTTCCAAAGGGTTTTACACTCATCGAGTTGCTAGTCGTTATCGGTATTTTGGGTATTCTTCTTGCAATCGTTTTAATCGCCATTAACCCAGCAGCACAGTTTGCACAGGCAAATAACACAGCTCGTACAAATGATGTAAATACAATTCTTAATGCAGTTCATCAGTATGGGGCGGATCACAAAGGCAATCTAGTTGCTTTGGGTCTTCCGACAGCACCGGATCCAGCCTTGGAGATTATGGGTGGAGTTGGTAATCCTGGCGGGGCAGATGTCTGCGCTCTGCTTTCACCGGATTATGTGTCTTTGTTCCCAGTTGATCCAGATGGTCCAAATAATGGAGCGGCAGTAGGCGATTGTACAGCTGATTATCAAACAGCTTACTTTATAGTTAAGGATGCGAGTGGTAGAATAACAGTGAGTGCTCCAAGTGCAGAAACGGTAAGAGGGGTGGCACCAGTAATTTCAGTAACAAGATAAATTAAGGAATTTTTGGATTGTGGCCGCCGAGAGGCGGTTTTTTAGTGGGGAAAACAAAGTGGGACGAACTAAGCATGGCAAGCGGGATTTATGAAGCAGAAGCTTCTACCTACTTGCCATGCGGTCCGCACGAAAAATTTATTGTTTACTTCACAACTACTGTGACAGGTATTGTGAATTTTTCTTCTTTTCCATTCTTGTCGTAGAACACTAATATCAATGTTCCATCACACTCTCCAACTTCATCATTGCTAAATAAACTAAGCTCTAATGATGAACCGGGTCTAATACCACCACTTGCCTCGTTTATTGAGTTGTAAATTGGCGATCCGTTTTCCTGGTAACAAATGTGGCCATATATCACAAACTGAGTTGCGGAATATGATGTGATAACAATACCAGTTTTAGTGAGTTCTCCTTGTTTGCCTTCAAGGATAGTTGTTCTGAAGCGAACTTCGCCAAGCTCACCGGTTGATATTGTCCCAGTTTGGGTTTCCACAATTGCGGTTGCTGTAGGTAGAGATGTCTGCTGAGAACCGCAGGCGGTGAATATAATCACCAAAATTGATAACAAAAACTTGTTGAACATTTTATCCTCCGATAATATATCTCGTCACTATTGTGGCGAGTTTTTGATGTTGATCCAATTTGTCAACGCCAATTTCCCCACCACAATAAGGGTTTAAATTTTTCGTGCGAATATTAAAGTACTGGTTTATAGCCATAATTATCGCAACGGATACGAGGCCAGAAACCTATAGTAGTATATCATACATTTCCTTCTTTTTCAAGCTAGGAGTGGTTATTTCTTTGTTTTTCTTTGGGAGCGGTAGGGTTTGAAAATGAGGGTCTCGATAACTTTATACGCAACAATTGCGGCACTGCCCCAAACATTAAGAGATTTATTAACACCAAACATTGGAAGCTCTACAATAACGTCTGATGCGTCTAAAACCTCTTGAGACACGCCAGTAGTTTCGTTTCCTACAACGATGGCTACCGGAAATGTGACGCGGGTGGTGAGTAATGAATGGGGGATGGAGCGGGGGTCCTGTTCAACAGAAACTATCTGTACACCCTGTTCCTTTAATGATTTTATTGCATCACTGGTTTTACTGACTTTACTCCAAGCTACCCATTCTTCCGTTCCCACAGCCGCTTTATGGATCCTTGAGTTTGGGGGGTATTCACTCTCGCCACAAATATAAACTTTCTCAGCAGCTATAGCGTCAGCAAGTCTAAACATAGACCCAATATTGTAAGTATCAATTAAATTATCCAAGATAAAATAAATTGGATTTCGTTTAATTAGTTTATGTTCACCATTTGTAGGCTTTGTTTTTCTTAACATTTTGGCGTTAAATTTTATCATTTTAAAATCCTTTCTCGACTCCACCCTCGGATCCACTCATCTTTATTGGTCTAAACCTTATTAAACCCTCATCGTTTAAAAATGGCTCTCTTCTGCCTCCGTGAAGACTTTGTATAAGTTGATAGTACAAATTGGGAACCGAAGATCTACTATATCCGGAAACGGAGGCTGCTTCATCAAAATTAAATTCTTCGTCTTTAAAATGTTCCAAAAAGTAACTATCGAACTTTTTTCTTCGCTCGACATCCATTTTTACCATGTGCCTATTTTAACACATAGCTAATTGGCTAGGTTTGTGGTAAAATACAAACAGTAGCCACACCTAATGAACAACAAACGACTATTTGTAGCAGGACTTCCATTTGAGACCACAGAAGCGGAGCTTAAGGATTTATTTTCCAAAGTTGGTGTAGTTGTCTCAGCCTCAATAATCATAGATAAATTTTCTGGTAGATCCAAAGGATTTGGGTTTGTAGAAATGACAACCGACGAGGAAGCCCAAAACGCAATCAAAACTCTTAACGAAACAGATTTTGGTGGTCGCAGGCTAGTTGTAGCTGAAGCAAAACCACAAGAAAAAAGAGATTACAGTGGTGGTGGAGACAATAGACGTGGTGGTGGATTTGGGGGCGGACGTGGAGACTCCAGGGGTGGTGGAAGAAGTGGCTTTGGCGGAGGTGGACGAGACAGAGGAGACAGTCGTGGTAATAGGGGTGGAGGATACCGTTAAAATGAATACAAGTATGATTCCTGGAAGTGTCTGCACAAGGTGTGGGAAACCTAGGGTTGTAAAAGAAACTTACGAAGAAAAAGTTGAGACTTCAACTGTTGTTTATACTATTAAAATTTGTTCAGACCCAGAATGCCAGAAAATTGTAGATGGACAACTCCATAAAGAGAAAATCCAAAGACAAGTTATTAAAAAGGAACAAGAGGCAAGGGAAGAGATTAGGAAGCAAAATATTGCCAGAAAGAAGCTCCAGTCAGTAAAAAACTAAGACTTCAAATGTGACCCCACTGGGATTCGAACCCAGAAATTTTCGGGATGAAAACCCGACGTCCTAACCGTTAGACGATGGGGCCAATTAGCTACGAGTGAGCCCAGAAGGACTCGAACCTTCAACCGCTTCCTTAAAAGGGAATTGCTCTACCATTGAGCTATGGGCCCTAATAGGGCATCATATGGTTCTGCGCTAGCAGAGTTCATATGGGCCCGTGAATTCACTTGCAACCTGTATTTTACTCGATAAGCTGATATTCCTCAAGAAGACCGTAAATTAGGGAATTAGAGGGATTGGGGAGATAAGAAAAATAGGATATAATAGGCTTGTAGTTTTAAATTTTGGGGAATCGTCTAATGGTAGGACACAACCCTTTGGAGGTTGGTATTGGGGTTCGAATCCCTGTTCCCCAGCAATCCTTCGCCAAGGCTACGGAGTTGCATGCCCATGTACTATTCCTATATTCTTTTAAGTTCAAAATCTCACATCTTTTACTTCGGCTCGACGAACGATTTAAATAAAAGGCTAGTACTTCATAACAGTGGAGAAGTAAAATCAACTAAACCGCATATTCCTTGGAATCTAATTTGGTATGGAGCATTCAGCACAGAAAAGGAAGCCAGAGATTTTGAACTCTATTTAAAAACTGGATCGGGAAAATCGTTTGCATACAAGAGATTGGTTTCAGTAGCCTTGGCAATGGGTTTCAAAAGTGGCAGAATAGGTAGTCCGAAGTTGAAGACGTAGGATACCGTTGGTATTACGAAGCTTTAGCGTAGTATACCCTGTCCCCCAGCCAAGATTATGGGAGTGGAGTACTTGTAGCTTCAGGGGATTGGGTAGGTGTGCTACTTGGCGTAGGACTTTCAATTGGGACAGGAGTAATAGTTGGTGTTGGGGTTGAAGTTGATAAAATATCATTTATTTGATCTCCATTTATACAAACTTCATTTCCGTCTGATTTTTTTACACATATTTCGTCAGTGTGAATTTTCTTTGTAAATATTTCATCAAAATATCCCAATACTCCCGTAATTTTATTTCCAACAAAGTCCGAAATGAAATTCCCCATATCTGCAACTTTTTTACCAATTGCTCCAATTGGATTATTTACATCTTCATTTGTAGCTATCGCAGTACGTGATCCTGTAGAAAAACTATTTTTTACAAATACTAATATTTGTCCAACCCCTTCACTATCAAAAGGGGACATGGCAATACCTATTATTGTACCTGCCTCAGTTGCCTTCATGGCGACCCCAGGAGTTTGTGAGGTAGTTAGGTAGTCACCGATATAGATTGGTCCGTTTTGAGTAGAAACTTTTACTGGAACTCGGCCTGAGAGTGCTACCGGCATAGCATTTATTCCTTCATTATCAATAGATCCTATTACCATTCCCGGTCTTGTGGAAATAATTCCGAGTACGGATTGGTCGTATGGGGTCTGGCTTTTTTTCATACCTGTTTGAAGACTGGGGTCAATTGAAACAACATCTCCCGGTTCAATATTGGCATCTTTAGTTGTATATATTTCTGCCAAGTCCGCTCCAGTATCGATAACCAGTGCCTCAATGCCCCAATTCAAAACATCTGTGTCTCCGCCGCCGGATGTGACTGCCGCACATAGTGAATAATTCTGGGATCCGGTTCCTGGGTCAACCGCAATTCCTGAAACGCGAATCGTGCCCCTGTCGATTGTTGTACTTTGCGCCGAAGTAATTGTATATGTAACATTGGCATTTCCTACAGTTGTCCCAGTACAGTTGGTTGTTGTTTCAATTACTACCTGCAAAGGCTGATCAGTTGCATTGCTACTATAAACATCTGCCCAACCAGTGACATAAACATCTCCCAAGGCTGTTGCTGGGGTAACCGCTACAGTTCCAAGTGTTACCTGAGCTCCACCAGTGGGAATATTGGTGATCGCCTCACTTGTGTCATATGAAGCCGAGTGTTGAAGATCACTCCCCGAGGGAGTAATACAATTTACCCAGGCACTATTTTCGAAACATCTAAACTTTCCGGTGTTTGAATTATAGTAAATAGCTCCAGGTGTACCTGTTGGATCCCCAGACGTGTTTTTAATATCCATAACTAAAAGATCTGGTGTTGTTGAACCCGCCCCACCTGCGCCAACCTGAACATTCCCAGTTGTTCCGGTTCCTGCTATCTGAAGATTTGTGGTGTCAGAAGAATTTATACTAACAACTCCAGTACCAGAACCTAAATTAGTAGTACCGGTTGAAGAGAGGGTAGTAAATGCCCCACTTGAAGCAGTTGTTGCCCCAATCGCTGTAGAGTTAATTCCAGTTCCTGTTGTATTAAAATTACTCGATGTAAAAGTAAGTGCGTTAGATCCAGTATTTATAGTGCTTGCGGAAAGACCCGATAAAGACAAAGCACCTGAAGTCATTGTAAGTCCATTTGCAATGCTAATCGTTCCTGCAAATATATTTTGAAACCCGCCAACACGAGTAACAACATCAGAATTTTGGTCCAAAACGTTTGTACCAGAAATTGTAAAACTACTGGGAGTTAGAAGGGGATCAGGGTCATACCAACCGGGAACGACCTGGACTGCAATCCTACTTACGCCAATGCTACTATATTCGGCTAGGGCTTTACCAATGGTTGGGCCGGCTTTTGTTTGCTTCATTCCCACCCCAGCAACAGAGCTTGCAGCAATTGGGTCGCCAATGGAAATGTTTCCGTTTTCTGTGGAAACTTTAGTATTAACACGCCCAAGCATCCCAACGATAGCCTTCCCGGTTAAGTCTCCCGTTTCGTTTCCCACAAAAGCTGCTGTGTCAGTCACAACTCCTAAAAGTAAATTTCCAGCAACCGCTTTCTGATTTCCGCTAGACAGTGATGCAATAATGTCCCCGTTAGCAGCGCTTCCTGTTATGTCAGTCCACTCTGCAAGATCGGCATTTCCGGAAACATATTGCAAACCGGAATTTTGAATTTTAATGTTACCAATCCCTGAGCCGTTGCTATTTGTAGTTGAACCTGCGTAGAACTGAATAAATCTAGTAGCTGTATTACTTGCATCAGGAGTTCCTATATTCAATCTTAATACTGAGCTTGTTGCGGAGTCTGAAGTGTTTAAATTTGTAAAAGAGGCAATATTTCCGGATGAGGTGTTTCCGATTGATGAAAGTGTGGTAAATGCCCCTGTAGAGGGAGTCACAGCTCCAATTGTAATTCCGTTTATTGTTCCTCCGGTTGCTGTTAATGTGCCTACAGTAATTGAGTTTGTTGGACTCGATAAGGTAAGAGCAGTAGAGGTTGTTGCACCTCTTCCAGTGACAGCCGCTAAGGTATCGGCTTCAGTTGAGGTTATTGTAAAAGTTGATCCTGACACAGAAACAGTTGTTATGCCTGCACCAGTAAGAGTTAATGCGTCACCCAAGGAAACAGTCCCACTTCCTGAGTTTCCCAAAAGAGATAATGACGAATTACTTAACTGCGCATTTGTGATTCCAGCAGTACCAGACAAATTACTTGTAGTTAGCCCTGAAATAGTTACGTTGCTGGCTCCGGTTAGTCTTCCCTTTGCATCTACTGTGAAAGTTGGTACTGATATAGTATCTCCATAACTTCCGGCAGTAACAGCAGTATCGGCTAGATTTACAGTTATAGTTCCACCGAGCGTGACCAAACCTCCTCCGGTAAGTCCGGTTCCTGTCGATACGGTTAGAGAGGAGTTAACTAGCACGCTGTTTGGAATGTCACTAAGAGAATTTGTCAATCCGGAAATTGATTTATTTGTTAATGTATCGATACTACTCGCTGTAAATGTAGAAGATAAAGAAGTTGCACATGTAGGGCAGTCAAGTGTAAGAGTTCCGCCAAGTGAAACCGTTCCACCACCCGAAAGTGGCCCAGATGTTGTAACAGTAACGGCTGAATTTGCTAAATCAGCGTTTGTGATAACAGAAGTTGGCCCCAAATCAGGTAGGGCAGGAATAGGTGAGTCTGCCTCCCCAACAATCGCAAGATTTCCCGGGCTTGTTCCAGGCTCTAGTCCTTGCAAAAATTGTGAGTTAAGATTTGCGATTGGTCTAGCTAGTGTGATATTTCCACTCGTATCCAATCCCAAAACATCAGTAGTATCTATAATTGCAACTTTTGCAATTTGGGCATAGGATTCGGGACGAATATTTTTTACAAATCCCAAAGAAACTTTAGCGATAGGTTGAAGGACAGCCTTTAGGGGAGATAGTGATCCTTGGATTGTACTTGTTTCTGCTGCCAAAACTTTACTTATTGAGTTGTCGGGTAAATATGAAATATTTTTTGTATAATCTGCAATAATACCTAACCAATTTGCTGTTTCTACTGGTTTTGTAACAAATAAAATTGTAAAAGTTAAAACTAACAGTGCGTAAGCTCCAAGAATTCCAGCCAGTATTATTAATGCGGTCTTATTAGAAGAGACAGTAGCAACTATTTCGTGTTGAATTTGCGAATCAACTTGATCAGCTTCCTCACTAATAGTAAGGCCTGCAGTCGGCTTTATTTTTAAAAAGTTAATTCCTTTTTTTTCCAAAAGCCGCCTATCTTCCAGTGAGATATTTGCCATTTTGTAATGTTACAAATTAGTAACAATTACAGTTTATATTTTAAGAGGTGGAGAATCAAGATAATTTATTAATTTTGTTAATTAAATCAGTTATATGTATATCACTTTTCATTAAATAATAAGTAGGCTGATCTTCCAAAACACTTCTTAATATTTCATCATCTGGTTCAAGATTTGTTAAAATTATTACATTTGCTGTTTTGCCATAATTACTTTTTCGAAGTTTTGTTAGCATCTCAATACCGCTCATAACTGGCATTCTAATGTCTAATATGATGGCATCTGGATGTTCTTTTTCAGCAACTAATAAACCTTCTTTTCCATTTTTGGCCTCTACCACCTTATAACCGTTTTTTGTAAGTTGGTTATTTAGTAATTTTAAATAGGCTAGTTCGTCTTCAACAATTAGTATTTTTTTCATCTTTATTTATTTATTTCACCCTCTTTCATTTTAATAGGTAACCTAATAGAAAATGTCGATCCTTTTCCCTCAGTACTTTTAACAGTTATTTTTCCTCCCCAAACATCAATATATGATTTTACAACGTAAAGACCAAGTCCCGATCCTTCAGTATTTTTCGTTATCGCGTTTTGACTTCGGAAAAATTTAGTGAATAACTTCACTTGATCTTTTTTGGAGATTCCAACTCCATGGTCTTCGACGGACAATATTATATTATCATCTTTTTGATCAATTGTAATTTTTACAATACCTTTGGGGTTACTATATACAATCGCATTTGTAACCAAATTTTCTATTACCTCATGGAGTCTAAGCGAGTCTATGTTAATTAATGGTATTTCTTTATTTTTAATATCTAAAGTAAGTGCGATATCATCTTTTCGAGCCAAAATCTTCATCTGATCCGCAATATTTTTGACCATTTTTGTGACGTCAGTTAGTTTTGGTATGTTTTTAACATGCCCTTGGTCAATACGGGAGACTGAAAGTAAGTCCCTTACTAAACTCAGAACTCGCTCGTTGCTTTTAAAGATCTCGTTAAAATATTTTTGTACATTATCAGGTGCATTTTTAATGTACGCTTCCTCATTCAAGGCCTCTAAATACCATTTAATTATACCTAGGGGGGTGCGAAGCTGATGGCTAGCTAGTGATACAAATTCGCTTTTAGCCTTATCAATCTCAAGCTCCTCAGTAACGTCTCTAATTATTTCAATAAGCCCAATTGCTTTTTTGTTAAGTTTAATTGGTGTTGCCGTAATTGCCATAGGAAACCTCGTGTTGTCTTTTCTTACAAAGAAATATGTAACTTTGATGGTGGCACCTGTAGAAAGCGCTCTTGTTGTTGGCCGTCTATTAAATGGTATAAAAGTTCCATCCTCATTTTCTAATTTTAAATCAGTAATTTTCTTACCTAACATCTCTTTTGTTTTCCACCCCAACATATTCTCGGCCACCTTGTTCATTATCATTACTTTCCCAAGATTGTCTACCGCAACTATTCCTTCACCAATGGAAGCTAGCATGGCTTCATCTTTGGCATTTTTAACTTCGATTATCCCTTTGGCTTTTTCAAGATCTTCCATAACATTAAGCATTGCCTCTTTTGTATTTTCAAGTTCCTGGGTTCTAGATTTAACTCGAGTTTCAAGATCTTTGCGGTATTCGTATAGTTCATCCTCCGTTTTTTTGTGTTTGGTTATATTTTCGATAATGCCATCAAAAAAAATTTTCCCGTCTTTATCTTTCTTCATGACGGCAGTAACAGACCCGACTATTTTTTTCCCTTTTAAAGTAATTAAATTGATTTCCTTATTTTTTACCTGTCCTTTTTTTAATATTTCTTTAACAAATTCCTGTCTTTCATTGGGGTTTTGGTATAGATCGCTAACATTATGCTTCATAAATTCAGCTTTTGATTTTGCTTCAAACATGGCAATAATCGCGGGGTTGGCCTCCAAAAAATGTCCCTTAGGTCCTGGAGTATTTCTGTATATGCCGATTTGTAGGTTTTCTACTAGACTCCGATATCTCTCTTGTATTTCGGATAATGATTCGTGGGGGAGTTGATCCATAAAAACTATATTGCGCCCTTAGCTTTTTTAAGTTCTGCTTTTAATTCTATCATTTTCATTTCGCGCCCAATCATAACTTTATTGACTCTTTCCAGTTCTTTTACCCGGATTTCTAGTTCTGATGTCCTTTTTGCTACTTCAATAGTAAGTTTTTTTGTATAATCCTTAAGTTGGTTTTCTAGAGTTACTTGCTTAGTTATGTCTTCCATCGCCAAAAGCATAATTGGCTTATTTATATTGGTTGTATGAACTTGGCGGGCATTTAAGATCATTATTTTGTGGCCAATCTTCGGAAAATCATGTTCAACTTTAAAATCTTCAAAGTGCGTATTTTTGGGTAGTATATCTTCCAGAAGAATTTTTAATTTGGGAATATCCCACTGACCATTGCCAATGTTATATACTTTTTGACCTTCAGTTTGTTTTTGGGTTACATGAAAAACCGAGTAGAAAGTTCTATTTGCAGAAATAATTATTAACTTTTGATCAAGAATTAAAAATGGCTCACGGACAGTGTCAACTACAGTTCTAATATATGTCCAAGCGACCTCCCATAATTTATCTGCATCAACTTTCTCAGTTTTACTTGCCATCGTGTTCATTCTATCATTAATTTACTAAATTTATATTTTATTAGTAAGTTCTTTAACTCTCCTTACAACCTCATCAATTGGGGTGTCTGCTTTTATATAA
>DASSIE010000027.1:0-5498 GCA_035692185.1 Patescibacteria group bacterium | reverse complement strand
TCCTTACAACCTCATCAATTGGGGTATCTGCTTTTATATAATAAGCCGAGGCTCCGATCTCTTTTGCTACTTTTTCCTCAGAAGCCAAGTTGGTTAAAACAACAACAGGTATTTTGCGTGTTTCCGCTTTTCCTTCGAGATTTTCTAAAAAATCAAATCCGTTTAGTCCACCAGGCAAGATTATATCTAAAAGAATTATATCTGGGTGATTTTTAGTTACGTTAAGTTTTGCTTCATTTGCACCTGAGACCACAAATACTTCAAATCCTTCTTTTTCAAAAGTATCTTTAAGTATTGTTTGATAGGCTGTTTCATCCTCAACAACA
Source organism: Patescibacteria group bacterium (assembly GCA_035692185.1). GTDB lineage: Bacteria > Patescibacteriota > Microgenomatia > UBA8517 > UBA8517 > DATJGY01. Next base: position 5,172 of record DASSIE010000027.1, on the reverse strand, counting down.
AGTATCTTGGGCATTTTTAACTTGTTACAAATGTGTAACTAAATAAATCGTAAGCACTTTTTAATAAAAAGTCAACTCCTTGACCTCTTGTTTTTTTCTATTTAGAATAGCACTATCGGTCAAAAATTATGCTATTCGGCGAAAGATTATACAAAGAAAGGAAAAAGAATAAATTATCAGCCGAACAACTTTCAAAAGCGTGTGATGTTTCGCGTAGCTACATTACGCTTATAGAAAATAATAAAAGGCTTCCAGGCAGAAATATCATTCCCAAAATTGCGGTGGCTTTAAACTTAAGAACGAATATAGTAATAAATTGGTATTTAGAAGATATTAGGGAAAAGCTTCAAAAATAACTTCTTGACAAGATTGTTACAGACTTGTAACATAATTTATATGGGCGATATAGTATCGAAAAAGACCACAATAACAGTAGGCGGACAAAAAGCAGATAGTTCACAAAGTGCTAACTATATAATTTATTATATTTTTGGTGTTGTTGAGATATTACTTGTATTCCGTTTAATTCTCAAGTTAACTGGAGCTAATCCTGGCAGTGGTTTTGTTAGTTTTATTTATTCATTGACACAGTTATTTGTTCTTCCATTTAGTGGAATATTCCGTGGAGCCACAACCCAAGGCAACGTGGTAACTGCAATTCTTGAGCCATCGACACTTGTTGCACTTGTTGTATACGCAGTTCTAGCTTGGGGGATTACACAGCTTGTAGAAATAATGTCGGGAAAGAAACAAGAATGAAAATTTTTAAAAATACCAGCAAGCTATTAACAACACTTTTTGTTGTTTTAATGGGATTTCTTTTTGTTTCAGTTTCCACCACACAAGCCGCAACCTCACCAACACTAAGTGCTTTAAGTGGCTACTCAGTTTTAGGAGGCCAAGCTGTAACTTGTACCGGTGCTACAACTACAACTGGGGCTGTTGGGGTAAGCTCGGGCACTTCGATTACAGGGTTTCCTAGCCCATGTACTGCGGGCGGGGGAACACAAAGCAATAATGCCAGTGCAATAGCCGCTCAAGCTGAAAATCTTGCCACATTTGCTGCTCTTGACCAAACCTGTGATCAATCTTTTGGGGCTGTAGACTTAACTGCAACTTTCCCTTCTGGTGTTGGGCCTGGAGTTTACTGCTCTACCAGTAGCTTCTCATTAAGTGGAAACTTGAATCTTACAGGCTCGGGTGTCTGGATTTTTAAGACTGTGTCAACACTTATTACTTCCCCCGGCTCATCTATCACAGGTGGCGACGCTTGTAATTTATGGTGGAGGGTTGGTAGCTCTGTAACTCTTGACACGACTACCGCGTTTAAAGGAAATATTTTAGCGCTTAACGGTGTCAATGCCATGAATACTGGAGCAACCCTAGATGGCCGACTTTTGGCGCAGGACGCAGGTACAGTAACCTTGGCAGGGAATACAATTACCGGTCCAACATGTGGAACCGCCAGCTCAACACTTACTAGCCCAGGGGGTCCTTCTACAGCTTTTTGTCCACCATTAAGCAGTCAGATTATGCCTCCAGCTATATTAAGTTCAAGAAGAGTCGACTCAGACAGCATATTTATAAGCTGGGGGCCATATTCAGGAACCAATACATTTAATGTTAGATATGGTACAACAAATGGAAATTGGTTATACAATGTGGACGTTACCGGGTTTTCAACAACTATAAACAATCTTCCCGCAAATACTCCAATTTGGGTGGAAGTTGCAGCCAGGAATGACTGTAGGATAGGTGTTTATGGTGCCGCCACTTTTGTGGGGGGACCTGGGCTACCAAATACTGGTTTTGCTCCACAAGATGTTAATGTTCAGCTATATATTTCAGCTGGAATTTTAGTTACGGTTTTAGCACTTCTTAAGTTCTCCCTAAAGGCATGAAGGCTAACTTTCGGCGATTTTTTTCGCTAACTTTAATAATTGTTTCTTTCTTTGCTTCATTTTTTGTTACTCAAAAATATTTAAATCAACGTCTCCTGGAATCAAAAAAAACTTTGGGAGCCCAAACTCAAAATGATGGCCAAACTTTTCCTGTCCGTTTGTTGATTCCAAAGATTAACGTAAACGTAGTTATTGAGTCGGTTGGCGTGACTTCAAAAGGAAATATGGCAACACCAAAAAATACAGATAACGCTGGCTGGTTTAGTCTCGGTCCCAGACCTGGCGAGACGGGCAGCGCTGTTATAGCAGGTCACTTTGATAATATTGATGGTAACCCGTCTATTTTTGCTAACTTGTCACAACTTACGGCGGGGGATAAGTTATACATTCAAGATAACAGGGGGGAGTTTAAAACATTCACTGTTAGTAGTAGTAAATTATTTAATCCCGGATATGCAAACAGTGTTTTTGCTCCAAGCGACAAAGCATATCTTAACCTTGTTACATGTGAAGGAGTTTGGGATCCTGACACTAAAAGCTACTCTAAACGCTTAGTAGTTTTTTCAGACCTTGCGACATAGCGTTACATTATAGTAACATGTAGTTTGATACTAATTATGCCGTCTCTTAACTTTCTTTACTATTCTTTAGGAATTGGATTTTTAATTTTGGTTGGGTTTCTGTCCTGGTCCGCCTTCAATCTTTCTGTAAGTTTAAAACGGCTCACGTCGATTCTTATAAAAGTTGATGATATGGCAAAAGATGCAGAAGATTTAAAGAATTTTATTAAAAATGGAATTATATATTTGTCGAGTTTGTTTATTAAAAAGCCAGAGGCGCCAGTTGGGCCAAAGGCGAAGAGGGGGGGTGAGGTGAATGGCAAATAAAAAAGGTATGAGTCCTGTTGCAGCCGGAGTTGTAGGAGCAGTAGTTGGTGCTGCAGTTGGGGCCACCGCAGTTGTACTTTCCGAAGAAGAGAACCGCAAAGCTATTGGTAAAAAATTCAATGAGGTTAAGGACAAAGTCGGTGAAGTAGTTTCTGGAGTTCAAGATAAAGCTCAAGAAGTTGTCGAGAATGCTGGAGACAAGGTTGATGACGCTAAAAAGCATGTAGCTGAGAAGCTGTCAGAATAATTTATTTATCGGGAGCTGTTTTTCCACCGGAGAAAAACAGCTCTTGCCCCAATAGGGTAAAATACACTGTGGAACTTAAAGTTTTACCGCCATTACCAATAGACCATGAGCAATTAGCGCTTCATAGTATTGTCCAAAAATTTGAAGATATTTTTGAAAGAGAATCTGTTCGTGATGCAGGTCTTTTCAAGGAGCCCATTGGTTCGCCATACGCTCAATTTAGGACGTTAAAAGAAACGCTTCGTTCACGGGATTTAAATGAAACTGATATTGATGAGGATGACTTAAGAGCCCTATCTGTTTACCTAGTGCATTCACCGAAATATTCTGAATATTTTAAAGATTGGCTAAGAACAAGAAAAACAGATTGGGATATGAAAACCTTACCTGTAAACACTCACCACATTTATAAACTTGGGGTGGAAGAATTTTTAAAAATCTAATTTTTTGGCGACAATTGTCATGAATAGGGGAATTTCATTCCTGGCTCTATTCTCCATTTTGCCAGCCCGCCCCACACTTTCTTTGTCACTTGTCCATTCCTCAATCGCCTCAATTACAAATCCCACATCCTTTAGCATTTTGGAATAATCCGAAATAGGGAAGTGATAGCTCATAGCCACCTGACTTGTCCTATCACTTGGATAAACCCTCACACTAAAATTTTTGGTGTGGGGGTGAATGTGAATTGGAATCTCAAGGGGTGACATGTATCTATCTATCCTTCTGTACTGAGTTTTTTTGGTTTCATCAATTCCCCAAGAACTTTGGCGGGGGATCCTAAAAGCTGGATGGTTTAGGACAATTACAAACTTTCCACCAGAAACCAAAGATTTACTTACATTTTGCAAGGCACTTTCCGGATTTTTGATATTTTGTAGAGCAAGGATAATTGCGGCGTGTGTAAAATCAGAACTAACTGAAATAGGTTCAGTGACATCTCCAACTATATATTTGTGGCTAAAATTGCGATCGTTTCTTTTGGCTTCACTTATTAAACTTGGTGCAATATCTATTCCCAGATAGTCAATATTTTTTGGAAGGGCGCGTCCCAATACCCCGTTCCCACATGCCATGTCTAGTAATTTGACATTTGACATTTGTAATTTGTTATTTAATTCCAAAAGTCGCAAGACGTTTGGAATTACTACATGTTGGTGGTAGTAATGGCCTTCGCCACCTTTTGTGACTTTGTTGTACCAAGGCGCTACCTTTTGCCAACTAGAATTAGTTTTCATGCTTAGATTATACAGGAAAGACAATTTTAATATTTCTTTGCTCGCACAAAGAAATATTAGAAAGAAAGTGCGCGCTTTTTCCTCGTCATCCATTCACTCGTTCTCTCATACTTTGCAAAAGAACTCTGCTTGCTCAGGGCAAGCCTTAAACATACTTTTGCTCTTTGGTATTCGTTCACTCGTTCAAGGAATTCTCGCAAACGCTTAATGGGAACAGGGAATCAAGATGGGGGTTGCGAGATGTCGTTTATAGGTCTAAACCTAATGTACAATGGCTGTGGTTGATATTGAATCCGAGCGTTTGGGTGAGCTAATAACTGAACCTATTTCCATTATTTCCATAAGAAAAGAAATGGAAACTGCAATTGATGGCTGTGGAGGAAATATCCAAACCTTGCGTTGTAGTTTTCAGAAAATATCAGAGCATATAGAAACACTTAGATTATCAGGTGGCGTTTTACAGAAGGATGCGGAGAATTTAGACGTGTTTTTATCTGGACTCAGGGCTATTATTGGGCATTAGTTTGGCAATAGACAGTAGAAAATGTGGAATTTGACGATTAATGATCCCGGGTCAAGGAAAGATGTAAGCGGGTGATGGGACTCGGACTCTTCCTAACCATAGGGGGAATACTTGTCGCCATGATTCTGCCTCACTAGCCAACAATCTCCAAACACAAAAGTTCGCCAAAAAGGCACACAAAAGCAATGTGTGCCTTTTTCAATGGTAAATATGAGGCAAATTTGATATCTTTTCATTTGATATACTTCAATTATGAAAGTTGCTGTTGGCTCTCTGAATCCAGTTAAAATAAATGCGGTAAAATATGCCTTTAAACTTGTTTGGCCTAAAAAGAAAATAGAGGTTGTTGGAGTTGGTGTTGCTTCCGGTGTCTCCA
>DASSIE010000026.1:0-6002 GCA_035692185.1 Patescibacteria group bacterium | reverse complement strand
ATACGAAATTAACTTTTCTTTATTTTCACTTCGTTTAGAAGCTAGGACAAGTATTTTTTTCATCTTTAAATTATCAAAAACTTAAGGCTTAGAATTAAGAAGCCATTCATAGAAGTCTGAAACAAATCCTGGTGGAAGTTCTGCAACTCTTATTGCATCTTTTGATTTTGGGGTGCGTCTTTTAATCCGTTGGCCATCAAGTTCCGCTTGGTAAAGTTTGCCATTCATAAGTGCATTCTCAGTTCTGTCGGTAAAAGTCTCCAAATCCAAAACTCCTGCACTTAGCTGCGTCAGCTCAAGGAAAAATCTTTTGATCCCAGTACCCATTTCGCCTGATGGATTTCTTGGCAACCTTCTGTTTCCTTTTTTTGCATTATAATCCGCAATCCACCTTGCCTTAAAAGCATCAAATTCATCAAGTATTGTATCTCCCCAAACTGCTTCCATTCCATCAGATGCTTCTCCTGGCATATACTCAGATAGAGATTTTTTAGATTCAGGAGAAATTTCATATTTTGCCTTACATTTAAATTCGAAAATGTTTTGTAAATCACCTAAGTTGAGGTCTATTTCTCCAACCAACCCTTTATCATTCAGTTCTTTAATCCAAGGGTCGATACGCATGCGTGCATCATGATACTCATTCTCCCGGACTTCTTCAGACATATCAACGCTTAATGACATACTTATATTTTATCACCTTTCTGCCTGTACATTAAAATCGTAAAGTCTTTGGAATGGTAGTTGGCCCTCAGAATTACACGGCGAGTTAAGGTCATACAGTATTCTAAAATTTCTAGTGTATCTGCATACCAAACGTTGCTCTCATTATCGTTTTCTGGTTGCGGATGTGCACCCAACATATTAAAAGCTAAGACGTTTGAAGTTAAGTCGAACAATTTGGCAATTCCTTCTTTTCTATATTCTAAATTTCGACCTTCTACATTCGAATTTAAGATGCCTGAAGCGACAACGACGTCATAATGACCATCCATTTTGCCTGCCCTGCCGAAGCTCTGAAGGAGCGAAGGAGGGTCCTTTAAATAATTGGCAGCCATGAACTTTCCCCTAGGAACTAATTTCGTGGCCTCTGTGATAAATTCTGGAACGATATCTACTCCGGTGTATTCAACGTTTGCATAGCGCTTTAAAATGAACTTTCCAAATTCACCAAATCCACAACCAACGTCTAAAACTTTTTTGTCGTTAAAATCTATCTCTGCCCAAAATTGCCTAAACCTCTGATGAGCCGCGCCTTTACCGCTCCAGTAAAGTGATTTTGCATCGACCCCATATTTTTTAAATTTATTTTGGTAACCAATTTTTATTTTTTCAGACGTGTCCATATTTTATTTGTTTAAAAATTTTAAGATTTCTTCCTCAACAATTACATTAGTGTCTTTTTTGATTAACTCCCAAGCTGGCGCCGCGTTTGCTTCAATTACAAAAGTTTTATTTGTACCATCCTCAACCAAAATATCAACTCCACAAATGTCTAGTTCACAAGATTTGGCCGCCCTGATAGCAAGTGATTCATACTCAGTTGGTATCGGACTAAGTGCATTTTTTATTCCCTCCGGGAATTCACCATTTACTTTTTCTATAATTCTTTTTCTCCATTTGGTTGGGCGAGTAATTGCAGCTAAGGCCTTATTGCCAACCACCAACACACGAATTCTTTGGCTAGCTTTAATAAATTCCTGAGCAAAATATTTCGTACCACTTTTTTCATTTGGAACTAATTCTTTAACACGATTATCTAACTCTTTTTTGTTCTCAACAATCCAAACTTCACGAGCGCGCCTGCCAGTTGTGCTTTTAATAATGAATGGGAATCCGAATGTTTTCTCGCCAATTACTTGAATTGTTGCCAAACTACCGTAAAGTGTTTTTGGAAGCGGAAGACCTGCGTCTACCACCTTTTTCATTTCCAGTGACTTAACTAAACTTAGTGCGAAAACACGGGAATTAATGTACATTCTGTCCACAATTCTAATACTATTTTGGATAGCATAATCAACCAACAGGGCGGCATCTTCTACCCTTTTGCCCACCATTCTAATGTAGATTACATCAAAAGTAGCCAAGTCTGTGTCACCTATTTTGAGAGTTAACGAAGATGAATCACTATCTGTAGTATATTTTAAGTCAGAAAATGAGGCTAAAGTTACGTCTAACTCTAATTTCTTAGCAGATTCTCTGAAGGCTTCAATTTTATCTAATTTTCCCCCCACGACAATTAATATTTTTTTATTCCTCCCAAATAATTTTTTCAGTAATTTAGTAAACATGACATCCTCCCAATATACGAATCCCTCGTCCCTACCACTTAGCTTCTCTTAACTTGTCTTTATCAATCTCGGCACTTATTAAAAATCCGCCAAGGTCTTCTCTACCTAATAATACCTGGTATCTTAATATACTTCTGTCAGAAACCGTCATCTCAGTATTAATTTTATGCCCGGCTAGCCACAATGTAACCCGGATAACTGCTCTTTTTTCCTCTCCCAGAGCGCTAAGCTTATTTTTATACCATAAAATTTTACCTTTTCCGGTTAAGCTTAATTCTTTTGCAAATTTGCGGTCAATTGAACTACTCCAAGCCCCAGTGTCAATTTTAGCCAACACCGGAACCTTACGGCCGTCCTCAGATAGTATTTTAATTTCTTCAACTGCTTTTATAGTTTTTACCCCGCCCTCTGCCCTTACTCGGTCAGCAAAGCGACCTGCAAAAATAGCTTTGGCAATTCTAACTCCATGCTCGGCGTCAATTACGTTTAAGTCCTCCACACGCTCCAAGCGCTTTTTAAGCCCTTCCATGTTGGCCAACTGAATCTGCAAGCCAGGTTGGGCATTAGTCTCCAAGACCATTGGGCCTTTCTCAGGATGAATTACTATATCAACGCCAATATAGCCTAAATGTGAGGCCATTTGAGTTTTAACTGCGGTCTCCAAAATCAACGTCCAGTTGGGTATTTTTATACCCCGAAGTTTCTTAGTTGTCCCAGGTTTGAAAACAATTTGTTCTCCATGCCAAATTGCATGAGTTGTAATTCCGGTTGCAATATCTACGCCTAATCCAATTGCTCCTTGATGTAAATTAGCCCGTCCGCCAGACTCTTTAGTAGGTAAACGTAACATGGCCATTACGGGAACTTTATTAAAAACAATAATGCGAATGTCTGGGGTTCCTCTATAAGCCCATTTACGGAATACTTTGTGGCGCCCTACATATTCTTGGACAAAAGCAACATCTGGAACGTTGCCCATAGAAAATGCTCCTTCCAAAATGTCCAAAGTGTGGAGTTTAAGGTCGTCAACCGTTACTCTTTCTTTTTGAGTAGTAAGCCAAGATCCATCCTTTAATTTTTTCTTAACAACCATAATTCCACCGCCTCCTAAGCCACGGCTTGGTTTTAAGGCAAACTTGTCTGGAAGTTTTGTCCAGTCATATTCAAAAACGTCCCCAGGCTCTTTAAATTTTGTAAAAATTTTTGGGTGAGCTACGCCCGCCACCCTTAAAATTCTTGCCGTTAAAATTTTGGAGTTGGCAATATTTTTGCCACGTTTGGTATTGTATCTATATGCAAATAATTGAGTACGGGCATTTAAACCTAAGATTGAAGATATTTTCATTTTGTTGGCTTGTTAACTTTTGATCAACTTACGGAATCTGTAAAATTCCATAAGCCTGAGGCCTGAGTACTTTGCAAGCAAAATGTCGAGTGCCCCGACTGTTAAAAGCGACACTTCTGGGTTTAAGAGCACAAAATCTTGCAAAGGCTTTAGAGTAAGGAAAAGATATGAGATTAATGACAAAATTAAGGTTTCTGCGGTTAAGGTTAATGCGGTATTAACGCTTTTGCCTAATTGAACTCTTATAAAATCCTCCGCAAGAAGTATAAGAATAAGAACCGCAAAAATAGAAACATTAGACAAGGCCGAATACTTAACAACTGGTGCCAAGAATAAAATTCCCAAAACCCCTAATACTACTGCCCAAAGAATAAATGCCATACGTGGCAAATACTGGAGTTTAACTTTGAGTTTCCTTAAAATTACACGCACGAGAGTTGAAACAGCAACTATTACTAAGAATAGTCCAATTCCAATAAGTGGCCCTGTTGCAACCAACACGACTGATAATGCAGCTGGCAAGAAAATACCAAAACCGCGTATTCCAACAACGTTTCTGCTAAAGGCTATTACAAAAGCTACAATTGGCAAAAGTAGTAATAGTACTATTGTATTAGCAGGAACCCCAGAGGCAACAGACCCCCTAATTGCATATTTAACAGGGTTTGTAGGCCAAACAGATGTTAATTTTTGATCACGAAGGAGCTTTTCTAGTGGTCCTAATGTTTCTTGTTTATTTTGAGTGATGTCCTCGCGCACAGGCACGGGGGTTGCAAATGGTGTTGGTGAAGGTGAAGCTGATGGACTTGGGCTTGGGATTTTGGCGCTTACCACGCTAGGCATAACCAAGGCTAAGAGCAATAGAAATACGGCAGTAAATTTACGCATGGGATAAATATTAAGTAAGTGCTTATATTTTACCATATGTTGAAGAAAACTTCTCAATTTGAAGAACTTCTTTGGGTGTACCTGATGATTATTGTATTTAATCAGGTACACCCATTTTCGCCGCCGTAAAGCAAGGAGGAGAAACAGGTAAAAAATCTAGTTAAAAAAATTAAATCTCGCAATTGAGATTTAAGATAATTGCTAGGTCTGGATAGACCAAATTTCGGCCTATCCAAACTGATAATTTACTTCACTTGTCCTGAGCTTTTCTGGCCCTGGCCCTCCTTTTGTTCAGCCGGATGTGTGGTGCGAGCCTTGTTCTTTTCGAGATCTTTGGTTTTGTTCTTCTTTTTTTGAACCTTGTTACTGAACCTGCGACCATCACTTGGCATAACAACCTCCACGGATTAAATTCTGAAACCTTTTGGGTTAACAGTGGTGAAATAATACCATAATTATTGGGGTAATTTCAATTTTGTGGAGCTAAGACGAAGGCGAAGGTCTCCTTATTCTTCTTTGCTTTGCATTCCGAGAAGCCACCCTCCTTCGCTCATTCTGAGCTTCGGACGGGCTAGAAGCACTACTCCTCCTTAGATTGCATACCTAATAACCACAAAACTGCTTCCTTTTTGTATCTGCGATCCCCGCGAGAGTTAATGCGGATTGCTGGCAACTTGCCTCTTTTGCCCCACCTTTTAATGGTTAACGGGGAAACTCGGAGTACTTCTGCAACTTCCCTTACGGTAAGTAAGTCTGGTAAGTTTTCTAACCTGATTTTCTTTTTTGTAGTTGGTTCCATTTTGATATACTCTTCTGCCTAAGTGCTAACTATCTTAGTCAGAAGATATCAAAGCGTCGCAACAGTGTCAAGCACCATTATTTAATAATTGGACTACAAAAAATAAAATATGTTACAATTGCCTATCGTTAGCTCGCACAAATCGTATTCAAGAAGTATCTACGGAGGATAAATGATAAGTTTTAATTCTGAGTTCAAAAATGGTGATGTCAAAATTGGTCAAAAGTTTGATTTTGGAAAGAGAAAATGGGAAGTTACTGTAGTAAGTTACGACACTTTCAATGCAAAAACCATAGACAACAAAGGTGGAAAGCAATATATCATCGCCCAATTTTCATATCAGAAATAAGGAGAACAGAAATGAAACTAAATGAGAACATGATCAGAATTTTGGATATGCTTCAAGGATCATCACCAGAGAAACCGATGAGTATTCAAGCAAAATTCCCATTCGCCGATCCAGTCACTGGAGAGTCTACCCAGAACTACATTGATGCAAGGGAGCTTGAAAACAATGGTCTGATCAAGAGTAGTCGATTCTCTGTTCTTTGGATTACCGACACTGGTCACAAGGCAAGAGAGGGGTATAGGAGCACTAATGAAGCGGTTCAAACACCGAATTAATTGGCGATTGGTCAAAAGAGAAATATGGAGCAAAGCAGGCATAACTGCATACCTG
>DASSIE010000025.1:0-3844 GCA_035692185.1 Patescibacteria group bacterium | reverse complement strand
TCAGTGCATACGACTCAACTTATGTTTCTGTCGGTGGAAACTTAATCTATGGAAACAGAGAGTCTGCGCTTGAACTATCCAACATCCAACATTTCCAAGCTGTAAACAATACCATGACCAACAATTCGTATTCTGTACCCCAAAACGGAACAGTTAAAATCAGTGGAAACACAGGAAGTGATTATTCATTTTACAGAAATATAATTTCTGCAGGGGCAGGTGCTGGTATGCAAATTGTAAACGGACAAGCGATTGGAGTCTTTGAACGCAATGATGTTTATGGAAATAACCCGAATTATAGCGGATACGCTAATCAAACTGGAATCAACTCTAATATTTCATCTGACCCTTACCTGGACAGTAACAACTTTCTTTATTGCCCATTATCTACATCACCAGTAATTTTTGGTGACTATGTAAACAACGGCTCCAATGCTTTTATGGGGTATATTGGTCCGTGTGCAGGAACAAGCTCCCCTTTCCCAACACCAACTCCATCACCTACAGCTACGGCAACACCTTACCCAACGGCAACACCTTCGCCGTCACCATCTGGAAATGTATCCCAATCGTTTACTCTTAGAATGAAGTTTGCAGGTGTAACTGATGGATCAGCAGAAGGTGCCAAAGTAACACTTAGGTTCCAAAACTCACCAAACTTTTTTGACTACGTAACAAGTCCAATTACTGTTACACATATTGGGAACGGCGTATACCAAGCAATGCTAACTTTTGGCTCCTCCGTTCCCCCACTTCCCGCTAACAATTATTATGCGATTTACCTAAAAGGTGAAAAGCATCTTGCCACAAAATTCTGTCAACAAACGGGGCAAACAACAAGATGCGCGGGTAATGGCAATATTTCAATTCCAGCTGCCACTTTTAACCCCGCCTCTTATGTTCTTGAATTTACAGGACTCCCACTTGAGCCCGGCGATCTTTATCCACAAGATGGTATTGCAAGCTCTGCCGACTTTACAAAGATTAAAGATTTGCTAAATAAACCTTGCGCAAATCTTTCGGTTAATGAAAAACTAACCGCCGATCTTGATTACAATGGTTGCGTAAATGTACGAGACGCATTCTTAATGAGGCAAACACTACAAACAAGATACGATGAAAATTAAATTAAATTTTGTTAAGTCAATAGTAACTGCCTTTTTTTTGTTTCTTGTAAGCGGAGTTTTTGCGATTAACGCAACTGCTGCTCCAAGACTTTTTTTTGATCCATCCCCTGTGACCTTACCAAGCGGGGTTGATACAGAAATAAAATTACAAATTGATGCCGAATCAAATTCTGTTTTTGGAGCAGATGCTGTTGTAAACTTTCCTGCCGGTGACTTAACAATAACGTCAGTTACGAGCGGTGGATTTTTTTCTGACTTTTCATACGCTCCGTCTTCAGGAAAACTTGAGATACACGCCTATTTTGGGAGCGCCTTTGACTCAAAATCAGGTGCAGGCACCTTAGCAATTATCAAAGTTAAGTCCAACAAAACATCGGGTGCCGGACAAATTACTTTTACATGTACGGGGAGTGGTGAAACGGAAATTTTAAGAGCGTCTGATGGGCAAAATATTCTTACTTGCAGTTCACTTACCACCCTTACAGCAAGTTATGGCACAAGCAATAGTGACACGAATTCGAATTCAAATACTCCTAATTCTTGCGGAGGAACATGTGGGAGTAATTACAATTGTAATTCAGATCTTTACTGTTATTCAGGCTTCTGCAGAAACCCAAATTGTCCCACGAGCTTAACTTGTGGGTGTGTTGCAACTGCAAAACCAACTATAAAAGCATCTGGAACGCCAAAACCCATTAAACCAACACCACAAGTAGTTACTTTGGCAAAATATACAGCTTCACCATCTGCTTCGCCTGCCAGCAACATCGCGGAACAAACTACTAGTAAGTATGATGTAAAGACTATTGGTGTTTGGGCAGGAGTTGCAGTTCTTGTCATAGTATTATTATCAATGCTTGCATCGTTTATTAAAGGTAAAAACAAACCACCACAAATTATGCCTCCAACGACCATTGAGCCACCTATCACACCGCCAAATTCGATCCCAACGCAAGAAGTTCCGCCGCTTTGGGAAAGCCCCCCTCAAAATCCTCCACAGACACCTCCTACTTTCTAATTTGAGTTTCGTAGTTTCATTAGATGACAAAAAGAGGTAAAATATAGCCTATCAAATGTGAAAGGGGGCGATATAATCGCAAATGCGTTCACAGCGCAAGCTGGAACAGAAATTTGCAAAATTTATGTTCATACTAAAAAAGAAAAAAGGTGAATCTGAAGACAAACTCATAGCTCGTTTTAGAAAAAAGACGATAATGGAGGGTGTTATGCAGGAATACAGAGACCGAGAAAGCTACAAAAAGCCTTCTGAAAAAAGAAAAGAAGCCAAATACAGGATTGCTCATTCTATTGAGCTTGAAAAGAAACGTAGTTTCTAACTTTTTTTAAGCATACTTTCCACAAACTGAGTTCTGTGTTTTGTTGTCGTGCCGTATTTTTTAATGGCTTCTCTGTGTTCTTTTGTGCCATAACCTTTATTTTTACCCCATCCGTATTTTCTAAATTTTGTCTGCTTAGATAATTTGACCATTAATTTATCCCTATATACTTTTGCGATAATTGAGGCTGCCGCAATACTTACCGACTTAGTATCCCCTTTGACTATTGCCTTTTGGTTTCTCCGTCTTAAGCCTTTAACATAAGGAATGTAAAAAGCATCAACTAGGAGATAGTCTACAGCTAATGGTCCACCGACTACAGTTTTTTTATTTGGCTGTCGTCTGTTGTCTGTAGACTGTAGACAGGAAATTGCTTTCCTAAAAGCTATTTCCGTTGCCTTTTTGATTCCAAGTTTGTTAATTTGAGTAACACTTGCCTCCCCAATTCCGTACGCTTGCGCATTCTCCCTTATCCACAAGTCCGAGACTCCCCTTTGTTTTGCCGAAAGTTTTTTTGAGTCATTGATAATTATCTTTTTTGAAAATTTATTGGAAATTGGTAATTGGTAATTAGAATTTGGAGCAAAGGCGACAGCCGCTGCGACCACAGGTCCGGCAAAAGCACCCCTGCCCACTTCATCAACCCCAGCAATAATTCTGAATCCTTTTTTGTGAAGTGATTTTTCAAAGGAGAGATTAGGTAGCTTCATGAATTTATGGGAGCAAAATTGGGCTGATCCCAATATGCATCCACAACGCTACGTATATTTGATTTAATCCCGCCCGCAAGAGCTACATTTTCTACCTGATAGAGATTCGATATTGCCCCAAATTTAAAAACGAGATCAACGACATCATCCTTCTTGAGTTTGTTTTCGTATCTAAAGATTCTACATGCTTCATCACAATTAATATCTCGTTCAGTTTGAATTACTGTATCATCCAAATTCCCAATCAAATCAGGGGCTAATTGTCTTAAATTTGCGACAACTTCTGCAATAAGCGGAGCTATTAAATCTGATTTGACTTCAATTAGTTCTTTTTTGTCTTTACTCTTTGATGCTGGGCCTCCGCCATTACCGCCTCTTTCTGCCCCAAAACCTCCCAACTGATTTTCCAGATTCACTTTAATTATTTCTCTGCCAAACGCGGTTACAGAAAACGACCTTGAGCTTCCAAATTGATTCATATATCCATTCTATCAGACCATATCAAGCTTCTACTTTTCTTTCTACCCTATTTTTGCTACAATTGGGCCTGTGAAGTCAATTCTTACCTTTTTTTCCGAAGTCAGAAGTGAAGTATCTAAGGTTACATGGCCAAAAAGAGACAGTGTTGTTAGGCTCACCTTGATAGTATTCCTAGTTTCGGGTATATTAG
>DASSIE010000024.1:0-8402 GCA_035692185.1 Patescibacteria group bacterium | reverse complement strand
CTGTATAATGATTTTATAACAACAATTAACTTTAGTTAATTGAGTTAGAAGAAACCACTTGCGTAAGCTGGTGGTGATTCATATCCTGCCATAGCGAACTCAAAAACAAAATGACAGATTTGTATCAGTTATTTTTTTGAGGTCGATATATAGGAATTCTGTGCTTGCCAAACAAAATGTCCAATTGCGACATTTTGTTTTAAGATGACTATATGGGCCTTTTTGACTTTTTAAAACTTAAAAAAACAGTAGCTCCATCATCTTCTGCGATGTTATTTACCTATCTAAGAAGCCTTGTTAACAGAGAAGATCTGATCCAAGAAATATGGCAAAAATATAAATCGGGTAATTTAGTTCGCGCATATCTTGAATTTGAGAGGTTTATTACGTCAAATAAACCACTGGTTGTTAAAAAAGAATTTACAAAAGATGCATTAAGGCAAGAAATAATTAAATTTGTAAAAACTGACACCTTAGTTCCAGAACTTAAAGTATTTTTTTTGCCACCTCCTGCAAATTTATCAACTTTTTTTTGGGTTTGCGTTAAACCACTCACTGATTTTATTTCCGAAAATTTAGGTCAAGTAGAAATTTCGGAAACTATAAAAAAGGTAACTGGAAACGAAAAGTTGACACTTGATCCTAGGAAATCCGAAAAAGAAAATATAGACATTCTTTACCTGTTATTTACCTCTTTATTTAATACAATCCAAAAATCATTTGGAGATAAGACTGCTAAAGACTTAATAGAAAAATCATACAAAAACATAAACGATTCATATGGGTCAAGTTGGATAGCTATATTTTTTGAATTTCTTCCAGAAGGACTTCTATCGGACCTTAAAGTTTCATATCTTTCCAAGGAAGATCTTGTTAAAAAAGTGGCTGAGGCTACAAAGGTAGAAAGAGAAAAGCTAACTACAACACAGGAGCTTTACCGCAAGCTAAAAGAGAGATCAACTGAAACCGAAGAGCAGAAGGCAGCAATATTAAATCTTTTGGAAGATGCCAAAACGCTAGAAGAAGAATTAAAAAAAGAGAAGGCTGGAGTTGAGGCTAAAGTTGTTGAAAGAACAAAGGAAGTAAGTGAGGAAAAAGTAAAACTTTTAGCAGCAATAAATAGCTTTCCTCGGGCGTTCATTTTGACTGATACAAAAGGTATCGTTATATTACATAACGAATCATTAATAAAAATGTTTTCAATCAAAGATCCTGCAAATATCACATTAGATACAATTGCAGGTAACCTAGTCGGATTTGATTTTCTAGGTAATTTTAAGAGAGCACAAGAAAGTAAAGGCACTTTAGACATTCAAGACATTTCTATAGAAGCAAAGTTTTATGATGTTTTTATCACACCCGTTGTAAGTAATGATGTAATTATTGGAATGTTAGTGACAATTAAAGACGATACTGAAGAAAGAGTTTTGGCTAGGAGTAAAGATGAGTTTTTCTCAATTGCCAGCCACGAACTTAGAACCCCGTTAACTGCGATCCGTGGTAATACAGCGCTTATTAAAGATCTATATTCTGATCAAATTAAAGACAAAGAATTTGCAGAGATGATATCCGATATTCACGATTCGTCTGTTCGTTTAATTAATATAGTTAATGACTTTTTAAATGTAAGTCGTCTTGAAATGGGTAAAATTGAATTCAAAAATGCGCCGCTGGATCTTGTAGCCACCTCTGGAGAAGTGGTAAAAGAAATTGAGTCATCTTTAGTTGAAAAAAAGGTGTCGCTTGATGTCGAGAAACCAGCAACCGCTTTGCCAAACGTTATGGCAGATAAAGATAGGGTAAAAGAAGTGCTAATTAACTTAATCGGGAATGCGCTCAAGTTTACAGAGGAGGGGGGAGTTAAAATATCTTTTACAGTTGAAAACAATTTTGTAAAAACTTCTGTAACTGACACAGGTCGTGGAATTTCTCCCGAAAACCAAGCTTTGCTTTTTCATAAATTTCAACAGGCCGGAAGTAGTCTTTTAACCCGTGACACCACTAAAGGAACAGGCTTGGGGCTTTATATTAGCAAATTGATTGTAGAAGGAATGGGGGGCAAAATTTGGATAGAAAAAAGTGAAGCAGACAAGGGTTCAGTTTTTTCATTCACTTTACCACTTGCGTAAGACCCACTTCATCAAAGATAATTTTGATTCAGAGCTAACTTATATAATATGTTTGATTTAAAGAAAGTAATATCACCGTATAACAGTTTTTGTAGTGGTTACGGCAACCCTGGAGCAAGCGGAGACTCATATTTAGTCGGACTTATATTTGGTATTGGTAAAACAAAAATCTTACTTGATCACCAAGGAACATCTATTCTTGATAGTATTAATGCTTTTGATCGGGCAGAAGTGGAAAATACATATCTTGGTCAGATAAATATGGTTATAGTTTCATCGTTTTGTGGACCCATGGGGGGGCTTGTAGGTTATGATATTCTAAAGCCAAAAGACCTGTATAATTTCCATAAATTTTACCCCGAAGGTAAAATTACAAATGCTGGTGTTAGTATTCCAGTTTATTCCGCGTCTCCCATTGTCAATGCAACAAGAGAATTGTTTGGCACAGTTGATGACAAAAAATTTCCCTTAATGCCAGGTTCGATTGTTCCTTGCGCAGGGCGGCATATAACCGATGTTGGCCCCAAACATATTTATTGTGGATTTGGACTTGGTATTGCAAAAAATCACAAACGGGATGCCCATCTTTTTATGGAAGATATGGGGGAGATACCATTAAATATTAGAGGGACAGAAGTTGAAGCCAGTTATAGGCATAAAATATTAGGTAATTTAGCAAAATCAATTCTAAGAGTTGGAGAAAATCAGAGAGTTCGGTATAAAGAAATTTTTGTAGAGATGCATGATGTTACTGTTCAACCCGGAGAAATAGGTTGTGCACTTGTTGCTGCGCCATATTTTACACTTGCCAAAGACGCAATCCCGAAAAAGGGTGTTGAATCACTTTCAGATCTATCTCTTGATGCCTGGACAAAAGAGATGGACAAAAAAGGCTTCTAAAAGTATATAGTCATTGCGTCGCATATGGCTTCGACTTTGATCGTTTGGGTGTTTTCATAAAAAATGCCCACCACTTCTACAAGTTTGCCACTTGCATGCCATAAACCTTAGTTGCTATTCTTATTCAAAGATATATGCAATTACTTTTTGGCACTATAGAAAGAAAAATTCTTACAATCTTTTTTATTGCTTCTATAGCATATTTAGCTTTCTTTTTGTATACAAGTGGCTATAAACAGCACCCCTTGGGCGTTTATACTCAAATCCCACTAATAGTTATGCCTCTTTTTACAGGAATGTTTGGTCTAACGCGGGTAAGGCTTTGGGGAGGATTCAAAACTTTAATGGGTCAAGCTATGTTTGGGTTGTCACTTGCTGCCGTTATCTTTGGGATCGGCTTTCTTATTTGGACTTTCTATATTTTTAGTGGAATAGCATTCCCATTTCCATCTCTTGCGGACTATGTTTTTGTTTGGTTTAGCCCCGTATGGGCTTTTGGTCTGATTCAACTTTCGAGAGTAATTGGTGCATCTGCTGGAATTCGTGCAATAAAAGCTCTTTCTAAAGAGAAAATTATTTTTCTCATAGTAATTATTGGTGCCTCAGCCCTCTCTTACTACGTTTCCATAGCCATAGCTGGCAAATCACAAATACCAGAGTCTCCCCAAACTTCTGGCCAAATTATTTTCAATGCGATATATAACTACCAGACAATATTTCACTTAATTCTTTTATCTGGTGCATATATTCTTTCAAGAAACTATTTGGGGGGAATATACAAATCTACCATATTGATTTTGTTTGCAGGTTTTATTCTTCATTATTTAGCTGTAGTCTTTTTTGCTTATACTACAATTACCTTGACTTACTTCAACGGTAACATTGCTGATATATTCTATACGCTTGCAGAATATTTTCAGTGTTTGGGAATTTTGAATTTGGATCCCGGAAAGGTGTTAAGAAAGAACTAAGCATGGGAAAGCCTGAATCTGGACTCAGCCATTTAGATCTTAAAAAATTAAATGTAGATTTCGAAGTTAGAAAAAATATGGATTTAAAGTTGGCACAATTATTGACAGTCGTTTGTATGGCCGGTTATGGAGAGAGGGGTGAAGGGGGTATAAACGACTCAACCCACAAAACCATAAACCTCTCAGAATACTGGGAGCTTGGTTATAATTCTCCAGAGCTAAAAGAGGTTATAAATGGTATCAGTAATGGTAATTTTCCTTGGGTATCACCTGAGCTTTTAACCCAGACCCCTATTATGGTGGATTTTTTGACTGAGTATTTCAATTTTCCGGTTGGGGAGCGAAGATTGGTTGAGGGTGCAATTTTGGAAAAAACAGGTTACAGACTGTTCTATGATTTTTCAGATAGGGTTGACCGTTTCATGTACACTCACAAAAACAAATCTTCTAATATGGAAGGCTTTGTCGCTTTGGCGTGGAAAAATAAAAAGTTGAGCGGATTTCTATCTGTTGTAGCCGCAAATGACCATTCTACCCTAGTAGATCTACTTAGTTCTCCCTCTTTTTTCACACAGACGCACCATAACCCTCAAGGGCAAGTTGAAAATTTGCTCTCGAAAGCAGAACAAAAAGGCATAGACATCTCCGCGCCATACGAAACTGATCCGGAAGCTATCATGGTTTCAGAAAAGGGTTCAGCAGTTTGGCCAGTAGTTCTACTTATGGGGAGATTTGCGGCGATGGATTACGGATGTAGGTTAGAAATCGCTCACTCTTTGGAGACTGGGGTGTATAACAAAGAACCTGCTATGATTTTTGAAGAAAAAACAGACCCACATACTGGAAATCCATTACTTTTTGGAATAGTAGATTTACAGAAGTCTCATGAGTATTTAACAAAAAGCCTCCAAACGAAACTAGGCAGAATATCATAAAAATGGCAACTAACGATAAATATCAAAAAATAATTACTACAATAATAAAAGCTCAGGAAGAAATTCTCGGCCCATTGGCTAAAGATATTGCCAACGATATTCCCAATTTGGATCAGCCAGATAAAAAAACCTTGGAGGATTTGGTAAAAAAATATGCAGATATTTTTGGTCAAGCTTCGGTTGAAACTTGTAAAGAAGCGGCCCGGGACTTACTCTCAAGCTTCAGTCAGGATGACATCCCAGACATTTTAAAATAGGCACCTTGAATTTGCGAATTGCAACAACTTAATGTAAAGTAAAGTAATAACTTTATGGCCAAGATTTTACTTGTAGAAGACGATCCGATTTTACTCAAGTTTTATCATCGTTTATTTGAAAATCAAAAAAGCGATAATCAAGTTACGCTCGCCTCGGGTGGACAAGCGGCTTTGGACATTTTTACAAAACAAGATTTTGATTTAATTGCCTTGGATGTAATGATGCCAGTTATGAATGGCATACAAGTACTAGAAAAGATTAAAGCCACTCCGAAAGGTAAGGATGTTACAGTAGTGATGTTGACAGCGTTTAGTGACAGCGGAATGGTTGCAGAATGTGTTAAAAAGGGTGCAACAGGGTTTATAATTAAGTCAGAAGTCGAACCGGAGAAATTAATGGTGGCACTAGAGGGTTATTTTAAATAAATAGATATAAACAAATGGCAAAAATTCTTATTATAGAAGACGATCCATTAATGAGTCGTCTTTATCAAAAAATTTTCAAATTTGAAGGATACGAAGTAGAAGTTGCGGTGGATGGGGTTGAGGGACTAGAGAAAGTGACAACAGGAAAACCTACTTTAATTCTTCTTGATGTCATGATGCCTAAAATGAATGGTCTTCAGGTTTTGGAAAAGCTCAAACTTAATCCAGATACAAAAGCAATTCCTGTAATAATGCTAACTAATCTTGCAGGGCAATCCGACGCAGAAAACGCACTTTCTAAAGGCGCCGTGAAGTATTTAGTTAAGAGTGAATACGAACCAAAACAAATTGCCAATATTGTAAAGGAAATTTTAGCTGGTTATACTCGAGATGAGGTTCCAAAAACAGTTTAGTTATACAAATTTAATTCTCCATGAGTAGTTCTGATATATTTCTTTATCTTTATATATAGTAGCGTCCGTTAAAAAGTGCTACTGAAGTAATCATAATTAAGATTTTCGTGCGTACTCCAATTCTTTGGGAAATTTGAATCTCCTCTTGCATAGCGGAAAGAACCATTCACAGTATCCTCCCTCATAATTAGCCAGGCGCCATCTTTGTTGGTAAATCCAAGATAAGTAAGAACTGAGTCGTCAACTTCTGTGATTTTATATCCGTCTGTTACCTCTTTTTCTGCAGGATTAATTGTTTTTCCTTGTGAATCTTGAATAGAAACTGCGCCGTTGACTCCAGTTGCACTTCTAAAGAACGGCGTTTCACCTTTTTTAACAAAAATTGAATAAAGGAAAAGAGAAATTCCGGTTACTCCTATTAATTTCAAAAATGCACGCTTATCTATGTCTGCTATGCTCCAATCTTCTTTTTTAGGCTGAACTATTTCGACCTCGGTCGTTGTTGTAACAGTTTTCTTTACTTTTCTAGCTTTTTTAGGAAGTGTGATGTGAGCAATATATACAAGCACTATATATAGAACTGCAGCTGTAGCCAGTTGTAGATAGGAGGTTACAGACACAAAAGCCAAAACCACCATAAATGTGGCAATTAAGAAACTGGAACCTGTCAAAATTTTATCTGCTCTCATTGCTGTTTGTCCTCCATTTCAACGTATTCCGCCGATATAAAACCGGTTGACCCATCTGTTAATTTGACTTCATACCAATCCATGTTCATGGAAACCAGTTCAAATCTATCGCCATCATTAGCTTTTCCTACAACTACCGAATCAACGTTTGATTTTGAACGGATATTTACAACCTTTCCACTGGGGGTGGTCTTAATGCTCAACATAACATTAGGCTTTACAGAGTCTGTTTGTGGGGCAGGGGAGACAATTGATTGCGGAGTTTTGTTTTCCGAGGCCAAAATATGCTTTACACCAAGGCTAACCAGCAACAAAAATATTATTACGGCAAGTGTTATGAACTGAGATGTTTTTAGGATTGGTTCTAGTGGCTCTTCCAAATCATCTATCTCGGGGGTATCTGCCCCAACAACTACTGGATCGGGGAGCTTTGCGTATTCACTTTCGTCCTCAAAAGCGACTTTGTTAAGTAGTTCCTTTTCTTTTTGGTCAAGTTTGTGGTTTTCTACAAAGTCTTTATAGCTACTGGTAACACTAATTGGTTTAACCCAAGATGTACTCCTTGTGCCCAAATACTCGTTGTAGGATGAGTTATTGCTATGAATATGGAACATGCGGGTCAATAACAGTAGAAGTGACCCATCTTTGATTTCAATCGATTTGTAGGGGCCTTGGAAGAGGGCTCCTGTACGTTTATACTTTTTATTAAAGTAGATTGAATATCTGGTTGTAAGAGATCTCATGAACCTTTCGACCGAGCCGTGGGCAACCTGACGCAAAAGCAAATGGAAGTGATTAGGCGTCAAGCTGTAGCTGGTAAGCTCAACTTTGCCAAAATAATTTTTAGGTTGATGTGATTTACCAGAAAAAACACGCCCTTTTATAGTGAAGCTTTTTTTGACAATCTGTTGATCCTCGGTTGAGGTTAAATAATCCTTTAAATAGCCTAGAAATGTTTCGTAATCTTCCTGATCACTAAAAATAACTCTTTTCTCTACACCAATGTTAAAGACGTGATTGTAACTCCCTTCTTCGTTTGTTCGCTTAATACCGTTGGCAGGCATATATAATTATTATCTTGAAAGGAGAGACTTTGCAAGTAGATCTTTTATTGTGAAAATATGCTTGACGCTTTGGCAAATAAGTTAATTTTAAACAATAAAAATATGCATATAGTTATTCTGGATTCAACACCAATTACAACGGAGAAATTTGGGCTAACACCAAAACTTATGCTAAATTACGCATGAACCACCTTAATCTAGGCTACAAATAATTAGAAATAAAAAGTTACTCAGATTTGGTAAAAATTTTAATAATTCAAAAACATACATATACCATAGTTTATAGATATGCAATAAAATCATTTCGTGAATTCCACCGCCTGCGCGAGGAAGCGCGCATGGTTGTAGGCGGGCACGACGATGGAGACGCGTGTCATCTTCCCGGTGCCGCCTGGGCGATCCACTCCCGCAGGCGCCCGCGCAGCACCGCCCGGTCCGCGCGCTGCTCGACGATCTCCCAGTTCAATTGCGCGGCGCGCGCGCGCAGCGGCGCGTCGGCGAGCGCCTGCTCGAGGCACGCGCCCAGCGCCGCGACGTCATCGACGGGAAACAGCAGCCCGTTGCGGCCGTGCTGCACCCATTCGCGCAGCGACGCCATGTCGGAATGCACCGGCAGCG
>DASSIE010000023.1:0-142062 GCA_035692185.1 Patescibacteria group bacterium | reverse complement strand
TCGGGCTACTGTTTCATTTTATCTTTGGTATACAGTAAAAATCCAGCCATTGGCACAATATATAAAAGTCCTATCCATAAAAAAAGGTCCGCTTGATGTGCTGCCCAGCCCTGAAAGCCAAATCTGTCGCCAAAACTGAATATTTCCCACGGCTGACGAGCCAAAAAATGTTGAAAATATTCATGAATCATTTTTGGAATTATTAAAACTCCCAACATGATTGTTTTATCCAACTGACCAAAACTAAGCTTTTTCTTTTTAGACAACCAAAATATTATTAAACATAAAATGACAAAGTTTTCAAAAACATTGGGAAAAAAGAAAAGAATTGGTCGCCAGCCTGTAGTCCATAGCAATATGTCCCCTATTGCCCTGTATCCAAAAAATCCAAGCGCCATTCTCTTTGCCCAAACATCCTTCCATTTAAGAACTATCCAAACTATAAACAAAAGGGAGTATAAATCCATCGCCTTATCCCAATTTTGATACATTGTGTTCATCTCGCTTGAAGTCACACCAATAAACATCCAGTCCGATGCATCAGCTACTATGGAAGCCAGAATTCCCAACAACGGAAATCGCAAAATTGTGATAGGGACAATCAACCGAACCAATGTTATATACCACGGGATAATCAACACAACATAATTTTACAATAAAAAGTATTGTCTTTCTGGCTGAGCTTATAGGTCAGGACCATTGTGACCCATAACTGCTTACGAATTGTGTAGTACTCTGAAGCTAAATGAGATACTAAATAAATATATCATTGTGCATTATCGCCTGATAATTTTAAATACTACAAAAACTACTGAGGCAAGAAGAAGTGAGGTAACTAATGCATCTCTTGGAGTTGCAAACAAACTTTTTGCGGATAGAACAAGGGTTTGAGACAAGGCAGAAGACGGTGCGGACGTTGGTGTCGGTACCGGCGTCGGTGTAGGTTTTATTGCAGTTGTTGGAAGTTTAGCCTCCACCTGAGGCGGTTTTTTAACCACTACCGCACCTTCTCCGGGAATTGCGTCTGTAAAAACTACCAGGCGCTGAGGGTAGGTATCATTAACTTGATTCCAAATCCCCTCACAAGTGATAAGGTTCAGGTGTGCAAGGCCGTCGCCGGATGTAAAAACGGTTGTTGCATCTGCATTCCTGTCAAATGAACTAATCGACCGGACGACAAATGCAAGTGTATGACCACTATCGTCTTCAATATATATTTTGTCGCCGCTTTTTAGCTTGTCTAAATTATAGAAAACAAAGGGCACTCCATTTTGAATACCAAAGTGCCCTCCGATAACTGCACTTCCTACCTGGCCTGGATGAGGGCCGAGGGAAAACCAGGCCACATTTTTAGAGCCTGCGGGCACGTCCATTCTCCCGTCTTTTGTAATAAGTGCATCTTCTATTGTCGAATCGACTCCAATAACCGGAATTTTAAGACGTACTGGAAGGCCTCGAGGAATTCCCCCCGGGTCTCTGATGTCGGAATAGGCAAGGTTCCCTCCTGGTCCAGTTGACGGAAATTTTGCTACCGGATATTTCCAGCCAAAACCGCTGCCAGACAATTTTTTTTCCAGATTATTGTGGCCGGACAAGGGTAAGTATAGAAAACTATATGCGACCCACAAAAGACCTCCTAAAAAAACTGTGATCAATATAAATTTAAACGGCGGTTTCATATCTATCTTCTTCTGCGTCTACTCTTTTCTAATTTATTCTTCTTTTTTAGGACTAAAAGTAAAATAAGGGCCGCTAAAATTCCTGCCAAAACTTTCCAGGCTGTAAGTTTAAAATCAAGAGTGGATCCCGCATTCGGAAAGCTTAGAGAAGAACTGGCAACCTTAACAGTGATGGTGGCTTCCCCTAGTGCCTTAAACCCATTTGCATAAGCTATAACGTTAACTGTATTCGTTGTAGTCCTTGTGAGAGTGGCAGTACAGGTATAAATCCAAACTTCATTTACATCCAGAAGGTTGTTTCCGTTTGTGTCTCCAAGCTTGCCCGACAAGGATTTACATTTATCATCAGTAACGATTACTCCACTTAAGGGCACGATACCCGGATTATTGACTTTATAAGTGAAAGTAATTTTCCCTCCGCCCATCGGAAGGGATAAGGGATAGGCGACTTTGGTAATATTAATGATACTGACAAGCGGGGCCGGATCATTTGAACCAACAACAACAGTTGCATAGGCTTTGTGAGTTGCAGTTATGTTATTGGCAGTACCAGTCGCGGTAATGGTACTCTGGGTAGTACCCGTGAGTTTTGTGGTACAGGAATATCTCCATGTCTCACTGTAATCCAGCATTGAATTACCGTTATCATCCCCCGTCACAAATTTAATGGAACTGCATTTATCGTCAACTACCTGAATATTGGAAAGTGCCACTTCGGAAAGAAAGTTTTTAACTGCGTAGTTGTATGTTACGTCCCCTGGTCCTTTTGGAAGAGCTAGGGGATTAGGCACCGATGTGATGCCTATCAATGGAACATAAAGTACGCTTGAAGTATCTTGTGCCGAAACACTTTTGGCGTTTACTCCTAATAATATGGCAAGCAATAATACAAATATAAATCCTTTTATTCTGTTTGTTTTTGACATTATTTGACTAAATTGCGCGTTTTTTCAAGAATAATACGATTAATGTCAAACTTAACAATATGAGCCCGCCGGCCGCCAGTGGCATCTTCCAAATGATTTTTTGTTGAACCGGGTTAAACCCAGTATCCGGAAGTCCTGGGTTCCCCGTATTTGGAAATCTTGGAGAATTTGTAAAGACAGTTCCCCCAATTCGAACTGGGGAACTATATGAACCCACTAGACAGTTGTCTGTTGCAGCAACTTCTATCCAAATAGATTGGTTGGGTGGAAGATCGTTTATGGTTGTAGAAAACCCCGAAACTTTGGTACTAAATTGCCAATTCCCATTTTGAAGGCCGTACTGAACTATAAAATTATTTAAACCAGCATCCGGTCCCCAGCTAACAAAAATGCTCGTGGGGCTCAGCCTTTTTGCCAAAGTAATGGCTGGTATTGTTGTAACTCCTGATGATGTGCAGAAAGATGGACCTGCAAAAGACAAGCTGGAACCTGAAGTGGACTGGCTGGGGGCCACTGTCGGTGCCGGGGTAGCCGAGCATGAAGGTACTGTTATAGTATCCGTAGTTGTTGAAACTGTTCCACCAAATGATAAAGCCCTTCCCTCCCACCCTATCGTGCTTCCAATTGTGATACCCGAATCATCTATATCTGTTCCCTTAAATGTAGAATTCGCCCCAAGGGTTGTGGCTTGGGTTGGGGTCCAAAATACATCGCAAGCAGAGGCTCCGCCCGATAGCGTGACGACAGAATTGGCAACCGTAGTAAGGGCACCATCTATCCTAAACACGTACGTTCCGCTACCCGAGAGAGTAATCCCGCCCGATCCAATAGAGGCCGCGGCGGCAATACAATAAACTCCTGGGGTTAGTGGTTGGGACAAAAGACTTAGGTCCGTTGGAGAACCAAAATTAAAATCACAAGTCTGGGCATTTAATGCAGTCAAGGCACTGCCCTGATCTGTACCTGCTTGATTGTAAGTGCTGTCTGCTACATGCGTGGAACCGCTTACGGTGGGAGATACAAAAGGTCCCGTGGTATATCCAAGATCCCCATTAATGGTGGTTCCCACCACGCCATTTGTATAGGAGCTGGAAAGAATACCAAAAGTAGCAGCTTGGCCAAGGCTCGGGGTTGTAGCGGCATAAACTTTACGTACGGGCACAAAAACGAATTGTATTAGAATAATGAGTAGAAAAAATGCAAACCTTAATTTGCGATTCTTACCCAAATACTTCATTTCATATCTGTCATACATGTCTTAGTTTTCAGGAGAAAAATGTTACAATTTTGTAACGTAATTTATGCTAAAACATATTTCATGAACTTGCAACCGCGATGTACGAGAGTTTGGTATCTGGAGTGCACTGCTTGGCTGTGGAGCCTGGATTTGAACCAAGATAAACAGATCCAGAATCTGTTGTCCTACCGTTAGACGACTCCACATTATTACCTGAGCCTCAATTGTATCAAATTTGGAGGTAATTAAGGCAACTTTTCATCAAGTGGAGGTATCTGGGCACATTTTTCAGCGCTTATCAGTGTCATTCCATGTCCTGACATTAGCATTCTTCTACTTGCCGCAACCTTAACTTCACATTCTGGACAAGACCATTCATCACCTGTGTTACCATGCACTATAGCAATTTCCGCCGAATCGAGCACAGCCTGTAAGGCTGTACAGTGCTTTGCTACCCAATCATTTAATGTTTCTGCCATGGACTAATTATTCTATAAGTTAATATACCTGTAAAACTATTCGCGGTGATATAATAAATAATGTTCACCCTCCCCAAGCTCAAGTATTCATACGATGCGCTTGATCCCTTCATTGATGCTCAAACCATGGAAATTCACCATACCAAGCATCACCAAACTTATGTTGATAAATTGAATGCAATTATTGAAAAGTCGCCTGATCTGGCAGACAAAAAGCTTGAAGAATTGGTTAAACTTCCGGAAACCAAAAATATGGCTGGGGGACATTTTAATCACACTTTCTTTTGGGAAATAATTGGGCCAGCAAGCGGTGAAAAATCATCGGCAAAATTTGAACCTTTCAAGGAAGAATTTACAAATAAGGCGACTGCGCTTTTTGGCAGTGGCTGGGTATGGCTCGCCAAAAAAGATGGCAAACTGGAGGTAATACAAACTCCTCTCCAGGATGCGCCGATTATCAACGGTTACGAGCCAGTACTTGGAATTGATTTATGGGAACACGCATACTACCTCAAGTACCAAAACAGAAGGCCAGAGTATATTGAGGCTTTTTGGAGTATTGTTAACTGGGAAAAGGTAGAAGAAAACATTTAATTCTATTGAATCGTGTTATTCTTAAATGTGATTCTCGAAATATTCCTAGTAACACTCCTTACGATTGGAGCATCCGCCATAGGTACTGTTAGCGGGTTTGGGATTTCTACCTTAATGGTTCCTATTATGCTGTTTTTTCTCCCTTATCCTGAAACACTTTTATTTGTTGGTGTTGTTCATTGGTTTGGGGATGTTTCTAAACTTTTTATATTTAAAAGGGGGCTAAATTGGAAAATACTTTTAGCATTTGGAATTCCGGGAATAATCGCGGCATATATTGGGGCTACTTTGACTTTTCAAATTTCCATGAATATTTTGTCCCGCTTAGTTGGAATATTTTTGATAGCATATGTGGCGTTCATCACTTTGCGACCAAAATTTAAAATTACACCTAGCGCTCCAGTAGCTTTTTTTGGTGGCGCATTTTCAGGACTCTTGGGTGGTTTAACTGGCGTTGGGGGCGGAGCAGTTAGGGCTGTAATTTTAACAGCATTCAACTTACAAAAAGATATTTATGTTTTTACCACCGGAATGATTGGGGCAACGGTTGATGCTTCAAGAATTGCTGGTTATTTTGTAGGCGGAACAAGGATAACTCATGTTTTATTAATTGGATTGCCATTTTTTGTGTTGGCATCATTTGTTGGGGTTAGAATTGGGAAAATATTAGTTGATAAAATACCACAGGAAAAATTCCGTTTTGTTGTTGCTTTTTTCCTTTTTGTAATTGGAGTTAAATTTGCTCTATTCCCTTAAATAACGATTGAAAAATTCAATCGATCGCTTCATTGCCAAATTAAAACCTTGGGATAAATTGTGGTCCGCCCCAGGATAGCTGTAAAACTCTACTGTTTTGTTTGCCTTTTTGAGTTTGTCATAGAGTGAAGATGAAAAGTCTGGTGGAACTTGATTGTCACTTTCCCCAACATGAATCTGAATTGGGGTATTAATGTCTTTTACAAAAGCGCTGGGGTCAATTGACTTCCAAAATTCAGGATTATCTTTGTAGTTTCCGTAAATACTAACTAAAATATCACGATTTTTAGTTCTCAACATTAAGTCCTCTTTGTCGGGTTTATATTTAACTCTATTTTGCCAGTTATCTACTATTTGATCATAAGATCCAACAACTCCTGCCCAAATTACAGCTGCCTTAATATCCTTTGTATTAACAACTGTGTCCCTTAAAGTAATACTCCCGCCCATTGAATGTCCCCAAACTCCCAACTTATTTGGATTTACGTCTTTGTATTTTTTGATTGATGCTATCGCATTTAAATCATCAACTGTATAGTCAGGGGAGAAATAAGTGCTGGCGGGCTCACCCTCTGATTTCCAGTTTCCTCTGTAGTCAGGTTTAAAAACTATATAACCATTTTTAACAAATGCATTTTCGTGTTGGCTATATTTCTCCAGCGGGGAGTAAAACTCCGGAGTAATGTAACCATGATTAAAAATAATTACAGGGAATCCATTTGCTGGTTTTTCTGCTTTTGGAACTAAAAGCAAACCAAAAATTTTGAGTCCGTCCGATTTGTAAGAAACAATATATCTATCTGAGAAACTGTTAGAACTTAAAGTTTGTTCGATTTGAATATCACTTCCGGGGTAGCTTCTTGCGCGCATTGCAACAATACTTAATGGATTTAAGTCCTGGGCTGCTTGCTCAAAAGTAATAGTCTTTGCTGAATTAAATATTCCCGTTAAAGTTGCAATAAAAGCCATAACGCCTGCCATAAAATTTTGAAGATTAAACATACATTCATTGTATAATGCCTAGTATGAATTACAAAAGAAAAATTTTTGTGCAACCTGAAATTGATGGGCAGGATTTTGAGGACTGTGTTTTTGAACATTGCAAATTTACTGACTTAAATTTTAAATTTAACAATTTTAAAAATTGCATATTTAAAAATTGCGATTTTTCCGGAAGTCTGTTTGACTCAGTTGGATTATCCGAATGCAAATTTCCAGATAGTAAACTTAGTTTTTCTGATTTTGGAAATGTTAATTTATTTAATTGCAATTTTAGTGGGTCTGTAATGGAAAATTGTATTTTCCAAAAATTAAAAGGGGGGAGCAAAAATGATAGAAAGATTTTCGATCTAAGAAATTGCAATTTTGAAAATGTGTACTTAACAGGATCAGTTTTTGTAATGTGTAATTTAAATGAAATAAGTTTTAATAAGTCCATTCTAGAAAATGTCGTTTTTGAAAGGTGTGATTTAGAAAAAACAGACTTTAATGAATGTAAATTAGAAGGAACAGGGTTTACAGACTGCAAAATAAAGGCAACTATATTAGATATGAATGGGTTTATTAGTTTTGGAGTTTCTAAAGGATTTACTTTAAAGTAATCATTCGCCAGTCAAAGATTATTCATACTTCAAAGCCTCAATTGGATCTAGTTTGCTGGCGCGTGCTGCAGGGGCAACCCCAAAGATTATTCCTACTCCAGCAGAAACTCCAAATGCCAAGATAACCGACCAAAAACTAACTGAGGTGGAAACAAATTGACTAATAGCAAGCGAGCCAAGTGCACCAATTAAAACACCAATTATTCCACCTGATAAAGACAGTGCAACTGCTTCGATTATAAATTGATAAAGAATATCGTTTGGCTTTGCTCCAACCGCTTTCCTAAGCCCAATTTCCCTTGTTCTTTCTGTAACCGAAACTAACATAATGTTCATAATTCCAACCCCACCAACGACTAAAGATATTGCAGCAATTCCCCCAAGCGCAATTGTTACAACTCCCAAAATTTGATTAATCGATTCAACAAGACTTGATTGATCAACTACCGAAAAATCATCGTCTTTATATTTTTTAAGTAGTTCCTTTTTAACAACACTAATTACTTGTGGGATATCTTCTTTTGTTTTAGCTTTTATCCCAATTACCTGTATTGTCTTCATTCCAAAAACTTTTTGTGCCGATGTAACTGGAATAATTGCAAAATCATTAACATCAACCCCAAGTCCACCTGAGCCAATGCTTTTTAAAATTCCAATCACTTTGAATTTTTGCCCTCCAATAGAAACTTCTTTGCCGATTGATACTCCTTGTCCAAACAATTTTTCAATTACCGAGGAACCCAGTATTACAACATTCCTGCCAGCACGAACGTCTGAAGTGGTAATTATCCTGCCACGGCTGACATCAAGATTTCTAATCTTTAAATATTCGGCAGACATTCCAGCAATGGTTGTGTATTTTGTTTTTCCTAAATAGGAAACGCTACCCGGCGTTTCGATTCCTGTTCCAACAGATTCAATAGGTCCTTGAATTTTTGCAACTCTATCGGCGTCAGCTAATGTAAGTTTGCTTCCGTTAAAATTTGGGGGTCCTCCTGCTAGGGCATTGCCCCCACCCCTACCAACTCTTCCAGGAACTACAACTACCAAATTTGCACCAAGTTGTTCAAATTGATCTGTAATGTATTTTTGAAGTCCTTGGCCTATCGAAACCAAAAGAATGACCGAGGCAACTCCAATGATAATTCCAAGCATGGTAAGAATTGATCGAGTTTTGTTCCTTAAAATACTTTTTAATGCAAGCGATGAAATTTCAGCTATAGCTATCATATTTAAGATTTTCTGTCGGACACAATTAACCCGTCTTTAATTGAAACAATTCTTTTTGCATTCCGTGCGGTTTCCATGTCATGTGTCACAAGAACAATTGTGTTTCCCTTTTTGTTTAGGTCTTTAAGAAGTGTGATTATTTCAACTCCCGACTTACTGTCTAAATTCCCCGTTGGCTCATCTGCTAGTATTAAACTTGGGCGGGCAACAAGTGCCCTAGCAATTGCAACTCTTTGCTGTTGCCCTCCCGAAAGTTGAGCGGGTGTGTGATCTAATCTTTCTCCTAGACCAACTTTAACAAGTTCATCAACCGCTCTTTTATTTCTTTCTATTTTCGATACTCCTGAATAAATAAGTGGGAGTTCAACATTATCTGTGGCTGTTGTTTTGGATAACAAGTTAAAAGCTTGGAAAACAAACCCGATATGTTTATTCCTTAGTACCGCCAATTCCTCTTCCTTAAGTTTTCCAATTTCTCGGCCATCAAGCAGGACCTTCCCTGTGGTTGGCTTATCTAAAATTCCAATCATATGCATTAATGTTGATTTACCCGACCCTGAAGGCCCAACAATCGCCACAAATTCGCCCTTTTTAATTTCCAGATTAATTCCCCTCAGCGCCTCAACAACTACATCGTCACCAAGTTTATATGATTTTTTTACTTCCTTAAGATTTATTAATGAAGTCATTTCTAGATTCTGACCTTTTGACCGTCTTTGAATTTATTGGATGGCTCAGTGATTACTTTTGTTCCTTCAGTTATTCCCGACTTTATTTCTGTTTCCTCATCTGAATTTCCGCCAATTTCAACTTTCACTTTTTTGACTTTACCGTTTTCGAAAATCCAAACATAATTTATGTCTTCTTCGTTAACAATTGCTGTTGTTGGAACTTTTAGGACATTATTTAAAGTCTCAAGAATAATCTCAACATCCCCTTCCATGCCAACTTTGTATTTTAAGTCCTTGTTTTCCGGCATTTGGATTCTTAGTGAATAAGAGTTCCCACCTGTTGAACTGGTAAATGCAACAATACCAATTGTTTGAATTTGGCCATCAATTGTTTCTTCGGGGTAGGCATCTAGTTTTAGTTTTATTTTTTGTCCAACTTTAACTTTTGGCAAATCTGTTTCTGCAATTTCTGATTCAAAATATGTAGATTGTGGATTAACTACAACATAACTGGCACTTGTTGGCCCAACATTTATGCCGGGGAAAGAAGGGCTGGCCTCTGCAACTATTCCTGCAAAGGGGGAATATATCACAGCGTAACTAAGGTTTTGGCGGGCCGCAAGCATTGCGTCGTATGAATTGTCCCGCGCAACCTCAGCGGCTGTTCTGGTTGCCTTTTGGGCAAAGGTTTCATCCCCCGCGTGATCCTTGACGGAATCGAGAATGTTCTGGGCTTGAGCTTGGTAATTTCTATAATTATTTAAGGCTTGCTGATATGAGGCGTTGAGGATAACCGTATCCAACGATGCAATTGCCTGACCTTTCCACACTTTGTCGCCTTTTTTGACTCCAACCCATTTGATTCTGCCTCCTGATTGGAAGCCGAGAGTGGCATACTCATCTGCTTTTACCCTGCCTGTTGTAGAAAGTGTTTCTAAAAGGTCTCCTTTTGAAGCTATCGTTACAGAGTATTGGGGAAGGTTCTTTTGGGCTGAATACATTTTGTATCCAACGATAAGGAGCATCAAGGCTAAAATAATCCAAAATTTTTTACCCAATTTCTTTTTGATGCCCAAAAACCATTTGATCATATTCGAAGCGCTATTATAATCTTATTTAGCCTTGGTGGCAAGCCTAGGAGCCAAAAAGAAGCTTTACAAAATTCTTCCAAAATGAAGACTTTTTGGCTACCAACGGAGAAACCTGATCACTCCAGACAGAAATAATAACCCATTCGCGCTTTTCATTTTGCCTTGCTACAACTTCTATACGTGTAGTTCCATAGGTCCTGTAATACCTCCAGGCATCCTCACCTTTATGTAAACTTGCCTTGTAAGATTGTTCTGGACGATTCCAGGTAGCCCAAGCATCCCCTTGTTTAATATTTCTTTCCCTTAGTCTTTGAAGTGCGTGGTTTGTCCAAATTACTCCGCCGTATTTATTGTCCATTTGTAGTATTTGTTAAAATTTCGTAAGTAACGTCCCCCAATTCTTGCCTTAAAATTTCTTCAATATTTTCTCCAATTTTTTCTTTTAGATATCC
The DNA here is from genome assembly GCA_035692185.1 of Patescibacteria group bacterium. Classification (GTDB taxonomy): domain Bacteria; phylum Patescibacteriota; class Microgenomatia; order UBA8517; family UBA8517; genus DATJGY01. Next base: position 131,346 of record DASSIE010000023.1, on the reverse strand, counting down.
AAACAGATAGGCCTCGTCATGTGGCGCTTTGTGAAACATTTCTAAAAATTCTTCATGATTATCGCGGGGTAATTTATCTAAAATTAGATGAAATACTTTGTGATGAATAATCTCGTCAACCAGTACCCAAAGTTCTTCCCGCTCTTCCTGTGTTTTGGCAATCTTTTTTATCTCGTGGTCGAGTTTATCAAGGGATAGCAAATGATCAAAAAATAATTTAGACATAAATTAAGCTTCTTTTAATGATATTCCTGGAATGTTCATTTTATTATATTCTACAGGACCAAGAGGAACTTTATTTTGTGGATCATCAACAAAAAAAATAACAACAGGGCCTTTTTTGTATCTTGCTCCGCCAAGATAATTCATGACCTCTGGGCTCCCGCCAAAATGTTTACCAGTAAACGCCGCCGGGCCTGAGTCTGCAATGTCAGCTACAACCGCGTTACCATTTACAGTGTTAACTATTAATACTTTTCTGTATTTATACCAATCTCTTAAATAATTTAAACGTGATTTCCAATCTGGTAAATATAATGTCTGGACAACTGCATACCATTTTTCGTTTTCAACATCTTGTTTTGTCATTTCTGTTTTTGAATAGGCAAAATATCCCCACGCGCCTCTCCCAGGCGCCATACCCTCATCCTTTTCTGCTAATTTTGGATGGGTTGCCATTGTGTCCCCTGGGTAACGCATTAGGTGCTGTTCGGCGCCAATGTAACCATAGGTGGTGTTTAAATGCTCACCTTCAAGATTTGCTTTAGTACTAATCCCAATTGTATTCTGAAAAACTTGTTCTAATGTTTTCTCTTGTTGTCTATCTAAGGGGCCAATTTTTTGTGGCAAAATTTGTTGAAGTGATGTAAGCAACGTTTGTTGTGTTGGAACTGAGGGTGGGGAAGACGTAAAATCCGCTAAGTTTTTAATCATTTTTGTAATAGGAGGAATATTTGCTGACAATAGTGGGGGAGAAAAAAGAAGCGTGCTGGTTAATGCACCTGTTGTAATAACTTTGCCTGAATGCTCCCTAAGTTTGGCTAAAGTAATTCCTTTGTCTTCAAAAAACTTCTTAACGTGTGGGTACTTTTCGTTAAAGGAATTTTTAACTTCTAAATTTTTTAGTTTTAATTTTTGCCGAAAAAATTCCGAAGAAATTTGTTCTTGTTGGTTTTTTTGATAGAGCTTTTTACTGGGCAGTGTCATTAGTTAATTTTTAACTACTCGACTTAGTCGAGCTAAAGTTTCTTCTTTTCCTAAAATTAAAATCGAATCATTAATGGGCGGAGTAAATTTCATACCAGTAATGGCAACTCTTAAATCCATGAAAAAATCTCCACGATGAAATTTTTTCCTTTCGCAAAGCTCAAGTGAAAAAGTCCCTATGTTTTCAATATTCCAATCCTTAATCTCTTCAAACACTTCAATTGCACTTTCCAAATGTTCTTTGTAATTTTCGCCAAACAATTCTTTGTCAACAACCGGTGTTTCCCAAAAAAACTTTGCAATATCATTAACATCAGAGATTTTTTTAATCCTCTCCTTTAAAAGTTTTGTTATTGCTATCTGTTTTTCTTTCTCCAACTCCCCAAATTTGGCATTTGCCATTTGAAATTTGAGATTTAAATCTTTTTCCGGAAGATTTCTAATATATTCTCCATTAAACCAATCCAGCTTCTCGCGATTAAAAACAGGGTTCCCCTTTTGAAACCCTTTTGGATCAAAAAATTCTACGAATTCTTCTAATGTGTAAAGTTCCCTATTATCTTTCGGCGCCCAACCTAAAAGAATTACAAAATTAAAAATAGCTTCAGGTAAATAGCCTTCCTCCAAAAGGCCACGAACAGATGTGCTACCTTTTCTTTTTGAAAGTTTTCCCCCTTCCGGGTCCATAATATCTGTTAAGTGTCCAATTTCGGGGACTTTAAATCCCAAATATTTGTAGACTAGTAAATGAATCGGGGTAGAGGGCATCCAATCATGTCCCCTTAAAACATGACTTATGTTCATGTCATTGTCATCAACAACTACTGCCAAGTGATATGTAGGAAATCCATCAGTTTTTAAAAGGGTTGCATCTGATACAACTGAAGTATTCCACGAAACTTTTTTCTGCAAAACATAATCGGTAAAGGTTATCCATTCATTTTCCGGCGTTCTAAGTTTAATGGCACCTGAAGTTAATTTTTTGTCACGGCATGGGTCCCTTAACTCTAGTGAAAATCCTTCTTTTTTGGCGTTTTTAGCCTCGCATTCACAATAAAATGCGTATCCGTCGTTAACTAATTTTTCAGCAGCGATTTTGTACAAATCTAATCTTTCAGACTGAACATAAAGCTCCTCCCACTTTATATTAAAAATTCCTAAAATGTCTTTAATGTCTTCCACTCCGTCCTCAACTTCTCTTTTTTTATCTGTATCTTCAATTCTTAAAACAAAATCACCTTTATCGTGTTTTGCAAGCGCATATGCATAAAATGCAGTTCTTAAGTTTCCAATATGCATTGACCCTGTTGGGCTTGGAGCGAATCTAGTTCGAATCTTCATGGTAATTGAATTGTAGCAGGACTTACGGCTATACTCAAAGGATGACATCTTTGACACAAGTAGCTATTATGGCCAGAAAATCTATTAGATATGGAATATTCCTCATAATTTTTATAATGGTCGGAAAAGTTGTACTAGATGCCTCGGTTTCTATCTACAAAAAGGTCTTTCCTGCTCCCCCACCTGCCCCAACCGTAAAATTCGGTAAACTTACAAAAATCCACTTTCCTAAAAAGGATACTGCCATAAAGTTTACGTATGTCTTAGAAACCCCAGAAGGAGGATTGCCTACAAACATTTCGACACAAGCTAAAGTATTTTTTATACCAAAAATTAACCCAAATTTACTATCCTTAGACGTAGCAACAGAAAAAGCAAAAGCTTTAGGATACCCAAATGAACCACAACAGGACTCTGACACAATTTATAAATTTGTTAACCCAAATTTCCCATCCGTCCTTAAAACAAACATTGTTACAGGAACATTTTCGATTAGTTATGATTTAGCCGCCGACAGGACTCCAATTGAAACGAAACCACCTGTTGCAGAGGTTGGGGCAGCAGAATTTAGATCAGTCCTCTCTGAGAGTAGTACCCTACCTGACGATTTAACAGGCCCATCGACACATGAATTTTTTAAACTATCAGACGGAAGATTGGTTCCAGCTCTCTCCCTTTCGGAGGCAAACTTGGTTAAAGTTAATTTATTTAGAAAAAGTTACGACAACTTACCAAGTATGACAGGCAACCCCAACGAGGCAAATGTTTGGGCAATAATGAGTGGATCCTCAAATCGTGGCCAACAGATAATTGCGGCTGAATATCATTATTTTCTTGTTGATGAATCCCAATTCTCTACCTACCCAATTAAAACTCCGCAACAAGCTTATCAAGAACTTCAAAATGGAGAAGCATATATGGCAGACATTGGAGTTAACAAAGAAGGTGCTAGTTTAAAAATTAGAAGAGTATATCTAGCTTATTTTGACCCCGAAATAGAGAGTGATTTTTACCAGCCAATTTATGTATTCGAAGGAGACAATGGATTTACAAGTTACGTTCCAGCCGTAACTGCTGACTATTATGGAGAGTAATAAAATTTTTAATTATTCTAATTAACCTAATTGACCTAAATAAGCACCAATTGGGACTTGGGATTTATTTAGAAATTAGAATAATTAGGTTAATTTGGCAAATGTACTTCTTGCCAACTGTAATTATTAAAGATCCAATCAATTAACTCCGTTGTTTCCCCAAACCTGTCTTGGCTTCCCAAAACTACAATCATAATTTTGTGGCCATCGCGTTCTAGATAAGTTACCAGGTTTTCTCTTGCGTTATGTGTCCAACCGGTTTTAACGCCCAATACACCAGGAACCTTACCTAAAAGTTCATTGATATTTTTTAAGTAAAAGTGATGTTTCCCAGATACGTCAGTTACTGTTATAGTTTTAGTACCAACTATTTTTGCAAATTCTGGGTTCCTCATGGCTACTTCTGAAACTCGGACCAAATCTTTTGCAGTTGTGATTTGATTTGCTCCATCAAGCCCAACTGGGTTTTCAAAATTAGAATTATTCATTGATAATTCTTTTGCTTTATTGTTCATTGCTGTTATAAATGCATCGTACCCGCCCGGATAGTTTTCGGCCAAAACCATTGCTGAGTCATTTGCTGAATAAACCAATAGTCCATACAAAAGATCCTCGACCTTCATTTGTTCCCCTTGATAAAGTCCCATTTTTTGTCCATCGACTCTAACTTTTCCAACCGTCAAAACGGCATCAAGCGGATAACTGTCGAGTGCAACCAAAGCTGTAACTATTTTAGTAGTTGAAGCAGGCAGTAGTAACGCATCAGTATTTTTTTCGTATAAAGAAATTCCAGAATTTAAGTCTGTTGCCATTACGCCTTGTGCAGAAAAAGTTGGAAAAGAAGATTCCGTTCCAAGAACAGGAACAGGGGGAAATGTTTTAGCTTGTATAACGACCGGATTAATGAACTCTTGAATGGCTGGTATCTGCCCCGAAATTACCAGTGCACAACTCGAGATAAAGACAAAAGAAAGGATATTTAAAAACAAAAAATTATTTTTTTTGGTTAGAAGTTTCATCTTGAGAATCTGAAGTCAACTCGTTCCATGTCGCGTGGAAAAAGCGAAGCCTCACGAACATTTCCTAAATTTAGAAGTTTCATTGTTATTCTTTCAAGACCAAAGGAAAACCCGCCTTCGGGTGGCATTCCATATTTAAAAGCCTGTAAATACATTTCGAAGTTTTTAGGATCCATTCCACGGTCTTTAATTGCGCTTACCAATTCTTCATAATCGTTAACTCTTTGGCTACCTGATAAAATTTCTAAACCTCTAAACAGTAAGTCGTAACTTAAAGAAAACTCTGGGTCTTTTGGATCTGGTTTTGTATAAAAAGCTCTTTTTTTGGTTGGATAATGAGTAATTGTTACCAAGTCACTCTTTTTTTCCTCCAACGCCCATTTTGCAATTTCTTTTTCGTCCTCCGGTTCCAAATCTTTTTCGGTTCTATGATCCACTCCAGTTCTTTTAAAAATAATTTCCTGGGCCTCACGCATTTTAAGTCTTGGAATTTCTTTTGGAATTTGAAGTTTTGGAACTTCGTAATCATCTAAAATTTTTTCGCAATTTTCCTCCACATATTTCAAAGTTTTTGTACCAACAAATTCCAAGGCATCTAAAAGTTCTTCGAAATTAACAAAACCTAACTCACAATCCATTTGAGTAGCTTCAGAGAGATGGCGAGTAGTTACGGACGGTTCTGCTCGATAAGCTTTTGCAATAGTAAAAACTCTTTCTAGGGAAGGAATCAACATTTGTTTATAAAGTTGTGGTGACTGTGTCATAAAAGCTTTGTGATCGTAATAATCGACTGTAAAAACTTCTGCTCCACCTTCTGTTGATGAAGCTGAAATGGTTGGAACAGATATTTCTGTACAATCAAGTTCTTTAGCAGCTTCCCTGAAGCCAGAAAGAACCGCCGCTTGGACTTTAAATATTTCTTTAACTCTGTTATGCCTCAAACTTAAAGTACGATAATCAAGAAGAGTTGGAAGTTCAAGGTTTAAAGTTTCACCACCCATATCAAACGGCATTTCCTCCGACTTTGCCAAAACTGTAATTTTTTCGACTGAAAGTTCTACTTTGCCAGTTTTAATCTTGTCATTGGTCATCTTTTCTGGCCTTGCATTAATAACACCCTCAATTTCAACTGCATCTTGGGGTTTAAGTTTGGCCAGGTCTTCTCCGCCAACCACTTGAAGTGTTCCGCTTCTGTCGTAAATGTCAGCAAAGGCAATTTTTCCATGCCCACGAACTACATGAACAAATCCTTGAATTTTAACTTTCTCTCCAACTTTTTTTGATGTTTCGCTAACTAATGTTCTTTCCATGTCTTGTATTATACAGTGCTTGACCCAACTTCGCCAAGGCTTCATTGGACACTGCAAGATGATATTGACATATAGGTTAGGCTTTGCGAAAATATCATACACATGTCAAAAATATTATTATCCGTCAAGGGGACCATTAACCTCTTTACCTAAGGGGTTTGTCTTGGTGGTAATTAACGACAAACCTCTTTAATAAAAAGAGGTTTTTTTTCGGCTAAAAATATATATGCCAGAACGAGAAATAATTGAAAGAAAATATGATGAGAATGGTAATATTACGTTTGTTGTAACAATTTATGATGTTAAAGAAAAAGATGACAGCCAAGTATTAACAAAAAAGGGTGAGAGACCGTGGGTGCCAGGCGAAAACGAAGAAAAGGCGGTTGATGTTCCTTAAAATATTTTATGGGTAGAAATAAATACGGAAACGTTTTCCGTATAGTAACTACCCAGAAAAAGGAGATTGTCATGAAATGTCCAAAATGTGATCAAGAGCATGACCTTAAACAGCCCTGTCCTCCTAAAAAGAAGGGGCCAAAGTCATCATCGAAACACCAAATGCCAAAACAAAACCGCGATGGTAATTGGCTAAGCATGGGGGAAATAAAATGATAATTTTCAATAATAAGCCCTGTTCGGGTTCCACCAAAGGTACAACCAATGGCCAGGCAGGGATCGGCGGTAAGAAAAAAGGGAAAGGTAGATAATCTAAATGCGGGCAAGGTCCAAAATTGCAGGACTTTTGTCCGCACAAACAACAGTCTCTGACCCATTCAGAAAATAATTTGAATGGGTCGGAGTTTTAAAGTTTGATATCCCTAATTTTTAACTGGAGGCTGGTGTTTCCATTCCACACATTTTCTTCTAAGTTGTAGGCAATATCTATATAGCTATTAGTTTTTAGTGAATAGTCTTTAGCCAAACCAAATCCAATAGCATCAAGCACAACCGAACCTTGTTTAAGTTTAAGTTTTAAATGCGTTTTCTCCTTCCCAACAGTTTTTACATCAACCACTTCAACTTTTCTTGTTACAAAAGTGGGGCCGGGATTGCCTACCCCAATTGGTTCAAATTGTTTTAATTCATTAACAAGTTTGTAATTCAACTGATCAAAAGTTAGTTCCATATCAATTTTCAATTTTTTAGTTAACATTTCTTCAGTTAGGAGCTCGTCGGAAACAGTATTTATTTTTTCAGTAAATTCTTCAATCTTGGTTGTATCTATTGAAAACCCAGCTGCCATTGGGTGACCTCCGCCTTCCAAAATTAATTCGGTCTTTTTGATCGCCTCTATAATATTAAATCCAGAAACAGACCGTGCGGAAGCTTTTGATTTTTCTTTTCCAATTGAAATTACAATTGAAGGCTTGTAAAACTTTTCGACCAGCTTCCCTGCTGCCAAACCAATTACACCTTCGTGATAAGACTCATGAGCAAGAACTAATATTTTATTTATTTCCTTTTTTGAAATATCTAAAGCATGTGTCGCCACTCCATCGACTATTTTTTGCCTATCAGTATTTGTTTTTGTTAATAATTTTGACAGTTCCTGCGCTTTATCTAACTTCTTAGTACAAAGCAACCTGAGGGAATCGAGACCATTGGCAAGCCTGCCCATCGCATTAATTCTTGGGGCAATTATATAATTAACTTCGTACGTACCGACTTCATCGATTTTGGAATCACTAAACAATGTTTTAAGTCCAACTCTTTTTGTTCTTTTTAAATCTTGTAGCCCATATTTAACAACCGATCTGTTAACTCCAATTAGTGGCATTTGATCTGCAATTGTTCCGATTGTTGCAAGCTCCAGTCCACTTTTTAAACCGAGTTCTTTTGAAAAAAAATAAGCAAGCGCCGAACCGCAAACTTCTGTTGAATGTATAACTGCATATGCACCGAGATTAAAATCCTTCCTGCCCCTCGAAGCCTTGGCGGAGTGGGGTTGGTGATGATCCAGAACAATTACATCTATTCCCAGCTCTTTAGCTTTTTTAATGCCTTCGTACCCTACAATCCCGTTGTCTACGGTTATAATCAATTTTAAATTTTCAATTTTTAATTTTAAATTTTCAACGCTTGTCGCGTTTATTCCATAACCTTCTTTGAACCTATCTGGAATGTGAGGTAAAACATCTAATCCATATTCATTAATTGCTTCCCAAAGAATAGCTGTTGCACAAATTCCATCGGCATCATAATCTCCGTAAATAATTACTTTCTCTTTTTTACTTTTTGCTTGTTTAATACGCTTAAATGCCTTGGTTAATTCTAATTTACTAACACCTAAATCTTTCAGGTATATTGTTTTTGGTTCTTGGGGTTCAAAAAAAATTTTTGAATCTGCAATTCCTCTATTTTTAAGTAGAGTTTTTACTATATCTTTGTCTTTTCCTAATATTTCCCAGCGCATATTGCTATATGATACTTCATTTCTAAAAAATAATTGATAAGTATCATTTATCAGCATTCTTGAATGCTGTTATAATGGCATATGAACTTTGATCTTCCCGAAAGCATAAAGGTGGTCTTGAAAAAGTTTGAGAACGAAAAGTTCGAAATCTATATTGTTGGTGGAGCTGTAAGAGATTTAATCATGGGAAAGATTGTAAATGATTGGGATTTTACGACAAATGCCGCGCCTGAGGAAATTTTAAAAGTTATTCCAGGTGGATTTTATGACAATGATTTTGGAACTGTTGGATTATCTGTCGAAGGAGAAATAAATCCATTTGAAATTACTACATACAGAACCGAAGAGGGATATAGTGATTCCAGACATCCAGATAAAATTAAATGGGGAAAGACGCTAGATGAGGACTTGTCCCGTCGTGACTTCACCATAAACTCCATGGCTATAGACAAAGACCTTAAAGTTATTGATTTATACAATGGACAAAAAGACATTGAAAGCAAATTAATAAGAGCAGTCGGGGATGCAAATCAACGTTTTAGCGAAGATGCACTGCGAATGATGAGGGCAGTTAGAATTGCGTCGGAACTTGGCTTTACAATTGAAGAAAAAACTTTTGAAGCTATAAAAAAGAATGCATCACTTATAAATAAAATTGCAAAAGAGAGAATTAAAGATGAACTTTTCAAAATTATTTCTTCCGCAAACCCTTACGATGGAATTGTTCTCTTTAGGGAATCTGGACTTTGTCAGGAAATCTTGCCGGAACTAGAAAAATGCTTTGGAGTAGAACAAAAATCCCCTGGCAGACATCATATTTATGATGTGGGGACACATTTGCTTGAGTCTCTCAAGTCTTGTAAAAGCGAGGACGTTATTACAAGATTTGCGACTTTAATTCACGACATAGGTAAACCCCAAACTTACAAAAAACTCGCAACAGGAACTATTACTTTTTATAACCACGAGATGGTATCTACTAAAATTGCCGAAAGCATTGCAGATAGACTTAGGTTTTCTAAAAAGGAAAAGGATAAATTCATAACACTTGTAAGGTGGCACCAGTTTACGGTTGATGAGCACCAGACAGATTCAGCAATTAGGAGAATATTAAGGAACGTTGGGTTAGAAAATATGGATGACATGTTAGCACTAAGAGTTGCTGATCGTTTAGGTGGTGGGGCGCGCGAAACCAGTTGGAGACTCGAAGAATTTAAGAGTCGTTTGGTGGAAGTACAAAAACAACCATTTAGTATAAAGGACTTAAAAATTAATGGTAATGATGTTATGAAAGAGTTAAATATGAAACCCGGGAAAGAAATCGGAGAAATTTTAAATAAAATTTTTGAGGAGGTTGTTGAGAAAAAGACAGAGAATGAAAGAGAAGAACTTTTAAAAAGGCTTGCAAGTATTCCAAAGTCCTAAGCTATTTTCTCTTGCATATTTTTCTGACTCTTTAAATTGATTTTGATACTTAACGTCTGGTGGAAATGTAAAAACTTTTGCAAATCCGTTTTTGACTAGCTCATCATTCACAAATTTATCGTCAATATAAATATAACGAAGAAGACGGCCGTATTTATCCTCTCCTGATACATCTTTTTCTAGTCTTACAGTTTTACCCAAAACTAAATTTTCATTTTCTTTTTTGGCCTTTAATGAATAACACTCAACATTTGGATAAACTTCAGTCGTATCAACCCCGATATATCTGACATTTTGCCCAGTTTCTATCTGGATTGTATCTCCATCAAAGACTTTAATTACTTTTGCGTATATAACTTGATTATTTTCGATAGGAGTTGGAGAGGGTGAAGAAACTATCCGAATAACCTCAAATTTTTTAAGGGAATAAAACAAATACCCGATTAATATTAGGCAGGTTCCAAGAAATAAAAATACGCTAGCCTTTTTTGAATTTCTTTTGAAGTTCATCCCAAGTTACTAATATTGGAACCGCTACAAAAGGTGATGAATAAGTTCCTGAGATTGTTCCCACTAAAAGTGCAACCGAAAACCACTTTGTGCTTTCACCGCCCATAAGGATTAATGCCAAAAGCATGAAGATGATTGTGAACGAGTTGTTGAGCGACCTGACCATTGTTTCGCTCAATGCCTGATTTGCCAAATCATAAACAAGTTTGTCCTTCGGATAAATATTTCCCTTAAATTTCTTTTGGGATTCACGAATCCGGTCGTAAACGACAATCGTGTCGTGTACCGAGAAAGATAGGATTGTTAAGACCGTAGTAACGAACAAGAAATCAACTTCTGCTCCAAAAAAATGGCCAAACAACGAGAACATTCCTAAAAGCACAAGTGAATCATGAAGAGTTGCCAAAGTTGCGGAAACTCCAAACTTAATGCTTTTGAATTGATATGCAACCCAGAAAAGTATGACTGTGGCTGATACTGAAAGTGCAATAATTGTTTTTTTGATAAGTTCGGGTCCAATAGATGGCCCCACGTTCTCAAATCTAATCTCTGTTGCACCCTGGCTTTTAAAATCCTCCCTTATTTTTTCTGATTCTTCATTTGATTTAGGGGTATATTTAAAAATTTTGCTTTCACCATTTGGGAATTTATACTCAGCAACAATTCCACCTGTAAAATCGATTCCGAACTTGAAACCCCATTTGACCATAGAAAAAATTCCAGAAATGAGAACTATTCCAGAGATAAGTAAATAAAGCCAGCGATAGCGCATCCAGTCAATCATATTAATTTCATATTCATACCTTTTTTTCCTTTACAAACAGTCTTAATAAATTCCTGCTAACGAATAGTCCAGTAAATAAACTTATGGCAATTCCCAACGCTAGCGTAATTGCAAAACCACGAACTGGGCCAGAAGTATGCAAAAAACTCCAGTCCAAAGGATTAGCAAGAATAAATGCTGTTACAAGTGTCGCTACGTTGGCATCACGGATGGAATCCCAAGCTCTCCCAAAAGAAACTTCGAGTGCATCAGTAATGTTTCTTTTTGGTTTTTCTTCTTTAAACCTTTCGAATATTAAGATATTACTATCAACCGCCATCCCTACAGAAAGCATAAATCCCGCAATTCCGGGAAGAGTCAGTGTAACCGGAATTAATTTGTAAAGTGCAAGCGTTATAAGTCCGAAAATGATAAGTCCGATGTCTGCAACCAAACCTAAACTTCCGTATGACAAAAACATAAAAAGACATACCATGGCAATTCCAACAGCTCCTGCAGTTACACTCTTTTGAATTGACTCGGCTCCAAGTGTTGCCCCTACAGTTCTTTCCTCAACTAGACTAATTGGAACAGGGAGAGCCCCAGCATTAAGTTGAATTGAAAGTTTTTTAGCTTCTTCCACTGTGAAGGTACCACTTATTTGAGCACTAGTACCGATTATCTTTTCTCGAACTACCGGGGCTGATACTATTTCATTATCCAAAAGAATAAAAACCTGTTTGTTAATATTTCTTCCAGTTATGTTTTCAAACTTTTTTCCTCCTTCGTCTGTAAATGAAAGAGATATTGCGGGTTTACCTGTTTGGCTATCAAACTCAACCGAGGCACTTTTGAGGTCGGCTCCTGTTAATTCTGTTGGGATGAGCTGTGCAGATGGAGTGGCACCTGCAAGGCCAGGGACCTCAATTGCTTCTGAAAAAATTAACTGTGCTGTTTTACCAATTAGGTCGACTGCTTCTTTGGTGTCACTCACTCCCGGGAGCTCAACAATAATTCTATCCTTGCCTTCAAAGTTTGAAGTCTGAACCGTAGGTTCAGATACTCCAAAAAGATTAACTCTTTTGTCTATTACATTACGTACACCCTCTAATGCAGTTTTTTTCTTCTCGTCTGGAATTTTACTCATGTCAGCATCAAAAACTAGATGGCTTCCACCTGCAAGATCAAGCCCTAAACGTGTATCAAATTTTTTAGACAGAGTAAAATTGCCAATTTTTAAATTAAGGTCGGGTCTTTCAATATTCTTGCCAAATAATGTAAATTTTGAAGGAAGGCTAATATAAGTTGCGGCTGTTGTCAGGAAAATAATTAAGATTAGTTTTTTTATTGGAGACATATGCACTTTTCTAACTGACGAGGTCTTCTTCATCCCCAATGATCATTACGCGACTTCCAGCTAAAATTCCCAAAAGAAATGGGTCGCGCCTTTTTTTTCTAAAATCAAGTTCTTCACGGCTCATTACGGTATAATTTATTTCCTTACCACGTTTACTTTCCTCTGCTCTAATTATAGAAGCAAGTTCCGGAAGCACAACATCACCAACTATGAGGATATCAACATCTTCTTCTCTCTTTCTATCTTTCATCCTTACAAGTTTTCCAGAAAACATAATTGAAGATACTTTACCAATTTTGTTTCTATTTTCTATGATTTGTTTACCTAGTCCTGTGGTTTTAGCTACCATCGAAACTAAATCTCCAAAAAATTGATGATCAGATCTCACAAAATAGTAAACTCTATTTCCGCGTGGTTCTTTTTTCAAAATCCCGTCTTTTTCTAATTTTGTAAGTTCTCTCCTTACAGCATTAATCTCCTCTGAGATCTCGCGTACTATGCCCCTGACATGGTAAAGCTCTTTAAGATTGGAGTAAAAAAGCTCCAAAATTTTTATTCTTACTTTTGAAGTTATGATATCGCCTAAATTAGCCATTTGTTTTTTATCTTAGGCAGGAAGTTATTTATTAATATGAAATCTTATTTTGCGCAGGTACTATCTCTATCCAGGTCTGCCCGCGAACCATTTGTATTTCTTGACCTTTATCGTCTGTAAATATTTCACGATCTGTTGAGCTATTCTTTGTCCAAGTCCCGACTATTGCCTCGCCGTTTTGAAAAATAATAGCCTTGCCAGTACCGATGACAGCATAGAACATGTGATGTTCAAGGTCAACAGGGCCTGTTTCTTTTACAAGCATCACAATAACATTCTTTGCTGTAAGTTGTGGTTTATCAAAATCCCAATCTATATGCTCTTTTCCGCCATTAAATCTTTTGTAACTGTTTGTAGCACTGTCGTACTTCCATTCAACATCGTAGCCTGCCATGCTATCCCAGAAATTAAATTTAATGTCAGTTGCAACTGACGCGGTGTTTGCTTTTCCATCCTGAAAAATCCATTTACGAAATCCTTTTGTCCAAGCTGTACCGCTTGTATCTTTGAATACTAAACCACGCTTGGCTGCCTCTTTCCAAACTTCGTCCAAATTAGCTTTAACGGAGTGCTCCCAAGCTGCTGGGGTACTACTTAAACGGTATTGATCTCGAACTACAATTGGAAATCCAATATTATACCCACCATCCAACTTGTTTCCTTTACTCCCCCCTTGCCAGCCTAATTTATCAAAAAGTGGCAATACGTTAACGGATGGATCAATTTGTTTTTTAGATTTAGTTCCACCAGGGCAGTCATTACAAATATTGTTAGCCTCGCCTTGATGAAGATAAAGTGGAAGCGTTCCATAACCCGCCGCCATATTTACAAAATAAACCCTGGCGCTCCTCAGCGGTGCTGTTACAACTTCTTCTGCTACTGCTCCACAGTAAAATACTGCTACAAAACGTGTTATTCCACCTTCGGCTACTGCTTCATAAACCACATCAGCGCGAGATAGACCTGACTCGGGACGCGCATCCACATGATTTTCGATCATTTGAACTATTGGACGTCTTGTGTTCCAGACATCTGCCTCAGGTTTTGTGTATTTCTGGCCATTGATCGGACACTCATCAGTTTTAGGAAGAGATAAGTTAAATCTGGATTTTTTAGAAACTTCGGAAAGTAAGTTGGCTGCTCCTTTTGGGGAAACTAAATAGAATACAAATAATGAAAGCCCAACAGAAATCAAAAATAAACCAATAAAGCTAGCAACTATTGTAAATTTTTTAGAATTAAACATAATTTTAAGTTTATTTATCATCTTTGGGCAATATTTAGTGCCTTTTTCTCATCGGCTGATAGTTCTGAACTACTTTTGCCGCCTTTAATATCCTTCATGTACACTCTAGTCCTGTCCCTTGTATGAAGACTTGTTATTATTATACCCGAATCTTCCTTATTTAAAATCGCTAAACTAAAACTATGGTCACCTCCTAATTCTTTAAAGGGATTAAATCTCGTAAGTCCAATCTTTTGAATGTGACTTTTGCCATCTGATTCAACCCAATTAATTCTTTTTGTTACCTCCTCAATTTCTTTTTGGTTTTTATTCCCACGCTCTAAAACTCTTTCCAAAACTTTTTTAAGGTCGACTACTTCAACTCCTTTTGTAAGTTTTGCAAAAAGAATCCATATACGAAATAAAACTATACTTGTTAAAAGTAGCCATATTCCAAAAATTATAAAAATATAAAGAGCAAAAGTTTGCATTCTCGCCGAGTAATAATTTAGCTCAGTCATTTTTACATCTTGAAAGTTTTGTGTCAAGAAGATAGATTTGCATGTATGCCACAACACAGAACACGCAAAAACAAAGTTGATCCACACTATGGTTTTTTGGTCTCTTGGAAGCCGCGTGAAGCTGGTGTCAAGGGGGAATTAGAATCAAAGAATAAAAGCAATGTATATGAAGCTAAGAACTCTAAAAAAGCCGATCTATTGGCAAAAGAGTTAACTAGCCGTCCTATTAAAAAAGATATTATAAAAAGCCTTATCTTAGTCAGCCTCATCTTGATTCTGGAGCTAGTGATATACTTAGCCAGGAACAAGTTTTAAATAATAATTTGTCCTACAGAATTTTTTCTGTCCTGACGAAGGGGGGTGAATCATTATGATGTACTGTGTTAAATGTCGCGCAAAGAGAGAAGGTAAAGATGCACAAGAAGTTACCATGAAGAATGGTAAGAAAGCTACAAAAGCTGTTTGTGAAGTTTGCGGCACAACCATGTTTAAGATCGGAGGCAAGTAAGCTTTCAATTTTGAATATTCTTAAAGCAGAAGGGCACCGGTACGACCGGCCCCTTTTGTGTTCACGAGTCAAAAATATGAATTTTCCCCAAGTATTTAAAGTCTTCAAAAAGAATTATGTACTAGTCCCCTTGGAAGTATTTGGAGATAACCCATACAAGACACTTGTCTCGACCTTAATGTCATCACGAACCAACGACGACACAACACTCTCAGCTTCAAAAAGATTGTTTAAAGTTGCTCCAAATTTAGAACAATTAGGAAAGTTAGATGAACTAGAAATTGCAAAGCTTATATATCCCGTTGGTTTTTATAAAACAAAGGCCAGACATCTTAAAAAGCTGACGGGTATGATTAAAATAGTCCCGAAAACACGCGAGGAATTAATGAAACTTCCCGGCGTGGGCAGAAAAACCGCAAACTTAGTTTTGAATAGAGCTTTTGGCATTCCTGCAATTGCGGTAGACACTCATGTTCACAGGATTACAAATCTCTTAGGTTGGGTAAAAACAAAAACCCCTGAGCAAACTGAAAAAGAATTAATTAAAATTCTGCCGAAAAAATACTGGCCAGATATTAATAAATTATTTGTCTCAATAGGTCGACAATTTACATCAAAGAAAAAGTTGGAGGAATTTTTGAAGGAGGAAAAGCTTATTTAGTAGGCAGCTATTGCCACGCCAAAGCCATTCTGAGCATAGATACAGCCAAATGAATATTCCCCGCCTGATAATAATTTTTTATGCCCCAATGAATTTTCCCAAAGTGCAACGGCGTCAGAAGCTGAGGTTGCCCCACTAACCAAAAATTCACTAATGTTATATTTCTCAAAAATCCATTTAAGATCCGGTCTATCAGTTGGAAGCTTGGCAAATCCTTCATGACCATCCAACGAACCTCTATCTAAAAGTTGATTCAAACGAATGGATGCAATTGTGCAAAGCTCGTCCCTTTGT
Source organism: Patescibacteria group bacterium (assembly GCA_035692185.1). GTDB lineage: Bacteria > Patescibacteriota > Microgenomatia > UBA8517 > UBA8517 > DATJGY01. The sequence goes on along the minus strand of DASSIE010000023.1, from coordinate 115,104 downwards.
TTAAGCGGATTTACTCCAAATTCCACTCTTCTTTTGTTGACTGCATCCCAAAGAGTTGGGCCGCTCAAGGAGGATGCTGGAGCAGGTTTTGGTGTTGAAGGTTTAATTACCGGCTTTGGTGTTATTGTTGCAACAGGTTTAGTGGTTGAAGAAGCTGCTTGATTATAAACTTTCTGCTCATAAACTTTTTGTGTTTCTGTTACTCCGACCTGAAATCCTTTTATATATCCAGTCAAAAGTGCCGTCAAGGTAACTAAAGCAAATGCAAAAACTAAAATTCCCCCACCTAAAACTTTTGCAATCTTTTCCGTATACCTCATGGGGGTATTTTACCCCGTAGTGTATCTACTCTTCAAGCTTTGGCCGATATTGCAAAGCTTCAGCAATATGAATTACTGAAATATTTTTGTCCCCTGCCAAATCTGCAATTGTTCTACTTATTTTAATCACTTTAAAGTAGCTACGGGCAGAAAGATCCATGGTTGCAACCGCGCCTGTCATTATCTGACGGCAATCGTCGGACAATTCACAAAAATTCTTAACATCGCGAGTTGCCATTTCTGCATTAGAGTTGATGCCAGTTCCTTTAAATCTTTTAATTTGAATGTTTCGTGCATTTTGAACTCTTTTTTGGATAACTTTAGAAGTTTCACTTTTGGCTTTGTCATCGTTTATTAATTTTTGAGTTTCAACAGAAGGAATATCTAAATGAATATCAATTCTATCCAGAATTGGCCCTGAAACTCTTTTCTGATATCTCAGAATCATCCCTGGCATGCAAGTACATGCTCTTTTGGTATCTCCGTAATAACCACAAGGGCAGGGGTTACTTGCCGCTACCAGTAGAAATTTTGCAGGGTAAGTAACCGAGCCCTTAGCTCTTGAGATTGTAACAACGCCGTCCTCCATTGGTTGCCTTAAAGCCTCCAATACATGTCTAGGAAATTCTGGGAATTCATCACAAAATAAAACTCCGCGGTGGGAAAGTGAGATCTCCCCAGGCATGGGGTTTGTTCCCCCACCAATAAGGCCAATACGGCTTGTTGTATGATGCGGACTTCTAAATGGACGTTTTGTAATAATTGCCTCGCCTTCCGGCAAATTACCCGTGATTGAATATATTTTAGTTACTTCCAAGGCTTCATCTTCCGTTAGTGTGGGAAGGATCCCAGGTAAGGCACGGGACAACATTGTTTTGCCCGACCCAGGGGTCCCTTTCATAAAAACGTTGTGGTTGCCTGCAGCTGCAATTTCCAGTGCTCGTTTGGCCTGTTCTTGGCCTACAACTTCTGAGAAATCAAACTCGGCATCACTTTTTACAAGTAAACTTTTGAGGTCAATTTTCGTAGCAGGAGTAATTTCAATTGATTTATTAAAATATCGAACCAAAGACAAAAGCGACTCGATTGAAAAAACTTGGATGGTGGAAATAACCGCAGCTTCTTTTTGGTTAACTTTTGGAATAAATATTCTTTTGAATTTCTTCTCTTTTGCCAAATATGCCATTGGTAAAATTCCATTTGTGTGCCGAAGACTGCCATCCAAAGAGAGCTCACCAAAAAACAAAGAGTCATTAATTTCAGGTGCAATCTGGCCAGAAGCTATTAGTATTCCTAAAGCAATCGGAAGGTCGTATGCGGGGCCAGCTTTAGGAAGGTCTGCGGGGGCCAAATTAACAGTAATACGATTGATTGGAAAATCCGCACCTGAGTTTTTGATGGCACTTCGTACGCGTTCTTTTGATTCCTCCACAGCTTTATCCGGAAGGCCAACTATTGTGAAGCTTGGTAGCCCTTGTTCTGCGATATCTACTTCTACATCAACTAGAGTTGCTGTGAGCCCAACAGTAGTACCTGAAGTAATTTTGGCTAACATAATTAACAATATCACACTCTTAAATGGTGAAAAACTAGGTAGACAGTGGTATAATGGCTTCACTCTGGAGAGAGGATGATCGCCAGGTGCCATACGGTACCTGGAGGAAAGTCCAGGCAGCAGAAAGCAGGGTGTCCAGCGCAAGCTGGAGCGCACAAGCGCCGGATCGGGCCACAGAGACTATGTCGATCCTCCTACCCTAAAGGTACGGAGGAAACGAGTGAAAAGAGGTAACCCCCTCCCGCTGCAACCTCCGAAAGGAACGTTATATAGATCGCTTTCTCAAAATTTGGCGAAAGCCAAATTACGTTCCAAAGTTCGAGGGCACCAGATAAGCATAGCTTGTCATTCGATAAGCAAACCTTGTCAGGTTTGGCGAATCCTTCGGGATTCGTCGAAAGATGGATGATCGTCGAGAAACAGAACCTGGCTTACTACTTTCCAGAGTACAAAGGTACCCGCTTCATGCGGGTATTTTTGTGCCCGGTGGTTTTTAATGACTTACTCTTTCTTGAATACAAAGTGTTTGAAGATGACTTGAAGTGCGATTACTGTGGGGATAGAAATTATCATTCCAACAATTCCTAAAAATCTTGCCCCAATTGCCAAGGCCACAAGTGTAACAATCGGGGAAACTCCAACCGACTTTTCCATAACTTTTGGAACTAAAACATAATTTTCGAGCTGTTGAATAATAATTGCCACCCCTGCAGTCATTGCACCAAGGACAGGTGAAATGCCAAAACCAATGATTATAGAAGGAATTGCGGCTACAACCGGCCCCAAGTATGGAATAATCTCAAGTAGACCCGCCAAAATGGCCAGTGGAAGGGCGAAAGGAATTCCAACAACCAAAAGTCCAATATAGGTTGCAAGGCCAACTAAAAACATTAAAGTAAATTGTCCCCTGGCCCAACCCCCAAGCCTTGCCTCCAAATCGTTAATCAAAAATCCCAATTTTCTTTTATTATCTTCTCCAAACAAGAAACCCAGCTGATCCTCCAATTTATTTCTTGATAGAAGCATATAAAAAGTGAAAACCAGAACCGTCAAGACTGAGGCAATATTGGTAAATACCGAGACTGTGAACTTGAAAACTTCCCCAGGCAAGCTTCCCAGCCTATTTAAAAAATCACGAGCCACATCTGCATTAACATAAGAGGACATTCCTAAATTAGAAAAGTAAAGTGGTAGTGCATTAACAAAACTTGTAGTTTGATCAACAAGGGTAGGAATTATAAGCGCAATTACTCCCCCCAAAAGACCAAAAACTATAATGTAAGACAAAAAAACAGATAGTGCCCTTGGAATTCTAATTTTTGTAAAAAGATTGACCAAGGGTTGCAGGACAGTCATCAAAAGGATGGCCACAAAAAGTTCGAGCAAAATGTCTTTTATATAAAAAAGGAACCACAAAAAAAGAAGAAACAGTACTGTAAAAATTATGGTTTTGTGCGAAATTTCAACTTTCCTTGGCATTTAATTATTACCTGAAGAATACCACTTTTCAACCAATTTTTCTACCCTCTTTGTATAATTATTATCTGAAACATCAAACCACACAATACGGCCATCCTTTTTAAACCATGTAGTTTGGCGCTTAACATATTTCCGTTCATCCTTTTTCCATTCCTCAATTACCACACTCTCCTCAACTTCCCCTTCAAAAAAATCCCGCCATTGTCTATACCCGATTGAAGCCATAGATTGATCACCCCAATCAACTCCATTTTTTAGCAACGTTGTAATTTCATTTTTAATCCCGGCTTTGACTCTTTCATCAACTCTTGTTTCAATCTTTTTTTCCATTACATTTTTGTCTGTTGTTAGCCCAATAAATAATATTTCCGATTGAGTGGTTGTTTCTTTTTCAGAAAAATCTCCGTGATGTAATTTATAATTTGCTATCTCAATTCCCCTTATTAAACGTCTTGGGTTTTTTCGGTCGGAGGAGTTTAATGAAGCCGCTTTAACTGAATCCATCTGGGATAGTTTTTCATACAGCTCATCTGTACCCTTTGTAGAAAGGTTTTTGCGAAGGCTGTTATTTATCGGGACTTCGATTGTGGGAATTCCGTCTACAAGCGCCTTGATGTAAAGCCCAGTTCCACCAACAATAATTGGAAGTTTTTTTCTTATTTCAATATCTTCAATCTTTTTTCTGGCAAATTTGATGAAATGCGCCACGCTAAATTCTTTTTTAGGACTTACTAAATCGTAACCCCAAATAGTTGCGTCTCCCCATTCTTTACCGGTTCCTATATCCATTCCTACATACACCTGACGTGAGTCGGCAGAAATTATTTCTCCGTTAAATTTTTTGGCAAGGACAATTGCTAATGAAGTTTTTCCGGTTGCTGTTGGCCCGCAAATTATAAGGATCTTGTTCATTTTAATCAGTGACGAATACACCAGCTGATGATGAAATCTTTTTAAGAAAACTAAACATTTTTGGTTTTTCATCATCAGAAAGACTTTTTAACCCTAGTACTACTACGCAAAAATCTCTTCCAACCATTCTGTCGCCCACTGCACTTGCGCCTGATCCGTCAGGCAATCCCAAACTTTTTTCAATTACCGCCAAGGATTTTTTTGCATCTGGCTCTTCTATTTTTGAAATATTTACACCAAGAATTAAATTTGGATCAAATGAAACATTCCTTAATGTCTTTGCAATTAACTTACCACTCTCATTCGAAGGAAAGTTTTCTATAAAATGTTTTCCTCTCTGTAGTTTATTTACTGCGGCCTTAATTCTGTCAAACAATTTAGAATCAGAAACTTCGATTTGTTCATCTTGCTCTAAAAGGCCAGCAAACTCACTTCCCAATGAGGAGCTTATTAACAACCGACTGCTACCTAAATGTATTGATGATTCCATCATTTATTATTAACTGCTGGCGCTAGTATACTTTGTTAGTGCATAATTCCAAAATTTTAGCGAGAGAATAAAAACTATGATTCCGATAGCGATTGTTCCAACAAAACTTATTGGACTCAAGAGTCCGCTAAATGCTTTTGCAGGAACTGAGACCATTAGCCCAATGGGAACTACAAAAGTTAAAATTCCCTTTAAGGGTTGCTTGTAAATATCTATTGGGAACCTTCCCATGGAAGACAAATCCCTATAAACCATAACAAGGTAATCAACTTCTAAAGTAATAACCCCAATACTTAACACAACTATATGGAATGCGGCTGAAATTAGGAGTCCATTTATAAGTAATAATATATATAACAAAACTTGAAGTGTAGTTGGGTGCATTAAACTTCCAATCCAAATAACAACAAATAGAATTGGGGGGATTGTAACAAAATCAATTGGGTCGGGACCACCTAACAAAACTCTAAACAGGGCGTTAACCGGTTTAATTAAAATTAAATCTAAGTCACCTGACACAACAATTGACCTAAATGTATAAACACTTCTAAAAAAGAATTGGGCAACAGTATCTATAAAAATATATGTTGCTGTAATGAATAGAACTTGATTTTGGTTATAACCTAAAAAACCATTTGAACCCCTAACTAAAAAGTATAAAAAACCAAAATAGGAAAAATATCTAATGGTTTTACCTAACAAAAAAACTAAAAAGACATTACGGTTTACAGACCAGCCCATTAAAGCGTTCTTTGCCATTAGAAGCCATATCTTAAAATAATATTTAATTTTCTTAAAAATCATCTTCCTACTCCTTCATATACTTTTAATCCCCTCTTCCAAACTTCATTTGAGATTCTCCATAAAATAAATACCCAAATTATGCCGATCACTAAACTTTGAAATACAAGAGAATAACTAAAGTTGCCTAAATATATTTTGATCGGGATAAAAATTAAATATGGTAATGGGGTGAACCTTAAAAACTGATAAATATAATTTGGAAAAACATCAATTGGGAATGAGGCGCCCGACAAAAATTCAACAATTGTGAGGGTTAAAAATTGTGCTCCCCATGCTATTTCCGGAACCCAAAACGGCACGAAACTTGCGATAGATAAAATTATAAAATATATAAAAATAGCAATTATTAAAGATGCAATAAAAGCGATGAAATAAAATGGGTTAGTTTGTAAAAATATATTTGGTTTTAAAATTAAAATTAGACCAAAAACTTCCACAATTCCAAAAATAATATTTAAAAATTTGTAAGCGAAATCCCTTGTAATCCAATATTTAAAATAATTAATGGGTTTAAGGAGCATGTTAGTTAATTCCCCGTTAGCAACTTGCCCTGCAATATCGTTTGATCTAATAGAAAAAATAATTGCGCGCACAATAATTAACACAAAGGCATATGTAAATATTTGGATTCTGGTGTAGCCAAAAATTTGGTTGGTACCTAAAAAAACCGCGTCCCAAAGAAAAAAGAATACCAAAATTTGAATAATATTACGGAGTCTCCACATAATAAAATTTAGGCGATATGCAAGTTCCTGGGTAAGTGAAATTTTAAAAATCTGCCAATACTTATTCATCTGTTTTTGTGAAGCTCGCCTTTAAAAACTTTGCGAATTACTTCTTCGATTGACACTTCCTCAATTGTTAAATCTTCAACCGGAAAATTTTGCAATAGCTCCGCTGCGGCAACTGCAGTTGCCGACCTAGGAACTGAAATCGTAACTTGCGGAAACGCAAGTTTTTTAACTTTGCCAATTTTTTCAAAATCCTCAACCGGATATTCTTTTGATAACGTTGCTTTTATAATTTTCTCTTTTGCAAATTTATTTGTTAATTCTTCAAAAGCTCCATCAAACAATATTTTGCCTTCATCGATAACTATTACGCGGCGCGCCAAATCAATTAAGTCATCCATATTGTGTGAAGTAAGAATAATTGTGGCGTTATATTTGCGATTGTAGGCGAAGATAAAATCTCTTACTTTTTGCTGAGCTATAAGATCAAGTCCAATTGTGGGTTCATCCAAAAACAAGACCTTGGGCTTATGAATAAGCGCTGCTATCAGTTCCATTTTCATTCTTTGACCTAAAGATAACTTGCGAACTGGGGTGTCAATCAATTTTTCAACTTCCAATAAACTTACAAGTTCATTAAGACTCTCTTCATACTCCCGTTTCGGAATTTCATAAATCGCGCGATTAAGTTCAAAAGTCTCCCTGGCTGGTAAATCCCACCAAAGTTGATTTTTTTGCCCCATTACAAGGGAGATACTCCGTAAAAATTCAGGTTTTCTTTCCCAGGGATCATATTCTAAAACTTCTATAAACCCTGAAGTTGGATAGAGTAGTCCAGACAGCGTTTTTAGTGTTGTAGTCTTACCCGCACCATTTGGACCAATAAAGCCAATTAGCTCTCCTGGTTGAATTGTAAAAGAAACCCCACGCAAAGCATGAACCTGTTTTTTCTTTGGAGAAAGGATTGATTTAAAAGCACCAATAAGCCCTGGTTCTTTTTGATTAACTTCAAAATTTTTAACTAAATGATCAACAATAATAGCCTTGTCCATAACCCAAGTATAACACTTGGGAATTTCTAATTTCTAATTATTCTAATTAACCTAAACAAGATCCAAGTTCCAATTGGGATTTATTTAGAAATTAGAGCAATTAGAACAATTAGGTCAATTTAGCGACTTACCTGTCGCTTAAGTTTTTTACCTGGAGTAAAACGTGGAGATCTGTGAGACTTAATGGTTACTAATTTTTCTGTATTTGGAATTTTAACCGTCTTACCTTTCATTGAAATGACTCTGAATGTTCCAAATCCAGATAAAACAACTTTTTCGCCTTTAGCTAGTATTCTACCAACTTCATCTAAAAATACTTCTATACATTCTTCTGCGGATTTTTTAGTTAAATGTGCTTTTCGAGCAACTTGGTCAACAACCTCAGCTTTTGTCATATTAGGGTCAAGAATACGGCATTAATTTGATAATGTCAAGAAAATGCTTATCCAACAAAATTTTAATGAAGGTGATTATTTGGCGCTAGTTGTTTCTGTAGCCCTAACTTCTCTTATTGCAGAAACTTTAATTTGACCTGCATATTCTGCTTCTTTTTCTAACTTACGCGCAATGTCGTGTGCAAGAACAGTTAATTTGTCATCATCAACTTCATCTGGATTAACTATTACGCGTACATCACGTCCTGCTTGGAAAGCATATACTGCCTCAATTCCTGGGAAACTTTTTGCAATTTCCTCTATCTTGGTCATGCGTTTAACATAGCCTTCGTGTGGTTCGTAGCGTGCTCCTGGGCGGCTTCCGCTAATTGCATCTGCCATCCAGACTATTACGCTTTCGTTGCTGGAAAATGGTTTATCTTCATGATGCTCAGCTACACAAGCAACAACTTCTTTTGGAATTCCGTATTTTTTAAGAAGATTTACTCCAAGCTCTATATGGTTTCCCTCCTCGTCAGTTACGATTTTACCTACGTCGTGAAGTAAACAACCCAAACGTACAATGTCTGCATTTGCGCCGATTTCTTGGGCAATAGCAACACCCATTTTGGTTTCTTCAATTGTATGTATTCCAAGATTTTGTCCGTAGCTGGTTCTAAATCTAAACCTTCCAATTAATTTCATTAGCTCTACGGGCAAATTATAAACTCCACACTCGTGTGTAATTTTCTTCCCTTCTTCAAGTAACACATCCTCCATTGCAGCTTTGGTTTGTCTTATTACTTCCTCAATGCGGCTGGGCTGAATTCTGGCGTCTTTGACAAGAATCTCTAGTGCTCGTTTTGCAATTTCGCGCCTTACTGAGTCGAATGAGGAAATACGGATTTCATTTGTTTCGTCAATTTCAATCTCCACCCCAGCTTCTTTTTCAAAGGTACGGATATTACGGCCCCCTGCACCAATAATTCCACCCTTAATGTCTTCGTTTGGAACGGTGATAGAAGAAACCGTGTATTCTGCTGTATATTGGGTAGCGCCATGCTTCATAGCGTCAAGGATAATGTCTTGTGCTTTTTCGTTGGCTTCCTCTTTGATTTTCTCTTCAGCTTGCCTAATTTTCTTGGCAATTTCGCCTGTTAGGTCCTTTTGAACTTCGTCGAGTAAGGCCTTTTTAGCCTCATCTATGGTCATTTTGGAGACACTGGCTAGTTTTGCTTTGTATTCGTCTTGTGCGGTCATATTTGTGTGTGAGCCTGAAGAAGCAAACCTTAAAGTGTTCACGCTTACGCGATTAGGTTTGTGGCAAAAGTTGCTGTTTTTGAGGCGCTTTTAACCATTTTCTCTTCCAGACCATAGGTCTTACAGACCAGTGGTTTGACTCTGAAGGTGATTATACTACTTTTCGATCCACTTCTTCAACCGAAACTTCACGGATTGGTTTTATGCGGGCACCAGTAATAAGATTATATTCTCCGATCGCTTCGTTTTCGGCAATTAATATGTTTCTATGTAGTTCTTCGGCTATTTTTTGAGCACTCCAAAAGTCAATTGAAAAAACTTTTGTTGTTTGTGGTTCATCATCTACCCTACTCATTTGAGGACGATTATACTACTTTTTTAATAATATCCCAATTAAATCCTTTCCCTGCTAGATATTGCGACATTTTTTGTCTCGCAGAGCGAGATTCCAAATTTTTCCATTTGTAACTTTTTTTCTCGATTAATTCTCTTGCCAATTTTTCCTCATCAATTACAGTTTCGCCAAAAGCATCGTCAATGTTGTTTTGACTAATTCCTTTTATCCTTAGTTCCTGAATTATTATTCTTTTGGACTTGGGCTTAAACTGCATTCTTTGATCAATCCACCATTTAGCAAATTTGAGATCATCCAAAAGTTCAAAATGCCTAAGTTTTTCAGTCAGTTCCTCGTGCATACTAACGTGTACTTCTTTTCGGCGAAAATAGTCTCGAACTTCTTTTTCCGATCTTGGACGAAGGGTTGCAAACATTAAAAGTTTATCCAAAAATTTTTGGAATTCAGCTTTTTTAACAATTTCTTCTAACCTTTCTTGTGTTAGTTCTTGACCAACCCTTAATCCCAATTTAATAAAATTGTCTAGATCGATACCAAAACCAAATTTACCACGGAGTGGCGAGCTTTGCTCATCATCTAAGTAAATATTCACCCGCTTTTTGCTTTTTTGGGATTTTATTGATGTAATTATTGGCATTTATTGATTTATACTTCAGTAGTAGTATACTACCAGGCATATGCCATATAGGATAAGTGTCGAATCAGAAGGTGAAGATGTCGCCTCCTTTAATGTTGCGCAGAAATCGTTGGATGTAACAAAACTACAAACCTTAGCAATTGGAAATTTGTCACAAGGAAAGGGTGTAGAAATTAAAGTCGAGGTGGGTGAAAATTCATATGCTGGTGGCGTTGCAAGAAGTTTGCTCAGAGATCTTCAAAATGAATTAAACCGATTAAGATTAAATTCAAAAATTGAAGTTGAGGATTTGAAACACGGGGAAAATTATTCCAACAAATCAGTGATTAAAATTACTCCTTAATTTTATTCCTCTTCAGAAGCTACTTCTCCAATTTCTTTAGGAAGGGGCTTGCCGGAAGTCATTATTTCTCTAATTTTTTTGTCAATCTCATCAGCCACTTTTGGATTATCACGAAGATATAATTTTGCCGCTTCCTTTCCTTGCGCTATAGGTTTGCCTTCGTAATTAAAGAATGATCCGCTTTTCCCAAATATTCCAAGTTCTAGTCCAACGTCCAACAGTCCACCACTTTTACTAATTCCTTCTGACTCCATTATGTCAAACTCGGCTACACGGAGGGGAGGTGCAACTTTATTTTTGACTATGCGAGCTCTGTGCCTTGACCCAATTACTTTTTCACCGTCTTTAAGGACTTCAATTCTTCTTAAATCAATCCTAACCGATGAGTAAAACTTAAGTGCAAGTCCACCAGGAGTAGTTTCTGGGTTACCAAACATGACTCCGATTTTTTGCCTGAGTTGATTGGTAAAAATTAAAACAGTTTTTGATTTACTAATTGCACCTGTAAGCTTTCTTAAAGCTTGGCTCATAAGTCTAGCTTGTGCACCCATTGCAGCATCCCCCATATCGCCTTCCAATTCTGCTCGTGGAACAAGTGCTGCGACTGAGTCTACAACCACAACATCAATTGCTCCGGAGCGGATTAGGGTTTCTGTAATTTCCAAAGCTTGCTCCCCAGTATCTGGCTGGCTCATTAAAAGATTATCAAGGTCTACTCCCAATATTTCAGCGCGAACTGGGTCTAGGGCATGTTCAGCATCAACAAATGCACACTGACCGCCTAGTTTTTGTGCTTCTGCTACAACGGAGAGAGCCAGTGTGGTTTTACCCGAAGCTTCTGGACCATAAATTTCTATTATGCGTCCTCTAGGGAATCCCCCAACTCCAAGCGCAAGGTCAACAGCAATTGTTCCGGTTGAAATCACATCAATTTTATATTTTTCACCCGAATCTCCCCCAAGGCGCATAATACTTCCCTTACCATATTGTTTTTCTATTTGGTCCATTGCCAAGCGGATAGCTGCTAATTTTTCGGATTTGCCTTCTTGTTTTACTGGAGCTTCTGTTTCTGGTTTTTTAGTTTTTGCCATTGGTTTATTGTTTTAACAATTATAGTAATTAAATACAAGTACATAATGTCTCAAACAAAACCCGAAGTCAAGTGGAATTTTTATTTTGTCGGGGTGCTGAGAATTGAACTCAGTCCAGACGCACCCCATGCGCCCATTCTACCGGTAAACTACACCCCGTTGCTACGTGATTTCGTTTCGCCTACTGGCTAAAACTACACCCCGTATTATGCCAATATGAAATCCAGACATTTCATATGTCTTACCTCGCTTTGTTTCGGCTTTCGATAAACATCAAGCCGCGAGGAGGATCGTAAACTAATCTCCGATTTTAAATTAACTAAGCAACTCAAGTCATGTACCCGTAGTAAAACTCGTCTTCGTTAAAGTGTTTTATTTCTAATTTTTTGTCACCTTTTAGCGCATCCACCAAAACTTGTGGCCACTTACCTTGCTCTTGCCATTCTTTGATATTTAGCACCATATCAAAATTAATGGAAGGTAAGTCCTTCTTTTGGCTAATCCTTTTCTCTCTATATTTGGTGTCCCCTTCTTCCTGTTTCCTCTGCTCTTCAGCGTGTAAGTATTGCACAGAGGTCTCCGATATTTGTCGTTCTCCACCCAACGCCTCCAGAATTGGAATTAAATTGTAAACTGCAGCCGAATATGTATCCATCTTATATTTTCTGTCTTCCTCATCATATCCATCTGAATATTCATACCTTAAAAGCATTAGGTCACTTGGATTTATTTTTACTCCTCCAATACTCATTTCCTCATTTCGAACAACTCTTGTACCATTCAATCTGTCCCAAAAGTGGTTTCCTATTTTTTTATCTGTCAATCCAAATGCCTCCTCTTGACGAGCCATTTTGAGATTTTGGTTTCTTTCTCCCCAAAATTGAGAACCTGGTAAATTTGCATTAATATGATCAACATTCTGCCAAGGATTCAGATTGTACGGAACATTTATTCCTCTATTCATCATTACTAATGCCCTGTCATCAGACAAAGTTTCCAAAAACGGTTCATAATACTCTGTAAGGTCTTTTTCAATTTCCTGCATTATGAACGCCTTTGTGTCTGGATATTTTGATCTGGCAAGTAGTATCGCCTCTCTCCTTGATTGACTGTATCCTTCTTTATCTTGGAAATCCCAAACTATATTTTCGGCTTTATCACCAAGGGTTGACAACTCTTCTTTTAGATTGTCTACAAATTTTTGATCTGTTTTGGGATCAATAATAAACGCTATTTTACAACCTTTTTTTGCAGCTTGGACAATTGAGTTGATAGCTTCACGTCCACGAATATCACCTTCTGAACCAGGCACTTCGTAATCTTTGAAGAATACGCTTCCCACAACACATGTTTGTTCTAAAGTAATTGGTTTAACTTCTTTTGTTTCTACGACAGATCTATCACGCCTAGTTTCCATGGTCGAATTATACTAAAAATGTTGAGATTTGTCTCATTGAAAACTGTCCATTCGACTTCGCTCAAGTATCGCTTAATCTTAGTACTTGGATCTCCGCTTACCATATATGTTAGAATCGAGTCATGAAGAAAGTAGCTTCATTAAAAAGAATTGCAGAGCTTTCAAAAAAGACAAAGAGTAATAAAAAGACGGTAGGTTTAATTTTAGGAAGTTTTGACATACTCCACATGGGTCATATTCACCTTTTTCAATTTGCAAAAAAAAATGTAGATTTACTTATCGTAGGTTTAGATAACGATCAAACTATTAAAAACACTAAAGGGGAACCAAGACCTATAAACAGCTACAAAAGAAGAAGCAACTTCTTATCCGAATTGTCATCTGTAGATTATATTTTTCAAATTACGAAAGTTTTTAAACATGGGGACAATACGTCTTTCACCTTTTTAGAAAATATGGTTAGGAAGATAAATCCGACACATATATTAACAAGCATTAACTGCGATGGACTTTGGAAGGAAAAAAGAAATTTTGCCAAAAAACTTGGAATAAAATTTATACCAGATAAAAGTAAAACTGTCACACATTCTAGCGAGATATTGAAAAAAATAGAAGCAAATCTTTAACGTTTTGGAGATTGCTTTTTGCGTCGGGCTTTTCCGCCCATTCCTACCATTCTGCGCTCACGGGTTCTAGCGTCACGAGTTAACAAAGAAGCTTTTCTTAAAACTATTCTGTTTTTTTCTGGGGAAATCTTAACCAAAGCTCGGGATAAGCCTAAAATAATAGCTGCCAATTGCCCTTCTTTTCCTCCTCCAACTACGCGTCCTGAAAAATAATATTTATCAGAAGTTTCTGTTGCGCCAAAAGGTTTGGTAAGCATTTTTAAAGCAACTGCTCCTTCAAAATATTTGTTTGCAGGTTGGCCGTTTACAGTGTTTTCTCCTTTTCCACGATAAAGTCTGACGCGGGCTGAGGACTCTTTTCGTCTTCCTACTGCATAAATGTAATCGATTTTTTTAGTTTTCATTTGTAAATTTGTCGTTAAACTTGTGCTCCTCACCTACTATAACATTAAGTCTGGCCATTCTTGGAGCCTGTAATTTGTTATCAGGTAACATTCCTTTAATTGCATGTTCTAAAATTCTTTCTGGGTGAATCTCCAAAACTTTAGCATATTTCTTGGATTTAAATCCGCCTGGGTAACCAGAATGCGTAATATAAACTTTTTGCTTAGCTTTATTGCCTGTAATAACGATTTTTTCTGCATTAATAACAACTACATTGTCGCCGGAATCTAAGTGCCTGCTAAAACTGGTTTTGCCTTTACCCATCAAAAGTTCAGCAACGTCTGATGCAACACGGCCTAAAATTTTATCTTTGGCATCAATTAAATGCCAGCTTCTTTTAATGTCTTTTGCGCTTGGTTGATATGTTTTTGTCATAGCTTATTGACTACAGACCACGGTCTACTGCTTTTTTTACAGCCTTCTCTTCAACTATTTTCTTCACTTTCTTGTTTGTTTTCTTTGTCTTTTCTTCCTTTTTTGTTTTACTATCAGCTGTAGTCTGTGGACTGTTGTCTACAGCCTCAGTCCATTCTATTCTGACGAGTTGTGCATTGTCACCTTTTCTTCTTGGAAGTGAAATCAGTCTGGTAAACCCTGATTGTCTGTTTGCAAAAGCTGTAGCTACTCTGCCAAATAATGCTTCTATTGCGTCATCTGCATTATTAAGCATGCTCAAAGCTCTTCTTCTGGCACTAAGGTCGCCTTTTTTAGAAAGTGTTACTAGTTTTTCGACATCAGGAATAACCGCCTTGGCTTTTGCGCGGGTGGTGTTAATTTTTCCAGTTAGTATCATGGACCTGCTTAAAGAAGAAAATAGAGCCTCTCTAGCGGGACGTGACCTGGAAAGTTTTCTACCGAATACTTTCTTGTTCATGGTGTTTACTCTTTGATTGCAAGAAACTCGACACCTTTAGTACCGAGTGCAGCAGCAATAATTTTGAGGGATTTTTCTCCCAAGTTTCTGACTTTTACCAAATCTCCTTTTCGTGCATTAGCTAGCTCTTCTACGGTTTCAAATCCTGCTTTAGCTAGTGCATTTGCAACACGAGTTGGAAGTCCAACTTCCTCGACTGAAAGTTTACCGACAAGGCCAAGGTCATCTTTAACTACTTCTGCTTTCTTTTCAACTTTCTTTGGATTAACTACTTGAGTAAAGTATGAAACAAGTGTTTTGGCAGACTCAACTAATGCATCATTTGGAGCCATTGTGCCATCTGTCCAAACTTCCAAAATTAATTTGTCGTAGTTTGTAAGGCGACCAACACGTGTTTCCTCAATTTTGTAGCTTACTCTTTTAACTGGGGAGAAAGATGCGTCAACCGGAATTAAACCAATTGTTTCAGCACTTCTTTCCTCGGCTGGAGAATAACCAACACCTTTTTCGACTGTCATTTCAGCTGAGAGCTTTGTGCCTTTGTTTAAAGTTCCCAAAACAAGTTCGGGGTTGGCTACTTTTAGGCCTCCAGAAACTTTAATGTCGCTAGCCATGAATTCTCCAGATTTATTTACTTCCAAAGTTGCTTTTACACCCTTGTCAGAATTTCCCAAGAATCTAACTTTCTTAAGATTTAAGACAAATTCAACTACATCTTCTTTCATTCCAACAAGAGTTGAGAATTGATGCTTAACACCAGAAATTTTTACTGAAGTAACTGCAAATCCAGGAAGGGAGGTCAAAAGAACGCGCCTGATTGAGTTTCCAATTGTAAGACCATAACCTTGCTCCAAAGGAGAGATTATGAATTTCCCATAATTAGCCTCACTTTTTTCTTCTTTGATTTCGAACATTGGATCAGACATGGTTTGTATTATATCTCGGCCTCGATCATATTTCAACACCTAAAGTTTTGGCCAAAAACCCGGCGTTATCTTGAGTAAGAATCTATGAAATTCTTGGCTCCCACAAGATGCTTAGCGTGAGTAAAACTCTACTATATCCTGTTCAGTTATAGCCTCAGTTATATCTTCTCTTTTTGGTTCTTTTGCAAACTTTCCAACTGCTGCTTTTCTCTCTAACCAGGCAGGAATTTTGACTTCAATGTCTTCTAATGTTGTTTTGACCTCCGGAATTGCCAAACCTTTTGCGTCAACCGAAACAGTGTCGCCGATTGTAAGTTTGTATGACGGAATGTTAACTTTTTTACCATTAACTAAAATGTGTCTGTGTGAGACTAATTGGCGGGCTGCAGGCCTACTTGGGGCAAATCCAAGTCTAAAAACAACGTTGTCTAAACGCTTTTCAAGGGATGTTAAAAGAACCTCCCCGGTGTTTCCTTTACTCTTCATGGCAACTTCAGCATATTTTCTAAATTGTTTTTCTAAAATTCCGTAAAGCCTCTTAACTTTTTGTTTTTCTCTGAGCTGTTTACCATATTGGGAACCTCCACGAGTACCTTTTGGTCCATGTACCCCGGGTGGGGTTTGAAGCCTGGTCATTTTATCCCCAGCACCGAACAAATCAAATCCTTCGCGTCTACTTAGTCTGTCTTTTGGTCCTATATATTTTGCCATATTATTTTATTTGTGATTAAACTCTGCGTTTCTTTTTAGGTCTTGGTCCGTTGTGTGGAACCGGTGTAACGTCCGCTATTAAAGAAATTTTGATTCCTGTTCCTTTTATCGCACGGAGTGTTGCGTCCCTACCTGGCCCTGGGCCTTTAACGTAAATTTCAACTTCATCTACTCCAAATTCTGTTTTTGCTCTTCCAATGGCTTTCTCAACCGCTGTGGTCGCGGCGTAAGGGGTTGCGCGCCTTGTACCTTTAAAACCAACTGCGCCAGATGAACTCCATGCTAAAGTCTCGCCACCAGCATTTGTAATGGTAACTAAAGTATTGTTAAAAGATGCTGAAACATAAACTTTTCCAAGACCAACGTCTTTTCTAACGTTTTTTGATTTTGTATTTTTAATCTTAATATCTTTGGTTTTTTTAATTTTAGTAGCCATCTTTATTTACCTTTTTTTGCGTCTTCAGTCTTGGCTGTTGTCATTTTTGAAAGCATTTCTTTCTTAAAGGCTCCAACAGTCTTTCTTTTACCGCGTTTTGTACGAGCGTTTGTCTTTGTCCTTTGTCCTCGGGAAGGAAGATTTTTTGAATGTCTCAGTCCGCGATATGATCCTATTACTTGTAGTCTTTGAACGTTGGCCCTAACCGCACGAACTAAATCTCCTTCTACTGTATATTCTTCGATTTTAGCTGTAATTTTAGCTATTTGATCGGCTGTTAAATCTGAAACTCTTTGCTTTTCATCAATTTTAGCTGCTTTCATTATCTCTTTAGACAACGACCAACCCAAGCCCTTAATTTTAGTTAGAGCAAAATCTACTTTCCACTTATCTTGTAAATCAATTCCTGCGATACGTGCCATAATACATTTTCAGAAGAGGCTTTGCCCCTTCTGTCTTTCCCAACACTTAACCCTGACGCTGTTTATGACGAGGGTTCTTGCAAACAACATACAAAACGCCTGCGCGTTTAACAATTTTGCAATCCTTACATCTTGGACCAATTGAGCTTTGAACTTTCATAATATTCTTTATTCTTAATTCTTATACAAATAGCATATTACAAGCTTTGCTTATAATTTTAATATTTAAAAATTATTCTCCCTCTATCTTCGTCGTACGGTGTCATCTCAATTTTAACCCTGTCCCCCGGGAAAATTCTGACATAGGCCCTTCGCATCCTCCCTGTAAGAGTAGCCAAAATCAACTTTCCACCCTCCAATTCAATCCTAAACATTGTATTTGGAAGAGCTTGAGTTACTGTTCCGTTAACTTCTACTGTGCTTTTTTGTTTCATTATCTTCTATCAAAGAAAAAGACGCCTAATTTAGCTTTGCGTCAGTATTTTGGGACCGTTTTGTGTCACCGCGACTGTCTCTTCGAAAAGTGCTGATATTTTATCATCCCGCATGGCTATTGTCCACCCGTCTTCTAAAACGTGCACTTTATCACTACCCATAGCATACATTACTTCCACGGCTAAAACCATTCCTTGCGTTATTTTTGGACTATCTGAAATCTTTCCAGGCACAAAACATGGGATTTGAGGGTCCTCGTGGAGTTCCCTGCCAACCCCATGCCCAACTAAGGCCTTGACTGGTGTATAGCCAGCTCCTTCTATTGTTTCTTCAATTGCTTTTGAAATATCAAAAATGTAGTTGTCGATTTGGACCTTTTTGATAGCTTTCCTTAAAGCCTCCTGTCCAGCGTTAAAAAACTTCCTATTTTCGGGGGACAAATCAATTCCAACCGAGATCGAGGTATCTGTATGGAAGCCTTTGTAAAAAATCCCCACATCAACACTTACTAAGTCCCCCTTCTTAAAAATCATATCTGGGGTAGGGATCCCGTGCACAAGGCCGGAATTTACATTAATGCAGGTCGCCCAATGATATCCTGGAACCTTCTTAAACGAGACTTCAGCCCCTTCAGCCAAAATCAGCGTGTTGGCTAACTTTTCGATCTCCATCGCGCTTACACCCGCCTTGACGGCCTCAGCAAGCTTTTTTTTGACACGGCCGAGCATAGCCCCGCCTTGGGCCATAATTTTGATTTCTTCATCGGTTTTAATCTGTATGTTCATGTTTTTTAACCAACGCTACTAAATCTCGCGCTATTACCTTAATATCCCGACTACCGTCAATTTCAACAACTTCAAC
Source organism: Patescibacteria group bacterium (assembly GCA_035692185.1). GTDB lineage: Bacteria > Patescibacteriota > Microgenomatia > UBA8517 > UBA8517 > DATJGY01. The sequence goes on along the minus strand of DASSIE010000023.1, from coordinate 96,549 downwards.
ATCCTTACGGATCTCGGCGATTAAAGGTTCTGTTCGCTCTCTATAATTTGCAAGCCTAGTCTTAATTGCCTCAGGCTTGTCATCTTCCCTGTAAATTAGTGTGCTCTGATCAATGTCAGCTGGAGGAAGATCTGTAATTAAATTGTAAATCTTGTTAGTAACAGGGTCCATTCTCCTGGCAGTTAAGCGCCTTATTGTTTCTTCTTCTGGTATTTCCAATACTATGGCCAAGTCAATTTTTACTTCTTTGTCCACCAACCAGTTTTTAAGAAAGTTATATTGATCTACAGTCCGGGGGAACCCGTCAAAAATAATGTTGTCATAAAGGTTCTCTTGATCTAAAAATGCAGTTAAATAGGAAGTCATTTCTAAGTCTGGAACAAGTTCGCCACGATCTAGCGCTTTTTTAAGCTCCTCATTATTTTGGGCAATTTTCCTTAAAAACTCTCCCGATTCAAAATAGAAAAACCCGAATTCCTCAGAGAGGAGACGAGCCTGTGTACCTTTTCCCGAGCCCTGAGGACCAAAAAGAATGATGTTCATTTTTACTGTGTAAAGCGGTCGTAGCGGCCCATAATAAGTTCCCCTTCCATCTCACGAATCATCTCAAGCGCGACTGAAACTACGATTAAAACCCCAGTTCCTCCAACTGCTAAGTTCTGTGCGCCAATAAAATTTTGGAAGAAAGAAGGCATTACAGCCACCAACCCTAAGAAAGCTCCACCTACCATTGTTATACGAGATAAAACAAAAGCTAAATATTTGGCGGTTTCTTTTCCTGGACGAATGCCAGGGATAAATCCTCCGCCTTTTTGTAGATCTTCACTAATTTTTTCGGGATTAAATACGACTGCGGTGTAGAAATAAGTAAAACCAAAAACTAAGAAAAAGTAAATTATGTTGTAGCTAGCGCTTTCCGGATTAAAAGCAGTGCTAATTGTGCGGGCAATATTAGCAACCGTTGCATTTGGAACATTAGCCAAAAATTGTCCCAAAAGGGAAGGCAATAGCACTAAAGATACGGCAAAAATAATAGGAATTACACCTGCTTGGTTTAACCTAAGTGGAAGGTAAGAAGAGGCTGAAAGCCCCGTATTTGTTCTTTTCTTGGCGTAATGGATTGGAATTTGCCTTGCTGCTTCATTAATGAAAATAACTAAGCCTACTATTACAACCGAAATTATAATAAATATTATAATTTTTAAAATATCTTGCGACTGGATAGTACTTGCAGATTGGGTAAAAGTAACAGGGAGGCGTGCAATAATTCCGGTAAAGATCAAGATTGAAACTCCGTTTTTAAATCCATATTCGGTAATAAGCTCCCCCAACCATACGGCAAATACCGTGCCTGCGGTCATTGTAATGACTAATGAAAGTAGTGCCAAAGGGGGTAGATTTGGAATTACATTCTGACTTTTAAGAAGTGCATACATTCCGAATCCCTGCAAAGCTGCCAGTGGAACGGTTAAAAGTCTTGTGTATTGGTTTATTTTTTCCCGTCCATATTCCCCTTCTTTTTGCAGTGCTTCCAATGAAGGAATTACGTAACCCAAGAGTTGAAAAATAATCGATGCATTGATGTATGGATTAAGTCCCAATGCAAGAATCGAAAAGTTGGCTAAAGTTCCGCCTGAGAATACATCTAAAAGTGACAAAAGCGGGCTACCGGCAAAAAGTGCTGCCAGTGTACCCTTATCGATTCCCGCCGCTGGAATGTGGCCAGCTAACCTAAAAACTACTAAAATTAAGGCTGTGATCAAAATCTTCTTTCTTACACTTGGCGTTTGCCAAGCCCTGCTAAAAAACTGTGTAATTGAATTAAGCATTAGTAAAAGGATTATATCCCAAACTTGACCTCAAAAACAGTGTTTAGGAACATTGGTACCCTATATTTTGACTTTTGGCCGAAATTTTGATATAAAAGCACTACTTAAAAAATAATTTCAGGCTCCTTTTTGCAGCTTGTTCTTGTTTTTTTTGAGGCCTAAGCACTTTAAATTATTGCGTAGCGTAGCGCGAAGTCCCTCTTAAACGCGGCACGAGGCGTGTATGAACAATACTGAAAAGCCGAGTGCGAAGTTTTGTGGGACGAAAATTCTTCTTTTAGAATGTGTAGCCTCTTGGGTTTCAGTAACAACTGGTGCCTAAAGGGCTACACATTCAATCAAATCATATTTAACAAAAGGAGAACAAAATGGATAACTGGATTGAGGAAAGAACAGGAAAGAAGTTTACCGAGTTCAGGGCAACTCAAAATTTGCTCACTGAACTCCATATCAACCAGGTAAGGTTTGTTGAACTGAGGAGTCAACGGCCCGAATACATCTTCCAAGGTGAGTTTGATCTTGGGATGGGGGTAAGAAAATACAGTTTGGTGGCACACTCAGGGTCGTTCATTACCGAGGTCTTATGGCTAAATAAAGGAGTGCCTGAGGCTGTCTCAAATACAGAATACGTAGCTGGCGTGCAACTTGCACTAAAACTGGTTGAAAGTCTTCCCATTGAAGTTTCAAATGAACTATCTGTACCAATTGTTTGGTTAATACACGTTTGGGGAAATCAAACAATACAATATAAATAAACGCAAATAAAGTGAAAAACCGCCTAGGGCTTCTAAACCACAGGCGGTTTTTTCATGGGAAAATTTATTCTTTCCAATTCACATTATTCTCCTCCAATAAATCTTAACAAAAATACAATTACTGCAATAACTAACAAAAGGTGAATAAAGCTTCCTGCAATATGCATGCTAAACCCACCCAACCACATGATAACTAAAACAATTACGATGATATCAATTAGTCCCATAAATCACCTCCTTACTTATTTAATTTTGGTTAACGTTTACGTCAATTTCACTAGGTATATTAATCTGTGGAGTTCCGCTCATGTTTCGAATTGCGGGAAGCCCGTAAACGTATGCAAAGTAACCCAAAACGACTAAAACGATAATTCCAATAATCATACCCATTGGTCCACCGGAATTGTCAGATGGTGGATTGTTTACAATAGTTGTCATTTTTTAATCACCTCCTTAGAAATTAAATAACGGTAGCGTTACATAACAGTAACATAGTTTTTATTTCATAATCAAGAAAGAAAAATTAACTTGTTTCAACTTTTAGCTTTGGCCATTTGATTAGCCACTTTTTATCCCTCACCCTTCTTTCAAACTCTTTGAGATTTTCTTTTGTTTTTGTGGTGGGCCTGAGAATTAAATTTACTAAATCATCTATCCCGTGTGGAGCGGTCAGAATTAAATTTTGGTTATCACCAATCTTAATACCAATACAAGTCGCAGTTTCAACCCAATCTGCTAAGGCTTCCTCTGAAGATTTATATGGATCTGTTTTGTGGTACAAATGCATACGAGCTTGATTTGTAACAGACCAATTAACATTAGGGATTAATTTATTTAGTTTGTCTTCGTAAACTATTTCTTGCCGTGTTGATTCGCCAATTGCTTCGTCTTCTGAAAAGTCATTTTTGTCGAAATAAATAACGTCTATATCTGTAAGCGGGGTTCTTGAAGAATAACCATGGAGTGTATCCCAAACTTTTCCCCTTACAAATCCTGCCCCAATCCACCAATCCGGCAAATTTAAACTTTTGGTTGCCTCCAATATCTCCATCATCCATTTATCGCTTTTTATTAGGTCGATAATGTCCTTTTCGTTCACAGTTAAAGTATATCAAATCGGACATACCAAACTAGGTTAGAAGTTGTTAATCTCGGCAAGAAGTCTTTCTTTTGCATACCTCATTCCCGAAATATTGTTTTCGGTTTGATAATAATCAAGAAAGTCTAACCCCAAGTTTAATCTATAAAGTTTCATTTTCAAATCAAAATCATTATTAAATAATTCTTTGTTTTCATAACCTTCTTTTAACCAATCAATTGGAATTGAATCATGATAAAAATAGCTTAACCAAGCCATATCCCAAACAGGATCTCCGGCTTTTGCATCCTCAAAATCTATAACCCCAACAAGGTGGTTGTCTTTTATTATTAAGTGTTTTGGGAAAAACTCACCATGTAAAAGTTTTGGGTTATTAAGTGCAAACATATGATTATTACGGTCTAATATGTTAAATGCTCTTTCAATAAAAGTAGGATTTATATCTACTGTTTTTATTGCTTTAAATATATTTTTCTTTTTATTTTCTATCCTAAAAATAAAGTCCTTCCATGAATTATATTTTTCCCCACCCTCCAATGGACCAAAAGTTTCGATAGAAATACTATGAATTTTGGATAAAACAGATCCAGCTTCTATGATTATCTTTTTAAGAGTTTCTTTGTCTAAATCCTTCATTTGGGATTTAAGTGAAACTCCTTCCATTTTTTCTTCCACGCAAAAAGTAACTTTCTTAGAATCTGAAGACACCTCTTCTATTAATAAAACCTTTGGAGCGGGGACACCTGCCATGCGTACTAGTCGAATTGTATTTTCTTCTGATTCAAAACTTTCTTTTTCAATTCTAGAAATTCGCACAATGACATTCTTTCCATCTTTAACATCTACATCATAAACCTCATTCATTTCTCCCTCTATAATTTTATTTTTAGCAACCAACTCAGAACCCGTTGCTTTTTGAACAATGGATTTAATCAAGTCATCAGAGGTTACAAATGCGCTGTGTTTTTTCTCTAAGAACTTTATATACAGATCATTATCTGTTTTTTCTTCTGGATTGGCCATATGAGTGACTTAAAAAGTCATAAATGAAGTATATCAAAAATAAAATGTAGGAAGTTTTTGGAAAGTTGCACAGAATTATCATGTATTAATGCATGATAACTGTATAAATCACTCCGACACCGCAAATGCCCTGATTGGAGAACCATCCCCATCTTTTATTTTCAAAGGTACTCCATAAAAAACAAATTCCGAAGGTAATTTGTCTGTATTTGCAAGTCTTTCAAAAGAAATAATTCCCTTTTCCAAAAGAAACTTTTCGATATCCACATCAAATTCAAACGCCGAAGACAGCCCAACAAACTTTGGAAGTTTTTTAGCAATTATTTTTGCCATCTCCCAATCAATATTTTTATCTCCGAATATAATACCTATTCCTTTTTGGATATCGCCTGTTTTTTTGTACAATCTGCATTTTCCAATAAAGTCCTCAAGTTTATAGGAATCAAGTATCCTGCCATTTTTCGTTCCGTGAATAGGAACATTTAAGTGTGTGCCGTCATGAAGGTTGATATGCAAGCGTTTCATATTCCACCCATCTTTACTAAATTCCTGTTGCTGTTCGACTACAACCTTCGGGTCGCCAGGAAAAACTTCCATACCATCAAAAAGTGGTTGAGACAAATCGATTATTTTCATAGCTGTAGTATATCAAAAATAAAACGTGGCTATATTGGTGAGCAGAGTCGAACCGGAAGTTTTTGGGAAGCTATTTAACCCTTTGCAACAACTACGATGATGCATTGATGCATCATCTTTGAATAAAGTATTTACGCTCCTGGTTTTCCTGTTGACCAAATGAGAAATAATTTCTTTTTAAACCCGCCTCGTTTTTTCCTTTTTTCTTCCTGAAATTTTTCCACTTTACCAAATGGAATTTTAAAATGAGAGGCAATTGACTTTGTTAATTCAAGAGTATCAGCAAGTTCGCTGAGAAGTTCGTCTTTTGTTGCCTTTTCAACTTCTTTTGCTTCCTCAATCAACTTTTTCTTTAATTCTTTTTCAACTTCTTTATCATCTAGAATTTTTGTCTTATAGGTATTCCCAGCAGTTTCAATAATTACCGGCATTTTATCTCTGATCAGTTTGTTATAAAAATATTTTTTATTCATTTGTTTTTAAAATATTTGAGAAGTCCTTTTGTTGCTACCCAACCAATAAACAAAATATAAATTGTCATTGGGATTAATGACAATGCTTTTGATGTTTGGTCCTGACCAGTAAATAATCCTGCCCGATAAAGATCTGTTCTTAACCAACTAACACTGTTATATCCGTGTCCAATTAAAAGTGCCATTGTGGCAAAAATATTCAAAGGTTCTTTTAATTTTTTAGTAAGCCAGTAAGTAAAACTTAACCAAATTACTAAACAAGGAACTATGAAAGCTAGTGGATGCAATGTTAAAAGTGGATAAATTGGAACAGCTTCATTAAAAACTTTGTATCCACTCGTCCAGTATTCTGGTGGTTGGCCCAAAACCGTTCCAACAATATCTACAACAATTGGAATGGCAAAAACAGTAAAAAGAAAGTTGGATTTAAAAAGTTTTTTCATTTCTAGATGATTACTTATCTTTAAATTCCGGTTTATATGTAACTTCTAATTTGATTCTATCAGGGTCCTCAAAATAAACAGCGTAATAACCTTTTCCGTATTCTGGAAATTCTTTTGGAGTTTCATAAAGGAACTTAACCCCTTTTGGTTTTAAAAATTCATTTACAAACTTATCAACATTTTCCTTGCTTTCCAGGCCAAAGGAAATATGGTTTACACCGGTATTTTTTCTGTGGAATTTGTTTCCAACAAACTTCTTATCGGTTTGCACTAACCAAAGGTCTGTATTGCCATTTCCAAGGCCAAGCACTTTTTCGTCTTCAAACATTACCTCATAATCCAAATAGCCAAGAAGTTCTTTGTAAAATGGGAAGGATATGTTTTTATCCGCAACGTTTATTTGAAAATGATAGACAAAGCTTTTCATAAATTGTCATCAAAAAACTCTTTCAAAGTATTCAAGTCTTTTTTATTCTCATCGTAATGGTAAGAAGTAATTCCGACTGACTCTGCGCTTTTTACAGCTTCTGGATTATGTTCAAAATAAATAACATCTTCAGGTTTTAAGTCGAAGTGTTTAAGCAGTTCTTCAAAATATTTTGGGTCTGTTTTTTCAGGATTATGTTTTAGAGTAAAAACTTCATATGGCATTTTATCTAAACCGAATTCTATAAATTGCTCGTCATTGGCTCCAGTTATGATTATTTTTCTATTTGGATAAGATTCAAGTAAATCGTGCATTTCTTTAAAAATACCTTCTCCTTCAATTACAAAAGCGTCGACCGCATCAACCAAAATAGTTTTCATAATTGAAGTATATCAAAATTTTAAAAATCCAATTCTTCGCGGAGGATTTTTAAAATAATTGGAGCGTTTGAAGGGTCTGACATATGATCTCTATCTTCAAATGGTATTAACTTTGCTCCGAGTTGATTTGATATTTCAACAGCTCCATCAAATGGAAGTTCATCATCTTTGGAATGAACTACAACAAATTTACCTACTAAAGATTTTATTTTTTCAATATCTACCAAATGTGTGAAGAAGTCAGAATAAGCACTCCCATCATATTTTGTCCCGTTTTCTAAACGATTAGAAAATGTAGCAACTAAGAAAACTGCTTTAACTTGTGGTTGGTACTTTTCCAAATACAAAAGAATTGCCCGTGTACCCAAACTATGCCCTACCAAAACTAACGGTTTATCAATTTTAGAAATAACACTATGCATAGTATCTAACCATTCAGAAGCATGCGGATGTTCCCCACCCGGCATATCGGGAACTTCAAAATCAATTCCTAACTTTGTAAGTTCTGTTGAAATATTTGGGTACCAATTTACTTTGGATGATGCAGTATACCCATGTACAAAAACAATTTTAAAATCCTTCGGCATGATTGAAGTATATCAAAAATAAAATGTGGGGAAGATTTGGGGATGCTATATGCCTTTGTACTGATATATTCCGTAAGTGAAAATCCCCTTTGCATGAGGCACATTTATAATTGAGGATAAATCAAAAATTCTCTGAATAAAATCTGTCGTATCTCTTGTTATTAAAAATATGTTTGGTTTGTACTGCATTAACATAGCACCTAAGAATAGGTCTGTAATATTCACCGCAGTTCCTTCAATGCCATACTCTTTAATTAATCCATGAACGTTAGAATATATTTGTGGAATCATCGGAATAATTGAATCAACGACGTCATTTATGAGTTTTTCTTTGGCTTTATATTTTTCCAAATCTGATGAACCCTTTAACAGTTCATATTTTACAAGATCAATAGTAATCAAGCTCACACCCGACGACTTCAGCCTATTGAAAAATTCGTTAAAAACACTTGGCCTAACAGCAGCATCTCTAAACAAGTTTGTATCTAACAACAAATATTTATCCTTAATAGAAGTTAAGAATGTTGAGGGGATTTGAATCGTTTCCATTTTCTGTTTTTTTCTTGTGTAAATACTTTGCCTCATCTTCCATACTTTCTCTTACCTTTTTAGCAACTTTCACAAATTCCTTTTCCTTTATCAATTTTTTTTCTTTAATTTCAGGTAATTTCATATTATTCATATTAACACCATGCTACTAAGTGAAAAGGGTTGTGTCAAATTGGGTTCTGATTTATTAAAATGTTATAATTCCGGTTATGAAGGCTGAAATTAAAAGTATTCTTTCCAAAGGGCTTGGGGAAGGGTATGTAGGTAAAAGTCTACGAGGGCAAGTTGTCCGTGCGGGTTTTCCAATGGAAACAAGTGATTACAACGGGCCGGAGGGAACATATCACGACGAATGGTTAGCACATATAATGGGTGGAGGGCAGGAACTTGTTAAAACAGCAAATGGTGAAATGGCAACAAGAGTTTATGCGGGTGGAACTTTGGATGAAGAGAAACTAAAAGGGTTCGGAATAACCGGTAAGGATATTATTGGAAAACTAATTTTCTTTGTTAATAAATCGGAAGGCAAAACAAGACTAGATGAGGATGTTGAACTTGTAGATGGTGATTGGTCTTACACATACAAGGTTATGAAATCTGTTCAAGAAATTCCAGTTGATGTTGCAGAGGAAGAAATAAAATTTAAAGGGAACTTGGTTTTTGTCCACTTCCACATTAATTCCCCAGTTAAATAGAACTTTTAAATATCTCTTTCCAAACTCACATCAATTTTCTTGAAGCCATTTTTTTCATAAAAATCGATTGCTTTTATATTGTCTGAATATGAATTTACGCAGATTCTTTGGAAACCCTTTTTCTTTGCATCCTCCAAAACCTTTTCAATTAACTGATGACCTATTCCTTTAGAACGATAATCTGGGGAAACTCCCATATTTTCAATTTCTATATATTTACTTAGTCTAGAATTATTAAGTTTTGGTGCGGCAAAAATATATCCAATTGCGTTGTCATTTTCCTCCGCAAGAAAACATATCGATTCTGGATTATTAAGTGCTTCTGTAAAATAATCTCTGCCAAATGATGACTGTGCCCAATCTATTTTTAAATCTGGGTCATATTTAGAATTGTCGATAAAAATTTCATCATTCAAGTCTTGGAATTTTTGAACTTCATCTTTTCTGACTGGTCTTATGTTTACCATGACTCGATTATACCAAATCGAAAGTTTTTATTTAGAAGATACTGACTTGTCCCCCTTCGCCGAGGCTTCGGGACGACTCGCTACTGATGCGGAAGTTGGGATTAGGAATGTAAATTTCTTTGTGGTTTTACCCCCGCCTAATACTTTTACTCCATTTTTCTTGGCTAATTTTGCGTCAACTATTCCTTCTTTAACAAGTAATTCAACTGTAATTTCTGAACCAGTTGGCAAATTTTCCAGATCTGTAACTGTAATAATTTCCGGTTTGGCGTTTCCGCTGAACTTACCTTTACCTCTCATTAAAGGTAAACGTTTAAGTAAAGATTTCTTTGTTTTTACACCTTCAAAAAGAACACCAATGTGGCTTCTGGATTTTTGTCCTTTTTGCCCACGACCAGAAGTGTGGGATCCTTTTCCACTTCCCATACCACGACCTTGTGCCTTTTTTCCTCTTTTAACTAATTTTGGTAATTTAATCATAATTTAGAAACTAGCTACTAGATACTAGTCACTAGTAGCTTTCGACGGTTTTTTCCTCATGCTTACTAAAAATGAAACTTGCTCCAAAGCTTTTAAGGTTGCATAAACGTTACTGATTTTGTTTTTTGTTCCCAAGATTTTGCCAACTGCGTCACGAATTCCAGCAGCCTCCAGTACTACCCTCATAGGTCCACCTGCAATAATTCCAGTTCCGGGAGGGGCTGGTTTAAGTAACACTTTAGCAGCTGAGAATTTTTCGTGAACTGAGTATGGAATTGAGCGGCCGGCAAGTGGAACTGTAATCATTCTTCTTTTTGCAGCTTCTATGGCTTTTCTTATGGCGCTTCTAACGTCAGCAGCTTTAGATAGTCCCACTCCGACTTTTCCTTTGCGATCCCCAACAACCATTAATGCTGAGAACCTAATTTGGTTTCCACCTTTGGTTTTTTTAGAAATTCGGTTAATTTGAACAACTGTTTCCTCGAACTCTTTTGGAGTTCCATCATAGTTTTGGTTTCTGTTAAAATTATTTGCCATATTTTAGTGCACTTCGTTTGCGCTTCGCGCTAGAACTCAAGTCCTCCCTTTCTTGCTCCTTCTGCAAGAGCTTTAACTCTACCATGGTATTTAAATCCGTTTCGGTCAAAAATAACTGATTTAACTTTTTTGGCAACTGCCTTTTTGGCTAATTCCATTCCTACATTTTCTGCTGATTCAGTTTTTGTAATTTTTGCTTTTCCTTTTACACTAAGGTCAGAAAAAGATGCGATAGTTTTGCCTTTTGCGTCATCCACTATTTGGCCATAAATATGGGTGTTAGATCTAAACACAGTAAGCCTTGGGCGGTCATTTGTGCCCAAAATCTTTGCTTTTACTCTTCTTTTTCTTTGATCGTATCTTTTAGCTTTAGTGTTCATATAATTATTTTAGATTAAGCGGCGGCTCCAGCTTTGGCTGCAGCTTTACCAGCTTTACGTCTAATTACCTCATCAACATATTTAATTCCTTTTCCTTTGTAAGGCTCTGGTGGTCTAACGCCTCTGATTTCAGCTGAGATTTGCCCTACATCTTCACGGCTTACACCCTCGACTGTAATAAATGTTTTTTCTACCTTAAAACTAATGCCTTCTGGGGCTTCAATTTTAACTGGATGTGAGTATCCTACAGTTAATATTAGGGTTTTACCATTCACTTCTGCTCTAAAACCGGTTCCTACTAACTCTAATTTTTTGCTCCAACCAGTTGAGACTCCAGTTACGTCATTGTTAATTAATGCTCTGGTTGTTCCAAAAAGGGACATTACTGTTTTACTTTTACCCTTTGCTGTGACGATTACTTCATTCTCAACCACATTAACTTCAATTGCTCTTGGCAAATGTTTTGTCATGGTTCCCTTAGGCCCCGTCACCTTAACTGTGCGTCCTGAAACTTCTATTGTTACTCCTTGTGGAATAGTTATTGGTAATCTTCCTATTTTTGACATATTTTTATTTAAAGAATCTCTGCTATTACTTCTCCACCTACTCGTAGCTTTATTGCTTCGAGTGACGACATTATTCCCTTTGGTGTTGAAATTAAAAATATTGATGGTCCTTTTTTAGCTTCAATTTCGTCAACTCCCAAGTAAATCCTTAAGCCCGGTTTACTTACTAATTTAATGTTAATAATTACCGGTCTTTTGTTTCTAAAAGCTAAAGTTATAGACAATATATTTTCTTCTTTTTTAATTGTGTCCAAGAATCCTAGTTTTTTAAGTGCTTCTGCAATTGCTACTATTTCCTTGTTTGCAGGAACTACAACAAGCTTGTTTTTTGCCATTGAGGCATTTTTGAGCTTAATTAAAAAGTCTCCTACTGCGTAATTTACTACTTTAAAATTGTTTGTTTGTTTTTTCATATGTCTATAGTTATGTTCTCTTCTTACCAGCTAGCTTTCTTGACTCCTGGGATCTCCCCCTTCATAGCAAATTCTCGGAAACAAAGTCTGCAAATACCAAACTTACGCAAATACCCTCGGCCTCTTCCACAGACTCTACATCTGTTTCTGTACCTAGTTTTGTACTTTAGCTTCTTTGTTTCTCTTACTTCTTTTGCAGTTGTACTCATATTATTATTCTTTAACTTCCTCCTCTTTTATAAATGGGCAACCAAGTAATTCCAAAAGTCTTTTAGCTTTAACTGGGTCACCAGCAGATGTCACTACTGTGATTTCCATTCCGTGAGGACTTGCTGACTTTGATGGGTCAAGCTCAGGAAAAACTGTGTGAGCATCAAATCCTAACGTATAGTTACCTGATTTGTCAAAAGATTTGCTTGGAACTCCTCTAAAATCTCTTAATCTAGGTAGTGCAATTGAGAACAAACGGTCTAAGAAAGAGTACATTCTAACTCCTCTTAAGGTTGCGCTAAGCCCAACTGGCATTCCTTCTCTTAAGCTAAAGCTTGCAATTGAAACCTTGGCGTTCCTGACTGAAGGAGCTTGCCCGGTTATTGCAGCAATATCTTTCTTTAAAGCTTCCAACTGTTGTGCATTCTTTGCAGCTTCTCCAACTCCCATATTTACAACTACCTTCAAAACCTTTGGAATGGCAAAAGTATTCTTTATACCATATTCCTTGGCTAAGGTTGGCATTATTTCTTTTTCAAATTTTTCGTGTAATCGTGATTTCATATAAATTATTTAGAATCGATCTCTTTTTTACATTTCTTACAAATTCTTCTTTTTTCATCTCCCGCGAAAATAAATCCAACTCTTGTCTGTTTTTTGCATTTTGGGCAAATAAGGGCAATTTTGCCTAAACCTAGGGCTCTTGGAATGTCATAAATTCCACCTTTAACGTCCCCCACGCCTTTGACGTGCTTTTTGTACATATTTACCCCAGGAACAATTACCTTTTCTTCTTTTGGAAGAACTTTCTCAATTTTCCCTTCACGGCCGGAATCTTTTCCTGCTGTAATTTTGACTGTGTCTCCGATTTTAAATTTCAACATATTAATTAAATGACTTCACGGGCGAGTGATGCAATTTTATGGTATCCGGTGTCTTTAACCTCTCTTGCAATTGGCCCTAAAATTCTGGTTCCACGGGGCAATCCTTGCTTGTCTATTACTACCCCGGCGTTATCGTCAAACCTTACGTAACTGCCGTCTTTTCTGCCAACTTCCTTACGTGTTCTAACTATTAATACGCTTACCTTTTCGTGGTCTGTAACGACCCCAGCTGGGTCTGCTCCTTGGACTACACAAAGAACTACGTGTCCCAGTGTTGCAACTTTGCCAACCCTGCCTGGAACTCCAATAATCATTAAGCGCTTTGCGCCACTGTTGTCCGCCGGGACTAATATTGTTCTAAGTTGTACCATAAGGCTAAATTCGAAGTACGAATTTCGAAACTCGAAACTCTTACTTTGCGTCTCCTTTCTTTACTGTTTCTAATTTAGAACTTTGAACTTTAGTTTTTGTTTCGGATTTAGGATTTAGGATTTCGGATTTACTCGAAATTACTTCTGTAATTTTCCATTTCTTCATTTTGGAATATGGCTTACTTGCCACAAATGTTACTTTGTCTCCGGTTTTAACCCCAAGTTCATCGTGTACTAAATACTTAGTAGACCTTCTAAACCTCTTTTTATAAAGTGGATGAACTATCATCCGCTCCACTGATACTGTAGCCGTTTTGGCTGTTTTTGTTGCAATTACTATACCTGTGAAAATTTTCATATTTAGATATATTTAAGCTTTGCTTACTTAGTTGTTTCTTTAGCTACTTCTAATTTCTCAATAATTTGTTTCTCTTTTATAATTGTCAAAAGTTGGGCCACGTCGCGTCTTAAATTCTTAGATTCTTTAAGATTCTTCTGTTTGCCTGTAACGGCCTGCATACCAGACTTTGAAATTTCAAGTTTTTTGGTATAAACCATCTTGTTTAAGTCTTTTACTGATTTTGATTTAATGTCTGTTAATTCCTTCTTTTTCATATTATTTTTCTCTAGTAACTACTTTTACATCAATTGGCAACTTTGCTGCACCTTTTCTAAATGCTTCCCTTACAATCTCTTCCGGTGCTCCCGCGACTTCAAATAAAATCATTCCGGGTTTAACTACTGCTACATAAGTTGAAATGTCACCTTTTCCGCCTCCCATACGTTTTCCTGCTGGTCTGGCAGTTATTGGCTTATCTGGAAAAATTCTTACCCAAACTCTTCCACCTCTTTTAAGGGTGTGTGTAATTGTACGCCTAACTGCTTCTATTTGTGCACTAGTTACCCAAGAAACTTCCTGGGCTTTAAGGGCATAATCTCCGAATGAGATTACGGACCCTCGGGTTGCCATTCCGCGTCTTCTGCCTCTAAACTCTTTTACAAATTTTCTTCTTTTTGGTTGTAACATACTTTAAAATTATTCAGCCTGCTTTTTGTGTATCCAAACTTTTACACCCACATAACCTCTTTTCAAGGATGCTGGTACTTGAGCATAATCAAGATCTTCTCTTAAGGTTTGTGTTGGAACTGAACCTAAATGGTATTTTTCGCGCCTCGCAATTTCAGCTCCATTAATACGTCCTCCTAATACTACTTTTGCTCCAAGTGCGCCGGAGGCCATTATTCTTTCCAATGCTTTTTGAATTACACGTCTGTGTGGAATTCTCTTTTCAAGCTCTTGTACGATTCTATTAGCTACCAAATGAGCCGAAAGTTCGGAATTTTTTACTTCGTTTATTCTAATATCAATCTTAAGATCTTTAAAGGGCTTCTTTCTTACGTCAGTCATTATTCCTAAAATGAACTTTTTAACATCCTCAATTCCGCTTCCTCCCCTACCTATAACTACTCCGGGCCTACTTACTGTAATAATAACCGCCATACTTTTTGGCAATCTTTCGATTTCAACTGATGTAATTCCAGCTAACTTTAACTTTTCCATTAAGCCTTTTCTGATTCTAATGTCCTCGAATAAGAAATCCTTAAAGGTTAATTGATCAGCAAACCACCTTGATTTCCAAGGTAAAAATGACCCTACTCTGATTCCGATTGGATTAACTTTCTGTCCCACTTTGTTAATTAAATCCTAAATTCGAATATCGAAATTCGAAATTAAGCTTTAACCTCCTTTCCTTTTTGTTTTTTAACATTTTTTGTTTCTAATTTAGTATTTTTGATCTTCGATTTTGTTTCGACATCTTTTAGATGTTCATGTTTCTTATTTCGTGCTTCGGATTTACCCCGTGTCGTCAAAACGACACGGATGTGGCTCATTCTTTTCAAAATTGGGTGCCAGCGCCCACGGGATGCGGCCATTCCTCTTTTAAGCCTTGGGCCTTCCCCAACTTGAATTTCTTTAAAGATTAAATCTGTTTCACTTACTCCTTGGCTGGTTGCGGACGCAATCGCATTTTTAATTACTTTAGATACAAATTCAGCTGCTCTTTTTTGTACGAAAGGCAACTTTTCAATTGCCATAGCAGGCTTCATTTTTTTGATTAACTCGGTAACAAGTCTAATTTTTCTTGGACTCATAACTAAATATTTTTGTGTTGCTGTGTATGTTTTTTCCATATTTTTAAGTTTTACCAAATTCATAATTTGGCCAAGACCGCTAGGTCTTATCTAATGTTCTCTTGACGATTTCTCCGTGTCCTCTAAATGTTCTTGTTGGGGAAAATTCTCCCAAACGGTGACCAACCATGTCCTCAGTTACGAATACCTCGATAAATACATGTCCATTGTGAACTTGGAAATATTTTCCAATAAAATCAGGTGAGACTTGGGAACTTCTAGACCAAGTTTTGATTGGGTTCTCTTTAGATCCCATTCCTTTTTCTATCTTTTTAAGTAATATTGGGTCAACAAATGGACCCTTTTTTGAGCTTCTAGACATATTAGTTTAGTATTGTTTTACCTCCCTTTCTTTGAACTATAAATCTGTTTGAATACTTTCTTTTTATTCTGGTCTTGCCTACCGCACTTCGGCCGTAAACAGTCTTTGGATGCTTCATACCAATTCCGCTTCTACCTTCTCCACCTCCATGTGGATGACTATCTGGATTCATTGCAACTCCACGAACTGTAGGCCTAATTCCCATATGCCTTCTTGTTCCGGCTTTTCTTATAACTCTATTTTTAGATTCAACATTCCCAACTTGGCCAATACTTGCAATTGCTTGTGGATAAAATCTTCTGATCTCTCCCGATGGAAGTTTAACCAAAACCCAATCGTCATCTTTTCCAAATACTGTAGCAGCACTTCCCGCGCTTCTTACTATTTGTCCGCCTTTTCCAGGTGTAATTTCTAAGTTATGAACCGCAACTCCGACTGGAATATCTTTAAAAGCTAGTGCATTCCCGGGTTCAATTGGTGCGGTTTCTGCGCTAATTATTTTTGCCCCAACCTTTAAGCCGTCGGGGGATATTATATAACGTCTGTCCCCATCTTCATATAACACTAATGCAATGTCTGCATTTCTGTTAGGATCGTATTCAATAGCTTCAACTTTACCCCAAATGTTAAATTTGTTCCTCTTAAAGTCGATCTCGCGCATAAAACGCTTTTCGCGTCCACCTTGGTGCCTTACAACAACGGTTCCACGGGCTCGTCCTGAGTGTTTTTTAAGAATTGATTTAAGTTTTTTCATATTTATTTCTTTGGTTCTTCAAAAGCGTCTATTTTGTCCCCTGCCTTAAGAGTAACTATAGCTTTTTTTGTTGGAATTACATTGTATTTTTTGCCTTTTGCTGTTCTTTTGGCTTCCCCTGAGACTGTGATAGTTTTAATGGAAATGACAGTTACACCAAAAAGTTTGGCGATTTCTGACTTAAGTCTCATTTTGTCAGCATTAACCTCAACCCAAAAGGTGTATTTACCGAGTTTTGCTAAACTCAAACTTTTTTCTGTGTAAACTGGTTTGATCATATTTTAGATACTAGATACTAGTGACTAGTTACTAGATTCTCCCTTCTTAACAACTTTTACTGTCTTTTTTGCAACTTTTGCTTCTTTAATTGCAAATATATTTGAATCAAGGATTACTGTTCCACCTTTAAATATATCTAAGGCTGATGCTTCTTGGTAGTTTACATTGTTAACATTCTTAAGGTTTCTTAAGAATTTGTTTAAATCGTGGTTAGCTTCTGACAAAACAAAGCTAAATTTCTTGGATGGAAATTCGGTAGAAAGTGCTTTAACTAAAATTCCTGCCATTTTAGTTTTATTTACTTTTGCTAAATCCTCAACCATTATTACTTCTTTAGCAATTACTTTTGCTAAAATTGCTGCGGTTTTAGATAAACTTTTTAGTTTGTTTGGTAGTTCTAAAATTCGTCTTATTGGGCGTGGTCCAAAAATTACTCCTCCACCTACGAAAACGTTTGATCGCCTCGATCCGTGCCTAGCTCCACCTGTTCCTTTTTGTGCATAAACTTTTTTACCAGTTCTATTTATTTCTGATCTAGTTTTGGTATTTCTTAAACCAACGTGACTTCTTTCTTCATAAACTCTGATAGCTTGTGCCAAAAGTGGCATATTAGCTACTGTTCCAAATTCTTTTGGAAGCGCAAACTCTCCAGTTTTAACTCCTTTGATTGAATATGTATTAATTTTTAACATTATTTTGTTTCTTCTGCTTTTGGTTCTTCTTTTACTTCTTGCCCTTCAGCTTTTACCTCTTCTGCCGGAGCTTCCCCTTCAACTACTTGTGCTACTACTTCGTGCTCCAAGTCTTTCAAACTTCCTGATTTAATTTTAACTAATGTAATTAAAGTGTCTGGTCTGCCTGGGATCTGACCTGAGATTTCAACTTCGTTGGTTTCTGAATTAACCGAAATAATGTGTAAATTTTTAATTGTTACCATTTCCCCGCCCATTCTGCCTGCCATTTTTTTACCTCTGTAAACGCGTCCCGGAGTTGTTGTTTGACCAATTGACCCAGGGGACCTTTCGCGGTCACTTTGTCCGTGAGTTTTTGGCCCACCATGGAAACCATGCTTTTTAATGACCCCCGCATAACCTTTACCTTTTGAGATGCCACTAGCGGCGATAACGTCTCCCGCTTTAAAAATATCACTAACTGCAATAACATCTCCAACAGCTACAGTTGGTTCTTTATCGAGTCTAATTTCTTGTAAGTATCGTGGGTAAATGTTTTCTTTTTTAAAATCCTTGAGGTGTCCTTGAAGTGGTTTTGAGGTGTTTTTTGATCTGCGGCTTCCGAATCCTAATTGAATTGCCCAGTAACCATCTTTGTCTTTATTCTTAATTTGGGTTACGACACAGGGGCCTGCGACTACCTTTGTAACAGGAATCCTAAAACCCTCTACGAAGGTCTGACTATTAACTCCTTTTAAACCGATTATTGTATTTATGTTCATATTTGTTTTGGATCCCGAACGAGCTCTTGCGAGTCGAGGAACATTAAACAAAAAAGCGCCTTTGAAAAAGGCGCCATTTATGAGGCACTCTCTTCAAAGATCAGCGGTGGTTGAAACTACCTATAACCACTTTCATTGTATGAGGGCTATTATATCAGATACTTGACATGCCTGCAACCGAAGTGTTTAACTGAATTATGGCAGAATATTACGGGGGCAAGAAAAATTGGTTAAAGTTAGGGCTAATTTACTTGGTTGTTGGGGGAGTTGTTTACTACTTAGTCTACTATTTCTTCTTTAGAAGCACAGGCACGCCTTACGGCTACTAAGCTTACATTTTTACTTCGATACTTACACCAGCTGGGAGATCCATATTTCCTAATGAATCAACTGTGCGTGGGGATGGGTCTAAAATGTCGATTAAACGTTTGTGAACTAAAATTTCGAAGTGTTCTTGGGCGTCTTTGTCGGTAAAAGGAGACTCTTTGATGGCTAACATTGAGCGTTTTGTAGGGAGAGGAATTGGTCCTACAATTTTGGCACCAGTAGCTAAAGCTGTATCAATAATTTTTGCTGCAGCTTCATCTAAAACCCTGTGGTCATAACTTTTAAGTTTGACTCTAAGTCTTCCTGTTGCCATATTAGTGTGCTAGTGACTTCTTATGCTGTTACTTTTGTAACTACTCCTGCTCCAACCGTGTGTCCACCTTCTCGGATTGCAAATCTTAGTCCTTCTTCAACTGCTACGGGCTGGATAAGTTTAACGTGCATTTTAGCGTTGTCTCCAGGCATAACCATTTCGATTCCTTCTGGTAAAGTTGCTTCTCCTGTTACGTCTGCTGTACGAACGTAGAATTGAGGTTTGTAACCTGTAAAGAATGGTGTGTGGCGTCCACCCTCTTCTTTACTTAGAATATAAACTTCTGCATCAAATTCTGTGTGAGGAGTAACTGAGCCTGATTTAGACAAAACTTGTCCTCTTTCAACTTGGTTTTTCTCGATTCCTCTTAGAAGTACTCCAACATTGTCTCCAGCTTGTGCTTCGTCAAGAGTTTTCCTAAACATTTCTAGTCCCGTAACAACTGTCTTTTGTGTTGCATTAATACCAACTATTTCGATTTCTTCGTTAACTTTAATTATTCCTCTTTCTACTCTCCCTGTTACGACTGTTCCACGTCCTTGAATTGTAAAGACGTCTTCAACTGGCATTAAGAATGGTTTTTCGGTGTCACGGATTGGATCTGGAATATAAGAGTCAACAGCATCCATCAAAGCTTGAATTTGTTTTTCTGCTTCTGCGTCGCCTTCTGTAGCTTTAAGGGCACTTCCACGGATAAATGGAACTTCATCTCCTGGGTATTGGTATTTCTTTAAGAGTTCGCGTACATCAGCCTCAACCAAGTCAATAAGTTCTGGGTCATCAACCATGTCAACTTTGTTAAGGAAAACTACAAGTGCTGGGACATTAACCTGTCTTGCTAAAATTACGTGTTCACGAGTTTGAGGCATTGGGCCGTCTGCTGCACTAACTACTAAAATAGCTCCGTCCATTTGAGCAGCACCAGTAATCATGTTTTTAATGTAGTCGGCGTGCCCTGGAGCATCAATATGGGCATAGTGTCTTTTTGCTGTTTCGTATTCTTGGTGAGAAAGATTAATAGTAACTCCGCGTTCTTTTTCCTCAGGAGCTGAGTCAATGTCTGCATAAGTTTTAGCTTTTGCAAACCCTTGCTTTGCCAAAACCATAGTAATGGCTGAGGTCAAAGTGGTTTTACCATGGTCAACGTGACCAATAGTACCAATGTTTACGTGTGGTTTTGTTCTGTCAAATTTTACTTTTGCGTCTGCCATAGTGATAGATCTGAGTCTGTATTATACTCGAGGCTAAATGAGTGTGTCAACAGGAGAAATTATCCTCTTGGCATTTCAACTTTACCTGCTTTAGCTACGATTGCGTCGGCGATATTTCTTGGTACTTCTTCGTAGTGGGAAGGCTCCATGTAATAACTTGCTCGGCCTTGAGTTAACGACCTAAGTTTTGTTGCATAGCCTGAAAGCTCGGCCAAGGGGGCTGTCGCGTTAATCAAAGTCATCATTCCGTGTTTTTCACTGCCCGAAATTTGTGCACGCTTACTGGACAAATCACCAATAACGTCTCCCATAAACTCATCTGGGGTTGTTACTTCAACCTTCATCACAGGCTCAAGTAATATTGGGTCGGATTTGCGGAAGGCGTCTTCCAATGCCATAGATCCTGCGATTTTGAAAGCAATCTCGGAAGAGTCGACATCATGGTAACTTCCGTCAAAAACTACTGCCTTCATATCAACTACTGGGAAACCGGCAATAATACCGTTTTCCATTTTCTCTTTGATACCCTTTTCGATTGGGGAGATATACTCTTGTGGAATTGCTCCTCCTTTAATTTCAGATTTGAACTCAAAACCTTCACCACGGCCCATAGGCTCGATGCGAAGTAAGGCATGACCATACTGACCACGGCCTCCGGTTTGCCTAATGTATTTACCCTCTCCCTCACCAATTTTCTTGATTGTCTCCTTGTAGGCTACTTGTGGTGCACCTGTAGTTGCAACAACGTTAAATTCACGCTTCATGCGGTCTACGAGCACTTCTAGCTGCAACTCTCCCATACCCGAAATAATGGTTTGCCCTGTCTCTGGATTACTCTTGATTCTGAATGTTGGATCCTCGTCTGAAAGCTTGCCCAAAGCCATACCCATTTTTTCTTGATCGCTCTTGGTAGCTGGCTCAATAGCCAAGGAAATAACTGGTTCTGGGAAACTGATGGACTCAAGAACTATTGGGAAGTCTGGGTCACAAATTGTGTCTCCGGTTGTGGTTTCCTTTACTCCTACTACAGCTACTATTTCCCCAGCGTAGGCAATTTCTACCAACTCGCGTTGATCAGCATGAATTAAAACTAATTTTCCAATTCTTTCGTATTTTTGCTTTGTTGAGTTATAGACCTGTTGGCCGGATGATAATGTTCCAGAATAAATTCTGACATAAACCAAACGCCCAACGTGAGGATCTGTAATAATTTTGAAAGCAAGCCCTGAGAATTTTTCTTCGTTTTTCTTTTCCCTTGTTACTTTTTCGCCAGTTTTAGGGTTAATTCCAGCCATTGGGGGAACGTCGATTGGAGATGGTAAATACTCAACTACCCCGTTAAGAAGTAATTGGCTTTCTGCAGTTCTGTTGTCGCCTCCAAATACTGGGAAAAACTTACCCGCAATAACACCTTTTCTGATTGCACGTTTAAGCGTTGTTTCGTCTATTTCCTTGCCTTCCAAGAAAAGATTTAAGGCATCGTCATCAAATTCTGCAGCTTTTTCTATTAACTCCGCTCGGTACTTTTTGGCGGTTTCGAGTAAATCGGCTGGGATTTCCTCTTCGGTTAAACTATGATCCTCAACTGCTTTGTAGGTTAAAGCTTTCATTGTAATCAAATCAATTACTCCTCGATGTTCGTGTTCCTGGCCAATTGGGTAAATTACAGGTGCGGCATTGGCTCCAAGCCTTTCGTGAATGGATTTTAAGGAACCATCAAAGTCTGCCCCGATAAGGTTTAACTTGTTAAGTACACAGATTCTTGGAACATTATATTTATCAGCTTGTCTCCAAACAGTTTCGGACTGACTTTCAACTCCAGTTCGGCCATCAAAGACCATTAAAGCTCCGTCCAAAACTCGAAGTGAGCGTTCAACCTCGGCAGTAAAGTCAATGTGTCCTGGGGTGTCGATTAAATTAATTTTATAGTGGCCTTCCTCAACTGAAGTTGCTTTTTTTAAATCCCAAAAAGCGGTGATAGCGGCAGAAACGATAGTAATTCCGCGTTCACGCTCTTGAGCCATCCAGTCTGTAACTGTGGTTCCATCGTCAACCGAACCTAATTTGTAAGTTCGGCCAGTTTCGAAAAGTAAGCGTTCTGTGGTTGTGGTCTTACCCGCATCAATATGGGCAATAATGCCGATATTTCGGATCTTTTCATAGGAAACAATACGGTCCTTTGTAGCCGTCATTACCATACTAGCTTTTTTCTTTGCAACTTCTGCCATGTGAGTTCCTTTCGGAGCAAGAGTGATTTTACCAAGCTTCAGAGTTTAAATCAATTGGACGATAAATAACCTAGCTAATATAGCCTATAGACTTGACTTTTATGTGTGGTGGTGGTACCATTAGCCTCAATAGATTCGATAGACGAAGTCTCTATTGCAGACTCATAGTCTTTCGAACCTACAGTTTATTGCCCGCCTGCAACGCATATGCGTAGCATTTCGGGCAGGCACTTTAACTAATTGCGGAAAAGTTGTTTCTCCAGCCTAAGTAGGTAGTTTTCTGGATATTTTAAGTATTTAGAAAAATACCTATTTGGGTAGAAAAAATCATTTTTTCAAAAAGGAGAATATTATGTTACAAACTGTTGCAGAACTGCAAGGTGTTATGACCACACATCCAGATGTAGGTGTTGCGATGACAATCCAAAACGCCATTCGCCATGCCAAAGAGAAAAAGGGCTTGACCAGCGAAAATGCACTCGACGCCACTTCACTGGAAAAAATCCGTCAGTCAATTTACGACCTGAACAATATGGAGCGTGAAGATGCTGACCCAATGATGACATTGTTCAATGCGATGTTATCAACTCACACCAGTCAGGGCAAAGGCTCGGGCAACACTGTTGATGATGCATTGAATTACATTGAAAACCTACAACGCCAACAATAAACAGCAATCCGCAATTTTAAGTGCAAAAACCGTCTAGGACATTACAAACTAGACGGTTTTTTGTTGGGAAAATAAATTTGCCATAATATTATTCGCAAGCTGTTTATCGGAAAATTTGTTAATAGTTGTGCCTGAAAATCTAAAAACTTTGTAGCCCAAACTTTTAAGAAGTTTTTCTTTTCTTTTATCTCTTTCTTGATTAACTGGTTTTTGATGCCAGTGTTCACCATCTACTTCAATTACAGTTTTTGAATCTCTTAAAAGAAAATCGACATGAAATCTTTTAAATTTAATCTCCCTCTCGAATTTTATGCCTGCCAAGTTTAAAACTCTCTCCATTTTTTCTTCTAAAAGTGACGGGCCACGATAAGTTAAATAACATCTGTATGTGCAAAAGTTACCCCGTCCACGATCTAAATCACTTCTTGGCAATTCAAATTCTTTATTGCAATGTCTGCAAATTCTAAAAACATAATCCCGCTCAAAATCATCTTTACATTTTTTGGAACAAAACTTTCTAAACTTGCTCCAAGATAACGGAACGACAAAAATAGTTCCACACTTTGGGCATGTTTTATTAACCCTGTCAGGATAATCATCGAATTGGCATTTTCTGTTGCAATAAAATCCAAAACCTTTCTGAATAAGCGCATTGTCGGCTAAAAATTCTTTGCCACACTTTTTACAAATACGTTTTTGTTTTAATCTAGTGCTGTTTCTATAACAATTTACTGAACAATAATTTGTTTTTCTTTTGAGATAAGGCAATATTAAAAACTGTTTTCCACAACCACAACAAACCAAATTAAGTTTTTTAAATGGAGACCGAGGCATTAATTAAATTTAGACCGAAGATAATACGAAGTCAATAGCAAAAAGAGCCGAATCTACCATCTAAAGTGAGCAAAAGCTTTATTACTTTCTGCGACTCTTTCTACTTCCTGTCTCTTTTTAATAGAAACTCCTTCACCTTTAGCTGCATCTATTAACTCTGATGCTAACTTTTCACCGTATGTGTGAAATTCTGAGTTTGATTTAGAGTTTGCAGCTGCTACAAGCCACCTTATTCCCAATGATTCTCTTCTAGGTCCACGAACTAACATTGGAACCTGGTAGGCAGCTCCCCCAACTCTTTTAGCTCTAACTTCCATTGTTGGTTTAATGTTTTCTAGTGCTAAATTAAACACTATCATTGGATCTTCTTTTGTTTTTTCTCGAATTAACTCTAAGGCTTTATAAATTTCTTTTCTTACTACTGATTTTTTGCCATCAAACATACTCCTGTTTATAAGCTTTGTAACTAATTTGCTTCCATAAATAGGATCTGGCTGGATGTCTCTTGGTTTTGCTTGTCCTTTTCTCATGTTATTTTAATAAATTATTTTTTGGCAATCATCGCTGTTTTCTTTGCTCCGTATTTGCTTCTGCCGTTCATGCGACCACTAACTCCGGTTGTGTCGAATTTACCCCTAACTACATGGTATTTTACACCAGCTAAATCCTTAACACGACCACCCCTGATCATAACGATTGAATGCTCAGCTAGTTCATGTCCTTCACCAGGAATATAGGCTGTAACTTCTTGTTTGTTAGATAACCTTACACGGGCAACTTTACGCAAAGCTGAGTTAGGTTTTCTGGGAGTCATGGTACGAACCGCTAAAACTACTCCTCTTTTAAATGAGGATGAATTTTCTGCAAAAGTCCTATCCATTCCGTTAAACCACTTTTTCAAAGAAGTTGTTTTAACTTTCTTGATTGTGCTTTTTCTACCTTTTCGTGCGAGTTGATTAATTGTTGGCATATTAGTTTTCGATCATCATAGCTCGCTCCGGCGAGACTGGAATAAGTCTTCCAATAATAACATTCTCCTTAAGCCCAATAAGTTTATCTTCGCGTCCCAATAGAGCGGCTTCGGTTAAGACGTCTGTTGTCTGCTCAAATGAGGCTGCTGACAACCAGCTGTCGGTGTACAAAGCTCTTCGTGTAATACCAAGTACTACTTGTTGTGCGCTTGATGGCTCTCCACCCGCTACTATTGCCTTTTCATTTTCTTCCTCAAATACAGCACGGCTTGTTAACTCTCCTGGCAAGAATGGAGTGTCACCAGTTGTGACAACCCTAACTTCATCACTCATTTTGCGGACTATTACTTCAAAATGTTTGTCGTTTATTGGAATTCCTTGAGATTCATAAACCTTTTGGATTTCGGCGACCAAGTATTCTTGTGCCGCACGTAATCCTTTAATAGAAAGTACGTCTTTAATGTCTAATGGGCCTTTTGCTAGTGCGTCTCCGGCTGAAACTAAACCACCATCCTCAACTATTAACTCCAAAGTCTTAGGAATAATATATTCTTTTTCTTCTTTTGGAGTGCCTTTAGCAACAACCAATACTTTCCAACCAGTGTCAACTTCACTAATTGTTACTTTTCCTGTGATTTCAGCTAAGGCTGAGACTACTTTAGGCAAACGAGCTTCTACTATTTCTTCTACTCTTGGAAGTCCTTGTGTAACGTCGACAGCTCCAACTACTCCGGCTGCGTGTTTAGTCTTTAATGTAAGCTGAGTTCCAGGTTCACCAATGGACTGAGCGGCAACAACTCCAACTGGCATTCCGATATCAACCAAATTTTTTGTTCCAAGATCCCAACCGTAACACTTAACACACATTCCATATCTAGCTTGGCAAGTTAATGGTGATCTGATAATAACAACTGAGGCTCCACTTTCGTCAATTTTCTTGGCCGTTTCTTCATCTATTAACTCTCCAGATTTAAGAACTACTTTTTTACCAGTTTTGTCCATTACATCCTTGGCTGCAAATCGGCCAACAATACGGGCTACAAATGCGTGAGACCTGACGCTTCTTAATATTTCGATTCCGTCTTTTGTTCCACAATCTTCGCTTCTAATTAAAACGTCGTGTGCTACGTCAACTAACCTGCGAGTTAAGTATCCAGCATCAGCAGTTTTAATGGCGGTGTCAGTTAGACCTTTTCTAGATCCACGGCTTGAGGTTACGTATTCAAAAACTGAAAGACCTTCACGGAAGTTAGATTTAATTGGAAGATCAACGATTTTACCAAGCGGATCAACAACCAAACCACGAATAGCTGACAACTGTTTAACTTGGTCCCTGGATGCACGTCCGACTTTAGCATCAATTACTATACGGATTGGATTTGTTTCTTCAAGCTCTGCCCAAGTTTTGTCAGCCAAGTCATCAGATACTTCGATCCAAACTTCTTGAGCTTGGCGTCTTTTTTCCTCGGAAGTAATAAGTCCTTGTGCAAAATAGTCATCGATTTCAGAAACTCTTTTGTCAGCGGCTTCCAAAATCTTGGTTTTCCCTGGATAGATTTTGGCATCAAATATACCAAATGAAATTCCACTAATTGTGCCACCAAAGAAACCTAAGTCCTTAACGTCATCAACCAATTGAACTACACGTTCCCTAGAAACTGTTGAATACGCTTTAACAAAAAGATTTTTAATAACCGATGAAGTTGCGGCAACGTTCACAAAATCGAAGTTTTCAGGCAATGCTTCGTTAAATAAAATTCTTCCAACTGTGGTTTCCATTATTTCTTTATTTACCATGACTTTAATTTTTTGTCTTATTTCAACCATGTCACATTGGTAAGCGTAAATAGCTTCATCTTTATCGCCAAAAATTGACAAATGGGCTGGGATTCTGGCGTCATCACAAGTTAAGTAGTAAGCTCCCAGTGCAATTTCCTTACTTGACGGTGTTGCAGCTGGAGCTCCGTCACTTGGTTTAAGCAAATTATTGGTTGGTAACATAAGGGTCTTTGCTTCTTCAATTGCTTTTGTAGAAAGTGGAACATGAACGGCCATTTGATCTCCGTCAAAGTCAGCATTAAAACCAGAGCAGACCGCTGGGTGAAGGCGGATTGCACTTCCTTCAATTAAAACTGGGTAGAAGGATTGGATAGAAAGTCTATGTAAAGTTGGTGCACGATTTAATAGAACTGGATGGTCTTTTGTGATTTCTTCCAAAATATCAAAAACCTCAGGTGGCCTACGATCCAACATATTCTTTGCGCTTTTAACGTTTGGTGCAATTCCCCTTGCAATCATTTCTCTGAGCACAAAGGGCTTAAACATCTCAAGGGCCATGTCTTTAGGTAGTCCACATTGAGTTAATTTAAGTTCTGGCCCTACTATAACAACGGAGCGTCCTGAATAATCAACACGTTTTCCAAGCAAGTTTTGTCTAAATCTTCCTTGTTTTCCACGAAGCATGTCGGAAAGAGAGCGAAGTGGCTGCCTACCTCTAGATTTTCTTGTAGCTTTTCTCTGAGATTGATCAATAAGAGAGTCAACAGCTTCTTGCAACATTCTTTTTTCGTTTCTAAGAATTATTTCAGGAGCTCCTAAAGAAATTAAATGTTTAAGTCGGTTATTTCTATTAATTACGCGCCTATACAAGTCGTTTAAATCACTGGTTGCAAAACGTCCTCCTGAAAGCTGGACCATTGGGCGAAGATCTGGTGGTAAAACTGGCAAAACTTTAAGAATCATCCAAGCGGAATTGATTTTTGCGCGTCTTAAGCCATCGACCAACTTAAGTCTTTTAACCAATTTTACATATTTGCTAGTTCCACCTTTTATTGATGGAATTTCTTCTCTTAACGACTTAGAAATTTCTTCCAAATTAATCTTCTCGACTGCTCCCAAAATAGCGTCTGCTCCCATTTTGGCGGTAAAGAAGTCTGCTGCACCATGTTGATAAAGTTCGTCATATTCTTCTTCAGAAATAATACTAAGAATCTTAAGACTTTTTACAACCGAGCTTAGGTTATCAAACAAGTCTCCAGTTTTATTTGTGGTGGACCTCTCTTCCTCATTAATTGCAGCTTCTTTCTTTCTAAGACTTAGTTCAATTTCGCTGACTGCAAGGGCTGCTTGTTCTTTGTCTTTAATTTTTAAAGCAATTTTTTCTTTTGCTTCTTTTTCTTCAATCTTTAAAGCGTCACGACTTCCTTTAAAACCATCAACAATTTCTTGAAGTCTTTCTTCTTTAGCAGTTTGAACATTCATTAATGCTTCCTTTTTCTTAACGTCATCAATTTCTGTTACTAAATATCTGGCAAAGTAAACTACTTGCTCAATACCTCTTGGAGCTACACCCAAAAGAAGTGAGATTTTACTTGGTGCTCCTTTAAAGAACCAGACGTGAGCTACAGGTGTGGCAAGAGTAATGTGACCCATTCTCTCGCGCCTGACACGAGCCTGGGTGACTTCAACTCCACATTTATCGCAGATTACGCCTTTATATCTAATTCTCTTGTACTTTCCGCAGTAACATTCCCAATCTTTAGTTGGGCCGAAAATTCTTTCATCAAAAAGACCGTCTTTTTCGGGCTTAAGGGTTCTGTAATTAATAGTTTCTGGTTTTAGGATTTCACCACGACTCCAAGCCCGAATTTCTTCGGGGGACGCTAGCCTAATAAGTAAGCTTTTGAAATCTGTTAAGTTTTTTAAGTCAGCTAATTGTTCCATATTTATTTAAATTCTAAATCCGACAGTCATATTGTTCATATACCGAAATCCGAAACATTTCGAGTTTCGTACTTCGAACTTCGTATTTTATACTGTTACCTCCTCAGGCTCTAGTATGTCTTCTGGCATGTCAATTTCTTTTTCTATGTTTAGTACCACTTCTTCCTCTAGAGTTGCAGGTTCTTCTTCTTTAATTTCACTTTCGGCTACTAAATCATCTGTTGGAATTACTTCTGCTCCAGCTGCACTAGCTAGCTCAGCACCTTCAACTACTTCTACATCTTCAACTTTTGCCAAACTTACACCTTTAGGATCAATTGCAAGGCTTAATGAGTTAAGCTCACGTACCAAAACCTTAAATGATTCTGGAATTGTAGACTCTGGAATTTCAATTCCTTTTACAATTGCCTCAAATGCTTTAGCTCGGCCCAAAACGTCGTCGGATTTAATTGTAAGCATCTCTTGTAATGTGTGGCTTGCGCGGTGAGATTCAAGTGCCCAGACCTCCATTTCTCCCAAGCGCTGACCTCCCATTTGTGCTTTTCCTCCAAGTGGTTGCTGAGTAACGAGGGAGTATGGACCAGTGCTTCTAGCATGGGTCTTGTCCTCGACCATGTGGGTAAGTTTCATGATGTAACCAACACCAACTACTGTATCTTCCTTAAATGCTTCCCCTGTTCGGCCATCGTAAAGTCTTGTTTTTCCGTTAACTGGAAGCCCGGCGCTTTCAAGTTCTTGAGCAATAACGTCTCCACCAATTTTGTCAAAAACTGGTAATGCTCCTTTTTCACCTTTTTTGGAAAGTGCCCAACCCAAATGAACCTCCATAAGTTGCCCCAAGTTCATACGAGAAATAACTGAAAGTGGAGAAATAATAACATCAACCGGTGTTCCATCGGCCATGTGTGGCATGTCTGCAATAGGCATTATTTTACTTACAACACCTTTGTTTCCGTGTCGTCCTGCAATTTTATCTCCAACTGTAATCTTTCTGATCTGAGCAACTCTAACTATAACTTTTTTAATTACTCCAGGGCCTAATTCATCCCCTTTATCTCGGTCAAGTGTTTGAACATCAACTACAATTCCACGCTCTCCGTGTGGAACACGAAGTGAGGTGTCCCTTACTTCTCTGGCCTTTTCACCAAATATTGCTCTTAAGAGTCTTTCCTCAGATGTGAGTTCTGTTTCACCTTTTGGAGCAATCTTGCCTACTAATATATCGTTTGGTTTGACCTCAGCTCCAAGCATGACTATTCCGTCTCCCGCAAGGTTTGAGAGTTCATTGTCTGATACGTTTGGAATATCGTTTGTAATTTCCTCGGGCCCCAACTTGGTGTCTACTACTTCTGCATCGTATTCTTCTATGTGAACTGAGGTTAACAAATCTTCTTTAACAAGGCGGTCTGAAATTAAAATTGCGTCCTCAAATCCGTAACCTAAATAGTTAGCATAAGCTACAACTAGGTTGCGTCCAAGGCCAAGTTCTCCAAGCTGACTTGCTGGCCCGTCTACTAACAAATCTCCCGCTGCGACCCTTTGTCCTGGAAGGGCACGGGCAATTTGGTTATAGCAAGTTGAATGGGCAGTGCGCTTAAACTTCATTAAGTAAAAGACTTCACGCTTTCCGCCATCAATAATTTCGACATCTTCAATGTCGCTTGTGGCATCTGCTTCAGCTTTTTTGTCTAACAAAACTACTACTTTTTCTCCGTCAATATATTCAACAACTCCGGCGTGCCTTGCTCTTATTACTCTTTGCATTCCTTCTGAAATTACTCTTTCCATTCCGGTTCCAACCACTGGGGACTCGGGGTTGACTAGCGGAACTGACTGACATTGCATGTTAGATCCCATTAAAGCGCGGTTTCCTTCGTCGTTAGCTAAAAATGGAATGAGTGAAGCGGAAGCCCCAACTACTTCTCTTGGGGTTACATCTATATAATCAACAAGTTCAGCAAGACCTTCTATAAATTTACCTTTATATCTAAGTGGAACACGTTTGTCTAAGATTGTTCCGTCATTATCAACATTTATACCAGAATGAGTAACATAAGTTGCTTCTTCATCATCGGCTGTTAAGTAAACTACCTCATCAGTTACACGAGCGGTGACTTTATTCCCTTTTTTAATCTTTTCAACTCTCCTATAAGGAGCTTGTATAAACCCAAATTCATCAACCTTAGCGTAAAGTGCCAAGTAAGTAACAAGCCCAATGTTAGGCCCTTCAGGAGACCTTACTGGGTCAATTCTTCCGTACTGACTTGCATTAACGTCACGAATAGAGAAAGATGCTCTTTCCCTGTTAATTCCACCTGTACCCAATACTGAAACGCGTCGCAAGTTATCAACCTCGGAAAGTGGATTTGTGTCGTCTAAAATTGTTGAAAGCTGGTTGCTTCTAAAGAATTCGTTAAGTGAGGCTATTAGGGGTCTTGCGTTGATTAAATTTGCTGGAAGTGGCTTATCGTCTTGGGAAATAAGAGACATTTTTTCTTTAACCGATCTTTCAAGTCTAAGTAACCCCACACGAAAAGCGTTAACGGCAACAAGTTCTCCAACACGGCGAAGTCTGCGGTTACTTAGATGGTCAATGTCGTCCAATCTTCCGTTTCCGTTTTGAAGTCCTATAAGGTAGCTAATGGCTGCAACTGCATCTTGTCTGGTTAACACCCAATTTGATTTTTCATTAGGAATATTAACCCCAAGTCTCTTATTGATCTTGAATCTTCCGACTTTACCCAAGTCATAACGCCTGCCATCAGTAAACAACGTTGCGAACAAAGCCTCAGCATTGTCCAAAACTGCAGGCTCACCTGGCCTCATTTTTCTGTAAACTTCGATTAATGCTTCTTGCTGAGTTTTGGTTGTATCTTTATTTAGGGTTGCTGCAATGTACTTGTGGTCTGGGCTTTTGTCAACGTCTGCAAAAGCGGCAATAATCTCTTGATCAGAGGTTACCCCCATTGCTCTTAAGAATGTTGTGGCTAGTACTTTGCGACGCCTATCAATTCTTGCGTAAATTAAATCTCCACGGGTAGTTTCAAACTCCAACCAGCTTCCATGAAGTGGCC
Source organism: Patescibacteria group bacterium (assembly GCA_035692185.1). Taxonomy (GTDB): domain Bacteria; phylum Patescibacteriota; class Microgenomatia; order UBA8517; family UBA8517; genus DATJGY01. The sequence goes on along the minus strand of DASSIE010000023.1, from coordinate 64,993 downwards.
TTACTTCAGCTTTGTACAAAATTCGACCACTAGACGGATCGAGCTCGCCTGAAAAATAGGCTCCAGGAGCTCTTACAATTTGATTGATAACCGCGCGTTCAATTCCGTTAACTATAAATGTTCCACGAGTTGTCATCTGTGGAATATCTCCCAAAAACACATCTTGAGTGACTTCTTTTCCTGTTTTTTTGTTAGTTAAGGTGGCTCTTATTTTAAGTGGGGATGAATAAGTGACTCCTTTTTTCTGAGCAAGTCGAGGGGAAATTGTTGGGGAACCTAATGAATGATCTCCTAAAACTAATTGCCAATTTTTACCTGTAAAATCGTCGATTGGGGAAACTTGAACTAATTCTTCTCTAATTCCTTCGGTTAAAAACCATTGCCAGCTTTCTCTTTGGACTTGGGATAGGTTGATCTCAGGAAGATTTTTTTCTTCTTTTCCAAAGTTTCGGCGGTTTGGTTTTTGAGACATCATGAGTTTGTTAGGCTTGAATGAGACGCTAAAATCCACTTTAGTAGAAGTAGGACGAGCGTACCAGTTAATGTACGCCTAGGGAGGATTATAGTGAAATCTGAGGCTATGTCAAGAGGGTAATTATTTGCCTAAATATTTTCTAATATTAGCATTATGTTCATCTAAAGTTTTTGCATAATGAATTTGGCCAGAGTCGTCGTGAATGTAATACCAATAATCATTTGCTGTCGGATTATAGCTAGCCATAATTGAGGAAATTCCAGGGCTTGCGATTGGGGATGGTGGAAGCCCTGCAAATTTGTAAGTATTGTATTTGGAATTTATACCTAGGTCAGCTCGGGTTAAAATCGGCCACCAGTTTTTAGAAGTTCCAACCGCATATTGTACAGACGCGTCAACCTGAAGTGGCATACCCGCCTCAAGCCTGTTTATTAATATTCCCGCAACAATTGGCCGTTCTGTGTTTGTTTTAGTTTCTCTTTCCAATATCGAAGCTAAAATAATTAAGTCTTTTGGAGTAAGTGCGGTCCCATTAGGCACAATATTTGCAACTTTCGCGTCAAATGTATTCGCCATTTTTTTAACAATGGCTGAAGCTGATGCATCTTTGGCAAAAAGATAAGTGTCTGGAAATAAATAACCTTCTTGTCCTTTAGATGAAGCTAAAAACGCGTTAATAAAAGTTTGATCGCGCTCTAAAGTTGTTGCAAACCTACCAGCAATTTCTTCTCTTCTTAAACCTTCCGGAATTGTTACCCAAATTTCAATTGGGCCACTTAATAACTGATCCACAGTTTGGAAAAGGGAATAAGAAGGCGACAAACGAAACTCACCTGCCTGAATTTTACCGGATTGTCCAGTTAAACGAACGTATATTCTAAAAGCTAAAGCGTTTTTAATAAGTCCAGCACTTTGAAGTTTAGTAGCGACTGAAGCTCCCGATTGCCCTTTGGTAATCAAGAAATTCTGAAATGTTTTGGTGGCTGAGACCGATTTAGTGTTTTGATACAACCAAAATATTCCGCCCGAAATCAAAACGATGAGTAAAAAAATTAAAAGAAGAAATTTTTTGATCATTGGAATTTAAAAAAATTAAATTTCAGAAAGAAGTGCACGCCTGTATTTTCCATCTTTTTTAACGAAAATTCTTCCACATTTTTTGCAAGTAACAAGTTCGCCAGTTTTCGTTTTTTTAGCTGTTCCTTGTGATAAATCTGTTCCACAACCAACACACTTGCCTTGGCTCATTAACCAAGCCTGAATTGGAGCTATTACATTCTTAAACATATCTATGAACTTGTTCATATAACCTAGCGTAGCTCTCAAAACGAGGCTACCGAGTTTTGAACAAGGTTCTATACAAAGTATACCATGAATAAACTTAAATCAAGCTGTATTCGAATCCAAATAATTTTGGAGCATTATTGAGGCGGCAAAAGCATCTTCCATATCTCGGCGTTTTTTTCTATTTATTCCAGCCACGCGGGACAAATCTTGGGCATCGCGAGTGGAAAGTGTTTCATCAAACGTTTCTATTGGAGTATTTAAAACTTTGCCTAAATTTACACTAAATTCCATTGACTCCACACCCATCGCTCCTTCCGAAATTCCCACAACTATTTTTTCTATATTCTCTCTTTCTATAATTTGCTTAAGTTGCTCAGAAAGTAATTTTATATTTTTCTCAGCTCCGCCCCCCAACACCTGTTTATGATATCCTAACAAGCTTTGCTTATATCTAATTACTTCCAATGGTTCGGAAAGGGTGCCACCACTAATTGCTAGCCCTATTTTTACTCTTCCATAATCTATACCGAGTACGCGCATATATGCGCTAATAGTAACAGGAAACAAGATACAAGAGAATACTTTGACTTGTCACTATTGGGGTGGAACCACACGTGCCCTTACGATAAGTCTTTTTGGGTTCCCTGGATCCCCTGGTGGAACACAGGTAACCAAGGTTAAGAAGGAATCAGAAGAATCTTGATCTAAAACCTGAATATCTGTAGGCATTACCTCAAACATTGATTCAACTTGGTATGTATATGAAATTCCATCATAGTCTATAAAAATTTCGTCCCCTTTTTTAAGAGTTGGTAAAAGTGAAAAAACTGAAATGGAGTTTTTGGGATTATATAAAATGGGAAGAATTGAATGGCCAAAAAGTGCAGAGTTTCCTCTTTTTCCGGGGAGTGCAGTACCTGGGTAGTGAATAATATGTTTGGAAAGATCCTCACCACCAATAGCTACAACCGCTTTATCAATTCTTAGTTTTGGAATACTAAGTGTATAGTATTCGACTTTTGAGGACCTAAAATCTTCTTTGTCGGCTCCATTTGGAAACCAACTTGAAGCTTGGGTAAAATCTGATTTTGATGTTGTGGTAATTCCTTTTACATTCTTTTTTGTGTCAGAGATTGGTGAAATAAGTTTTGTATAATTTTTAGTATATGTGGAATTGTATGAGACTATTGGATAAATTACCCCAACCAAAATAATAATTCCGGAAATACCAGAGATTGATGCTGCGATTCGCAATATTGTTTTTCTAGACATAAATTTACTTTTCTGCAGTTATCTGAATAGTTATGTTTTTATGGATATGTGGGAGAGTCCCCAAAAAACCAGGGAGCTGTGGTTTTAGAACAATACTTGCCCTGGTAAACCCAGGGATATTGGTCAAGTATTTTTCAACAACAGTTGAAGTCTTTCCCGCAATTTGTTTTATAAGATTGTTTGTACTAATTTCTGGTAAAAAGTTTGCACTAACTACTAATCTATAGTTAAAGTTGCCATCTTCTTCATCTATAAATACAAATTTAAAATCTATTTGGCTGTCACGGAGCACAAACCCGGATGGAATTTTGTCTTTTAAAATCCCCCTAGCGTATTCCAAGAGTTTAGTTTTATCTGCCATAACTGCCTTTGCTTCAACTTTTAGAGAAAGTTTTAAGCTACTAGCTTCATCCCCAATTTTGTGATCAAAAGTTTCAGAAATGTTATTAAGACCCGCTAAATCATCAATAAAAATGGACCCTTCAGAGACTTTTCCAAGTAAATCAGCTTTTACTTTTTGTGTCAATTCATCTTCTAATTGGGTCACAAGTGCTGTTTGATCCTCCTTACCTACGGCCGCGATTTCCTGGCTACTTCCACCCGAGAAGTCTGCCGTTGATGTTCCATCAACCTCTGCTTTTGGATAATTGCCAATCTTAAAAACTTCACCTTTTGCTAGGTTGTATCCGGAACCAATTAAGTCTGCTGTAACCGAAACAACAGTTGTGCCTGGTGAGGTGGGTGAAAGCGCAGCAGAAACTGAGGCCGAAGAATCCATTGCAAATTTTAAATTTCCAGAAGAAACCAAAAAGGTTGAAGATTGTATGTTTATGGGGAACGCCGTGCCATTCTGAATTTGTACTGTTCCTTTTGCTTTGTCGCCAATTGTCTTTTTTCCGGTTGTAGTTTTAGTTTTATCTCCCGACACTTGGGATGTTACAACCTGAGAAGGAATAATCCCTTTTGTGGGGTCAAATTCACCATTTGTGTTAAATGTAACCTCCACTTCTTGCTGAAACGCCTTTGGGGAGGCATAAATCGTTACATCTGCTTTAGGTAAAAACCACCAACTTAAAAATCCAGCAATTAAAATGATTCCCAAAATGGCTCCGAACGCAATTAATGGCTTCTTGCCGGTTGGGGGGGTGTTTTGTCTTGAAAAAATTTTGTGAGAAAAATTATGAAATATGTTTTTTGTTTTTTGAAAATACTCACTGGCTTTTGATTCAGTATTAAACTGAGTTCCATATGCTTCTTGTTGCATCACACGCTGGGCTTGTGGTTGTGGTATTTGAACAACGTTCTCAACATTTGGGGTGTTAAGCGTAACATCTTGTCCAAGTGCAAAACCTAAATCTTCAGCACTAGTAGTTTCTTGAGTTAAATCTTTGTCATTCGCAACAGATTCGGCAACTATTTCTTCAACCGGGGACTCGTTTGACTTTATAAAGGCTACATTACCAATTTCGTTCGCGCCGGCCAAACTTGTAGCCAATACTTTTCTATCTGTTACAAGAATTTCTGCTTTTGGGGTGTGTAAAAACTTTACACCCTTTGTGCTTGCATCCCCCTGAGAGTCTTCCCAAACTTCCTGCATTAGAGTTTCTTTGGCCTCAGCTAGCTCGCCACCTTTTCCATCATAAACTACAAATCGGGACGGCAGGGGTGAGGCCCCATCAAATCTGGTTAGACCTTCTTTAACGTCATCTATTAAAGAGACGCTTTTTGCTACTTGTGTTGTCCCAACTAAATTCCCCATTTGGAATACTGAAATCTCTAAAGTATCTTTTCCAAGTCCTAAAATAATTGCGCTTAGGGGTGATCCCTCTTCTGATTTATATAGGTGGGCGATAGCTTCCGATAAAACAACGAATCCCACCGGGGTAAGAGAAAGATCTGCACAGATCTTTTTAATAACTGTGAGTTTTTCCTCGGTTATTTCTCCATCTTTAACCCAACTGGAGGTAACTCCAAAAACAGTTTTAGTAGGTTCGGTGTAGTGTTCTGGTAATTTTTGGACGGCGGAGGAAAGTGCAGCGTCAACCGCGTCTATTAATTCATCAGGTGTTTCCCATACTGTTCCTGGGCCAATACTAACAACTTCCGCAGAAGGTTCGCCAATGTACCAAATTCCCGCTTGAACCCACCCTTGCTCAATAACCAAAGACCAAAAAAGTTCTGGGGACTTTTCTTTATTTGGTAGAAAGTCTTTGAGGTTCATATATATTAAACTCGAAGCACGAAATACAAAATCCTAAACAAATTCAAATTTCTAAATCCTAAATTCTTTGTTTATTTATTGTTTCGAGTTTCGATATTCGAATTTCGAATTTAAGTTAGACTTACATAAAGTCTAACAACACCGGATCCTATCTTTTCTTGCTTAATAATCTTAACACGTCCAATCACATTGGTGTGTTCCACGTGTGGGCCACCACATATTTCTTTTGAAAAATCTCCGATCGAGTACACCTTTACTTCCTTTCCATACTTCTCTGCAAAAAAATGTAGTGCTCCTTTTTTGATTGCATCGTCCAGCGTTGTTGTTTCAAAGCTCACCGGCAAATCTTTTTTTATTTGATCATTCATAAGATCTTCAACTTGCTTAAGTTCATCTTCATTTAATTTATTGGGGTGAGAAAAATCAAATCTCAGTCTTTCATTTGTAATATGGCTCCCTTTTTGGGAAACATGTTCACCTAAAATTTTCCTAAGGGAGGCATGAAGTAAATGTGTTGCAGTATGAAGCTTAGTTATCGTCTCATCACTTTTGCTTTCCAGTCCACCTTTAAATAGTCCCGCTGACATACTTCTTGAGTTTTCTTTGTGCCTTTCAAACTCATTTTGAAAGGCATTCTTCTGTTTTTCATCAAATTTCATCCCATTTTGAGATAAAATTTCCATCGTAAGTTCCAAGGGAAATCCATCGTTCTGGAAAAGATCAAAAGCAAATTTGCCATCGATTTTTTCAGCTTTGGCAACCGCAGAAGTTAATTTCGCAAGTCCGCGTTTTAGTGCAAGTTCGAATTTTGTAGCCTCCGAAGTTAAATTTTCTTCTATAAACTCCCAATTTTTCTTTATATTTGGATAATTGTTTTTGAGGTCGGAGGCAACCGTGGCAACGGCAGTACCACTAATTCCGCTTCCGAGTAGATGAAAATGAAACATGGCCCTCCTAATTAAACGCCTTAGAGCATATCCTTGAAGTTTATTTGATGGGAACACCCCTTCTGCTAATAAATTGCATGATGCCCTTAAGTGGTCTGCAATAATCCTAAACGATTTATCTTTTTTAGAATTAGATCCGTAATTTAAACCAGCCTCTTTTTCAATTTTTCTTAAAATACCAGAAAAAATATCAATTCTAAAAACATCCGGGTCGTTGTTTAAAGCTGCCACAATTCTCTCCAAACCTCCACCAAAATCAACATTTTTTTGTGGAAGTTCTTTTAAACTTCCATCTTCTTCTTTTTTGTACTGCATAAAAACGGAGTTACCAATTTCCAAAAACTTACCACAATCACAATTTGGATGACAAAATTTACCAAAATCTGGATTGTGAGGTATATTCTCAAATTCAAAAAATATTTCACTGTCTGGCCCACCAATTTCGCCAACCGGCATTTTATCTGGCGTTCCTGCCCTGCTCCACCAATTTTTTGTGGCGTCATAGAAATGAATATGACCTTCTGGAAGTCCTATTTTTTTCCACAGACCGAAGGTCTCAGTGTCTTTTGGAACGTCATCGTTGCCCACAAAGACAGTAACATGCAAATGTTTTGAGTTGAGTCCTAGTTCTTTTGTAAAAAACTCCCAAACCCATTTAAGCTGTTCTTCCTTAAAATAATCCCCTAAACTCCAGTTACCTAACATTTCAAAAAAAGTAGTATGTCTGTTATCCCCAACTTCTTCCAAATCCTGCATACGGAGGGATGGTTGCGAATCAACAAGCCTGGTTCCCAAATCGTGTTTTTCCCCTTTGAGATATGGCACCATCTGTTGCATACCGCTTGAAGTAAATAAAGTTGTCGGGTCGTTTTCTAAAATCAAAGGGGAGGGAGCAATTTCTTTATGTCCACGTTTAACAAAAAACTCAATATATTTTTTTCTGATGTCAGATGTTGTCATTGTGGCTAAAGTATAACAGGAGCAAGCTTAATTGTTAACCTCCGTGAGTTTCGAGGCGTTTGTTTTTGCGTAAGATCTCCATAACTGAAGTTAGTTTCTCGGGTCGGATTAAACCCCCGCCCAAAATAGAATCCTCAAGAATGCTATTTAATCTCTTAATTGCCTTCCTTAAATCAATGATAATAAGCATTACTTGTACTCCAACAACAACAAGAAGAAAAGTTAAACTAATTACAACAATTACTAAAAGTGTTTGAATGTTATCCATATTTTTTTAGAATCTAGTATCTAGTTGCTAGTAACTAGTATCTGTCTCTTCACTTCTGTTATTTTACCAGACCTACTGGTTGCCACAACATCAATTTCTTTTGTACTAGGCACTACCTCAATACTAACTGAAAATTTTCCATTTTCATCTATTATTATTGGTTGATTGTTAATAACAATTTTGGCATCCAAATCTGTCTTGCCAAAAACTAAAACTGAATTCCCAACAATTATCTGCCCATCTTTTGGACTTTCAACCTCCAAGCTTGGTGCGGAAATTGACTTTGCATATTGGAAAAATAGATAACCGAAAATAAAGAATAAAAATACTCCAATTCCGACTGCAAATGTTAATTTTGGACTCCAGCTAAACTTTGAGGCGACATCTGGTTTGGGGTTAATATTTAACTTCTTTGGTGGATAATCACGTTTAAGTATCGCGACCGTCATTTTTTCATCAATGTTAAGAGCTGTCGAAATACTTTTGACAAATCCCAAAATTGTTGGGAAAGGGGGTAAATTTTCCCATTTTTCTTTTTCAATAGCATCAATAAATGATGCTTTAATCTTGGTAATATCTTCAATCCTCCTTAAGGAATAGCCTTTATTGTCGCGTGCATATTTTAATAACTGGCCGATTGTCTTCATATAGTTTGATAAATTAAGGCTGGGCAGGAGGGTTCCCAAGAGTAGCTAAAAATTCTTCGGCATTTTGAACTAAAACTTCTCTTGGCTTACTGCTTCCGTCGCTTGTGGCAATTACCCCTGTTGCTTCCAATTGATCCACAATTCTTGCGGCTCTTGCGTAGCCTATTGAAAGTCGCCTTTGAAGAAGCGAGGCGCTTGCTCTATCGTATTGGCAAACGACTTTTACAGCTTCTTTAAATAAATTATCAATGTCCCCCACCATTCCTGGAACAGAAACTGATCCAGCCTTGCTCATTGTTGTAACTTCATCTGTATATTGCACTGGAATACCTTGATTCTTAAGGAAAGAAACCAATGCATTTATTTCTTTGTCGTTAACAAAAGCTCCCTGAATTCTAAGTGGTTTGGCCTGTTCTGGAGGCATATAAAGCATATCCCCTTTGCCGAGTAGCTTCTCGGCTCCTTGAGTATCTAATATAACTCTTGAATCGATTTGGGAAGAAACAGCAAAAGCAATGCGACTTGGAACGTTGGCCTTAATTAAACCTGTAATAACATCAACCGACGGTCTTTGGGTAGCTAGTACCATATGAATTCCAGTAGCACGGCTCATTTGAGCAATACGGGTAATTGCATCCTCAACCTCGACCGGTGCAAAAAGCATAATGTCGGCCAACTCATCTATTACTAAAACGATATAAGGTAATGCCTGAAAACCAGACATTTCGTTGTATGAATCGATATTTCTTGCTCCACCTTCTGCAAAGAGTTTGTATCTTCTGTCCATCTCGGCCATTACCCATCTTAAGGCCGAAATTACTTTTTCAGGCTCAACTATCACTGGAGACAATAAATGTGGTATACCATTATATCCCGTAAGTTCGACGCGCTTAGGATCAACCAAAATAAGTTTCACTTCAGTAGGAGCGGCGCGAAATAGAATTGAAGCCAAAAATACGTTAATGCAAACCGACTTTCCGCTTCCGGTTTGACCTGCAATAAGTACGTGTGGCATTTTGGCAATGTCGGCAACAATTGGCTTACCGCTGACATCAAATCCGAGTGCAACAGCAAGTTTGGACTTCATACCAAGCATAGTTTCTGATTCCATCATCTTTTTCAAATTTACAAACTCAGCTCCACGGTTAGGAAGTTCTATTCCAACTAAGTTTCGGCCCGGGATTGGGGCTTCTATTCTGATAGTCCCGGTGGGAGCGGAGAGAGCTAGGGCCAGATCGCGCTCAAGACCAGTGATTTTACTTAATTTTGTGCCGAGAGCAACTTCAATTGCATATTGGGTTACGGCGGGGCCTAAATTAACCTCAACTACACGAGCAGTAATTCCAAAGGACTCAAGAGTTTTTTCTATAATTCCGGCATTACCCTTAATATCCCCCCTGTCTGCTTTACCATTTTCAGCCTCAGACAATAGGTCGATTGATGGATATTTCCAAATTGCTTCCTCCCCTGGGACATTGCTAACCAGTTTTTGTTCAAGTGGTTCTTTGGGTGATTCCATTACTGGCCTATTTGCAGTTGGGGTTGGTTGCTGAAACCCTCCAGAAACTTTTAATGGGGATTTAGAAAAAGCTCCTCCCATTTTTATGGTGTTGCCTGAATAAACATAACCCCCGGCACTTTTAAACATGGAGGAAATATACTTAAAAACTTGGTCGATTGATGTATTAAAAAGGATAATTAGACCTACTAGTGCAGTTCCCACTAAAACCAATGCCGCACCAACTCCTGTAATTAATGCTGAAATTCCTTCCCAGGAAGTGACTCCTAAAACACCAGCACGTCCTAGTGACATTACAGAGATAAAGAACAAAAGTCCCCCGACAATAACATTGGGCTGACCTAAAATAAATTTAGATTTAGAAACCAAAAAAGCAAAAGATAAAAATATAAATGGTAGGAAAATTGCAGACCAAGAAAAATAAGTAATTAACAGGTCGTTTAATTTAAGAAGTATTGCCCCTTGGCGGGAAAATGAAATCAATATAAGTCCGGCGAGAGCAAAAAAGAATATTCTAGATATTGAAAATGCAGTTTCTTTTTTAAGTTTTAATTTAAAGCCTCTTTTATCTATTCTTCTTTTGTGGTGTTTCTTAGACATACCAATACATTATACCTATTTGAAATAAAATTTGAAAAGCAAAACAATAAATATTTTATCTCTCAAGCGTTTGTGAGGACTCCATGAGTGAACGAGCGAATTCAAAAGAGCAAAAGTATGTTTAAGGCTTGCCTTGAGCAAGCAGAGTTCTTTTGCATGATATGAGCGAGTGAATGAATGGATGACGAGGAAAAAGCGCGCACTTTCTTTCTAATATTTCTTTGTGCGAGCAAAGAAATATTAAAACTAAACTTCAACAACCAAAGGTAGAATCATTGGGCTTCTGCGGGTTTTATCGAAGAAATATTTTTCCAAGAACTTATTTGCAAAATTTCTTACAGTTGTAGCGTCCCCTAATTTCTTCTTTTTAAATACGTTACTTAGTTCGTATGATGCGTCGTCTAAAACTTTTCCATATCTTTGTTCAAAAACAAATCCACGACTTGTTAACTCTGGCATTCCAACAACATTTCCATCTTTACTAACTTTAATCGCAGCAACGACAACACCTTCCTTACCCAATGCAGTCCTATCCTCCAATACAACCTTACCGATATCCCCAATCCCCAAACCATGTACAAAAACCTCTTTAACAGAAATTGTTTCACCGCGATGGGCATTACCTTTATCAAAAATTACACTTTCGCCGGGTTTTAACCTAAACACATTTTCCTTTGGTGAACCATTAGCTACCACAAGGTTTTCATAAGATTTCATATAACGAATTGTCCCGCCGGTTGGAACAAAATACTTTGGTTTTACGATATTAAATAACTCAACAATGTCGGCCTGTCCACCGTGGCCAGATACATGCAAACCTTCGTTTAAATCATAATAATGCACATCGACTTCTTTCTCTGTTAATTTATCTACCATAAAATCGATACTCTCTTTAGAGTATGCCGGGCCCGGGTCAGCTGAGAAAATAAAGGTATCGTCTTTATTTATTTCAACTTTCTCGTGTTCCCCTAATGCCATTCTGTAAACCGAACTTCCGGGCTGGCCGTAACAACCGGCGACGATGTATAAAAGTTTTTCTGGATGATAGTTCCCCGCGTCTCTCAAGTTAACTATTTGATCTGGCAATATTTTTATGTAACCCAATTTTTCAGAAATTTCGATTTTGCTTTGAATTGAACGGCCAACTAATACAACTTTTCTGTTAACTCTTTCGGCTACTCTGATCATTTGCTGGAACCTCCCGATTGAAGAAGAAATCGCAGTCATATAAACCGCTTGCTTTGCACTTCTTACAATATTAAACATATTGTTTTCGATTCCAACACTGCTTGGAGCCATTCCAGGGTGATTTGAACCCAGGCAGTCCGACATTAGACACAAAACCGGTTTTTCTGCCGCTAATTTTTTAGCTTTGACAATATCAAAACTCATTCCATCGACTGAAGTTTGATCCATCTTGTGCTCGGCCACATGGAAAATTCTGCCCTCTGGCGTGTCAATTGCAAACCCTACAGTATCGGGAACTGAATGGGTAACGCGGAAGGGAGTAATTTTAAAAGGACCAACTTCGAATACATCTGTGTCGGGATTAAAAGTATTTAATTTGTAATCAAAAACTTTGTAATCTTTAAATTTAACTTTTAAAAATTCGGTAACTATTGGTGGGCACCAAATGGGTACCACCGGGATTTGTTTAAAAAGAAATGGAAGTGCACCAACGTGATCGTCATGACCTTGAGACAGAACTATTCCTTTTAGTTTGTGTTTGTTTTTTACGATGTAGGAAAAGTCCGGAATAACCAACTCAACCCCAGGCATTTCCAAGTCCGGAAACCCAACGCCGCAGTCAACAATCATCATGCTGTCCCCATATTCGTAGACGTACAAGTTTTCTGTAACGTCGGTGGTTCCTGATAATGCAATAAATTTCAGTTGTTTTTCCATAATTTTCAATTATTAATTATCAATTTACAATAAATTTGCAATTATATAATTTTCAAAAATTGAAACATTGAAAATTCAATGACAATTGAAAACTGAAAATTGTAAATTTAAACAAGATTCTCTTGTTGAACCCCTACTATATCACTTTTTGCGCTCAAAAGCTCGGGTAACATAGTTTTTAAATTAATAAAGTCTGCCTCTTCGGACTTTAATATTGTGCCATTTCTGAGAGATGCCGCTGGGTGATACATAGGTAGAACTGTTAACTGTCGACTGTTGAACTGAATCGGAAATATTTTGCCGTGAACATTTGAAATGAAAACATCTGGTAAAAATTTAGCCATGGAAAACCTCCCCAAGGTTATTATTAATTTAGGATTAATGATTTTGATAATTTCATCTAAATATTTTCCGTAAGCTTCAATTTCGTTTGGGAGTGGGTCGCGATTTTCCGGAGGTCTGTGGTGAACTACGTTCGTGATGAAAACCTTCTTTCTTTCCAGTCCCGCCAAGATTAAAAGTTTATCCAAAAGTTTTCCCGCTTGGCCAACAAATGGTAAACCTGTAGCATCTTCATTTCTCCCAGGCCCTTCCCCAATTAAAAGAACTTTTGCTTCTGTGTTTCCACTACCAAAAACTAGTTTGGTAGCACCCTTTTTAAGAGGCAGTGCGTCATCCTTTTCCATTTTGTCTTTAAGATTGTGAAGTTCGTCAAATTTCGACATCTGTAAAGAATTCTATCTCATTATTTGTAGTTTCATAAACTGCAAAGTCGTTTCCATTAATAAGTGCCCCGGGGCGCACAAATTTTACAAAATTGATTTCTTTAATTTCTTTGGAATGGTAATGGCCAGAAAAAACTACATCTTGGTTCTTTAATCTTTCGTCATCCAGTTTTACTTGGTGAATGACAGAAATTTTTCGGCTATCAAGTTCAAATTGAAGTAAATTTTCTTCAAATTTTTTGCACTCAAATTTCAACATGTCTTCTAATTTGGAGTCGACATCCGCATTTCCTAGAATTGAATAAAGTGGAATTCCAAAAGATAAAACTGCTTCAACTGATTCTTCATTATCCCAATCCCCACAGTGAATTACGGCACTAACTTTAATATTTTTGGCAAACCCCATTACATGCTTTATGTTTGCAATATTGCCGTGACTGTCTGAAATAACTAAAATCTTCATACGGCTATTTTACATTACTGAGGCAAGAACGTCTTGACATTTGTGGAATTAATCTCAACGGCAGTAGTTTTTCCTTCCACAATCAATTTAGCAACTTTTCTCACAATTCCATCAATATTGCGCTCCAATGTACGAATACCACCATCATAACCCAGAGGTCTAACTATATTTGCCCAAACATCATCCGCAATTTTTAAGGATCCGTCAGGAAGCCCCGAGGCTTTCATCGCGGTTGGTAAAATATACTTTTGTGCGATAACAATTTTCTCTGCATCGGAATAGCTTGGCATGCTGATAGGCTCCAACCTATCCATAACAGCGGTTGCGATGTTGGTCGTATTATTCGCGGTTGCAATAAAGAGTGCTTCGGATAGATCAAATGGAAAATCAATATAATGATCACTAAATGCGTGGTTCTGTTTAGGGTCCAACAGTTCAACCAAAACACCCATTATGGAGCTTCTTCCTTGTTCCGTTACGCGGTCAATTTCATCCAACAGTATTACAGGATTACGGCTTTGGGTATCTCTAAGGGACTTAATAATTTTCCCAGGTTCAGCTTCTGAGTGCATACGGCTTTGTCCACGAAGGTCCAAAGGGTCTCCCATTCCTCCAAAAGGAATACGGGCAATTGGCCTTCCAAGAGCTTCCGCAATAGAATATGCAATTGTAGTTTTACCGGTTCCAACTAGTCCCACAAAACACAATATTGGAGCTCTGTAAATGTCCGCCGCTTCACCTTTTTCTTGTTTTAACTTCATAACAGACATGTACTCTAGTACCCTCTCTTTAATGTCAGCTAAACCATAATGATGTTTTTCTAAAATTTTCTTAGCGTTTTCCAAATCTAGTGTATCTTGAGTTTTTTTGTTCCACGGCAACGCCGTAATCCAATCAATATATTTTTCTATGCTATCAAACTCTGGTAAAAAAGAGGGGGAATTGGTTAATTTAGTTAATTGGTTAAGGCGAATCAGAACCATTTCACGAAGTTTGTCTGGCAAATCGGCTCGTTTAATTCGGTCTATTAACGTAACAATTTCTTGGGAGGCAGAATCCATATTTTAAAATTTCTAATTGTTCTAATTTCTAATTGACCTAAATAAGCTCCAATTCTAAAAGTACCAATTGGTATTTGGGATTTATTTAGAATAATTAGTATAATTAGGTTAATTAGACTAATTCATCCTAGCACGAAGTTGTTATCTATTGAAGTCTTTTTTGGCGCTATCGTCAACTAATCTACTTGTTGGGAAATGTGGACCACCTGCTCCGCCATTATTATCTTGTCTGGAAAAACCTGGCCTGTCATTTCCTCTTGAAAATCCACCAGACCTCCCACCACCTCTACTATCAAATCTTCTTGGGCCACCACGGGAACCTCCACCAAAATTGCCGCCAGTTCTTGCTGGTCTATCACCAAATTTTGCTTGCTTTGCAGCTTCTATTTCAGCGTCCTTTGCAGGATCAATATTCATAGACAAATTAATTCTTCCCATATCGTCAATCTTCTTAACACGAACTGTAACTTTTTGACCAATGTGAACTACATCCTCGGCACTATTTACAAAACCTTCCTGACCCATGTCGGAAACGTGTACCATTCCATCTTTGTTTGGCAAAATGTTAACAAATGCTCCAAAAGGCATAATGCGTACGACTTCTCCTTCGTAAACCTCTCCTGGGGCTACTTCTTTTGCAAATCCTTCTACCCAAGCTACTGCTTTGGCCATTGCTTCTGGGTCAACTCCTGAGACGCTTACATTTCCATCATCATTAACTTCAATTTGAGTTCCAGTGTCTGCAATTAACTTTTTGATATTCTTTCCCCCTGGGCCTACAAATTCACCAATTCTGTCGGCTGGAATTTTAACAACCATAATTTTTGGTGCATATTTAGAAACTTCTTTACGGGACTCGGAAAGTGTGTCTAAAATAACTTTCATAACTTGTGCTCTTGCGTCTTTTGATTGTTCTAGTGCTGTTGCTAAAATTGCCGAGGTTAAGTTTAACGTTTTAACATCAAGCTGTAAGGCTGTAATTCCTTTAGCAGTTCCCGCAACTTTAAAGTCCATATCTCCATTAAAGTCCTCAATCCCCATAATGTCTGATAACACCGCAAATTCTTTTTCCGACTCGATAATAAGACCCATTGCAATTCCAGCAACGGGAGATTTAAGTGGGACACCAGCATCCATTAAAGATAATGTTGAGCCTACTACCGAAGCCATCGAAGTAGAACCGTTTGAACTCATAACTTCAGAGACTACTCGGATTGCATAAGGGAATACTGCTTGATCAGGGATAACTGGAACTAAAGCGCGTTCAGCAAGTGCACCGTGGCCGATTTCTCGTCTACCAGGGTTACCAAATCTTCCAGTCTCACCAGATGCGTAAGGTGGCATTGAATACTGGTGCATGTAGCTCTTTTCAAATTCACCTTCGGCAGACTCTGAAAGCTGTCCTCCTGATTGTGGGCCAAGTGTTGCAACTGACAAAACATGAGTCTCACCTCTTTTAAATAAGGCTGATCCATGAACCCTTGGTAAATACCCAACCTCCCCTGATAATTTGCGGACTTCAGTTAATTTTCTACCATCTGGCCTGACTCCCTTTTTAAGGATTTGTTCCCTAATATAATCTTTCTTCATATGATCGATTATTTCTGGAACCCATTTTGCTTCGAGTTCGTCTATATCTTTTGTAACTAAATCAATTAAATCCTGGAGTTCGTTACTTCTTCCATTTTCTACATGAACCAAACTTTCTACAACCCCAGCAATTTTAGTTCCAACTAATTTTTTAACTTTAGTTTCAAGTTCTTCTGAAGGTTTTTCCTCTTCATAAACATCACGGGTTCTCCCAACTTCTTTTGCAATTTCTTCAATAAGTTTTAAAACTGCTTTTGATTCTTTTTGTGCAAACTCAACACCTTTTACTATTTGGTCTTCAGTTACTTCATTGGCTCCAGCTTCGACCATTAAAACCGCTTCTTTGGTTGAAGAAACTGTTAAGTCCATTAAGGACTTTTTCATCTCTGCATTTACCGGGTTTACTTGGTATTTGCCGTCGATAAGTCCGATTGTAAGTGGGGCTACTGGGCCTTTCCAAGGAAGGGAAGAGACATGAACCGCGGCCGAGGCTGCAATTGCGCCCAAAATAGTTGGGTCGTTTTCCATGTCCACTGCTAACACGGTAACGATTATTTGAACTTCTCGTTTATAAGTCTTTGGGAAAAGTGGGCGAATTGAGCGGTCTATTAACCTGGCGGAGAGGATTTCCTCGTCAGTTGGTCTGCCTTCTTTTTTAACCCATTTAGAACCTTTAATGCGTCCACCGGCATAAAGTCTTTCAAGGTATTCAACAGAGAGTGGAAAATAATCAAGTTCGCCTTTAAGTGGAGCGGAAGCTACGGTGGCAAGAACTACAGTGTCACCCATTCGCGCCATTATTGAACCAGCTGCTTGTTCGGCAAGTTCTCCTGTGGTTAAACTAAGGGTTCCTGTTCCTAATTTAATTGATTTTTCGATCTTTTTCATCTTTTTGTTTTATGAAGTGAGATGTTTGAATTCTGAAATTCGATAATGAAATTTGAAGTTGAATTTTGAGGTCTGAATTCTAATTTCTATTTTCAGACATCGTTTCCGACTTCAAACTTCCATGTTCACACTTCGTATATTTTACTACTTGTCAAACTTTAAGTCACTAACCAACTTTTTGTATCTATCTTCGTCTCGTCTTTGCAAATAACTTAAGAGCCTTCTGCGTTTTGCGACCATACTCAGAAGTCCACGTCTACTATGTACGTCTTTTTTGTGCTCTTTAAGGTGAGCTATGAGCTTGTCGATTTGGATAGAAAGAAGGGCAATTTGGACTTCAGGTGAACCTGTGTCACCCTTCTCGCGGGCAAACTTTTTTATTAAATCTTTTTTCTCGTCTAATTTTAATGCCATTTTGTGTAGTCATGTGTGGCCAAAGTGGTTAAACCTCGCCAACATCTAGGGTATTTTAGCACACTCTGTGGATAACTCAAAGAGGGAATTCTACTGATCTAACGGTTTAATCTCTGGCTTGTTGAACGAGTCAAAGAGGGGTTGTAATCTGGGGGACAATTGATCAACCAATTTTTGTGATTCAATAAGATCTTTTGCCTCCATTTTGTAGGTTGTTCTGTACTCATAAAAGCTTGGTTCATGTGCCTCATTCCTTTGCATGGCTTTTACATCTATGAAACTTACCTGTTTCAATTTATCGTCTTTGTCAAACTGAAATTCAACATGTTCTTCCATTTTTCTATACTGAAAATAGGCAGTGTAATCTGATTGAACATTCATTGTGTCAATAATTAATAGATGGGCACTTTCCGTCTCAGGATTAAAAAGTCCAAATGTTCCATCACCATTGTCTGTCAATTTTTTCTTTGGTAAGCCTTCTTTTTTCCGTGCTAGAAGTTCTGAGTGAATATTCTCTGCTTTTATACTAATTTCTTTAAATCGGGATTCAATTTCTTCAATTCTTTTTCGTTCTTTCTCTTGGTCTATTTCCTTTAGTTTTATCAATGGATCAACCGCTTTACGAAGTTCATCCATCATGGGATATATCTCACTATATTTTTTATCAGACATGTCGTTTAAATTCTAACTTACACCTGTCTTTTTGTAAAATTACCCTTTAGCTGTATCAGCCCTTATTTTCACTGTAAGAATCTGGCTGGGTTGAAGAAGCCCCTTTATACACCTTAGGTTGGGCTAGCCAGTCGGCTGGGGGATTAATTACTTGCTCAGTCTCTTGAGTATTTTCCGGGTCCGTAGTTTCTGATTCATTAATTACGGGGGCCTGCATTACTGGTTTATCAAATGGTTGAGTTGGGATTGAACCTGCTGGAAAATTAGTTGGGCTTAATCTCTCACGCAAAGGGCGTTTTCCGCCACTTCGGAGAAGATGTGCAAAAGTTTCAAAAGTCTCCGGGGTTACTTCACTACTTTCAAAATGATTGCTTCCCTCCTCAACTCCCATTACTAAGTTTGTTGCAGTATCCGCGTCTAGTTCTAATCCTCCTTCTTTAATTAAATTAGCAACAAGCTCGGAAGCGGAAGAACCTGGCTTAGCAAAAGAAAGTATGTCACGGGATGAAGCCAAAACTCGGGTTCCAATGTGGGCTATTTTTAAGTTTGCTAGTTCCTCTGACGCCAAAATTGGAAAATGTGTATCGTTTGCCCCACCAATTAAAATTACCAGGTCAGCCGAGGCTCCACTAAAACTTAAATCTAATTGCTCTTTTTCGGGTGCCGGAAGACCAGCTTTTGGAACAACTGTAAGCTTAAATTCACTATTTTCAATATCATAACTAACTTTTTCTATATTGTTAGCGTCATATCCTACAAACTTTAAAGTTAAATTTTTGTTTCCAACTTCACTTTTAACCATGTTAATGCCAACCAGCCTATTAAAAGACACATTCATTGGGATTGGACAAAATAGGTTTATGTTTGCTTTGTCTTTTAAGGAAAGATATAAAGCCAGGGCTGAGGCAACTTGATCAAAGTAAGGCTTGGTTGGAAGAACGATTAAAATAGATTGTGCGCTGCTGATTAAAGATGTAAAGCTTGTATCCGTCATTTAGAGACCGATACTAACACGTCGCCTATCTCAAAATCAAGTTGAGGTTCTAAAATTATTCCGCACTCTTCACCCTGACCAACAACGCCGACTTCTTGTTTTTGTTTTTTAATAGATGAAATACGAGATTTACCCACCTCTTTTTCGCCTCTCATGAGTAAAAGACTATCTCCTTTTGTAAGTTTACCGTCAATGACTTTGCTTCCCGCTACTTTTTTGTTATTAAATGGAAAACTAGCCAAAATTTGAGCATGACCTTTAATGTCTACTAAACCTTTTTTAAGAATTTCATCTAAATTTTGTAGAAGTTCGTAAATTATTGTAAATCTAGCAACTTTTACTTTTTCGGCTTCCGCAAGTTTTGCTATATCGTTTGGAATTTTGCTTTCAAACACAAAAACATAAGCTTTAGATGAGGATGCGGCTAAAATGTCCGACCCATTAACATCCCCAACGCCAGTAGATATTGCAATAATTTTTGGTGGCAGGGCTGCAATTATAGCTTCCAGCGCACCAGCGTTGTCGGCTTTTAAAACAATTGGGATTTCATCGTCAGCCAAGCGTCTTAAATCAAAAACTCCTTTTTGTTTAACCAAAACTGCGGCTGCTTTTTCTGCACTATTTGTTACAAACGCCCCAACCGGCGGAACTTCATTAAATCCAAAAACTCGAGCGGGCTCACCTGGTTTAATTAATTTGGTTGGCTTTCCTTTGTCATCAATTAAAGCACGGACCTTGCATTCAACCTCTTCTGTGTAAATTGTTTGCCCCACTTTAATACTGCCGTTTCTAACTACAACTGTGGCCATTTTACCCATTTTGTCCTGCCCTGATTCAATTACCACAGCTTCCAAGTCAGCTTTCTCGTCCCCATTTAAACCTGCAACTTCCGACATTAAAATTAATGTTTCCAAAAGTTCGGTTAAACCAATATTATTTTTTGCAGAAACCGAGATAAATGGAACTTGTCCACCACGGCCTTCAAAAAAGACTTCTTCTTTTTCCAACTGCCCAAGAACAACCTCAGGAGTAACTCCGTTAACATCAGCTTTTGTTCCTGCAACAATAAAGGGGATTTTGGTGTCTTTAATAATCTGTAAGGCTTCTTTGGTTTGTGGCTTAACTCCGTCATCCTGAGCTACAACTAAAATAGCGATGTCAGCTACTTTTGCGCCACGTCCACGCATTTTAGTAAAAGCAGCATGTCCGGGAGTGTCTATGAATGTAATTGGTTTTCCGCTTGGGGTTACTACAACTGAAGCTCCAATTGCTTGTGTAATTCCACCGGCTTCACGATCTGCAACAGTGGTCTTTCTTAAGGCATCAAGAAGCGTGGTCTTACCGTGGTCTACGTGACCTAAAACTACTACAATTGGTTGTCTGTTTATCATTTATTTTGAGTGAAATTTTAAGATTGAACAATTTGTTAATTAACATATTATTCAGACTTTACTTTTGGAAATTCATGCTTGTCCACGATAGCTTCAGGGACGTTGGATTCTTCCTTTTTCTCAACTTTCTTAGCCTTTTTGGCTAATTTTTTGGCTTTTGTTTTTGTGATTTCCTTTACTTTTGGCTTCTCAACGACTGCAACCTCAGGTTCTGGCTCTGGTGAATATTCACCTGTTCCTTCTACTTCTATTCTGTAACCAGTTAACTTTGCAGTTAAACGTACATTTTGGCCATCTTTACCAATTGCCATTGAAAGTTGATCCTCAGGGGCACTTACCTTTGCAATTTTGGCAGTTTTATCTAGTTTTACAGTTAGATTGTCAGCTGGGGAGAGGGACGATTTAATTAGCTCTGCAGTGTCATCGCTCCAAGCAATAACGTCAACTCTCTCACCACCAATTTCATTAGTAACCGCTTGAACTCTGACTCCTTTTTGCCCAACACAGCTTCCAACTGGGTCAACGCCGGACTGGCTGGAATGTACGGCTACTTTTGTTCTTACTCCGGCTTCCCTTGCAATTGCTTTAATTTCAACAGATTTGGAAGAAACCTCTGGAACTTCTCTTGCAAATAATTTTGCTACAAAATCAGGATCAGACCTAGAAAGCAAAATTTCTTTGCCTCTTGGAGTATCTGTAATTGATTTAACGAGGAATATTAGTCTTTGGTTTAAGTCTAGTCTCTCGTTTGGAATTCTATCTTCAGCCAACATAAAAGCTTCAGTTCTACCTAGGTCTACCCTAACATTTGGGCCATCAAAGCGTAAAATAAGTCCGGAAGCTAAAGAACCTACTTTGGCTTCAAATTCTTCCATAATAGCTCCCTTTTCTGCTTCTCTTATTTTTTGGTGAATAACCTGTTTTGCAGTTTGGGCGGCAATGCGGCCAAATCCTGGTGGGGTAACGTCTTTTTTGGTTTTCTTAGCAAGAGCCTTTTCCTCGTCAGTTGCGTCTTCCGCTGGAAGCGCCCACCCAAAAACTCTAGTCTCACCCGAAACTGGATCAATCACAGCCTCGTAATCATTAAGTTCGACCTCAATTCCATTCTCTTTTGCGTCACGTTTAAAAGCAGCAATAATTGCCTGTTTAATGGTGTCGATAATAACATCAGGATCAAGCCCTCGCTCTTGTGCGATTGCTTTTAATGCCTGACTAAATTCGGTTCTTGCTGTTTGTTGCATAGTAATTGAAGCCTATTCTAACCTATTTGAAGCTTTTCGGCAAGGTAAACCGGAATTTAGAGACCTTCTTCTTTCATTTCATCAACCAAACTTTTCTGAGTTCGTGTTAACTTTTCTGGAGTTGCAATTGTGATTTTAATATATTCATCACCCCGGCCACGACCTTGCAAATGCGGAGCACCTTGTTCTTTTAGCCTCATCATAGTGCCACTTTGTGTGCCTGGTCTAACTCTAATTTTAATTTCTCCGTCTATTGTTGGAACTTTAATTTCCCCACCTAAAATAGCCAAACTAAAAGGGATGCCGACTGTTACATAAACATCATCGTCTTCCCGCTCAAAAATTTTACTGGGTTTAATATTTACTGAAAGTGTAAAGTCTCCAAAATTTATGCGTGCACCCTCATGAATCCCTGCTGGGATTTTTATTTTTCTTTTTTTGCCATCAATGCTAACTTCTTTACTTACTCCTTTTACTGCATCCATAAAATCAATGTCCAATGAATATCTAGGCATTTGTCTCTGACGCCCTTGTCCTCCGAAGCCTTGTGCGAAGGAGGAACCAAAGAAACTTTCAAAAATATCAAATGGGTCGCCAAAGTCTGCATTTCCGAATGGATTTCCTCCACCTGTTGAATAAGTATATGTAAACGGACTTCCACCTCCTGCAAATGGATTTCCTCCACCCGGGAAACCTTGAGGTCCTGCACTACCAAACTGATCATATGAACTTTTCTTTTGAGGGTTAGATAGAACTTGATAGGCTTCGTTTATTTCTTTAAAACGTTTTTCAGCAGCTTCTTTATTATCTTTATGGCGATCAGGATGCCACTCTAAAGCCTGCTTTCTGTATGCTTTTTTAATATCATCAGCAGAAGCAGATTTGGAAACTCCTAGAATGTCATAATAATCAGTTTTTGTAGCCATGAAGGTATAATACCATTATAGAATAAATGGCTGGCAGGAATTTGTTAATCTAGATACCAGACTTACGTACAAATGCAGTTGTGGTTTAACAAGAGAACTCCTGCCAGCTTATGAGTACTTAACTCAAGATTTGTTCTCACTCTTCATTGAAATAAGATACTCTGCAAATGATTTAACAGAATTTGCCTCTTCCAAGGTAAAATCTGAAGGGTAGGAAATAATTAATTTTTTCGAAGGACGTAACGAATATTCATGTCTACTATAACCAACTTCTGAGATTGTTTCTGATTCAGCCTCTAATTGTTTTGATTCATTATCACGTTCTATCTTTATCTTAGATGGATTGATTTTCCTGACATTTGGAGACCAACTCGACATCTTAGAAGGATCTTTTCCATATTTCTCGTAATCTGATAACACCTTCAAAACTCTAAATTTATATGTCTGTAAAGATGAGATGCTGAAAACCTTGGACTTTTTATTAACTATTGTGGAGAATATCTGATCAAAGCGCTCCTTGAACAGGTCCAATGAGTTTCTTTCTTCGTCGCTTAACTCTTCATCAAATATTTTTAATGCAGCTTTATAGCCATACGCAGAATTTGACGCATATTTTCGATTGCGAAGCGCCATATCTACAAACTCATTCAATGTCCCTATACTATTCATTTCTGAAGTATATATCCGACATAAACTGTCTGTCAAGAGGAAATACAGAAATCAAATGTGTTACGGATGTATCAGATTAGAGACTGGATAGATTTATTGAACAACTTTATCCTCATCAGCTTTACGATTATTTTCAATAATGTCATCGAACATGTGTTCTGGAGCTACTCCGCGATCAAGCCTTCTAGCGTAAGTGTCAGCTACTTCTTCCAAATCTTCCCCGGTTCCCGGAATAACATTGGATGCAAGAAGGTTATCTGGATCTCTTTTACCTTGTTTGTCTCCCCAGAATTCAACTTCCAATCCATGATCCTTAAAGGTACCGTCATCTTGCATTACGGTATGTGGTCTAACGGTTAGATGTGTTCCTTTATCAGAAGAATAAAAAGCTTCTCTAACCCCCATGATATCTTCACCAAAATTAATTCCTATGTCTTTTGTTTCCATTATTCAACTACTTGTCCTTCTTCAACCTTCTCATCCTTTTTGTCAGATTTTTCTTCAGATTTGGCTTCTTCAGTTTGAGATTTGTCATTTGGATTTTGAGATTTATCAGCGTACATCGCTTGTCCAACTGAACTTAAAACTTCTGACAATTCATTTGTTGCAGTTTCAATTTCTTCTTTTGTTGCACCTTCTTTTCCTGATACTTCTTTTACAGCTTTAATTTTTTCTTCAACTTTTTCTTTTATATCAGCTGGAGCTTTGTCGCCTGCATCTTTTAAGGATTTTTCGGCGGTTGCGACCAATGCGTCTGCATTATTCTTAGCCTTAATAGTTTCAGCTTTCTTTTCATCCTCATCTTTGTGCTTTTCGGCTTCTTCCTGCATTCTTTTTACTTCCTCATCACTTAGGCCTACCGCACCAGTAATCTTAATATTTGTGGTTTTATTGGTTGCTTTATCCTTGGCTGTGACCGTAAGAATTCCACTAGCGTCCATATCAAAAGTAACTTCAACTTGTGGAACTCCTCTTGGGGCTGGTGGAATACCGTCCAAAGTAAACCTACCTAATGATTTGTTATCTGCTGACATTGGACGCTCACCTTGGGTAACATTAATTTCAACTTGAGTTTGATTGTCAGCCGCAGTTGAGAAAACTTCGGTTTTACTTGTTGGAACTGTTGTATTTCTTGGAATCATAGGTGTAGCAATGTTGCCCATGGTTTCAATGGCTAAAGTTAATGGGGTAACGTCCAAAAGCAAAATATCTTTTACTTCGCCCCCTAAAACTCCACCCTGGATAGCTGCTCCAATTGCAACAACTTCGTCTGGGTTAACTGATTGGTTCGCATCTTTACCGAAGAAATTCTTAACTACTTCAACTACTTTCGGCATTCTAGTCATTCCACCAACCATAATTACTTCGTCAATGTCGTGCGCATCAAGTTTGGCATCTTTAAGACAAGCTTCAACTGGCTTAATTGTTTTTTGAATTAATTCATCCACCAAGCTTTCTAGCTTTGCGCGGGTTAATTTCATGGTCAAATGCATTGGCTGGCCATCTTTCTGGGTAATGTATGGCTGATTAATTTCAACCTCATTTGCAGCCGAGAGTTCGATTTTTGCTTTTTCTGCAGCGTCTCTTACTCTTTGATAAGCCTGCGAGTCAGCTTTTAGGTCAACTGCGTTTTCTTTCTTAAATTCAGAAACTATATGGTCAACAATTACTGCGTCAAAGTCGTCGCCTCCTAAGTGAGTATCGCCGTTAGTTGCTTTAACTTCAAAAACCCCCTCGCCTAGCTCAAGTACTGAAACGTCAAATGTTCCGCCTCCTAAATCGTAAACCACAATTTTGTGCGCGTTTTTCTTATCCATTCCATAAGCTAGGGCGGCGGCAGTTGGCTCGTTAATTATTCTTTCAACAGTAAGGCCTGCAATCTCCCCCGCTTGTTTTGTAGCTTGGCGTTGTGCATCGTCAAAGTAAGCAGGAACTGTGATAACAGCTTGGGTAACTTTTTCACCTAAATACTTTTCAGCGTCAGCTTTGAGTTTCATGAGGACTCTGGCTCCAATTTCTTGTGGAGTATAAACTTTGCCCTCTACTTCAATGTCTGCCATTCCGCTTTTACCTGAAACTATTTTGTAAGGAACCATCTCGATTGTTCTTTTGACTTCTTTATCGTCAAATCTTCTGCCCATCAAACGTTTTGCAGAATAAATTGTATTTTTGGAGTTTAAAATCATCTGGCGTTTTGCAACGTCACCAACTAAATTTTTAACTGGCTCCACAACAGAAGGGGTGGTATTTCGTCCAGTGTCACTGGCCGAAATTATCACAGGACGTCCTGCCTCCATTACAGAAAGGCATGAATTTGTTGTTCCTAAATCAATACCGATTATTTTTCCCATATATGTCTAAATTCGAATCGCTAACATCGAAACTCGAAACAAATCTTAAATCTAAATTTTCAAAAATTCAAAACTTGTTTCAAACTTCGGATTTCGTATTTCGTGCTTCGGATTTGGTTACCACAACCCTCGCGTGTCTTACTACTGTCCCATCGCTAAATTTATAACCAACTAATGCTGTGCTAGCTACTGTATTATCGCTCTTGCCGGGTACAACTTCAACTGCTTCCATTGTATTTTCATCAAACTCATTTCCAACACTAGACTTAATTTCAGTTAAACCCTCTTCATTTAAAACTTTCTTAAACTCAATTATAGTAATTGCTAAGCCTTGATCTTTCAAATGCTCTTGGGCATTCTCAAGTCCATCTAGGACTGATAATAATTTAAGAATGAGTCGCAGTGAAAGAACTTTTTTAACTTCGTCTCTTTCTCTTTCAACTCTTTTAACTAAGTTGTCATAATCCGCCAACGTCCTTGCTAACTGATTCTTGATAGCCTCTGCTTCCTCATTCTTAATTATTAATTCTTCCTTCTTAATTTTTTTCATTGATTTGCAACTTCTTCAATCATATTACCAAAATACCTGAGGATTGGGATTACAGTTTCGTAATCAACCCTTGCTGGACCAATTACACACAACGCTCCCGACTTTCCCCTTAAATTAAAATGTGTAGAAACAATGCCAGTTGGGGCAAGTTCTGGCCAATTTAATTCCTCGCCAAATAAAACGTCGAGTGAAGATGGAGTTTGGGAAGTTCCAAAAAAAAGTCTGTCCAGTTTATCAAGTTCATTAAAAATTGAGAACAAATCAGCGCAAGCTTGGACCTCGCCAAATTCTGGATTGGCAAAAACATAAGAATGTCCTGCTTGCCAAAATCTGTCTTTTTTACCACTTGGTGCCATTGGATCTTTTAAAGCAGCCACTGCTAAGGATTTTGTTTTAAAAGCCAAAGCGCGAGTTGCTTCTTCCATTAATTCATCTATATCGTTTCTAAAGTCCCAAACTTGTTCTTTGGCTTTAACTTCGTCAACCAAACTCATTTGTTTTTCTTCCATCAATTGATTAATGTAGAACTTCATTGCATGGGGGGAGGGAATACGGCCAGACGAGGTGTGGGGTTGTCTTAAATAACCGGACTTAGTTAGTGCTACCATTTCGTTTCTAATTGTAGCTGGGGAGACTCCCAAGTTATATTTTTTATCCAATGCTTCGGAGCCGACCGCTTCGGCGGTCTCGATGTATTCATCGATTATGGTTTTTAAAATTTGAGTCTGGCGGGATGTAAGTGCGTCTGTCATATCAGTAATGTTCACACTGCTGTGATTAGCAGTATACTACAATGAGTGCTAAGGAGATGTCAAGGGGTTGTGAAGAACTGAATTTAACTCTCTTTATTGTTGTACTTTCTCATTGCCATTTCAATAGCTTCATTTTTAATGCTATTCTCATCGGCCTTTTCCATCTCTACTAAATATCTAGCGGACATGACCAAAAAGTAATCTTGTTCATCTCCGATTTTAGATCTTATATATACAGTGCTTTTACCAAAACTTTGGTCTTTTTGAAGGATACCTTCATGGACCAAAGAATTTAGCGCCACATCAACTTCAGTCTTCTGTACACCTTCTAAGTTAGCTAGAAGGTCTACTGAAGTAAATATAGGCCCTGTTGATACAATTGTCTCAATTACTTTTTGTAAAGTTTTAAACTGTCCGTCCATGAGCATATTATATGCCTATAGGATAGATTTTGCAAATTGGATTTACTGTTCATGAGTATCTGTTGTGGTTGGGCTTACCGGCTCTTGTTCTTTTGGCAATTGTGGCAAGGTTTTATCTACAATTGCTTTCCTAATTACCTCCAGGAAATATCTGGATTCTTCCACTTTAAAAAGAAGGGTAAAACAAATATAAATCACTATTCCAATAATAAAAGTCATTATTGTTAAAATTAACAAGTTTCCCGTATAGCGGGTGTCCAAAACAAACCTTTGGAATGGAATGTAACTTAGGGAATCTACGTTGCTTAAGAATGAAAGTTGTTTAACCCAAACACTTCTGTCAAAAAACTTAATCAAAAAATACATCGATGTTCCAGATATAAGTGTTGCAGTTAAAACTTTTAGCATATGAGCAATAAACTTGAAATTTAAAATTCCCCCGACCTTTTTATTAATCAAGATTAGAAGAATTATAGCCTCGACAACTGTGCTAAATGCGAAGGACGCAGCTAATGCCCAGACAGGAAACCCTAAACCTTTAACTAATATAAAATCCCCAATAATTAACAATCCTAATCCCAAAAAAGAGACTTTTACTGGGGTTTTGGTGTCGTGCAGTGCAAAAAAAGCTCTGGCTAAAATTGACATTAAAGTTTGGGAGACAATTCCAAGTGCATAAACCGATAAAACCATACCTGTTTGGACTGTTGCTTCCCAATCAAAGATTTTAGTTCCGTAAACTAAACGGACAATTGGTATCCTTAAAACTATTAAAACTGCCGCAAGTGGAAGAGTAAAAAATATTGCTTGGTAAATAGCGGTTAACAATATTCTTCTGTATTCTTTTTGGTCTCCATCGACGCGAGACAACATAGGCAGAACTGCCTTAGCTAGCGAGGTTCCAAAAAGGGTAACTGGAAGAAGTTGTAAAGTGTTTGCAAAAATATAATAGGTATAGGAAGCCTGAGAAATTAATGAAGAAAGGAAAAGTTCTGTGGTTTTACCTACCTGATCGAATGCTAAATCAACAACACGGGGCAGGGCAAGTGATCCAATTTGTTTAACACCTGCATCGGGTTTTGCACTCCATATAAATCTAAATCCGAGTTTCCTTGAAAGAGGATATTGAATTAAAAAATGGGCAAGTGCTCCAATTACAACACCAATAGCTGGGGCCAGCAACCCTAAATATGGGGTTAAAAATACTGTACCTAAAATTATTCCAATATTGTAAAAAAGAGGAGCTAAAGCTGGAACTAAAAATCGACGAAGGGACTCTAAAACTCCTGTCAAAACATAACTTATTACAAAAAATCCTTGGGCTGCAAATAATATTCTAGCTAAATTTGCAATTTGAACTGTTTCTGCCTCCCCATAGCCGGGGGCTATTACAGTATAAATTTGGGGTGCCCAAATAGCAAAAACAATTGCAGCAACTCCAAAAATTAGAAGACCAATGGTTACAACCCTTCCTGCTATTTCCCAAGCCTTTTTCTCACCATCTTTTAAGGCTTTTGTAAAAACCGGAATAAAAGCTGACGAAAAAGTACCAAAAACTAAAACCTCAAAAATTGTGTCTGGAAGCCTAAAGGCGGCAAAGAAAAGTGACAAATCAGTAGGAGCAAAATAATTGGCTAAAACTCTTTGGCGAATAAGCCCCAAAACCCGAGACACAACAATCATAACCATAATCAAAGAAGCAGCTGAAAGAACAGTGTTTTGCTGCGAGTTAATTAGTTTTTTACCTTTTGCGATTATGTCATTCATAGTTTTGTATAATACAGCATTCTAAGCCATCTGCTCATTATTGCCTTCTGATCCTGGTTCGATTATACTATCGACATGCCAGTAACTAAAACCGCCAAAAGAGCACTAAGAAGTTCTAAAGAAAAAGAATCTATAAACAAGATTATTGTAAGCAATCTCGAATTTGCCGTAAGACAAGCTAAAAAACTCAAAACCAGAGATTTAGTGACTAAAGCAATTTCTTTAACTGATCGTGCCGCGAAAAAAGGAGTTATGCACAAAAATAAAGCCGCAAGAATTAAATCTCAACTTGCTAAGTTAATGCCAAAATCTACTCCAAAAGCTAAAAAAACAGTTAAAAAGGTCGCTAAAAAGAAATAGCCTTAAACCCCATTCTCCTTAAGCCTTCCGACGAGATGTTTCATATGTTATATTGAATGTGAGTTGTATCATGCCCAAAAATAGCAATATAAATCTTCTGCCTCAAGAGGAATTCGACACATCGGTAGTTGGCCGGATTTTGAAGTGGGCAATGGGAACTTTTAGAATTATCGTTATCATTACTGAAATGATTGTAATGGCCGCCTTTCTTTCCCGTTTTTGGCTCGATGCGCAGAATTCAGACCTAAACGATACGATAAAAAATAGAACCGCCCAGATTTCAAATCAGGCCGATTTTGAAAAACAATTCAGAGGTCTTCAATCAAAACTTAATATTGTAAAACTTATTACCCAAGGCACTAAATCTACAGAAAAGATTGATGCAATATCATCCAAATTACCAAGTGGTATCGTGCTTTCCACAGTTTCTGTTCAGGACAGTTTAGGGCAAGTTAAAGGAACTGCTGGATCAGAAATTGCAATCGCACAATTTATTTCTAACTTAAAATCTGTTCCCCAATTTAAAGAGGTTAATTTATCTCAGGTTAATTCGTCTGAAAACAATCCGTCACTATCAATATTTACTGTAAACATTATTTTTTAACATGGCACTAGGCTGGAGAGGACAATATTTAAGATACAGGGATTTTTTCCTAAATATAATGTCTCTTTACAAAAAAAGGGCAGACCTTCGCGTGTTTTTAGAAGTTATACTATCTCTTTCAACAATAATAATATTTTTACTTTTTGCCCTAAAGCCAACCGCCTTAACCATTATTAGTCTTTTAAAAGAGATTCGGGAAAAACAAACAACAGTCGCGGGGCTTGACCAAAAAATCAATGACTTAAAAACCGCGAGTACGGTTTTTTCTCAAAATCAAAATCTTATCGTTGGAGTTGACTCTGCAGTTGGAACTACTGCTAAACCAGACGTTATTTCTAAACAAGTGGCGGGGATCGCTGCAAAAGATAATGTATCTATTTTAGGAATTTCAATTGGACAAGTCACCCTTGTAGGAACTTCTCCTGTTAAGAAAAGTTCTGGGGATGTTAAACCGCTTCCTGGAAACGCAAAAGAAATGCCAATTTCAATTAGCGCAAAGGGTGATTATCCAAGCTTAATGTTGTTTCTAAAAGACCTTGAAAATATTAAGATTCCTGTAAAAATGGACGTTGTTGGAATAACAGCGTCCTCTACTGAAAAAGGTCTTGTAATTGTTACTACGTTGTCTGGTCGGGTACCATTTTTGGGACAATGATTAAGAATTTATAAATATGCAAAAAACAAAAATACCAAATTTTATTTCAGTTCTTGTTTTAACTCTTCTGACCGCAGTCATGTGGGTTAGTTTTAATGTTTATAGAGCAATAGCTACAAAACCAGCGCCTGTTGTGCCACCTGAAATTTCAGAACCTTTAACTCCTAGCCTAGATACTGCTACTTTAAACCAAATTAATACAAAGATTTTTCTTGATGACTCACAAATTCCTAGTTCAAACTTTGTTGTTGCAACACCTATCCCTACTATTATTCCTATACCAACTGCAACTGCTGTTGCTAGCCCATCTGCAATTCCTGTTTCCTCGCCCGCATCTGAATCAGGTACCACACAATAAATGAAAAAAACAAATAGGATTCCGACAATTATAGGAATAGTAATGCTCGTAGTAGGAATTTTTGCTGGAGTCTTCTTCTTAAATATGAATCAGGTTTTTAGAATTGGGGCTGACGTTAAAACCGCACCAACTGATATAAGAGTGAGTAATATAAGTGATAATTCAGCAACTATTTCTTGGACTACCGATAAAGAATCTCTCAATTTTATTAGTTGGGGAGAGAGTGCAAACAGCTTACCAAAAATTGAAAAGGAAACTGAAGCAGATCAAAAATTTGTAACACATAGCATTACACTAACAGGCCTTACCCCTGGTAAAAAATTCTTCTACAAGATAAATTCAGACGGGACAAATTACGACAATAAAGGTATTGCTTGGGAAGTCTCAACTGGTCCTACATTAAATGTAAATCAAAATACAAATACAGTTTCGGGTGCAGTAATTAATGCTTCAGGTCTTCCCGCTAAAAGAGCATTAGTTTATATGACTATAAATGGGTACCTTCTGTCGACATTAACTTCAGACAATGGTAATTACGTTTTCCAGATAGGCAACACCAGAACCACGGACTTACTTAGCTATGCCCAGATCGATCCAGCTCAAACTTTGCTGGAGATTTCAGTTGTGGGGGGGGTTGACGGCGTATCAACCGCTAAAGTATTTCCACAATCAGCCCATCCAGTTCCTACAATAATATTGGGGCAGGTTTACGATTTTAGAAGTCTTCCAATAAACGCGGAGGGACAAATTCCGGAGGCCAGTTTAAATTTACCAGAAGACGCTACTGCATCATCAAAATTTAATGTTGAGGGTGGTACCGCCACCCCTTCTTCTAGTGTTATTTTGGAGAGTTTAAAAGAAGGAGAGGTTATAACTACAGATCAGCCACAGTTTTTTGGCAAAGGTCCGGGTGGGGAAACAATTACAATTACTGTTAACTCAGAAACTCCAATAACTGATGTTATTGAAATTCCTAAAAACGGTTCATGGAATTGGAACGTTCCTGCTAACCTAGCCCCCGGCGCTCATACAATTAATATTTCTTGGGTTGACGCAACTGGAATTACACGAAGTTTAACCAGAAGTTTTGTGGTCCAAGCTAGTGAATTACCAGCCTTTGAAGCTTCTTCTTCTGCTACATCAACGCCCTCTATAATTGCAACACCAACATCTTCGGGTTCGGCTACTATAAAACCAACAAGTACACCAAACCCTACCCCAGCTGCTACCTCTCAACCTGTTCCTGTTACTGGATCCTTGACGGGAACTATCCTACTATCTATTATTGGAATAGCAGTATTACTGTTCTCGTTTGCTATCTTAAAAATAGCTGAAGATTAAAATGCCTGACCCAAATCAAACAGATCCAAATCAAAATACAACTACACCACCTGTAGCTGCCCCCAGCAGTCCAGTTGTTCCGCTGATTCCTAACAGTCCAACAGTTCAACAGCCAGCTGAGGTTCCTTCTTTTTTACACCATACAGATCTACCCCCACTCCCACCAGATTTCCAGAATACAGAGCAACCTGGCGTGCCAGCCGAAGCTTCAGCAAAGGCGGGTTCAGCAGCTCCCCAAAATTTACCAAAAGATTCATTCCCAACTATGGTTTCGGCAACTCCAAAGAAAAAGTTTGGCGGCGGCAAAATTATTGCAACAATATTAGGACTTTTCTTGCTTATTGGTGGAGTTGCAGGAGGAGTAATTTTAACTCAACAAGATCAGAATATTAGTGAGAAAGCTGTTGGAATAGGCGCATGTGCTTGTAAATCGGATCAAGGGGCGACAATCAATGGTACCTGTCTTTCTAATGGGGGATGTGGTTGTCCATCAGGTTACAATGAGGGAACAAACAGATGTAGCGAACGTGCTCAAGATGACAACGGAAACGCTACTACCACTATTGTGAGCTGTGGTGCCTCGGGAGCAAAACAGTGTGGTGTCACACCAAGTGGTTGCGGTGGTTTTTGTATTCTCCCGGTGGACAAAACTTGCGATGACATGTTGCGACAGGAATGTAATTTTGAACCTGTGAGAGGTGCAAATTACGTAGAAGTTGGCTCAAAAGATGCATGCCCGTCAGGATTTCAATCCGCGGAATGTCCATGCGCTACTTCAACTAAAGGTAAGGTTTGTTTTGATAGAGGATTTAGTACGCAGTGTGGCGGTACTGATGGGCTTTGCGCAGTTTTTTCCAATTCCCAAACTTCCGGGGGTGCAGGGGGGGCTGCTTGTGGAACCGTAAGCACATATTATTGTGTTGGGTCACAAGATACCTCAGGTGGTTGTCAGCAAAACTTAAACAATCGTCCAACAAATTTCTGTGGAACTATTCAAACCGACACTGCATGCCAAGGATTTAAAACAACAGTTGTGCCTTGTACTTCAGGTGGGGAAGAAACAACAACACTCACTGCCCAGTGTCAGAACATAAAAGCCTATTCTGCTACTTGGACAGCGCTTACCGCGGCGCAACTTTCGGCTCTAGCTCCAACTACAGCTGTTAACTTCTGTGTTGTAGGATCTGCTAGCGATGGATCTGCCTTTGATAAGGCTAAATTTACAATTAATGGAGTCGCCCAAACTGAAACAACAACCAAAAGACCAACTACACAAGATTTTTGTCAGGCTTATACAATTCCAGCTGCAGTAACAACGTTTAATATATCAGCCCAAATTCATCACGTAACTTTGGGTTATAAATAAATTTGGAGCGGTCTAAAGTAAACTTAAAGATAGCCAAAATAGCATGAAAAATTTTTTTAAAGGTAAAGTAGGAACATTTTTAATAATTTTAGCAACCCTAGTGCTAGCGGGAGTTGCTATTTTTACGGCCATTAGACTTTACCAAT
This sequence comes from Patescibacteria group bacterium, assembly GCA_035692185.1. GTDB lineage: Bacteria > Patescibacteriota > Microgenomatia > UBA8517 > UBA8517 > DATJGY01. The sequence goes on along the minus strand of DASSIE010000023.1, from coordinate 31,186 downwards.
TAAGGAGCCAACCAGTGGCCCCTAATGTGCCTAGCAGTATTCCAAAGGCACAAGAGGTAACGCCAACAGTTCCCCCATCTTCTTGTGTCCTAACTTTTTCACTTGTGGCTACGGCGTCGCCAAGCCCAACACCAACGGCTACTCCAGTTCCACAATGTAATGATGTCTGTACAACAAGCGCTCAGTGTTCATCTGGATTAACTTGTAACATTCCAACTGGTGCAACAACTGGAAACTGCAGGAATACACAATGCTTAACCGAGGCAGATTGTACTTGTGCAACAGCAACGCCTACTGCAACACCGGTACCAACTCCAAACTCATGTAATGGAACTTGCGGAAGTAATAGTAATTGTGCAAATGGATTAATTTGTTCACAGGGTTTCTGTAGAAACCCATCTTGTACCACAAGCGCAAACTGTGCTTGTTCAGGCACTCCTGGACCAACCGGGACTCCAGCCCCAACCTTGCCACAATCAGGTACCACTTGGCCAACAATCGTGGGTGCCACACTGGGAATATTTGTAATATTAACTTCGCTTCTAATTGCTCTCTAAGCAGTAGTTGATTATGAATAAATTATCTTTACTAATCTCCCCAGTCATTCAATTTTTAAAAACAAATTATGTAAACATAATCGCAGGGGTTATATTAATTGCGATATTTTGTTTTGTTTTTTATGTAACTACAAATTCTCTGAAAAAGTTAAAAACTATTATTTTTTCTTCTTACCCTTTCGATCTTTTTTTCCCACAAGGTGGCGCTTGGTCTATTGGTTATTTTTTTATAGTAATTATTGCTTTGGGGCTACTTATTTTTTTACTAGCAAAAGGGGATTTTTATTTGAAACCAGCATAATCAGTACACCAACTATTATCTCCAACTTCCAATCCAATAGTAACTTTTGTCTAGCCAAAGTGGGACTTGAAGCCCGGCCCAATGTGGATAGAAATAAATAAATACCAATAAACAAATAAGCAGATAGCCCAATATCAATTTAGGATTACGGCGCAAAACATAAGCAATTGCAATACACATGAATGGAATGGATGGAAGGTAGTGATACAAAAACATTATTCTAGGCGAGAGGGCCCAGGGTACAAAAAATATTAAATAGGAAAAAACTACAAAACCCAAATTTTTATTTCGCTCAACGCGAGCGTAAATAAAACTCATAATTATTGACGTTAAGCCAAACCAAAACACCAACGGATTACCCATCGAATAAATTCTAGCTACCCATCCGCCAACCTCATCACTTGTGTAAAGGTAAATTGGGCGAAGAAGAAAAGGCCAACTCCACCATGAAGAACTGTAAGGGTGAGTAGCACGTAGGCCTGTGTGGTACCACCACATTTGCTTCTGCATCTCCCACCAAATAGATAACGAGTGGTTTGATAAAAACATTGGTAAATAACTAAGAAAATAGACCAAAAAAGGAAGTACTAAAAACCAAAGAGTAGAAATTTTGAATGATTTATTTTTGATTAAACGCCTTAGCCAAATCACTCCAAGAATTGGAATTGCCCAAATAGCGCTCCATTTGGAAGCAAGTGCTAAACCAAAAACAATTGCTGAGGCAAAATTCTTTTCTTTTAAAAATAAATAGATAGAAAGAAGTATAAAAAATAATAAATATGAATCATTCATTCCGATTCTACTTAAAACCAAAGGAAGACCATCCAAACTAAACACTCCCGCAGCGATAAGACCAATCGCCTCATCATCAAATAATCTTTTAGCAATCAAGTAAACCATAAAAACGCTCCCCACACCTAAAAGTGCACCAGGAATTCTCCAACCAAAAGAGTTTTCGCCAAATATTTTCATCCCCAATACCATTCCAAGTTTTGCGATCGGTGGATGTGTCCATTCATATGCAAACCCTTCAGGTGGGGTATTCCACCACTCCCACGCCTTAATGTCGCCGTTTAGTATTGATCGGGCAGTAAAGGCATGATAAACCTCATCAAAATATTCTTTTGGGGGAGAACCTAGCTCAAAGACTCTTGTTGCAAATGCAAAAATTAAAATTAAACCAATAATTATCTTTGTCGTTTTTTTAGATAAAGAAAGTTTTGGAAATCCTGTATTTGTCCTGCGAAGCAGGATCTGGCTCTGCCAGAAAAAGTTAGGAAAATTAATTTTTGGCAATTTTTCCCAAAACAAAAGTGCAAAATACGCCATAAGAAAAACAAAGCCTACCAACTTTGTCAGATTTTCGCTTAGATTATATAAAAAATCAGATCGCAGTTGTGTCGGATAGTAATAGGAATATGGATAATAGAGATTTAAGAAAGACGCAATTGAAGTCACAATATAAATACCAATAAGATTTATGGATTTAGAGAGTCCTGCTGAAGTCAAAAGGAATGCAAAAAAAGGAAAAAGATATCTTTCATGAACTTTAGTTGGAAAGAGGAAAAAACAAAGACTAAGAATAGCAAACAAAAGATAATAGTTTGATTTTTGATCTAATTTTTTTCTGAACGAAAACAAGGTTAAAACTACTGAGGATCCAAGCAAAATTGCTCCCCAACTAGCAAGACTTATTCCGAGGAATAATTGGGTATCGCTTTTCCACATTCCAACCCATGACCAAATATTAAAAGCGTTTACTGAGGTGTAGGTATAATACTGTGTCATTTTAATAACTAAGCGTGGTAACCCTAAAACTGGATCATCTACAAAAAATGGCCAGGACAAAATAAGTATTGTGATAGTCCCCACTATTCCTGCTATAACAATTTCTTTTAATTTGAATTTTTTAATTAAAACTGCCATTAATAGTGCGGGCAAAACCGCAATTGATTGTGGTTTAATAAGAAAAGCAAAAGACCAAAATAAAACTGATAAAACAAAATTCTTTTTCTCTATCAAGTAGTAGGCAGACAGAAATAGAAATAAGGTAAGTAAGCCGTCTATTTGTCCCCAAATACTACCATCAAAAATAACAACAGGATTTAACGTATATAAAAAGAAAGATAAGTAAGCAAGTTTTAAATTTACTTTTCGAATTAATGACCATATTAAAACCCCGACTCCAAGGTCGGCAAGTAAAACCGGGATTTTAATTGCAAATTCATTTGTCCAACCCAATTTGCCAATCGTCCAAAGCCAATACATATATCCTGGCGTGTATTGCGTCCAATCAGTATCAGAATAAAACTTAGAAAGGCCAAGTGAATTGAGCCTGTTCGCCCAACCAAACCAAGTTCCCATATCAAAACCAAAGCTGGGGAGGTTGGAGAGTAAAAAACGTATTATGAAAACTATAAATATAGCTGTCATAATACTAATATTAGAAATGAAAAAGCTTTTAATTTTTGTAATCATCTCGCGTTTCCTAATTTTGGTTATTCCCTGGCTACTCATCACCCTTCTTTACCCTGAAAATCATTCTCAAAATTTTTTTGATTTTACAATATCGGCCTGGAACAGGTGGGACGCCCCACATTATATCTACCTAGCCCAACACTGGTATACAAATATTGGCGATGAAGCCAATTTTATAGTATTTTTCCCTCTGTATCCATTGATAATTAAAACCTTACTTTTTTCTTTTAATCCAGTCATTGTGGGAATAATGACGTCTGTGGTTTTATATGTTTTGGGTAGCTATTTCTTTTACAAACTTGTCAGGCTTGATTACTCTGAAAAAATTGCCACTTGGACGATTGTCGCAATGGCTATTTTTCCCACCTCATACTTTTTTAATGCACCTTATACCGAATCTTTATTCTTATTTTTGTTCGCAACTTCTTTTTACACAGCAAGAAAAAACAATTGGATAGTTGCAGGACTATTAACTGCGTTGGGTGCTATCACCAGACCATTCGGGATACTTTTACTGCCAGCAATTTTAATTGAATGGCTAATGAGTAAAAACAAAAGTTGGAAATCTTTACCAATTATTGTTTTTCCATCTGTAGTTGCAGTTTTTGCATATTTATATCTAAATCACTTGATATACGGAAATGCTTTTGAATTTCAAAACATTCTACTAAATCATTGGCAAAAACGTTTTGTTTCCCCCTTAGCCAGTATCACAGACACTTGGAGAATTGCATTTTCTGGAAGTTTAAACAGTTTTGGAATAATGGTTGGTTGGGCAGAAGGAATTACAGTTATTTTTTCTTGGATTTTAATTCCATATGTATTTAAATTTTTAAGGAAATCTTGGGCAATATATTACTTATTAAGTGTAATTTTATTTTCTTCAACCAGTTTTATCTTAAGTACTCCGAGATACATTCTTTCCATTCCGCCATTTTTTGTTTTAATTGCACTAGCCGAAAGAAATGCTAGTTTTAAATTAATTTGGAGATTTGTTTCCATTGGACTACTTATTTCTTTAGCAACACTCTTTACTCGGGGGCAGTGGGCCTTTTGAGGTCTACTTCAATATTTCATTCACCCACTTATGAACATCGCTCCACTTTCCATTTCCAAGTTTGGGAATGAATACATATTGTTTGTCATATAGCGCCAAAGGCTTTGGATTAACTAACAGCTCATCTGGAATTAAATATTTATTAATCGTCTTCATACTATCAAAAACTTTTCTTGCAAGTATTGCTCCACCATCGCTACTTATATCGGTTTCAATTGATGCCATAACTACTTTCCACACCGCAAGGTCTTTTTTAAAATTTAAGAAAACCTTGGGGTCCATAATTTTATTTTCAATTGCCCCTATTATTTTTTGCTGCCTTGCTTCACGGGCGATATCTGTTCCCTCAGTGCCTTCCGCATGTCTTGAACGAACAAACTCTAAGGCAGTCGCTCCGTCCATTGTCTGGAGACCAGACGTAAAAGTGATGCTTTCGTAGCGGCATTTAAATAAAATGTCACCGTCGCACAAATCATTTTCGCGTCCTGCAATTGGATACAAATTATCTGTGAAAGTATTTTCAACATTAACACTGATTCCACCTAATACATCCACAATATCTTTAAACCCTGAAAAATCTAAAACAAGTCCGTAATGCACAGGAATCCCTAACACTAGCTCTGTATTTGATTTGGCAAGACTAAGTCCACCATAATGATACGAACTATTAATTTTTGCTCGAATTTGGGCAATCCAAAGGTCTCGTGGGAGGGAAACCATAGCAATATTTGGGGAATTTATAGATAAAGAAACCAATATCATGGTATCGGTTAAATCTCCACCCGCATGATCCTTACCAGCTTTACCCAATATTAAAATGTTTGTTCTTCCCTCAAAGCTACTTATCTTTGAAATGTCTGGGAATGTAAAATTTTTGGCAAGGCTTATTTGGGGCCTAAAAAAAACAAATAAAATTGCGATAAATACTATAACTATTCCTACCAATACCAAGCCAATTTTCTTAAGAGTCATGTTACTATTGTATTTGGAATGACTAACTCTGACAAGCTTTTAGCAACCTTAAATAAAGACCAACTAGAAGCTGTAACCTACACCTCGGGACCACTTTTGATTTTGGCCGGTGCAGGTAGTGGTAAAACCAAAGTATTAACTCACAGAGTAGCTTATTTTATCGGCCAGGGATTGTGCCGTCCTGAAAACGCTCTTCTTTTAACTTTTACAAATAAAGCAGCTAGTGAAATGAAATCGCGAATGAGCAAAATATTGGAAGAGGCTGGCTTGCCCGTCAAAGGTTTACCGACGGCTGGAACGTTTCATTCTTTTTGTGCAAAGGTGCTAAGAATGGAAGGCCACAATATTGGAATTCCTGTTAACTTCATTATTTATGACGCCACTGATCAAAAGGATTTAGTTAAACAAATATTAGATAGCATGAATCTTTCAACCGACCAGTATAATCCAGCCTCTATTTTAAATGGTATTAGTGAGGCAAAAAATCAGATGTTTACCCCCGAACAATATTCGGAGTTTGTTAAAGGAGATTGGCAAGAGGTTGTATATAAAGTTTATATGGCTTACGAAAAGGAGTTGAGGGAAAACGGAGCACTAGACTTTGATGACCTTATGATTAAAACCGTAAAACTTTTTAAAGAAGTGCCAGAGGTGTTAGCCAAATGGCAAAGAAACCTTACTCATATTTTTGTTGACGAATGGCAGGATACAAACAAAATTCAGTATTCTTTAACAAAATTATTGGTGGGAAAGAACCGAAACATAACTGCGGTGGGGGATGCTAGTCAGTCTATTTATTCTTGGCGCGGTGCAGACTACAAAAATATAAATTATTTAATAAGGGATTACCCTGACATAAAGGTAATTAATTTGGAACAAAATTATCGTTCAACTAAAAACATCTTGGATGCCGCAAACGATGTAATCTCCAAAAATACTAGCCATCCGGTTTTAAAACTGTGGACGGAAAAATTGGCCGGCGCAAAAATTAAACTCTATTCAGCCAAAAATGGTTTCGACGAGGGAGATTTTGTTGTTGATGAAATCAAAAGGCTTACAGACTACAGTCTACGGTCTACAGCTGTAGTCGGTAGCCTGTCGACTGTCAGCTACAGCGATATTGCTGTACTTTACCGAACCAACGCCCAGTCCCGCGTCTTGGAAGAAGCTCTACTTCATTCTGGTATTCCATATACATTAATTGGTGGCACAAGGTTTTACGACAGAAAAGAAGTTAAGGATGTAATTAGTTACATCAGATATTTAACAAATCCAAAAGATTCAGTTTCCAAAAAAAGAATTGAAAAAATTGGGCAAAGGAGGTTTGAAAGATTAGAAGAATTTAGGGCCGGGGTTCCAAATTTTGACGGCTTAACTACTCTAGATATTTTAGACGTTGTTTTGCAAAAAACTGACTACCTATCGCTTTTTGCAAAAGAATCAGAAGAAAACATAGCAAGACTCGAAAATATTAAAGAGTTGCGGTCAGTTGCCACAGAATTCCCGGACATTACTGAATTTTTGGAAAATGTTGCACTTGTTGAAGCTGAGCAAAATTCAAAAGGAAAATTGAGAAAACAAGGGAGTGGCGAATCAGACCTCGTAACACTCATGACCCTCCACTCTGCCAAAGGACTTGAGTTTCCAATCGTCTTTATTGTGGGACTCGAGGAGGGTCTCTTCCCACATTCCAGAAGTTTGATGGACAGTTCACAACTAGAAGAGGAAAGAAGACTTGCTTATGTTGGCATTACTCGAGCTAAAGAATTATTATATTTAACTTATGCTAACTCCCGTTTATATTTTGGGGAGAGGTTAAGTAATGCTCCTTCAAGATTTTTAAGTGACATTCCAGAGAATTTGTTAGAGAATATAGGCGGAGAGTCAACATTTTCGGTAGCCAAAGAGGATATAGGCGGTACATTTGACGATATAATAGAGAAGTATTTGGAAAAGGATTAACTGCCCTGCATTACAAAAACCTTTTGACAGTATTCCAGAATTTTTTGATTGTTGGCGTTTAGATCGTCTCTACCATCAACTATCAGTAAACCCATACCGTTTCGCTTTCTGAAAATTGGGTAAAATGAACCCAACCACCATTCATAGCCGGACATTATTTCCGGCCAATTTTTCCTATTAATCAAATTCCCTTCTGGTTTTTCACCGCTATCAACTCTCCTTTTCCTGGTTGTCTTCCAATTGGTTCCAAATAGAATAACCGCGTCTACGTCCTCAGCTAAAGCAATTGACTGGAACGTGTGAGTTAAAAAATCTCGTTCGTATATCGGATCATACCGAATACTATAATGCTCGGGTTGAGTGAAGGGTTGTGTAGATATGGCGTCATTAGCACCTCTTTCAATAATTAACCGTTTTTGCATTCTGTTTTTAATTAATTCTGCAACATGGTACATATGAGACAATAATTTAATATTGTCCCAAATCAGCATTTGGTGTTTAATTCCAAACTCTCCCAACATTAAGCCCTTTAGTTTATGGTCTTTTCCCCAATCTTCGACATTTCCTTCCCCGTCATATACCACAAGTTCGGGAGCGATAATAATATTCAAATTTTGACTAAATTTATGTCCCAAAAAGTTAACCGCTTCCGTTTTGCCGGCACCCGACGGGCCGATAATTTCTATTACTCTACTCATTTGCTCAGGATCTTTTTGCGGTAATATTTCTACTGGTTTCCATGGAAATTTTCTTGGCCTATCGGGTGAGTTCAGTTTCCAGAACTTTAGAAGTTTTCCTTTGGCCGCAGATTGGAGCATTTCTGTCGTAAATGTGATTGGTCTTTCCATTGGCCATACTTTACAGCCCAAAACGTAAATACTCAAATTCAATGTATAATTGGGTTATGAATATAAACAACTTAGATAAAATTGCTACACATCCACTTCAAACTTCGGCATGGGCTGAGTTTAGGCGCGAGTGGGGAAACGAGGTAATTGAGACTAAATACGGAATTATAACTGCTCATAAAATTCCAGGAACTAAATATAAAATTGGTATCTTTGAAAAGGGCCCAACCCCTACCCAGCCAATGTTAGACGAACTGAAAATTATTGGTAAAAAGAACAACCTTGTTTTCATCAAATTAGAACCTAATTTTGGCTGGGAATTTCCAATTTCCAATTTCCAATTTCCAATTAAATCCAAACTAATAAAATTACTAAAACAAAATGGAGCAACAGGGGGTAAAACGCTTTTTACCCCAACTACTTTTTGGATTGATTTAACCCTATCGGAGGAGAATCTACTTAAAAGTTTTTCAAGTAAAACACGTTATAACATTCGAGTAGCAGAAAGAAACGGGGTAAAAATAAAAGAGGATAATTCCGACAAGGCATTTAGCAAATATCTTGAGTTAACAAGCGAAACCGTAAATCGTCAAGGTTTTTACGCTCACACCAGAAAATACCATAAATTAATGTGGGAGATTCTTAAAAAAGCCGGAATCGCACACCTTTTAGTAGCAAGGTTCAACCCTCCTTCGCCAAAGGATTCGGAAGGGCAAGTAATCACCACTTGGATACTATTTGCATGGAAAGATTTCCTGTACTATCCGTATGGTGCCTCCACGGAAGAGCACAAAAATGTCATGGCAAATAATTTAATGATGTGGGAGGCAATTAAGTTTGGCAAAAAAATGGGACTCAAAACCTTTGATCTGTGGGGGAGAGAGACCGGAAAGGGTTTTACAAAATTCAAAGAAGGTTACAGTCCCAAAGTAATTGAATTCTTGGGGACTTGGGATTTGGTAATTAATAAACCAATTTACGTAGTTTATAGAATTCTTGAATGGATAAGATGGCCAACCTTAAAAATTGTTGCAAGGTTCGGATTATCTAAACATCGTTTCTAAATTCGAAGTACCAAACTCGAAATCCTAAACAAATTCAAAATATAAAAGTTTTAAATTTTAAACATTAGAATTTTGGTATTGTTTCGAATTTGTTATTTGTAATTTCGAATTTATGACAGATATCAGACAAACAATTCAATATGCTAACTATCTGTCATCAGAGGGCTGGATCGTAGAAAGGGTTGATAATACAAATTACTTCATTAAAAAATTGCCGATCGTTGGAAGTATTTTGAAGCTTCAAAGATCAGATACAATTGATTTCGGAGTAATTGATAAATTAGCCCGAAAATACCGCGTTTTTCAGATTATTATCGAGCCTAACTTAGCTTCCAGTACCATCACCGAAAAGAATCATATATTAATGCTATCACATGGATTCAATCTCTCAAAAAGCCCGTATTTACCCACAATAACTCTTCAGATTGACCTTACTCAAAGCAAGGAAACAATACTAAGCCACTTTAAAAAAGATACGAGAAGGGCAATCCGGCAGGGAAGTGGTCAAATCATGAATGCCGAGAACATAAAAGAATATTCTTCTCCAAATAAAATCAAAATCTGGCGAGATGCATGGAAAAATTCTGTTAACTTTTCGCGTTATGTGCCAGGGGAGGGGCAATTAATTAATCTACGCAAAAGTTTCCCAGGTAATAAGTCCATATTCCTTGCGTCGCACAATATATTTGGCAGAATTATAGGTGGAGCGCTTTTCACGACATCTTTACACGGCGGATCAAACTATATCAGTTATTATTGGTACGGATTTACAAATTCAGAAGGTCGCACTTCCCTATCCCAGTACACTCTCCTCTATTACGGAATACTATGGGCCAAAAGGCAGAGTTGTAGGATTTTCGATTTCGAAGGAATCTACGACTCTCGCTTCCCCATCAAAAGCTGGCTCGGCTTCACCCACTTCAAGCGCTCTTTTGGGGGCACTGAGATCCTGTACCCTGGCTGTTATACCAAATTCCGGCTACCTGTTTAAAAATCCTGAGGAAGGTCTTGAGTCCTTATATATCTCACTGTGGTTTCATCTCCATGAATTACATCTGGGTTATCCATCCAAGGAGTAAATTCATGCTTATCGTGATCATAATACAATCTGACTATGTCAGTGTAATCGCCGACAATAATAGTCTCTCCCTTTTCTATTACACCGTCTCGTAAAGCAAGATTTTCTTTTGTTTTCTTAAAAACGAAAGTGTCCTTTTGAAGTGTTATCTCAATACCGTCGAAATTGGTTTCATTATTATCAAGAATGTCAGACATTGGAGTTATTGTAATAGTTATGAGTCACTTTTACAAAACATTGAATATTCACACTTCCCTTGGCAGAAGAAATTGTTATTACACTTAAAGTCGCTGTTTTCTATTTCCTCTCGAATTGCCAAAATTTCTTCCTTAACTTTTTCTAACTGACTGGTTGTTCGGTTCGTCGTAATTTTTTCTTGATTGTCTAAATAATAAAGTGAGAGCTTTATATTTTCCGGTTTTATTTTTTTAATGTTACTTATTGCTAATGCATAGAACGAGAGCTGAAGATCTTTATCCACTTCTTTTTGAGTCGGAATATTAGCTCCTGTTTTGTAATCAATAATTTCTATTTTTCCATTACCCAGGTCGTCAACGCGATCTATCGTACCGCCGATCTTTAATGTTGTATCAATCGGCATCACAAATTTTTCTTCCAATAAAATAGTTTTTATTTTTTTATCGTGCAGTGACAAGCTCTGCTTATCGTAACCATTTTTAATAAACCCTAATAGATAACTCTCCCCTTTTTTGAAAAATTCCTGCTTGTGTTTTTTGTTTAAATACCCATCTTCAAGGAAAGATTTTTTATAAATTTCAATCAATCTTTCCGAAGAACCCCTCGAAGCCTTTGGCGAAGTGGGGCTCAATAACATCTCTTGATAAAATTCTTTTAGGGTCTCGTGGATTGATATTCCAAAACTGGATGACGCAGAAGGTTTGGTTGGGAGTTTGTAAATATATTTCAGTTTGTAGTGCAATGGGCATGTTTGAAAAGTTTCAATTTGGCTGACGGATAAATAATCAATTTTTATTTTTTTATTTTCTTCTTTATTAATTTCCAATTTCGGATTTTGGATTTTTAGGTTTGGAATTTGTTTCGGATTTCGTGTTTCGATATTCGATATTTCTCCTAACGCTTCATATACAAATGGGCTGATCTTTTTCTTTCTTTTTGCCTCGCCATAGAAATCGGCAGCAGAGAAATAAAGTTTTTCTTTTGCCCTGGTCATCCCTACGTAGAACAGTCTTCGCTCTTCTTGTAGATGAAAGTCCCCCATTGGTAGAACTTCTTTTATTAACTCTGCTGGAATTGGAATTTGTTCGTGGCGTTCACGTCCCGGAAACCGCTCCCCTACCAAGTTAGCCAAAAATACAATTGGAAACTCAAGGCCTTTAGAACTATGAACGGTTAGTATGTTTACCGCGTTATTTTCTTGCCAGTCCCCGTCTGTTACATTTGGGCTCTCCCCAACCTCTATTAATAGATCTATGTAATCGACGACTGCAGTTACTCCTGCATTTTTATTGGAGTCTTCGTAGGCTTTAATCTTTTCAAAAAACTTTGCAATATTTTTAGCTTTAATATCCTCCGAATTTTCTACGAGCTTCTGTAATAGTCCAACTTCATTAATATAGTCATATAAAATCTCCCCGGCGGTTTGTTTTTTAATTAGTTTCAAGTGCTTATTAATTAATTCCAATATTTTCTTAATCTGCACTTGCCCTTCCGTAGCTTTATGCGAAGGAGGGTCGCTTTCTGTAACAACCTCAAAAATTGAAAGACTGGTTTTTTTTGCATGACTCGAAATTTTAATGAGATCAATCGGACTAATGTTAAAAATATCTGACGACAAAAGTCTGTAAAAAGATTCTGAGTCATTCGGGTTATATAAAACCTTAAGATAACTAATTAAATCCATTATTTCTTCTTTTTCAAAAAGATTAGAAGGACCTAAAAACTGATTTGGAATCCCTTGTCTTTCCATCTCTCTTATAAATGGATCGGAGTGGTTATTCGCCCTGACCAGTATCGCTATATCTTTATATTCATGTTTGTCTTTACTGGCTAATTGAATTATTGTCTTTATTACCTCACGTGCTTCATCCCCCGCTGTTTCTGTGTGTATAAATTTTATTTTTTGTTTTTTGTTTCTTGTCTCTGCAACAAGTTTCTTGCTAATTTTTTCCACCACTTCCAACCTATCTGGATTATTGTGTTGAATTAAATCATAACTTCTGTCCAAAATTTCTTGCGTGCTTCTGTAATTTTTTGTAAGAACTACAACTTTAGTTTTTGGGAAATGTTTTCTAAATTGAATAATGTTGCTTATAGCCGCACCACGAAATCTATAAATAGACTGGTCATCATCTCCCACTACTGTAATGTTTTGGTTCTTACCCGCTAGCATTATTGCCAATTGGTTTTGAGCAAAGTTTGTGTCCTGAAACTCATCTATTAAAACATATTTAAATTTTCCTTGGTAAATTTTGAGGATATTTGGTCTCTCCTTAAATAACTTAATTGTGTTTGTAATTAAATCTCCAAAGTCCATAACATTTTCCTTAATTTTTAATTCATTATATTTTTTATGAGCACTTGCCAATTCCTTAGCTTTTTGAATTTCCAATTTTTCTTCAATAGTTTGTTTCGGGTTTCGAGATTTGTGCTTCGAATTTACCCAACTAATATATTCAGTTGGACTAACACACTCGTCCTGGAGCCTTGAGAAATGATTAAGTAATCCGTCAATGAACTTGTTAGGATTTCCCAGTGGCCTAAAATAATCTAAATCTAATTCAAATAAATTCTTACGAATTAAATCTATACTTTGTGCAGTTGTCATTAATTTATAAGTTGGAGATAAACCAATGTGGATTGCGTTGTCGCGTAGTATTTGATCACAAAAAGAGTGGAAAGTCATAACCCACATTTGCGTGTAACCATATGGCATAGCTACATCAATTCTTTCTTCCATCTCGCGGGCACCCTTTTCTGTAAAAGTTAATGCTAAAATTTCCTCAGGTTTTGCTTTGCCCGTCATTATTAAATGTTTTACCCGTTCAGTTATGACAGTTGTCTTACCGGTTCCTGCACCTGCAATAATTAAAAGTGGCCCATCACCAAATTTAATAGCGTCAATTTGTTCTTTGTTTAATTTCTTTTCTGAAGAGTCTTTAGGCACAAGCAGATTGTATCATGATTTATTTTCTAACAATTCTAAAAACTTTTTACTCCACTCAACTCTTACGCCTTTTTCGATTTGATTGCTCAAAAATTCCATGATTAATTCTTTTGGCCTTTGGGAATAGTTAACATATTCAATTTTCGGAAAACTTTCTTGATACCTGACTCCTAAACTCTTGACATCAATTCCACACGCTCCGGCGTGAGGATCTTTTTGAATATAAAAAATTTTTGAAATCTTATTCATAGTAGCCACACCCAAACACATTAAGCATGGTTCTAAAGTTGAATAAAGAATTATTTCCTTATTTTGTTTCCAAGCTACAAGCAAGTCTTTGGCATTGTCTAGAATTAACTGAGTTTCTGCGTGATTTGAATAGTTTTTAGTTGACTCGCCTGAGTTGTTTTTAACTGCAACCAGTTTGTTATCAATTACCAAAACAGCCCCAACTGGGTAGTCTCCATTTTCAAAAGATTTTTCTGCTTCTTTTATGGCTAAGTCTAAAAAGTTATCCATCTTTTTCTTTTACACCACTTCCCAATCTTTGTGTAAAAGTAATCTTTTGCCCCAAGGTATTAAATGATGAAAAGACATTCCCCATCATGTTGTAAGCGTTTGTTAAATGTTTTTGCATTACCGACAAATTATTTTCAACTTTTTGATAGTCATTCTGGATCGAGCGAAGCGAGGATAGAATCTGCTTGGCTTGTGCTTCTATTTTTTGTCCTTCAAAACTCATTAAAATTGCCTTCATGTAAGCGTAAAATGTGCTTGGAGAAACATATAAAACACGTTTTTGAGTAGCATAATCAAACAGATCCGAATTATTTACAATTTCGTAATAAATAGATTCTGAAGGAATATACATTAAAGCGTAATCCACCGTTCCCTCATCAACCAAAATATATTTGCGACTTATATCATCAACATGTTTTTTAACATCGCTAAAAAAATCTTTGGCTGCAACTTTTTTTATAACATCATCGTCCCCTGCCATCTTCCTAAAGTTTTCGAGTGGAAACTTCGAATCAATTGGAATTATTCCACCGCTAGTTTTTATGGCCGCATCTACTTTTTCTCCACTTTTAAAAACATACTGAAGTTCAAACGATCCATGTGGTAAAAATTGTTTAAGAAGTTCTTTAAGTACTTGCTCCCCCATGTTTCCTCTTAATTTTGGCGAGTTTAAAAATTCTTGCAGGTCGCGTATTCCTCGGCCAATTTCAGAAAATTCACCTATATTTTTTTGAACTTGGGAAATTACGCGTGCAGCGTTATCTAAGCGCTCGTTAAAAGAGTTGTTTTGGCCTTCGATTCTTGTAGAGGTTGATTTTAACCACTCAACAATCTCGTCGCTTGGTTTTTTATTAACAGTTACGTAGATAAGTACAACAAGAGCAATTAATACTATAATTAACAAAGTTAGTTCCATTGTTTAATTATAAATCATGCGAAGCAATATACGAAAAGAGCAACAACTTAAAAGAAAAAACTTTTTACCGACCTTACTAATAACAATATTTTTATGGAGTCTTCTAGGTTTACTTATTTATTTTGTTGATCCAAGCACTTTTGGGGCACTACCTTTATTTTTTGTTTTATTATTTGCTAGCTTCTTGTTTATGTTTTCACTTTTATTTGCCAGCACCCGCCGTGGACTTATTACTTCTCTGTCTCTAACTCTTTTCTCTGTTCTTTTGTACTTAGGGGTTGGCAATATTCTTAATATATTTTTGATTCTTGCAATAGCAATCTGTGTTGAAGTATATTTCAGCCGTACATAATCCATGAATCCCTCACTTAAACGCCAACTTCTCCAAACTTTTGTTCAGATGATAGAAGACCTTAAAAACAAACAAGAAATTGAATTATTTCTGTCAGACTTTTTTTCTGAAGATGAACTAGAAAAATATATTAAACGAATTTCTATTGGTTACTGGATTAAAAAAGGAAGGGACGAAGAAAATATCAAAAGAAACTTGGGTGCAACCTCAAAAGAGATTTTGGAAGTAAAAAAACTAATGAATAAAGATGGGTTTAAATTAGCTTTGAAGAAAATGGAGGCAGAAGAATGGGCAAACGTATGGAGTGAGAAAATTAAGAAAATTAGTGCTAAAATATGACCATGTCACAAGATCGATTTAGATACATTACAAATGCAGATGAATTAACTTTAGGGAATGTAGTTTTTGCTTTCTTAGATTATTCTATCTTGGGAAAATATATTCGTATTGGAAAGTTAAATGAAGATGGTAAAACAGTAGTCGTAAAAGGTGAAACTGTCACCCCTGACAATCTTGACCCAAACGCAAAGCCTGGCAAAAAAGTTATCGTCTACAAAAAATAAACTAGCTTCAAACCTACTCCAGGTTGTACAATATGACATATGACCAAGAAATATTACATAACCGCGGCTATTCCTTACGTTAACGCAGCTCCTCATATTGGCCACGCACTTGAGCTTGTGCAGACTGATGCAATTGCCAGGTATCACAAACTGTTAGGCGAAGACGTACTTTCTTTATCGGGTGGAGACGAAAATGCACTTAAAAATGTCCAGGCGGCAGAAAAGGCAGGGGACGATGTCCAAAGATTTGTAGATAAAAACAATAATCTTTTTCTGGAACTAACAAAAAAACTGAATTGTGATTTTACAGTTTGGCAAAAAGGGAGTGATCAAAAAACTCATTTTCCTTCCTCTCAAAAACTTTGGGAACTTTGCGATAAAGCCGGTGATATCTACAAAAAAACCTATGAAGGACTTTACTGTGTAGGTTGTGAGCAGTTCTACCTTCCTTCCGAACTAAACGAGAACGGAGAATGTTTTGAACACCCAGGTAAAAAACTGGAAAATGTTTCCGAGGAAAATTATTTCTTCAAACTTTCAAAGTATCAAAAACAACTGATCGAGTTAATTAAATCAGACAAACTAAAAATCAGCCCCGAAGAGAGAAAGAATGAAATGCTATCTTTCTTAAAAGAACCACTTCAAGATATCAGTATCAGTAGAAGTAATGAGCGTGCTAAAAACTGGGGCGTCCCGGTTCCCGGAGACGACAAGCAAAGAATGTATGTTTGGTTTGATGCTTTAAACATTTATCAATCAGGAATTGGTTTTGGCTGGGACGACGAAAAATACAATAAATGGTGGCCAGCAGACTTACATGTAATTGGAAAAGGAATTAGTCGTTTCCATGCAATTTACTGGCCTTCTTTTCTTTTGTCTGCAGGGCTTAAACTTCCAAAGGCCTTGTTTGTTCATGGTTATTTCACTGTTAACGGTCAAAAGATGAGTAAAACATTAGGAAACGTTATCGATCCGGTTGAGATGATAGAAAAATATGGAGTAGATGGATTGCGTTATTACTTACTTGCTAAGTTTTCTCCATTCACAGACGGTGACTTTTCTGAAGAAAAATTAAAAGATGTTTATAACGGCGATCTTGCCAACGGGCTGGGAAATCTGGTCTCCCGAGTAGCTAAACTCTGTGAGAATTCAGGTTTTGAATTTCCTGTCATTCCAGGAACAGAGTGGAAATTGGACGAGAATGTTACGAAGTTTTTAGATATATATAGATTCGATGAAGCTACTAGATATATTTTTGAGAGTTACATAACAAAACTGGATCAAGATATAAATAAAATCGAACCCTGGAAACTAACGGGCGATGAGTTAAACGACTTTCTTAAAAAAGCAGTTGATACAATTCGCGCCATTTCATTAAATCTCTATCCTTTTATCCCCGAGACAGCTCAGAAAATTGATGACCAATTTAAAGGACCAAAAATAAAATCAGCCGAGCCACTTTTTCCTCGGTTAGTAAAATAACGCCATGTTTAGAGCTTTTATTATCAAACACGACAAAGGTATCCTCCGGGCTCTTGAGATTTTGCCAGGGTTTGTTTCTTGGAACTTAATTCTATTCCCCTACTGGGGAATATTTGTAATTCCAGTGGTAGTTGCCTACTTTATACTTTTCTTTAATATTTATTGGTTTTATCAATCCTTTCAAATTGCAATAAGTTCAATAATTTCCCACACCCGCATTCAAGCTGCAAAAGTTTATAACTGGATGGCTGACGTTAAGGGTTTTCCTGACTGGGAAAAATTAATACATGTTGTAATTATTCCAACATATAAAGAGCCTATCCATATTCTGGAGCGAACGATCAAGTCTATTGCAGACCAAGATTTTCCTACAAAACAAATTATTCCGGTACTTGCTATGGAGTTTAAAGAACCAGATGAGGACAGAAACTCTAAATTTAAATATTTAAAAGAAAAATACGGCAATTTATTCGAAAAATTTTACATGACAGTCCATGAATTAAAAGTTGGTGAGGTGGCTGGGAAAGCATCTAATGAGAGGTTTGCCGCAATTTGGGTAGAGAAAAATTACATCTCAAAAAACAAATTAAATTTAGATTACTTTACAGTTACATCTTGTGATGCAGACCATAAATATCATCCAAAACACTTTGCAAACCTGGCTTTCAAATTTTTAGACAATCCAAACAGGTACAAAATGTTCTGGCAACCGGCTGTTATGTTTTACAACAATATTTGGGAAATTCCAGCCATAACCCGGGTCTTAAATACTTTTATGACCATTTGGAACCTTTCCCAGCTCCCCCGCCGAGATCGACTTATTAACGCCCAAAATTATTCTTTGTCTTTTAAATTATTGCACCAAGTTGATTACTGGGATCCAGATAAAATTCCTGAGGATTGGGGAATATTTTTTAAAGCGTTTTACAAAGTCGGTGGTGGAATTGAAGTCGAACCCATTTATCTCCCACTATTGGCTGATGCTGCTCAGTCGCCGTCTTTTTGGAAAACCTTACAAAATCAATATCAACAAATTCAAAGATGGGCTTGGGGTGTATCTGACGATCCTTGGATAATTAAAAGTTATTTCCTAGCTCGTGATGTTCCTTTTTGGGATAAAACTACTCGTTTGTTTCGTGTTATTTGGTCCCATTTTTTGTGGCCAGTTAATTGGTTTTTAATTACAATCGGGCTTACCATCCCAACATTTTTAAATCCTGCATTTGGCAGAACTGCCTTAGGCTACACAGTTCCTAAACTTTCCTCATTTATCTTAACCATATCATTAGTATTTTTAGTTGTCATGATTGTGATTGATAATATCCATAAACCAAAAAGGCCAGAGTCGTTCCCTTTGTGGAGAGCGATTTTAACCCCTTTTGAATTTATTTTAATGCCTATTGCTGGATTTTTCTTTTCGGCCCTCCCCGGCCTGGATGCGCACACACGCTTAATGCTTGGAAAGTATATTGAGTATAAGGTTACGGAGAAAGTGTAAACGCTACGACTTTAGAAAAAGTTTAAAAATTTCTATAGAAAAAACGATTCTCCAGGATAACTCCTTCCAAAAACCAGCATTTAAATTTTCTATTTTATGTTCGTGTATAACTTCTGCATTGGGGTTGTATATGATATCGAAACCTTTCATATGTAAATAAATTGCATATTCAGCATCCTCACCCCCTAATATATTTTCGTTAAAATGGCGGGTCATCCAAATACTTTTTCTGATAGCACAACAAGCTCCAGCAAAATTTGTTAAAGATGTCAAATGGTCTATGTTAAAAATAATTTTTAGTAAATTGGGTTTTACTCTAAAACGAACAATCTTGTCAGAAAACCTTTCCGGTGGCCAAAAATTGGGGTGTGAATAACCTTTTTTACCAGTTTGAATATATCTCCCGTACGTTCCTCCGACTTTTTTATCTTTGAAAGGTTTTATTATTTCGGATAGAAACTTTTTATCCCTTGGAACAACGTCTCCAGAAAGACGAACTAAAAATTCACCATTTGCAAACTTGGCTCCTGTATTAAAAGCATTTGCAAACCTAAAATCTTCAGGCAAGATTTGTATTAATTTGACTGGCAAGGACTTTATGTATTCAACGGCTCCATCGGTTGAACCAGAATCAACAATTATAATTTCATATTCACCTTTCAATTCTTGCTTCAAAAGAATAGGTAGAGATCTTTGAAGTAGGTCTTTTTGGTTTTTTGTAATTATAATTATTGAAGCCAACATTCGAGTTAGAGTTTTTGTTTATCAATATAGTATACTTAATTTGAGATGAAAAACATTTGGCAGAAACTCCACAGAGTTGGTGATATTCTTCACCTTCCGGATTTTCCTGCTTGGGTTCTAGGACTTTTGGCCTTGGTTCTTATCCTCCGCATCCCTTCGTTTTTTGAACCCTATTATTATGGAGATGAAATGATTTATGTGACACTCGGCCAAGGGGTAAGGCAGGGTTTAACGCTTTATAAAGATATATATGACAATAAACCTCCCCTACTTTATTTAACAGCAGCAATTGCTGGAAACTTGTTTTGGTTTAAAGCAATATTAACTTTTTGGATTTTGTTTACCGTTGCCATTTTTTATAAACTTTCAAAGCTATTATTTGAAAATGAAAAAACTCAGCAAGTAGCAACTTCAATTTTTGCGATGTTAACAACAATTCCTCTTTTGGAAGGAAACATTGTTAATTCAGAGCTATTTATGGTCGCGCCAAGTATTCTTGCTATTTTGATACTCCTAAGTAAGAATTTGAACTCTAAGAAAATATTCTTAACAGGCATGCTTTTTGGTATTTCTGCACTTTTTAAAATACCAGCATTGTTTGATTTACCAGTCATAGTTTTTTATTGGATTATTACCCGTGACCTTAAAAATGAGTGGAAAGAAATTTTTAAAAATACAGTTATTTTAGGCTTGGGATTCTTATTACCAATACTTCTCACCTTTGTTTGGTACTTTTTTAAAGGTGCACTATCGGAATACATTAAGGCGGCATTTTTGCAAAACGTAGGCTATTTAAGTAGTTTTAGGCCGGGAGATGTTCAAAAATCATTTATCGAAAAAAATGCTCCACTCCTTATTCGCGGTTTAATAGTCCTTCTTGGATCAGGGGTTCTGTTTATCTTTAAAAATAAGCTCTCAAAAAAGTTTATTTTGTTTTGTGTTTGGAGTTTGTTTGCCCTTTTTGCAGTAACACTGTCCGAAAGACCATATCCACATTACCTGATCCAAACAGTCGCCCCACTTTCATTTCTTTTGGCAATGTTCTTTACAGAAAAAAACTTTGAACAAGCTT
The DNA here is from genome assembly GCA_035692185.1 of Patescibacteria group bacterium. Taxonomy (GTDB): domain Bacteria; phylum Patescibacteriota; class Microgenomatia; order UBA8517; family UBA8517; genus DATJGY01. Next base: position 10,578 of record DASSIE010000023.1, on the reverse strand, counting down.
TGGTTGTTATTCCACTAGCCTTAACTTTTTTTGTACCTGTTTATTACAGATTTTGGTTTTATCCAACGGCTACTTATTACCAAAGATTTATTAACTTTGCCATACATAAAACCACAAAAGGAGAATATTTTACAGAATTTGGGTCCACAGTTAACAGAAACTACAAGATTGCTGAGTTTTTAACCGAGTCAAGTAAGTCCTCCGATCGTGTGTTTATGTGGGATCCAGACTCGGCTACAGTCTATGCCCTATCTCACAGGCTTCCCCCTGTTAAATGGACCATTCCATACCACGTTAACGACTACTCGAACAAAAAAGATCTAGTTGGTCTGCTTAAACAAAATCCCCCAAAATTTATAATTCTCACCTCGGGGAATTCTATTGTTGAAATTAGATCTCTCTTAAATAGCCGTTATGTATTATTGCATCAAATTGAAAATGCCGATATTTACACCCGAATTGATTTGGCTCGGTAATACAACAGGTGTACAATCTCCCTATATTATGTCGGTAAAAACACAGCTAGCACAAAGCCTCAAAGATGCCCCGTTTAAAAGTTACGTTTACCTATCTTTTTTTATGAATTTTGGCACATTGTTTGTTGTACTTATTTTTAAAAATTTACTTCCACCAACGGTGCCTCTTTTTTATGGTAGAGCAGTTGGGCCCGATCAACTTATTCCAGTTTATGGGCTACTTGTTGCCCCGGGTATTTCTTTTTTGATAACTTTACTTAACTTATATTTGAGTTTTAAAAGCCAAGATGTATTTACTAAAAAGGTCTATATTGCCGCGTCATTTTTAGTTTCACTTTTGACAACTATCACAATACTTAAAATAATCTTTCTTGTAGGCTTTTTCTAATTTAAATTAAATAAAATGGGTGACATACGTTATATATTTTTGCTTCCCTGGATTGTTGCTGCAATTTCGGCTTTTTTAGTAACCCCTCTGGTTATTAAATTTGCAAACAAGTTAGGTATTGTTGATGACCCAAAAATAAATAAGCATCCAAAAGTTATTCATACATATCCGGTGCCCCGGGCAGGTGGTTTGGCAATTTTTATAGCAATTGCTATCGCTTCTTACCTTTACTTGCCATTTGATAAACATATTTTAGGTATTTTTTTGGGAGCAATTGTATTGGTTGCAATGGGTCTAATTGACGACAAATATAACTTAAATCCATATTTGCGACTATTGTTGGGGCTTTTAGCTGCCTCTATTCCTGTTGCTTTTGGAATTGGAATTTCGTTTATTACAAATCCATTCGGTGGAATAATAGATTTAGCACATCCACAAATCAATTTTTTCTTGTTTGGATCGCCACATAGTATTTGGCTTGTTTCCGACATATTTGCCATATTTTGGATAACTTTTTTAATGAATATGATTAACATGGGAGCCAAAGGTGTTGACGGTCAATTAAGTGGAGTTGTGGTAATTTCAGCTCTAACTATTGCTTTTGTTTCTTTAAAATATTCATCAGACGCCGCGCAATGGCCCGTCATAATTTTGGCAGCAATTACAGCTGGATCATATTTTGGTTTTTTGCCATGGCATATATTCCCTCAAAAAATAATGCCGGGGTATGGTGGTAGTACACTTGCCGGATACTTACTCGGAGTATTATCAATACTCGCAACCGCCAAAGTGGGAATATTACTTGTTGTTCTAGGAATTCCACTTATTGACACAGGTTATGTTGTAATCAAAAGAATGTTAAAAGGTAAATCCCCGGTTTGGGGAGACAGGGATCATTTACACCACAAGCTCCTAGATGCTGGTTTCACAAAAGGCCAAGTTGCAATTTTCTACTGGGGAATTACTGCAATACTTGCAATCTTTGCAATAAATTTGAATACTGGGGCAAAGGTTTATACAATGATAGGTATAGCGGTATTTTTGGCGGGATTATTTTTATTCCTTACCAAAAGAAATACAAATCAAAAACAAGATCTCTAATATGCAAAACTCGAAGGATAATTTAATTACAGCGATAATAAAAGTCGCGAGGCCAATTCATTGGATTAAAAATGTTTCTATTTTCGCTGCCCTTTTCTTATCTGGAATAATGTTTGAAAAAGGATTGTTTGGACTCGCTTTTCAAGCATTTGTTGCCTTTTGTTTTGCTTCATCAGCAACTTATGTAGTTAATGATTTGTTAGATGCAAAACGCGACAGATTACACCCAAGAAAAAAGGATCGACCAATTGCCTCCGGATCTTTACCAATTTTCATTGCAGTCCTAGAAGCTTTTTTCCTAGGTGCAACTGCCCTACTTATAAGCGCTAATTTAAATTCTCTATTTTTCTTAATTGTTGTAAGTTATCTTGTTCTGCAAGTTTTTTATAGTTTTGGTCTTAAAAATATAGCAATTGTAGATATTGTAATTATCGCCTCAGGATTTGTGATGAGAGTTTATGCAGGAGCTTTTGTAGTGAATGCGCATCTTTCTGTTTGGTTTTTGCTTTGTGTAATTTCCGTTGCTCTTTTCTTGGCCTCCGGAAAACGTAGAGCTGAACTTAATCTTATCGGGGAAACAAATTCTGACACCAGAAAAAGTCTTGGAGAATATAAACGAGAACTTTTAAACAGTTACGTTACAATGTTTGGAAATGCATCATGGATGAGTTGGGCGCTTTTCACTTTCTTTGAAAGCCCCAAAGCAGTTTTGCCTTTTTGGTTGGTTTTGGCTGAACTAAGTAAAACTACAACTATTGATAAACTTCTGATGTTGACAATTCCAATAACTATTTTTGGAATAATGAGATACGAGGCCTTAATTTTTGAAAACAGAAGCGAAACCCCAGAAAAGCTCCTTCTTACTGACAAGGCACTGATAATAACAATTGGTTTATGGATTGGGGTTGTCTATTGGGTTCTTTACAGCGGGGTATCTGTAACCGGAATTTAATTTGGGGTTGGGCTTGGCGTTGCAATTAAATTTTGGTCTTCCAGTTTCTTGGCAAATTCACCAGACACCCAGCCTACTATTCCATTGGGAAGACCTGGTTTAGCTTCTTGGTACTGGATTTTAAACCAGCCGGAAGTAGTATCTGTATCAAGATATAAATATTTACTTCCAGGCTTAACTTCCGCTATTTCTTCCCCCAATGACCCTGGTTCAGTTCTGACCCTTAAAAATCCAGTTGGGGTATTTAAAATTTCAACAAATATTTTAAGATCTGAAGTTGGGGTTGGTAATGGCGAAACTTGAGCGGAATTATCTTTGCGAAGTTTTGCAAAAACAGTAAGTCTGAAACCTACTAAAGTGTGAACCGTCATAATTCGATCAGTATAACCAGGAGACTTAATTGCGATTTGGTGGTCGGCCGCTGAGATTGCAGAGTTTTTATACGGAGCAAATCCTCGTGGTATCCCGTCAATCGATACCTGGGCGTTGTCGGGAGATGAAATTACCACCAAACTAGCTTCTGTTCCACTTTTCTCAAAAGAAATAATATCTCCCGAAGACTCTTCCTCTGTTTTTCCAAACTCGCGCCTAACAACAGTTTGTATACCAGGCATAAGGTTAATTTTTGTTTCAAATGGAATTAGATTACCTTGATCCGTAATAGGAACTACTTTAAGTGTTATTTGGCCAATATCGTATGTGCCTTTAAACGGGGTTTTCCCAACCAAAGATCCATTTACATAGACACTTGACGCTGGAGTTGTATCAACTAAAATTCCACCTGGTTTAGGCTTAAAAAAACCAATAAAAAACAGAACAGTAACTGTTAGTAAAAATATTACGGCTGTTACAATAAGAATTGTTCGCAACGTTTTCATTCGCCGAGTGTAACAAAGATTTAGTCATGAGTCGAGTATTTTGGATCTAAAGTAGGTGCTAAAATATTTAAGACTCATGTTCTATGTATATATTCTCCAAAGCACAGTAAACAAGGATATTTATGTTGGATATACAACTGATCTCAAAACCAGGTTTGAACTACACAACTCAGGAAAAGTTAAGTCGACCAAAGCATACAAACCATGGACTTTGATTTATTACGAAGGTTATAGAGGAAAATTTGATGCGACTCTGAGAGAAAAAGAATTGAAAACACATGTAGCGAAAAATACATTAATAAGCCGTCTAAAAACCAGTCTGGTATAATGCCTATGTGACCATGTGGTGAAGTGTCCTGCAAAGCAGGATCTGGCTCTGCCAGAGAAACACATCCATTGTAGGTCAGTAAAAACTGTATCACATTTGACCATGTGGTGAAGTGGAAACACGGCTGTCTGCAAAACAGCTATTGCATGGGTTCGATTCCCATCATGGTCTCAAGTGTCTGTCTAGCAGAGCTAGATCCCGCTCTGCGGGACAAAACCTCCATGCGCGGGTTTCTGGCAGAGCCAGATCAGGCTTTGCCTGACGATCTATTCTGGCTTCTAGAGAATGTCTCATATGCTAGAATAATTTATGACTAAGTATAAAGTTTTTCTACTTCTTTCCAGCCTCATCGTTTTTCTAAGTACTGCGTACTCTGTACTTAGTACTGCCTCAGCCCAAACTTTTGACGCCGAAAAAGCATATCTAGATTACCAATTTTCACTAACAACATACGACAAATCCTTCACTGAGTACCAAGATGCGCGTGATTTTTATCTCAAAAGTCAAACTTTGACGTTAAAAGAGGATGCCAGGATAAAAACCGTAAAAATGCTGGAAAGCAGGGACCAACTAGAAATTGTCTACCTCACCGCATTAAGAATGAAGATATTAGAAACCAAGGGCATCTCAAATGATGATAAAAACAGAATTTTCGGAAATATCGACAGTGAGGTTGAGTATTACAAAAAACACATAGAAAACTACAAAGATGATGACTCACTAGAGAATCTATTTAACAAAAATGGTGAGGCTGAAAGTAGGTATAAAAGCAATACCTCCCCAATAATTTACGAGTCATTATTCTTAATTAGCCTAGGTGAACAAATTGGGATAAGAAATGATAACGAGCTTGAATATGGAACAATCAAAGACTTTATAAATTCCGGGGTTGCCTCGGGAAAACTCCAAATGAACCCATTTAACCGCTGGCTGGGCGACATTGACTCGGTTATAGAAAGTTTAAAGAAGAATGAAAGCCTGGCTTCAACCCAGATTCAAAACATACATGGACAGTTTTATTCAGTAAGTAGTTCTTATCAAAAGGCCCTTGATACTTTGACTGTATCTTCCAAACTACTTACTCAGCTAAACGGATTCTTAATTGAAGTCTTAACATCCATCAAAAACCAACAATGAACGAGGAAATAAATCAAAATATACCAGTTATTGAACAAGGTACTCCAATAGTTGACCCTACTGCACCAAAAGTAAACCTAATGGGTAAAATTAAGGATAAACTCCCAAAAGGTGTGAGAGATTTTTTGACAAGAATAAAACTCCCTAAAAAGCTAGTTCTTCCACTTGCCATAGCTGGTGGCTTGATTCTATTAACTATAATAATTGGCCTTATATTTGGGTCACCTGACATTAAAAATACAATTGATAAAAGCAGCCCAACTCCAATTGCTCAGGATAAAGAAATTATATCTAAAGATGATCCAATCTCACAAAGTGAAGCAAGGCTTATTAATTTAAGGAACCAAATAAACAACCTAGATTTAAAGCAAAGTAGACTCACTCCGCCAACTTTGAATTTCAACGTAAAGTTCTAAAATCCCAACCCCCAAACTTGACTTTTGGCCTTTTCATAGGGTAAAATAGCGACTCATCCCGCATTTAGCGGGATTTTTCTTTGCCCTTCCATAGCCTTGTGCGAAGGAGGGTATTGGCCAAGCTAGCCACAGGGTGATCTTGGACCCTAACCCTGAGTATTCGGGGTAATATGCAAAAACTAAGCATTGAACTACCTAAGTATCGCCTTATGTTTAATTACCGATTGGTAAAGAGGCGTAAACCTCTATTGGATGAACCCATCATTCCGGCTGTTAAAACAATAAAGAAAAAGTATAGAACAGGCACGATTTTGGGAAAATTTGCTAGATATATTTCCGAGCACAGGAGTGTTAGAAAATTATTTGTTGGCAATATGGCAGCTGCCGTTATTGCTACTTCTTTTATTCCCACAGTTAAGATTAATGATGTTTCTGCAAGCGATGAAGGTATAATTCAAACCCAAACACAATTAGTCACCGAAAAGGGAATTCAAATCCCGGTAAACCTATTCAAGGTAAATCAGGGTTTTAACTTTTTCCACCCAGGCCTGGATATTGGTGGGCCTGTAGGAGAAGGTGTTAGGCCTATTAAGTCAGGGGTTGTCGTTGAGGCTGGATATGCCAGAGACGGATATGGCAACACGGTAGTAGTTAATCACGAAAACGGCATGTCCTCTCGCTATGCCCATTTATCCAAAATTGAGGTTAAAATTGGAGATAAGGTTGACATGAACACAGAAATTGGAAGACTAGGGCTTACCGGACGCACAACTGGCCCACATTTGCACTTGGAAATTCATGAAAATGGAGTGGCCATCAATCCACTAACCGTTTTGCCTCGTTAAAGTTATCTATTTTCAAGCGATCTCCAAAGATACCAGGAAGCTACTGTTCGGTATGGTTTCCAGTTCTTTTCCGCCAATTCGGCAGATTTAATTTTATCCCACTTTTTGCCAGTCGTCTTCTCAAATCCTTTTTTAATCCCCAGATCATCCACTGGGAAAATGTCAGGTCTTGCAAGGCTAAACATCAAAAACATCTCAGCCGTCCAGCGTCCTATTCCCTTTACAGCAACCAACTCCTTAATCACCTCTTCGTCTGAAAGTTTATCTAAACTTGTTATTTGTAACTTTTTACTTGTAACTTTATCCGCCAAATCTTTAACATACGAACATTTTGCATACGAAAGCCCACATTTACGAAGTTCCTCTGTATCAATCCTAATAATCGGTGCTGGGGTAATTTTCCCACCAAGTTTTTCCTTTACTCTTCCAAATATAGTTTTTGCGGCTTTGCCTGAGAGTTGCTGGGAGCAAATTGCATCCACCAAATCCTCAAAGTAGATTGATTTTGGGAGAGGTTTAATTGTACAGCTTCCCCATTTTTTGATAAGTGTAGCGATATGTTCGTCTTTTTTTAGAAATTTTTCCGCCTCTTTCCACATTTGGTCATTTTAACAAAATTTGAATCTAATTGGTATTTAAGGTAAACTCGCTCTAATATTTTTCATATCCTATTGTGGAGGCAAAAAATGAAGAATAGGACAAATTTTTTAATTGGGTTGCTAATTATATCTTTCTTAGGCATATGTAGTCTTTTTGCAATATCTGTTGGTATCTGGTCATATCAGATGCTGAAGGAAATTGGATTCCAGTACGATCGTATTCTGATTTTATCCATTTTTCTAAGCCTGATTACCTTTTCGGCACCGACGTCAATTGTTGCATTAATTATTACATTTTTGCCTAATGAGGTAAGCAATCCAAACTAAAAACTCCAAGCAAAAGCACTCGCTTGGAGTTTTTTAATGGAAAAAAGTGCATTTTGAGGAAAACTGGAGTAAAATTCCAGCTAAGACAAATCTAACGAGAGGAGATCCTAATGGACAATAAATCGTGGAAGATTTGGGGAATCGCAACTATCATTGCGGTGTGCGCCGGGTTTTTCACCCATTATGCATTGAGTGTTTATATGCAAATGGAAGACCAATTAGCCTTTGTGGTTGGTATTGTTGCCTTCTTGATAGTTTTTGTCATCGGGGCTGTATGTATAATAATTAACAACCTGTTGATATCTATCTATCTAGCAGAGAGGTCGGAAGAAAGTATGTAGTTTGACTGATTTTAAAAATATTTTGACCAAGGAAAGGAGAATCCTATGAAAAATGTCAGATTTTTTTTAAAGGAGTTGGTCGGTAAAGTTTGGTCCAGAATAAGATTGTTTGTTCAGAGTTTTGGTTGTTTGGTTTGGGTTTTGGTGTGTGTCGGAATTGCAAGTTTAGCAGGAGGTTGGGTCAATACCCATCTTGTCGCGCTAAACTGGTTCCCGGATAATGGACTTTGGCAGATTAGTATTTGGACAATTGCCCTTGTCTGTGCATTCATCGCATTTTGCATTGAATGCGTAATAACATTAATAGTTATGATCTTGGCGGATAAAAACTCCGACAATCCAGGACCATTCCCGCTTAAACCGCTCGACAAAAGGTCAGGCCCGTAAGACAAAGCTCCGAATAGGAATCAACCCCTGTTCGGAGTTAAAAAATTTATTTCTTATTTTTCTCGAGTCTTGAATACATTAATAGCCCTGCTTTGTGTTGTATATACATCCATACAATCATAAATTTGCCAGAAAGGTCTTTGTCTGCTTCTTTATCTGAATTCTTAAGTATTTTTATATATTCTTTAACTTCCTCTGGAGTTGCCCTAATTCCATTCCCTGCAAACGCATTTGAAGTAAAATCAAAAATAGCTTTTTCTCTTAAGTCTGCCAGCTCTCGCTCGGGAGTAGCCATGAAGTAATTATACCTTAGTAGTCCATTCCACCACCCATTGGCATTTGTGGAGCTGGGGTTTTAGGCTCTGGAATATCTGTTACCAAGCCTTCGGTGGTTAGAACCATCATGGCAACGCTTGAAGCATTCTGCAAAGCAGAACGGGTGACCTTAACCGGGTCAACAATCCCAAATTTAATCATAGATCCAAATTCGCCGGTTAGAGCATTGTAGCCAAAGTCTTTATCTTTAGACGACAACACAGTCTTTAATACTTCCTCTTCGTCATCCCCCGCATTTTTAGCTAGCCATTTAAGGGGCTCCCCTAATGCTTCGTAAACAATATCCATTCCAATTTGCTCATCGCCTTTTGTAGCTTTAACGGTTTTAATTACTTCGCGTGCTCTAAGTAAGGCGGTTTCTCCCCCTGGAACTATTCCCTCTTCAATTGCGGCCTTTGTGGCCCCTACCGCGTCTTTTACTCTTTCCTTTTTCTCGTTAAGCTCAACCTCGGTTGCTGCTCCAACGTTAATTACTGCTACCCCACCCGCAAGTTTTGCTAGTCTTTCTCGGAATTTTTCCTTATCAAAATCAGAGTCAGAAGCTTCAATTTGTTTTCTAATAGAAGTTACGCGGGCATTAATCGCTTTTTTGTCTCCTTTTCCACCGATTATTCTAGTATTGTCTTTATCTGACCAAATTTTGTCAGCTCTACCCAAGTCAGTTACTTCAATCGATTCAAAGGTTCGCCCTGTATCTTCACTTATTACAGTTGCGCCAGTTAAAATTGCAATGTCTTCCAACATTTCTTTACGCCTATCTCCAAATCCTGGAGCCTTAATTGCCAAAACGTTAAATGTTCCTCTTAATTTATTTACGATAAGTGTTGAAAGTGCCTCTCCATCAATTTCATCTGCAATAATAACTAAGCTTTTGCTTACTTTTACAAATTTTTCGAGGAAAGGGAGAAGGTCGTTAATTGTAGAAATTTTCTTGTCAGTTAAAAGAATGTAAGCATCCTCAATCTCAGCTTCCATCTTGTCGGCATTGGTAACCAAGTAAGGCGATGCGTAACCCCTATCAAATTCCATTCCTTCCTTGTATTCAATATCGATTGTAAAACCTTTTCCGTCTTCGACTGTCACAACTCCATCACGACCGACTTTATCTAGTGCTTCTGCAATTTTGGCTCCAATTTCAGCATCTCCGGCGGAAATTGTAGCAACTTGAGTAATTTCTTGTTTATTTTTAATAGGTTTGGCCATTTTCTTTAGAGTTTCAACAACTGCTTCAACGGCCTTCTCAATTCCTTTTTTAAGAATCATCGGATTAGCCCCTGTGTCAATCTTCTTCATTCCCTTTTGGGTAATAATTTGTGCAAGAAGTGTAGAGGTTGTGGTTCCGTCCCCGGCATTGTCATTTGTTTTACTTGCAGCTTCTTTTACAAGTTGCGCACCCATATTTTCGAATGGATCTGGTAAGTCAATTTCTTTGGCAACGGAGACTCCGTCATGCACTATGCTTGGAGCTCCCCATTTTTTGTCGAGTGCGATGTTTCGTCCTTTTGGTCCAAGTGTAGTTACAACCGCTTTAGCCACAGTATCGATGCCTTTAAGTAAAGCTTCTCTTGCATCTTTTCCAAATTTTAATTGTTTAGCCATGTTTTATATTTTAGATATTAAGTTGTTTCTCGATCTTTTTATTGGCAGATGCGATAGCTTTGGAACCATGAATCAGAGTGGCTCTTCTATCAATTTCAACCTGATCCTGCCCGTTCGCGTTTGCAATCGAAAGTGCATCTAACGCTGCTTCGGCTGTTACTTCTGAGGACGTAAAAAATCCTTTGAGTCTTTTCATTCGTTGATCCCTCATGGATATCATATTGTTAAAAAAATCTGGTAATGACATATTATTTAGTTTCTACTGCCAAAATATCTTCAAACTTCACAAACATATATTCTTTGCCCTCAATTTTGACATCGTTTCCGCCCCATTTTTTGTAAAGAACTATTTCGCCCACTTTTGCTGGGGATTCAACTTCACGGCTATCCTGGAAAATTGAAGAACCTACTGCTATTACTTTTCCTTTTTGAGGTTTTTCTCCTGCATTGTCGGGAAGATATATGCCT
>DASSIE010000022.1:0-17916 GCA_035692185.1 Patescibacteria group bacterium | reverse complement strand
TCAGTTGTATCAAAAGAAGATCTTCCCCATGCAAATAGTTTATTTTTTATAACTCAACAAGGGTCTTTAGTAGTTGGATTTGGACTAGCCGGGGTCATTGAAAAATTAATTGGTTTTGAAGGCAGTTTAATTTTATGCAGCGTTTTTCTTTTTGTAGCTTTTATAAGTTCCTCATTTTTAAATGAAATGAAACCAAAAACGAGAATACCAGACACCTTCGAGAAAATATTTAAAACTTTTTTCGGAAGCATATTAGAGGGTTATGAATTTATAAAAAGCAAAAAGAGTATTTTGTTTCCCCTATTACTTTTGCTTGGAATTCAAGCCAGTTTGGCCGTAGCGGTTGTAAGCTTACCTGTAGTTGCAACGCAAATATTGGATATTCCAGTTGGTCTTGCCGGACTTTCTTTGGTGGTTCCCGCTGGAATTGGGGCACTTCTAGGGTCAGTTTATATTTCTAAGATTTTAAAAATGGGGACAAGGAAGAAAACTTTAATTAAAATTAGCCTGGCCCTTACAGGAATTTGTGTTTTAATTTTAAGTTTTGGAGTTCCGTTTATCCCGGGAATTTTAAGAATAATTGTTACCCCAATTTTAATAATTTTAATAGGGTTAGGTTTTATTGGAATAAATATTCCAACGATGACATATTTACAAGAAACAACACCGGAGTGGATTAGGGGCCGTGTGTTTGGCAATTTATGGTTTTTAGTAACAATTGTTACTATTTTCCCGGTTCTTTTTTCAGGTGCCATAACAGAGCTTTTTGGAGTAAGGACCTTGTTTGCTATTATGGCAATTGGAATGTTGTCTTTACTTATTTATATTAATAAAAAGGGAAGCAACTTAATGGAATATGGAAATTAATTACATACCAATAATTGGACTTGAAGTTCACATTGAACTTAACACAAAAAGTAAAATGTTTTGTGCTTGCCCGGCCGACCATTTTGGCAAACTTCCAAACACGCAAACTTGTCCGGTTTGCTTAGGGCTTCCGGGCGCCCTTCCATTTGCAAATATTGAAGCCGTAAATAAAACTATAAAATTTGGTCTTGCACTAGGATGCATAATTAACAATTACTCAACATTTTATAGGAAAAATTATTTTTATCCGGATTTACCTAAAGGATTCCAGACTTCACAGCTTGATTCGCCACTTTGTTTGGCAGGAACTTTTAACGGCAAAAAAATTAACCATATTCATTTAGAAGAAGATGCAGGTAAACTTGTACACCAAGAAGTTGATGGACACAAAGTTTCACTCATCGATTTTAATAGAAGTAGCGTCCCATTAATGGAAATGGTTACAGAGCCTGATTTCCATGATGTAGGCGAAGTTGTTAACTTTTTAAAGGAAGTCCAGCTTGTTGCTAGATACTTAATGATAAGTAACGCAGACATGGAAAAAGGTAGTATGAGATTGGAGGCAAATGTTTCACTTTCACCAGATGGAAAATTGCCAGACTACAAAGTTGAACTAAAAAATATAAATTCTTTTAAATTCTTAGAGAAAGCAGTTAACGCTGAAATTAAAAGACAAACTGAGATGCTTTCAAAAGGCGAAAAAGTAGAACAGGAAACCAGAGGATACGACGAATTGAAACAAACAACTTTCTCCCAGCGCACAAAAGCCGATGCCCACGATTACAGATATTTCCCAGAAGCTGATTTACCACCAATGAGTTTTACAGATAAAGAAATTGAGGAAATTAAAAAGACTCTCCCAGAATTGCCAAATGAAAAAAGAGAAAGATTTGCAAATGAATACAAAATCTCAAATGAATTTATCGAAATTTTAGTTTCTGACAAATCACGAGCTGATTATTTCGAAACTGCCGCAAAATTAAATAAAGATTACAAATTAATTGCAGACTTAATGATTAATAAAAAGTTGGATACTGAATTTCCAGAGCCAGCAGGTCTTGTCAAAAAAATTGTTGAACTAACAAGTGTCGAGTATGCATCAAATGCGGAAGTTGCAAGTTCTGTGAATTTGGTTATCATGGATAATGAAAAGGCGGTAACAGATTACAAAAACGGAAATGGAAATGTTATTGGATTTTTAATTGGGATGGTACAAAAAAGATTGAGTGGTAAAGGAAACACACAAATGATTAGGAAGAAATTATTAGAAACAATACAAAAATGAGTGAAAATACAGATCAAGAATTAAGAGAGGGTTTTCATCAAACAGATTTAGGCTGGAATGAAAGAGAAGACCCTGTATATAAAGACCCAGTAACACATGGATACAACAGAGCAGCATATGAAGTATTTATGCCGAGATTGCTGGGTGAGGCTCACGAAAGTAAAATCCCGCTTACAATGGCAGTTCTTGATTTAGATATGTTTAAACAAATTAATGACACATTGGGTCATAGTATCGCTGATGAGAAATTGAAAGAACTTACAGAAAAAATTGAGTCTATAATTCGTCAAACTGATTATGTTTTTCGCTATGGTGGGGATGAAAGTGTAATTGTGTTTCGTAATTTAACAAAAGCTGAAGCCGAACGTTCAGTTTTACCAAAAATAAGAGAAAAGTTAAAGGACGGCGATTTAAGTGTAAGTGTTGGAATGACAGAACAAAAAGAGAGAGATGATGCGAGATCTATGTTTGACCGGGCAGAAAAGTTAATGTACGAAGAAAAAAGAGGAAAGAAATAATGTCTAAATTTGTTCATCTTCATGTTCACACGGAGTATTCACTTCTTGATGGTTTAAGTAACATTAAAAAATTATTCGTTCATGTCAAGGAAAACAATATGGATGCGGTTGCTATCACCGATCACGGGGTTATGTACGGTGCAATTGAATTTTACAAGGAAGGTTTAAAACAAGGAGTTAAGCCAATCATTGGGATGGAAGGTTATATTACAAAAACCTTCGATGAAAAAATAAAAGACAATTTTCACATCACCCTTTTAGCCAAAAATTTAGCTGGTTACAAAAACTTAATGAAGTTAACCTCAATTGCCCACATAGATGGATTTTATTACAGACCTAGATTCACAAAAGAAATATTAAAAGCCCACAGTGAAGGGATAATTTGTACTTCGGGTTGCTCATCGGCCGAGATTTCAAAATTATTAATTGGGAATAGTTTAAAAGAGGCCAAAGAGTTAACACTTTGGTACCAGGAAGTTTTTAAGGACGACTTTTACATGGAAATCCAAAGACATAATTATGAAAAAATACTGCCAGGTGTTAGTAACGCCGAGCTAAAAGCAACTTTGCAAGAACACTCAGATAACTTAAATATTTTAGAAAAGGGAATAATTAAGTTAAGTCGGGAACTCGGTATCCCCCTTGTTGCAACAAACGATGCACACTATATAAAGAAGGAAGATGCAATGGCCCAGGATGCACTGGTTTGTGTGGCAACAGGGAAAACCGTAAGTGACATTAAAAGATTGAGGTATGTAGATAACCCAGATTTTTATTTAAAATCCCCCGACGAAATGGTCGCACTATACCCAGATTTACCAGATGCAATAGAAAATACCGTAAAAATTGCTGAAAAATGTGATCTTCCTCTCGAGCTTGGAACAGCTTTCTATCCAATTGTAGACTTGCCTGCTGGAAAAACCGCACCTCAAGCTTTGAAAGAGCTTGCTCATGAAAGAGTAGCGAGTCGATATGAAAAAGTTACAGATGAAATTATGAAGCGTTTGGACTACGAATTAAATATCATTTGCGATAAAGGATATGCACCCTATTTTTTAATATTGGCTGATTTAACAAGTTGGAGCACTGAAAATGGCATTATCACCAACACCAGAGGTTCCGCCGCAGGGTCTGTAGCATCCTACGTATTAGGCATTATAACTGTTGACCCCATTAGATATGCCATTCCCTTTGAACGTTTCCTGAACCCATTCCGCCCCAGTTCACCCGATATTGATTTGGATATTGCGGACAACAGGCGTGAAGATTTAATTGCACATATCGTTGAAAAATATGGCAAAGATAAAGTAGCACAAATCTGTACTTTTGGAAGAATGTTAAGCCGAGCCGCCGTACGTGACGTTGCTAGAGTTTTAGGCTACCCATATATAGTTGGTGACAAAATTGCAAAAATTATTCCGCCTCCTAAACAGGGTTTTCCTATTACAATTACTAAAGCATTAGCAGAAGTTCCAGAATTAAAACAACTATACGATAACGATATTGATTCGAAGAAGGTACTTGATTTAGCAATGCAAGTTGAAGGTTCTGCTCGACATGTTTCAGTACACGCTGCCGGAGTTGTAATTTCACCGGGACCAATGACCGACTTCACTCCCCTTCAGTTAGAGCCAAAAGGAGATAAGGTTATTACTCAATACGAAATGCATTCGATAGCCGATGAATATGGTGGGGTTGGATTGGTTAAGATTGATGTTTTGGGGATTAGAAACCTTTCTATTTTGGGGGCAGCCCGCGATTTAGTGGAAAAGACTAACAATATCAAAATTGATTTTCTAAAAATTCCTGTTGATGACAAAAAGACTTTTGAGATGTTGTCCCGCGGTGAAACGATGGGAACTTTTCAGCTTGGCGGATCGGGAATGACTAAATGGCTCAAAGAGCTTAAGCCAGCCAGGATTGAAGACTTGATGATTATGGTTGCCCTTTATAGACCTGGACCCATGGCTAACATCCCCGAATATATTGCAAGGAAGAACGGGAAAAGTGAAGTTACATATATGCACCCTAAGATGGCCGACTTCCTGGATAAATCTTATGGAATTCTGGTTTATCAAGAAGACATCATGTTTACCGGAATGGCACTCGCAGGATATAACTGGGAAACAATAGACAAGTTACGTAAAGCAATTGGAAAAAAACTCCCTAAGGAGATGGCTGAGCAACATGAAGTATTTGTGGATGGGTGTGTCAAAAACTCCAACATGACTAAGGCGGAAGCAGAAAAAATATGGGAACTTTTCGTGCCTTTTCAAGGTTACGGATTTAACAAGGCTCATGCCGCTTCATATGGGATAGTTGCTTATCAAACTTCGTACATGAAGGCCAATTATCCGGTTGAGTATATGACTGCACTTTTGACAGCTGAGTCAAACGACACCGAAAAAGTTTCACAGGCGATTAACGAGTGTAGAAGAATGAAGATTAAAATTTTACCCCCTGACATTAATGAATCAGACATCGATTTTACGATTGTTAATGACAAAGAATCTTTGGACGGTAAGGCAATACGGTTTGGTCTTTCTGCAATCAAAAATGTAGGTGATGCTGCAATCGATGCGATTCTCGAGTCTCGTGAAGACGGCATGTTTACCTCATTTGCCAGTTTCCTAGGAAGAGTTGATGGTAGACGAGTAAACAAAAGGGTTTTGGAAAGCCTAATAAAAGTTGGAGGAATGTCAGCATTTGGGAATCGCGCAGCACTTCTTAATTCAATCGATATTTTAAGGGAAAAAACAGTGAAGCCTAAAGGTGACGATAACCAACAGGGTTTGTTTGCGACAGATGACCTTAAAAAGTCCGAGTCGGCGAGTGTAATAGTTATACCAGACCTGCCCGAGCTTGAAAGAAGTGAGATCGAAGCCTTAGAGCGCCAACTTCTTGGTTACTCTCTTTCAGCAAAACCAATTGGGGAGCTTGTAGGGGAGCTGGAATTTAAGTCTACACATAAAATAAATGAAATTAGCCCTGAGGAAAGGTATACAGATTTAGTACGAGTTGCGGGAGTAATTACAGAAGTTCGTGTCATTACTACTAAAAAGTCGGGTGCAGAAATGGCATTTGCAAAGGCGGAAGACGGAACAGGAACAATTGAGCTCGTAGTTTTCCCTAAGGTTTTTAAGGATACCCGTGACTTTTGGGTTCAAGGTCAGCCCCTTTTGATAATTGGGAAGGTGGACACAAGAGACGAGACTCCAGCAATACTTGTTGAATCAGTCGAAACTTTAGCTAGCCTAAATGAAAAAAATGATGGCGAAATATCCATCAGAATCCCAAAAAAAACTGATGCAAACACCCTGCAGGAATTAAAAACCTTTTTGACTACCAATTTAGGAGACAGAAGGGCAATTTTACTTTTTGAAGGCGAATCTGGCCGAGAGGGTAAAAAAATTAAACTTCCTTTCCAAATATCTTGGAATGATACTGTCTCAAAGGGGATTTCAGGTATTCTAGGGAGCACAAGTTCTTAAGTCTTGAAGCTAGGCTCTAATTAATATACAATACACCTTATGGCACTCAAAATTACACTCAAAGACGTGGAATTCGGCGTGGGCGACAAAGTACGTGTTGTACAAAAAATTAAAGATGGAGACAAATTCCGTGAAGCGGCTTTTGAGGGTATGGTACTGGGCATCAAGGGTCGAAATCCTGGCAAGACCTTTATAGTTCGTAGGATTGCTGAGGGTGGAATCGGAGTTGAAAGAATTTTTCCTTTAAATTTGCCAACAATAGATAAAATAATTGTTATCAAAAGGGGAATTGAGGGAGTTAAAAGGGCAAAACTTTACTTTACTCGTGAAAAATCTCCAACTGAGGTAGACATGATCTTTAAAAAAGCCGCAGTCCGAGCTAGTATGAAGAATGTCCCAGGCCATAAAGATGCTCCAAAAAGGAAGAAAAAATAATTTAGGACCAACTGCCGAAACTTACGCATCAGACTTCTTAGTTAAAAATGGATATAAAGTAATTGATAGAAACTTTCATAGCCGATTTGGAGAAATTGACATAATAGCGCTTAAAGATGGATACCTTGTTTTTGTGGAAGTTAAGGCCAGGTTTAGTCTTAAATATGGGTTGCCAGAAGAAGCCGTCACACCTACAAAACTTTTTAAAATAAAAAAGACTGGTGAATATTATTCGCTACTGCATTCTGAATTACCAAAAAAATTAAGAATCGATGTTGTTGCGTTGATTGTAAATGGGCCAGATGTGGTTTCAGCAAAAATTATTGTTGTAGATTAACACTATTTGAATCTAAATTGCCAGTTGAAATAGGTTGACACTTAGTTGTAATCTTAATTATAGTTTCGAAATGTCAGAAAAAATAACAAGTAAGCAAAATAATTGGTTTTTTAGGGTAGTCTTATTGTCAGCCTTAATCTTACTAGGTATAAGTATAATTTATAAATCAAATCCAAAATTTGGTACCCCAAACGTTATTAGTTCAACTGCCCAAATTTTGCCGTCAGATGGTAAGGGGTCGGCTATGGGGACTGCAAGTAAGAGTTGGAATGAGTCAAGTTTTGATTTAAATGTTACAGCATTTTTAAGTAATCCTGCAGGTGGTTCATCTTACAATGTTTACTTAAAAGGTGACGGTGCAGATTTAAGCGATATGCTTGTCGGAAAAATGGTTTTAAGCGGAGATGTCTACAGTTTAAATTACAACTCTAACAAAAATCTTTTTGCATACAAAGACTTATTTGTTAGTTTGCAAACTGATTCTGAAGCTACTTCTGGAAAATTAGGGAAAACTGTCCTTGCTGGGAGTTTTACTAAATAATTAACAATGCCATACAACAACTTTTGGAATAATGATTATTCGGGAATGATGTTTGGTAGCTGGATGGGTAGTTGGTTGGGTTTTTTCTTACTCCCATTAGTTGTATGGAGTTTATTCTGGAAAGGATGGGCACTCTGGAAAGCTGCTAAAGCTGACAGTAAACCTTGGTTTATTGCTTTACTAGTAATCAACACGATGGGAATTTTAGATATTCTTTATATCTTCATTTTTAGTCAGACTTCGAGAAAAACTTCGGGGGGCCACAAGAGAAAGTAGTATATAATGGCTAGATGATAATATTGGGTATTGATCCTGGTACTGCTACCACTGGTTTTGGGTGTATTAGAATTACAGACGTTACTGCTGTAACAGGTAAAGGGTTGGAGGTTATTGAATGGGGGCTGGTCGAAACCAATAAAGAACTCCTTAAAGAAGAAAGATTAGAAATAATTTTCGAAAGAGTACTTAAACTCATAGATAGGTTCAAACCCGATGTTTTTGTTTTTGAAAAAGTTTTTTTCTCCAATAATGCCAAAACTGTAATTGCCGTAGGCCAAGCTCAAGGGGTTATGCTATTGGCTGCTAGAAAGTTAAATATTTTTGTAGCTGAGTATGCACCTGGCACAATAAAGAAAATGATTACAGGTTCGGGAAGAGCTAATAAAAAGGACGTTCAAGAGCATGTAAGAAGAATTTTAGGAGACAAAGTTAAAAGTGATCAGAGAATTAAAAAAACCCATTTTGATAACGCGGCTGATGCACTAGCTATCGCCATGACACACGCAATGAAAACAGCCGAATCAGTATACTCAGTTGACTCAGATAAACCAGTGAAATCAGCAAGGTCGGCTAAATCAAAATAGCTGATACACCGAGTGCACCGAGTCTACAGAGATAACTTTATTTTATGTTCAAAGTAGGAAAAATATTAAATTATTACGGAAAAACAACTATTTCTATTGTTGAGTTAGATGGAACCTTATCAGTTGGCGACAGAATTATATTTTCTCGTGATGGCAACACTTTGTTTGAACAAGTTGTTGAGTTAATCCAGATCGGTCATGAAAAGGTAGATTCTGTAGATCGCGGAAATATGATAGGATTAAAAACCAATGAAGAAGTACAAAAAGGCGACGAAATATATAAAATCTAACGGCTCAAAATTTGAATGGAAAAAGGCACCGGATATAAAAGTTCGGATTAACCGATTAGTAAGGGATTTGGAAATAGATTACATCAAACCGCGTTCAATTTATGCATACAGGTCGGCAAACTCTAAAACGAGAGCATATGCCAGAATTTGGGGACTAGCCAAGCTTTGGCAAGAGGTTTTAAGCGTTCGCCCTACATACATAATAGAAGTTTTGTCACAACACTTTGACAATCTATCCGATCGCGAAAAAGATAAAGTAATATTGCACGAGCTAACGCATATCCCTAAAAATTTTTCAGGTGCTTTAGTCCCCCACATAAGGCGTGGTAAACGAAACTTTCATGACAAAGTTGATGCATTAGTAGATAGGTACTTAGAAAGTCTTGAATAACAACGAAAACATAACAATGAAAACAATAGTACTTCATGGCGATGATGAGAGAAAAGTATACGAAAGATTAGAAAGGTTTGTAGAAACTGCAAAAAAAAGATCTTGGGAGGTAATTTTTTTAGATGAGTCCAATTTATCACTTCAAGAAGTTTTGTCGGGGACTTCATTGTTTGAAACCGAGAGATTTTTTATACTCCGAGACATTAAAAAATTAGGAAAAAAAGAAATTGATTGGTTAAATAAAAAAACTGAAGGGTTAAGTGGCAACTTAATTATTTACAATGAGGGTATAGTTGGAGCAATTTTACTTAAATCACTACCCAAAGACACAAAGGTTGAAGAGTTTAAACTTCCACAGCTGCTGTGGAAGTTTCTAGATAATATGTCGGTTAAGGGCTTGCATGAAATTATAAAAACTGAACCTATCGAATTTGTTTTTGTTATGATTGCTTGGAAATTTAAGAAGAAATATTTGACTAGTCCAACGCCTAAAATAAAAGAGATCATAAATAAATTAGCACAAATTGACGTAGACGTTAAAACCAGTAAAGCTGATTTATTATCTTCTCTTGACCTCCTCTTCATCAAAAACCTACAATGAAGTTAGATGGACAAAAAACTTTTTGGCACAAGCGGAATACGTGGCGATGCTGTTGCACTTTTTACACAACAATTTTGTTTTGATCTAGGTCGAACTTTCTCTAAATTTTTGGATAAACACAACTTTAAAGGACCAGTCGCAATTGGAATGGACCCTAGAGGATCTAGTCCAAGAATAAAAGAAGGTGTAGTAGACGGCTTGTCATTTGAGGGCAGGGAAATTTTTGACGAGGGTGCGACTTCGGTTCCTTCAATGTGTTATTTACTTCAAATTGATGAAAATTATGCGGGGAGCATTATGATTTCAGGAAGCCATATAAAAGATTATTTAAACGGAATAAAGTTTTTTGCATTTAAAGGCGAGATTTTAAAAGAGCATGAAGCAAGAATCGAGGAGATATACTCCTCGATAAAAGGAAAAGTAAAAGCTGTTAAAAGTAATATTGATTCTCAAAACGAAAATAGAGCAAAAGAAGAGTATAAAGAAATGCTTAGGGGTCTTGCTAAGCAAAACTATCCTTCATGGAGAGTAGTTGTGGATGCTGGTGACGGCGCGCAATCAGATACCATCCCAGAAGTTCTGAGGTCGTTTGGGATCGATGTAATCGAAGAAAATTGCACAATTCAAGGAACTTTTATAGCCCGCGACACGGAAAACCCAGATGAATTTGTATCATTATCCAAAAAAGTTGTAGAGACAAAATCAGATTTTGGGATTGCCTTTGATTCTGACGGCGATCGGGTTGTTTTTGTCGATAAATTAGGGAATTTTATACCCGGTGAATATACGGCTTGTATTATAGCCGAGGAATTTTCTGGCGACACAATTGTTACAACAATTGGATCTTCCCAAATAGTTGACCATATTGGTAAAAAAGTGATTAGAACAAAAGTTGGCTCCCCATACGTAATTGAGGAGATGAAAAATACAAACATTAAGCTTGGTTTTGAAGCAAATGGCGGTGTTATATCTGGAGAAGTTATGTATACAAGAGATGGCGGTGTAACCACAATTAAAGTTTTGAACTCACTGGTCAAAAGCGGTAAAACTTTAGAATCAACAATGGCCGAATTCCCAAAATTTTATTTAGTCAAAACAAAAATTGACTATAAATGGGAATTAAAAGATAAAATTTTAAATTCAGCAAAGGAAACATTTAAGGGTATAAAAGTTGACGAGACAGATGGCTTAAAAATTTGGCAGGACGAAAAAACATGGATTTTATTTAGATCTTCCATGAATGCGCCTGAGTTCAGAGTTTTTGCGGAAAGTGAGACAAAGGAAAAATCTGATAAACTTATTGAAGGAGGTTTAGCCCTCGTCAAAAAAATAGCAAATGAATAATAATATCGATTCACTTGGAGTTGGAACTGCTTTACAGCTTTTTCCAGATCAGATTAGAGAATCTTTTAAGCAGGCGCTTTCAGCTAATATCACGAGAATTCATCCTGGAGTCGTAATTATCAGTGGTATGGGAGGCAGTAGTAATGCTGCAAAAATTGTAAAAGGGCTTTATGAGTCGGAATTAAAAATCCCATTTGAAGTTTTTAATGATTATGGCTTGCCTGCTTGGGCAAACAGCGAAACTTTAGTAATTGCCAATTCGTACTCCGGTAACACCGAAGAAACATTGTCGGCAATTGAGGCTGCCAGGAAAATAGGGGCAAAAGTGATCGGAGTTACTACAGGAGGAACGATTGCTGAAATGATTAAGGCGGGGGAGATTCAAGGAGCAATAGTTACCGAGGGAAATACTAATCCTACCCATTTTCCTAAAACTGGCTTAGGGATTTCATTTGGAGCATTGGCAGGAGTCCTATCTAAAATAGGAATACTAGATGTAACAGAAGATGAACTAAATTCAGCTCTTCTTGAACTCCAGACAATTAAAGATGGTTGGGATGTCAAAAACACAGCAAGTTGGATAAACGGTGGCGTACCCGTTTTGTTGGGCGCAAGGCCTTTAATGGGAGCCATTAATGCGGGGCGAAACGCGATGTGTGAAATATCCAGAAATTTTACCCAGTACTACGATTTTCCAGAATTAGACCACGTACTTGTTGAAGCATTGGGAAAACCCGAATCTGTACTTACAAATAAATATTTATTTTTTATAAGTAAATTTAACAATCCAAGAGTAATCACTAGATATAAAGTTACGGCAAAAATATTTAAAGAACAAAATTTGTCTTTTAGCCATTATGCCTTAAAAGGAAGTACCAAGTTAACACAATCTCTTGAATTACCATTTTATTGTGCGACTATGGCTTACGAACTTTCACTTCTACAAAATACAGATCCAGGGCCTGAACCTTGGATAATTAAACTCAAGGAGTCCCTTTCTTAAGCCTCGCATTAATGGTATATTTAATGTAATGCTCAACTTGCCAATAGTAATTCCCTTCAAAAATTTAGATAAGCACGACACTCCACTTGTAGGTGGAAAGAATGCAAATTTGGGAGAGATGACAAAAGCCGGATTTCCGGTTCCAAACGGTTTTGCAATTACAATTAACGCCTATGACGAATTTCTAAAGGAAAATAATATAGTCGATAAAATATATTCGACATTAAAAGCAATTGATGTTAATGACCCACCACAATTAAATTCAGCTTCCCGGCAAATTCAAAAGTTGATTATGAATAGTAAAATTCCTGATTCAACTGCACATGAGATTATTATTTCTTACAAAAAACTTTCTGGAGTGTTTAAAAAAGCGCTAGTGGCCATAAGGTCGTCGGCTACTGCGGAGGATGCACCTGGTACATCTTTTGCAGGCCAACAAGCATCATTTTTAAATGTATCTGGGGAAGCTAATGTTTTGGAGCAAGTTAAAGCTTGTTGGGCCTCTTTGTTTACCGAGCGTTCAATTTTTTATAGAGTTGAAAATAAAATTAAACACGAAAATGTAAAAGTTTCTGTTGCCGTTCAGAAAATGATTCAATCGGAGGTTTCGGGTGTAATGTTTTCTATTGACCCAGTTAAAAATGATAAAGATAGAATTATTATTGAATCTGTCTGGGGACTTGGAGAGATGATTGTTCAGGGTTCAGTTGTGCCAGACACATATGTTGTGCAAAAAGATACTTTTGCAATTTTATCCAAGGAAACTTCAAACCAAGCAATTCAACTCATCAAAGTTGGCGGAATTACAAAAGAGGCAGAAGTTCCAAAAAAGATTCGTGATGTCCAAAAAATAACAGATGAGGAAATAATAAAACTCGCTAAAATTTCACAAAAACTTCAGGACCATTATTATTTTCCACAGGATACTGAGTGGGCAAAAGAAAAGGGTGAACTTTATATTGTTCAAACCAGACCGGTTACAACCATGAATACAAAATACAAAACTCAAAATAGTAAAGAAGAGAAAGATTTTAAAACAGCAACAGCACCGATTTTAACTGGAGCTGCGGCCTCTCCTGGTATTGGAACAGGACCAGTTAAGATTCTTAAAGATCCAAAAGAAATTAGTAAAATCCAAAAGGGAGACGTATTGGTAGCCCCAATGACTTCTCCAGACTATGTACCTGCAATGAAAAAGGCTAATGCAATTATTACCGATCAAGGCGGGCAAACAAGTCACGCCGCAATTGTGTCACGAGAACTAGGGATCCCAGCGGTTGTGGGAACCGAGAAAGCTACAAAAAGTTTAAAGGATGGGATGATAGTTACAGTTAATGGCGAGACTGGACAGATATTTTTAGGAGCTAATATGAGTTCTGAAAAATCTAATGTTAAAGTTGTAGAAAAACCAAAGTTTTCTAAAATTAAAACTGCCACGAAACTTTACGTAAACTTAGCTGAGCCAGAGCGCGCAGTGGAGATTGCCAAATTAAATGTAGATGGTGTTGGCCTTTTGAGGGCTGAATTTATGATAGCTAACATTGGAATTCATCCTAAGGAAGCTATCAAGCGCAAAGAACAAGGAAAATTTATAGATAAATTAACAACTGATCTAACTACTTTTTGCAAGGCATTTTACCCACGCCCAATCACATACCGTGCAACTGACTTTAAAACAAATGAATATAGAAGCTTGCCTGGTGGCAAATATTGGGAACCGATTGAGCCAAACCCCATGCTAGGATTCCGCGGTGCTTACAGGTATGTTAGTAGTCCGGAAGTCTTTAATTTAGAGTTAACCGCAATTAAAAGAGTTCGCGAAAAATACGATAATTTACATTTAATGGTGCCATTTGTAAGGTCACCCGAAGAACTTGCAAAGGTAAGAAGACTTGTAGCCTCAGAAGGGTTGTTTGAAAAATCATCATTCAAATTTTTAATGATGTGTGAGATACCTGTCAATGTTATTATGATTGAAGATTTTATTAAGGTTGGAATTGATGGAATTTCGGTTGGAAGCAATGATTTAACAATGTTACTTTTAGGCACCGACCGTGACAATTCTGAAGTTTCATCAGAGTTTAACGAACGAAGTGAGGCAGTATATTGGGCACTAAGGCGTGTGATAAGAAAATGTAGCAAACATGGTGTTACAGTTTCAATTTGCGGACAAGCGCCAAGTGAGTATGAAGATATGGTTAAAAAACTTGTAAGATGGGGAATAACCAGTATTTCCATTAATCCAGATTCGGTTGACAGGGTAAGAGGGGTAATAGCTGAGGCAGAAAAGGAAATTTAACAAGAATGAGTAAAATCACAAAAGTTTGGGCAAGGGAAATTTTGGACTCTCGTGGAATTCCAACTGTGGAAACCGCTGTAATGATAGACTCGGGCCAGGTTTCAGTTTCTTCTGTGCCTGCTGGCACCTCAACTGGTAGCCATGAAGCAATTGAGTTAAGGGACAGAGACAATTTACGATATTTAGGCCAAGGTGTTTTAAAGGCGGTTGAAAACGTTAATACAGTTTTGGGTCAGTCTATTATTGGGATGGATCCAACAGACCAATTCGGCATTGATCAAAAACTTGTTCAACTGGACGGAACAGAAAATAAATCTAAATATGGGGGGAATGCGATTCTTTCTATTTCTATGGCAGTAAACAAATGTGGTGCAATGGCAGCAGGCCAACAGCTTTATGCCTGGATTTATTCTTTGGCCATCAAAGGTGGAATCACGCAAAAAGTAAAAATCCCTACACCTCTTTTTAACATGATTAATGGTGGCTTACATGGGGCAGGAAACCTGGATTTTCAGGAGTTTTGGGTAATTCCGGCATCATCAAAGCAATTTAGTGAAGGACTTGAGATGGGTGTTGAGATTTACCTGACAATTGGAGAAAATCTTGCCCGCCGGGGTGCAATTCATTCCGTAGGACACGAAGGGGGATATGCTCCCAATTTGTTTACCAACGCAGATGCTTTTGAGGTCTTTATTGAATCTGTTCACCAGACCAGATATTCCCTAGGCCGTGATGTCTTTTTAGGACTTGATGTTGCTTCCAACTCTTTTTATAAAGACGGCGAGTACGTTATCAAAGATAAAACTGGTGGGATGGACGACAACCAAATGTTGGAATACTACAAAGGACTTTGTGACCAATATAAACTTGCTGTAATTGAAGATGCTTTTCAGGAAGATGCATGGGATTCATGGAAAAAAAGCTATTCAGAACTTAACTCATCTGTTCTTATAGTTGGGGACGATTTAATTGCAACAAACCCAAAGCGACTTCAAAAAGCCATTGAAGAAAAAGCATGCAATGGAATCGTAGTTAAACCAAATCAAATTGGTACTGTGACTGAAACTTTGAATGTTGTAAAAATGGCGAGGGACGCCGGTATGAAAATAGTAGTTTCCCACAGAAGCGGAGAGACAAATGATAGTTTTATTGCTGACTTTGCAGTAGGTGTTGCGGCGGACTACATGAAGTCAGGAGCCCCCGCCCGTGGTGAGCGTGTTGCAAAATATAATCGCCTTTCAGCTATAGAAATAGAGCTCCTAAGACTTAAATAGTATGAATGACAATTTCTCAAAACTAGCTATTTTAGTAGTTTTAGACGGTTGGGGGGTTTCCTCCCCAGGGCCAGGCAATGCCATTAGTCAATCCGAAACTCCAAACATGACCCGTTTTTTGGCGACTTACCCCCATACTCAACTTGGAGCTTCTGGCGACTCAGTTGGGCTACCTAAGGGTGAGGCGGGAAATACAGAAACGGGACATTTAAATCTTGGGGCAGGGAGAATTGTTTATCAAGATTTACAAAGAATAAATATGAGTATTGCCGACGGTACTTTTTACGAAGATCAAACTTTAATTAGTGCGATTGACCATGCAAAGACTTCTAACAGTAATTTGCATTTAATGGGACTACTTGGCGCGGGTGGGGTGCATAGTAACATAGAACATCTGTTTGCCTTAATTGAACTTGTAAAAAAGAATCAATTTGATCGTGTATTTTTACACCTTTTTACCGATGGCCGCGATTCCCCTCCGACTGCAGCCAAAACTTACATCGCTAGAGTGCGTGATGTTATTACAAAACATGGAATTGGGCAAATTGCCACCATAATGGGGAGATATTGGGCAATGGACCGCGATATGCGTTGGGATAGAACCGCAAAAGCATATTTTGCGCTAACCAAATCCGAAGGACATTTAGTTAAAACTCCTGAAGAAGCTATTGATACTTCCTACGCGCAGGGTAAAACGGATGAGTTTATAGAACCCTCGATAATAACTGATTCGGCTGGTAAACCACTAACAACAATAAAAGAAAATGATTCAGTTGTATTTTTTAATTTTAGAATTGATAGGCCAAGGCAACTTGCCCGTGCATTCGTACTTGAGGACTTTAGTAAGGCCAATGTAGCAATTGGATTTGACCCATATCTTGTTAAATATCAAAAAACCCATTTGGCGACAACTCCACCAGAATCACAAGCACTTGTTGGTGAACCATTTGTAAGAGGTCCTAGAATTAACAATTTGTTTTTCGTGACCATGACTGAGTATAGTAAGCCAATAGTTGAGGCTGGAGCTAAAGTGGCTTTTCCACCCGAGATAGTTAAGCTTCCAATTGGAAGGGTGATATCAGAGCTTGGATACAAGCAGTTACGTGCATGCGAAAGCGAAAAGGAGAGATTTGTTACCTTTTATTTTAACGGCCAGCAAGAAGCTAAATTTGAGGGTGAAGATCATTTAATTATTCCATCACCAAAAGTTGCAACATATGACTTAAAGCCAGAGATGTCTGCCCGTGAGATTACACAAGGGGTAATTAATAAATTAACAGATTTTCCTGATTATAAATTTGTTCTTATTAACTTTGCAAACGCTGACATGGTTGGCCACACCGGCAGTATTGGGGCTACCGCCCGCGCATGTAATGTGATTGATGAGTGTTTAGGAAAATTATCAGATTGGGTAATGGCTTATGGTGGCACAATGTTAATTACTTCCGATCATGGGAACGCAGAAGAAATGATTGATGCCCAAACCGGGGAAATTGAAACCGAACATAGCACTAATCCAGTTCCATTTGTTGCAATTTCTAAGGCCTTATTCGGCAAGAATCAAACATTAACTTCCGGAATACTTGCGGACGTTGCCCCTACAATTTTAAAAATAATGGGACTCGAAATACCTACTAGTATGACAGGACGAAATTTGTTAGATTCCATATAGCATGCACGCAATTACAGAATTTTTTGTCACAAATTTAACTTCTTTAATTTCCACATATGGATATCTAGCCGTGTTTATCTTGATGACTTTAGAGAGCGCTTTAATTCCAATTCCATCAGAAATTACAATGGTTTTTGCAGGATTCTTGGCAGGACAAGGAATAATGAATATTTGGGTAGTGATTTTAATCGGAGCGTTTGGAAATTTAGTAGGATCGATACTTGCATTTAAATTAGGCGAGAAAATGGGTGAGGAGTGGATACGTATTGCAATCCGCAAATGGGGTAAATGGATTTTAGTTCATGAAAAAGATTTTGATTTAGCCCTTAATTGGTTTAAAAAATACGGACAAGGAATTACTTTTGGTTCTCGTCTTTTGCCCATCATTCGAACTTTCATTTCCCTCCCAGCGGGAATTGCTGACATGAACTTAACCAAGTTTAGTGTTTATACTTTTGTCGGTTCATTTTTGTGGTCTGCGGCTTTAGCCTATTTAGGTCTTAAACTCGGCCAAAATTGGCTAGCAATAGACCCCTACTTCCGCAAGTTTCAATTTTTAATTATTGGATTGGGGGTAGCTGGAGTAGTTTGGTATATTTATCGACATTTGAAGAAAAGTAAAGAATAGGAACCTTAAGTTCTTCTTTCGATCCAAATTTAATTCTTCCCGTATCTTCGGACTAAACCAACTACACGTCCTTGAAT
>DASSIE010000021.1:0-2617 GCA_035692185.1 Patescibacteria group bacterium | reverse complement strand
AAACTTAAACTTTTCCTTATGTCTTCCTGTGAATGAATTCCCGCCCCAACTATTAAAGGTAAGCCAAAAGACCTGGCAACCTCACTGGCCTGGGAAATTATCTCAGGATTAGCCTGCGTAACAGAAGTTGTCGTGCTTCCAACTAATTCTGGGGGTTCGTAAGCGACATAGGTTGGTGCTAAATCTGCCACTCTTTTAAGCTCATCCAAATTCCCTGCAAAAACCAATGTTTTTAAGTTTGCAGCCGTACTTTTTTCAACCGCGGTATGAAGATTATCAAAACTATCGAATTTGTGCTCACTATGATTCAAAAATACTCCGGAAATACCAATTCTTGCAACTTCCTCCGGGAGGGTCCAGCCAGTATGGGCCCCGTAAGTAACAGGGTCAACATGCTGTATCCAAACTGGGAGAGTTGTTGAGGCAACAACCATTTCGGCATCAATTATCTGAACAACCGGAATAATTTTAATTTGAGTTATGTGGGCTACTTCCTCTAAAATTTTAGTTAAGGCGATTGCTTTTTCCCCTGTTCCCTCCTCATAGGTTTTATAATTAACAAAAATCATAAGCGTAGCTTGTTAGAATATCATTGTGCGATACCCAAAATTGTGTCAATTTTGCCACGGTCAAATCCCACTATGCCCTCTTTTGTACCATCGTCCTTTGTAATTGATGTAAAGGGAACTCCCAAAAATCCGTTTGAAATATCAGACATTTCTTTTTGGGCCACTTCATCTATATCAACAAGTTTCTCTGTAAAAGCAATATTCTTAGAAGCTAAATAATCCTTAAGCGTCTTACAATATGGACAAGTGGTGGTTGAATAAATAATAATCTGCACACAATTAATGTATCAGAATTTGACTTGAATTAAAAGGAGCCCTCAAGAATTTGTTTATCACCTTTGGCTACAACAATCTTGTAACCCGACAAATTTGAAAAATTGTATTCCAAAATCCATCCGCCTTTGGCTTCTTTCATTTTTCCAAGACGTATTAAATTGTTATCTTTTGTAAGCCATATTTGATAAAATTCGTTAGATTTTAATTCTGGCAAATTTGCCAAAACTTCAGTTGAAGTTACTATTCCAAAGCTATCTCCACCTGAAATATCTTTAAGTTCTGCTTTTTGGTCATTCTCGGGAATTACTATTCCCGTAAAAGTGTCTCTAAGCTTAGTTTGAACGGAAGGGGTTGCAACAGGAGTTAAAGCATTCTTGTCTCTGGATTTTTTTAACAATACTATGCCAGAAATAAGAACGACCAAAACTAAAAAGCCAACTACAATATCACGTGTTTTCATCTTGGAGCTAAGATATCACTTACTTTTAAAACTGTCAAACTATTCGCAACATGGATCTTTGAAGCCACAGTTCTTGCAGATTGCATCTTTACTCCCGGCAACAATTCCAATTGGCTTCCCACACTGTGGACAAGGCTGAGTATGATCTTTTTCCCGCATATTTACCGCATTATTTCCGCTTGACATGTTTCTATTATAGTCATAAATTGTCTTTATTGGTGAATTGCAGTGCAAATCTGCAGGAGTGCCGCTACCGTAATACCCGGAGCCCATGATCTCGTTAGAGGTCGAAACCCGAACAGGAATATGGAAAGACTTAAAGAAACTACAAATGTTTTTGATACCAAACTTTACAAAAAGGATGGATCCCCAGTTTTAAATTCAAAGATTGCAGAAGACTTGGCAGGTATGGTTCTTGAAGCTGGTGATGGCCCATTAGAAAGTAGAGTTAACCCCAGAAAATTAAAAATAAAAAATGGAGTTGTAATTGACCCAATTGATTATAAAAATGTACTTGAATCAGCATCTAATGACTCCGACCTTGCCAAAAAAGAATCAGAGGCCGCAACAAAATTTTACGACCTTTTAATTAATGGGCCAATTGGCACACTTATAATTTCTGTTAGTCCCCCAGAAGGGATGTCACCTTACAAAGAAGGCCGAATAAACGTTGGGTTTAAAGTTAATGATGAAGACATTGAATTTTATGGAATTCCAACTCACTTCTCTGCAAAAGAATGTTTGAACTGGGCTGTTCACCTTACAGAATTTTCAGACTTGTCAATTTTAACAAATAACCCAGACGATCTAAGAAACGTGGCAATTCCTGTAAATCTTCCTGAAAATCTAACCCCATGGGTATTTCTTTCAAATTTTGCCCCATTAGATAGTCCTGTATGGCAGAAGATAAATGAAGGTGCACCATGGGAGAGAAAAGAAGAAGCACTAAAAGATGCTTCAGAAATTGCAGATAAAATTTCGCCGATGATAGATAAAGCTAAAACAGAAAGGGAGTTTGTAGTTGCCGGCGCCGTTGGAGAACAAGATATGCAAAATAAGGGTTGGATTTTAAATGCGCTTGCATGCGTGGGGCTATTCAATTCACAACTTTTGGGAAACTATACAACAGATGCTTTTGGGGGAATTAGAATAATTGGAGAAGGAAAATTAGTTAAAAATTGTGGAAATTGTAAAAGATCCTTGAATATGTATATGAAAAAGGGTGATAAGTGTCCACATTGCCCTGGAGTTTACGAAGGATGCTAATTATCTTGCAAAAATAACTGCATTAGGCAGGAGTCTTCCGGGACCT
>DASSIE010000020.1:0-60996 GCA_035692185.1 Patescibacteria group bacterium | reverse complement strand
AGCCTACATTATTGGCCCGGCCCTGGCTGGAATAATTTCAAATTTAGTAGGGGAGGAGAAAACGTTTTCGGTAATGGGGGCAATAACTATTTTGGTAGCTGTTACACTTTTAATTTTAACACCAAAGAAAATTAGGTTACCAGAAGCGGAAATTAGGACTTGGGATTAATTTTCCCTTTCAAAAATATCTTTATTTTCTGTATATTTCTTTTTCAAGTTTAGCTCTTTCCATTTTGCGTTGATAAAGTTTTTTACAAATTCAATTTTTTCCTCATCTCCACATTTACTGTATCTCTCCCAAAGTTTTTGTGCAGCCTCAGCAAACGATTTTGCCTCACATTTAGGTATTTCGTCATCTGTGAATGCTTCACGCGCCATTCCTGTGTTTTCTTCACCAACTCTTTTTCCAAAATAAGCAGTTAATGTTATAGAAACTTCTGTAATTCCTTCTCTTACGCTCTCGTTTTTTCCGTAGAAGATATACTGAAAATTAATTGGCCGTTCAGAAACGGGTGGCAGGTCTAAAGGGGAATGTATTTTTGGGTCTCCTTCAACCACAATCAGATTATATCACATAGATTTATACCTTTCTAAATTTAATTTTTCCAATTCTTTGACCAAAAAATTTATGCTACTATATTTCTAATGCCGAACGTCAAAACTGCCAAAATCGAGGAAGAGCCTGTTGTTGCAAAGCCAAAAAAAACTATCACACGTCATTATCCAAAATTAGATATTGATTGGAATTCCCTTAAAAAGTTTAGGCTTATTGTCGTGGCTTATTCCAGTATTCAGCGCGAACACTTTGCCACAAAAGATGCCTATTTAGCAGAAATAGAAGTGGAACAAAGAGCAATAGAAGTATCTGAGGAAATTAGAAAATTGGGAATCCCAGTTAGGACCCTGCCTGGGGATCAATATTTCTACACCAATTTGTTAGTAGATAAGCCAGATCTGGTTGTGAATTTAGTAGACACTTTAAAAGGGCGTGACCAGCTTCAACCCTCAGTCCCCGCGGCTTTGGAGCTTGCTAACATTCCCTACACTGGTGCTGGAATGGAAGGCTTAATCATTGGCAATAACAGAAACTTAACTAAGAGACTTTTAATGGCTTATGACATTCCGACTCCACCATTCCAGTTTATTCGTCGTGGGGGCACAAATATCGATGAGGATTTGGGGGTTCCTCTGATCGTTAAACTCAACGAGGGTGGGGGAAGTGTGGGAATAAATAATACCGCCGTTAAGGAGAGCTTTAGAGCAGCCAAGCTCAGGGCCAACAACATGATCTCCACATACCGATTTCCCGTAATTGTTGAGAAATTTATAGACGGTCCGGAGGTTACAGTTGTAGTTTTTGACGACGGCACAAAACGTCACGTTTTTATGGCTCAGAAGAAATTTGGGATAAAACCAGATGGCAAACACGAATTTACCAGCATTGAGTCTTACAGTTCGTGGCGTGCCTATAAATACCTTCCGGTTGATGAAAATATGAAGTTTGAAATTACAAAGCTTGCGGTTAGGGCTTTCGGTGGCCTGCAGCACAAAGATTATGCCAAATTTGATGTCAGAGTAGACGGGGACACTGGTATTCCATATTTTACAGATAGTAACCCAAATACAGCCTTTGGGCCAGACAAGGGCCTACCCATGACCGAGGTTTTGGCCATGAATGGAGTTGATTTTTCCGATGTTATAGCCAGCCTTCTGTCAAAGTATGCCAAGGACTTGTAGTACTCCCTCTGGGCACGTTAGCCATATCGACAAATCGTATTTTATGTCGTAGAATTGGCCATATCATGGTACTCGAGAAAAATCCCAGAACAAGACCAATAGCCAAGAAACTACTTCAGTTAGAAGATAAGGTTTCTGGCTTTGCTTTCCCTAACATGTTTCGTGTTAGACAAATTACCAATTCACATTGTGGTCCCGCAGTATTGACTTCACTCTATTCAAACTTAGGAGTTAAAACCAGCCAGAAAGCAATTGTTGGATCACTTAGAGTTGTCAACAAGATTAAAAAATATGGACTCAACGTGGGTGATATGGCAAGGGGAGCTAAAATAGTTGGCAAAGGAGCCTTTGTTTTTTGGAAAAAAGCAGGCGGTAAAGTTAGTGATCTTGATGCTGTTATTAATAAATACAAATACCCGGTTGGGGTTGAATGGCAGGGAGTATTTTACGAAGATGAGGATGACGACAATGGACATTATAGTATAGTTACCAAAATTGACAAAAAAACAGGTTTTCTTAGGATGAGTGATCCAGATCATAAGTTTGCTGGAGTTGACAGAAAATTTAAAATCAAGGAATTCGAAAAGCGCTGGTGGGATGAAAATATAATTAAAGGACGAGTGATTCCAGACAAAAGAGTAATGTTTGTAATAGTTCCAAAGGGCGAGTCTTGGCCTAAAAAATTAGGTATGGTTAAGGCTTAAATATATGCCAACAAACAACTCAAATTCATCGGCAATTACGATTGCGAAATATATATTCACAAATTTTAAACAGGAATTTATGTTTAGTGAACTACTAGAAGCTGGTGGAATAACAAACAAACATACGATGGTGAGGAGCTTAAAAGGATATGCGTCACTTTTTTCCGTAGATTATAAAAAAGAAACGGTAACACCTAACTTAGGGATTTTCGATAAAGATCCACAAAAAGAGTTTCTAAATGAATTAAAAGAGCAAATTTCAATTTGCGAGAGATTTGCAACAAGAAATATTGAAGGCTTCTAATTTGAAATAACACCTTGTAATTACTGCTCGCCCTGCTATGATTTTTGAATGAATGTCGCGCTTGCTTACAATTCAAAGGTTAATAAACCTTCAGCAAAACTTGAAGAACAAACCGATTTAGAGTTTGATTCAATTGAAGTAATTAATGGAATTAAAAATTCACTAACCCAATTAGGCCATAAAGTTACACTTGTTGAAGCTGACGAAAATGCTTTTTTTAAGCTTAAAGAATTAAAAAAAGAAATTGATATTGTTTTTAATATTGCAGAAGGACTTTGGGGAGAAGCAAGGGAAACTCAAATCCCAATAATTTGTGAAATATTAAAACTGCCTTACACTCATTCCGGGCCAACCACACATACAATTTCGCTCGATAAATCTTTTACAAATCTGATTTTAAAGGGTGCTGACGGGGTGAATGTTCCCGAGGGGCATGTTGTTAAAAAAGGTGAAAAAGATTGGACACTTCCCGATAGACTTAAATTTCCCTTAATTGTTAAACCAAACAGCGAAGGGTCAAGTAAGGGTGTTTTGGACGCTAACGTAGTTACGGGTATGGAAAACTTAAAAGAGAGGGTAAAAATAATTTCTGAGAATTTTACAAAAGAAATTTTAGTCGAAGAGTATATTGATGGCCGGGAATTTACTGTTTCTGTTTTGGGTAACAAAGATCCAAAAGTTTTACCGATTGTTGAGCAAAAATTCGATTTTTTGCCAATGGGAATGAACAAGATTGCTAGCTTTGAACTTAAATGGGTGTATGAAGATTCGCTTAAAGATTTGAGAGAGGCTTACGATTGCCCCGCAAAGTTAACAGATAAGCAAAGGACAGAAATTGAAGAAACTTCAAAATTGGTATACCAAATACTGGACGTAAAGGATTGTGCAAGGCTAGATTATAGAATGAATAGCGAAGGAAAGCTCTATTTTATTGAAATAAATACTCTTCCGGGAATTAACCCTGACGAGAGTATAATTTCCTATTTTCCACTTGCTTCAAGAACTGCAGGAATGAGTTTTAAGGATTTGGTTGGGGGAATACTAGACTTGGCTTGTGAGAGATACGGAATATAAGTTATTTGTGAATTAAAGTACCAAAAGAATAATCTTCGACAATTGCTCTCGGCATCTTGTTAAGATCTTTAACATCGAAAACAAATATTGGGATTCCCGTGCGCATACTTGTGGCAAAAGCGTTTGCATCCATAATTTTCAAGTCATCTTTTAGCGCTTTTTCGAAAGTTAATTCACTATACTTCTTTGCATCCTTATGCTTTTTTGGGTCTTTGTCATAAACTCCATCTGTAGTGCTAGCTTTAAGTATAAGTCCACATTCAAGTTCTCCGGCATATTGTGCAACCGCGGTATCTGTTGAAAATCCAGGTCTGCCAAGACCAAATCCAATAACTACAACATACCCTTTTTCTAAATGCGAAACTGCCTTTAGGCGTATATATGGTTCAGCGAGCCCTTTTATTTCAACTGCGGTCATTAACCTCACCCCTTTTCCACCGTTTCTTGTTAAAGCGTCTCTTAAGCCTACTCCGTTTATCATTGTTGCCAACATTCCCATGTTATCAGCCTCGTTTGGGTTCACTTTTGAGTCTGCATCCCTCCCTCTGATAATGTTTCCAGCTCCAACAACAATTACGAACTTGGCACCTGTATTTTCTCTTGTTTCTAAAATCTGTTTAGAGACTAAATCATATCGGTCAAAACTGATATGATCATTTCCTTTTTCAAAAAGTTCTCCAGTTAGCTTGAGGATGTAAGGCTTTCTCTCCGACATATTTTGGAGATTGTAGTTTTAGAACGGGGGAAAGTCAATAAATAGTACTTAACCTAGATAATTTGTTAAACTTAAAGAATGAGATCAACGGTCGGTTCGATTGGGGTTATTGTTCTACTTTTTTTAAGTCTTGTAGGGATATTTATTGCGGGATACTCATTGTTAAAAAATAACAAATCACAAACGTTAACCAATATTGTCAATATTCCACAAGGTATTTTTAACCCTCTGCCTTCACCAACCCCATTCCCATTTGCAGAGCTAACAATGCCTTATTTAAGAAATAGAGATTATCAGAGCAAGCTTGGAGAGCTTTCGGTTTACAGTCAAAACCCAACCTATACTTCATATTTAACAAATTATGACTCGGATGGGTTGAAAATAAATGGTTTACTGACAGTTCCAAAAGGAGAGGCTCCAGTTGGGGGATTTCCGGCAATAGTTTTTGTTCACGGATACATTGCTCCAAGCATTTATGAAACGACTCAAAAGTATACGGATTATGTAAATTTTTTGGCAAAAAATGGATTTGTAGTTTTTAAAATAGATCTAAGAGGCCATGGGGATTCAGAAGGAGAGGCCGGAGGAGCTTACTATTCATCAGACTATGTGATAGACACATTAAATGCGTATTCTGCGCTTGAGAATGCAGAAATGGTTAATCCTAAAAAGATTGGTCTATGGGGGCATAGTATGGCGGGGAACGTGACATTCAGAAGTTTTGTAGTCAAAAAAAACATTCCCGCTTTAGTTATTTGGGCTGGGGCGGGATATACATATTCTGATTTGTTGAATTATAGAATCACTGATAATTCATATAGGGCACCACAACAATCAACCGAAAGAGCGAGAAAGAGGCAAGAGTTAAGAAATTTATATGGTGAATTCAGCACCGAAAGTGAATTTTGGAAAAAAGTTCCTGCAACAAACTATCTTGATGGGGTAAGTGGCGCAGTGTTATTCCAACACTCGGTGGACGATAATGTCGTGAGCATTGAGTATTCAAGAAATTTAATGAAAATTCTTGACAAAACAAACGTAATCCATTCATTGGATGAATATCAAAGTGGAGGACACAATATCTCAGGAAGCAACTTTACAAATGCCATGACTAAAACAGTTGAGTTTTTCAAAACTCAATTTGATGTTGTACGCTAATACACTGCGGAAGCAGAAAGTGGGCAGACTCTCG
Source organism: Patescibacteria group bacterium (assembly GCA_035692185.1). Taxonomy (GTDB): domain Bacteria; phylum Patescibacteriota; class Microgenomatia; order UBA8517; family UBA8517; genus DATJGY01. The sequence continues at coordinate 55,270 of DASSIE010000020.1, read as the reverse complement.
TACCAGTGCTTCAGTAATAACCTTCGGTGATATAATGCCCTATGAAAATTGACAGATTGCCTGATTCACTCCTAAATGGTAAGTTTTTACATTGCAAACCCGTTGAGAATGGATTAGTAGTTGAAGCAAAAATATTGCCGTCTGGCGGGGAACTGCCAATGGCCAGGGTTGTAATTGTATGTCCATTCAGGATGCCTCGTAGTAAGTGTGAGTTACTAGTAAACGCTGAAAATAATGATGATCATTGTTTGTATTACAAAGGCGATTCTCGAGGTGGATACCAAATCATTGGACCGAACATGGGTGAGAAAACAGAAGATGGTTATAAGTAAACTTCCCCCGTTTTAAAAAAACTAGATCTTAAATAAATCGGCGATTTGTGTTAAATTTACCTAAACAATGTCAGATAGACTTTATCGTGAAATACAAGAAGGTGTTTCCGCAGACCCAATTATATTTATTTGCTATATGGGATTGGAAAGAAGTAGGGCGATTACCGAAGTTTATCAGGCAGCAGGTATAGATGCAACTTATTTCGAGGGTGGGACAAAACGCTTGTCCTCATTGGATATTAAAGAAATTAGAAAAGAGATCGGTAACTACAGGCCAGTAATAATTTACGATCAGGGAAGCCCAAGTGAAAAAGAATATGCTTGTAAAATGCGTGCATGTGAACTTTTAGATAAGGCTAATATAAGTTACGATGTTAAGGAAACAACAACCATAATTGCCATGGCCTTTGCGGCGGGGGGAAATTTGAGTGATCACTTATTTTAATATGGCAAAAATGACAATCTCAGCAAATATAGGAACGGCCGAAAGGTCTGATATCAGATCTGTAACTACAAGTGATGACCTATCAGAAAAAACAATGTCTTTTTACCTTAGACTCTCAACAGATGAACTTAAAGAGGTTGCTGAAAGGCACGGTGTTACTAGGGTAATTAAAACCAAATTAGGCATCTTGGGAAAGACGGGAGCCTTTTATAAACTTGAAGACTTCCCTATATTGTTGGGAGGCTTACAGCAGGGAATTGTTGATAAGGAGTTAGATTGGTTAAAAGATGTTGATACGACAAAGGATGAGTTCGAAATTGTTTTTCCAACTGGGACAACAATGAAATTTTCAAAATCCTAAACATTTCTCCTTTTGGGCAGGGGTGGAATGAATCGAACATTCGTTACAAGTTTTGGAGACTCGTGTCCTACCACTGAACGACACCCCTAGATTTTTAAAGTATTCTCAATCTGTTTTTTAAGATCTAATTTGGCTTTTCCGCCACCTTTTAAATATCGCTCTCTATCTTGGGCATCTTTTTTGCTTAGATATGCCTCGTAGTATACCAATTTTAGAGGTCTTCTAAAAGAAGTTGACTTAACTTTTCCTTCCAAATGCTCACTTAGCCTCAATTTTAAATTAGAAGTATATCCTGTATAAATTTTATTATCTTTGAGGCTTCTTAATATGTACACATAAAACATGAGTTTGTATTAAGAAAGGAGGGAATCGTCCCGCCACTGCGGGATGGAGTCCCCTGGTCTACCATTAACCTACGGACCTAAATCATTAAAATTAATGGCAAGCTTGCTTTGGCTCATCGCCAAGTAGCTTACCATTAACCTACGGACCTAGGTATTTTTGAATTATACTTCAAGTTGGGAAGATGGGGAAGTAAAGCGCTGACAAGGGTTTTTGGATTTTATTCCTACGACCCTTGTCAGTTTTCGCTTTGCCAACCTGGAATTGGTTTACTATGCAACCACTACTTTAGTAGGGTGGTCGCGACGATAGATATCTATCGTGATTAAGTACTTTTCCTGTTCATCCCCTTTGTACTTTTCCTTTATCTGATTCTCGAGCGCGTCTAGACTGGCCGCTTTGGCAATCAACTTCATGTTCGAGCAGACAAAGTACATTCCGGCTGCAAAACCTGTCCATGTTTTGCCAGGTTTGATGCAAGGGTCATTTTTACCATTTCCACGCATGATACTTCTCCTATTGTCTAGTTTTCCAGGCTGCAAAAGAGCGAGATTTGATTATACACTTTAAGGCAAAAAAGTCAAATACTATAGGGGATTACTTAAGTTTTGAGGACTCTTTATGAATTTGGGATTTTCGGCAGTGTTTACAGTATTTTTTAATCTCCAATTTAGAGCCTTTTTTGCCCTTTGTTTCCATGTTAACTTTATTCCTGTCTGTTATGTAGTTTTGATTTTTACAAACAATACAAGTTAAAGATACTAATTCTCGTGCGCCTTTTTTTGCCATGAGGGTATTTTACATGATTGAGCGTGTTTAAACAATAGTTCATTAGGTTCAATTCTGATATAATTGCGGTTGCGCGCCTGGGTAGCTCAGTGGCAGAGCACGTTCTTGGTAAGAACGGGGTCGTGGGTCCGATTCCCACTTCAGGCTCATTAAGATATAATACACATATTGCCGACGTAGCTCAGTGGTAAGAAAATCTTGCCTCTGCTCTACATCAACGTAAACGCCGACGTAGCTCAGTGGTAGAGCAGCTGTTTTGTAAACAGCAGGTCACTGGTTCAAATCCAGTCGTCGGCTCCTAATTCATTTTGATTTTTAAGCTGAGGTGACGGAGTGGTCAAACGTACGAGACTGTAAATCTCGCGTCCGAAAGGGCTACATAGGTTCGAATCCTGTCCTCAGCACTTAGATGTACAGATTTATTGTGACTGCCTTGCTTCTATATGCGGTTATACATATATTTGTGGTGTTTTACGTTGTTCACCATTTCAGGAAATACAACCCAGAAAGGTTATCAATTAGCCGTCTTGGAACTAAAAAATCACCAAAATATAAATTACTTAATCATTCAAGTTTTATTTTAGGAGTATTAGTTACGCTTTTTGGACTTCAATTAGGTTACTTATCGCCGTATGCGGTGGTTATGGTTACAACAATTGGTGTCTTTTTAACACTTTCTTCCATGTTTGCTTATGATAAATATCCAATGATACACGACACAGTTGCCGGAGTAATAGTGTTGCTGTGCGTTATATTTTCGCTTTCTTTTGTATGGTACGCATTGTCTGTTGATTGGTTACCTAAATTTTTAATTTTGGTTTCACTTGGTATACCAATTTGCGCAGGAATGCTGGTTTTTGAAATGTTTCACAGGATTCGAAGATCAAAGTTCCCAAAAGATACTTGGTATTGGGAGTGGGGCATATATGCTTTGGAAATGATCTTTATTGTTACAAGCTGCTTTTCTATTCTAAAGAGATAAATAGACAAAGTTGACCCCATCATCAAGAGGTCGACATTCTTCCTGGAAATCTCCAGGTGGGTAAGCTACCATCCTTCGTATAAAACTCCGGACGGACTCCGCCTTCCCAAATTTAAAAATAGTCAGAAAGTTTAAACGACACTCTTTTTAACAGGGTCTATTAATTATACCTTGGTGGGTCAAATTAAATTGTCCCAAAACCAGGGACTAAAAGGTTCAAAATGAGGCTAATCGCAGGGTTAATTATTCCCGAAATTAAACTAACTCCGCCAAAAATAGGAAAGATTAAAACAAATAATAAAAACATTCCGTATCTATTCAAAAACATATCGACTTCATGTGCCTCTTTGTTCGGCAAAATGCCGACAAGTATCTTGCCACCGTCTAAAGGGTGGATAGGAATTAAGTTAAAAATAGCCAAGGCCACATTGAGTAAAATTACAGGATAAAAAAGGTTAAAAGTGACCTCCCCTGGGAAAACCCTAATAATAATTGCCAAAAAGGTAGCTAAAATCAAATTAACAAATGGCCCGGCGAGGGAGATGAGTGCCGAGTCCTTTTTGGGGTTTTTGAGGTTATAAGGATCGATAGGAACTGGCTTTGCCCAGCCAAATGGGATAACAGGAATTCCAATTGATCGCATAAGAACTAAGACCAAAAGTAGGGTAGTCCCAACGGGATCATAGTGTTTTAGGGGATTTAGGCTCAAGCGACCTAATACGCGTGCTGTAGGGTCTCCGAGGCGGTTTGCCATCCAGGCATGTGCAGCTTCATGAATTGTGATTGTTATGGCGAATGCTATTATCCAAATAATGATCATGTTGAGATAGAGAGCCATTAATAGTATAATCACGAAGTTGCTTTTAGTCTACAGACTACGGACTACAGCCTTTTACGGTAGTCGGTGAGCAGTAGACAGTAAGCAGTAAAAATATGTCATACATTTGCGATAATTGCGAAAAAGGAACAGTCCACGGCAGACAAAGCACGCACCACAGAGGTGTTGCTGGTAAACGTTGGAAGAAACGTGCCCCAAAGACCTTAAGAACATTTAAGCCAAACTTACAAAAAGCCACAATGATGGTAATGGGCAAAAGTGTTCAAATGAGACTTTGTACAAGCTGTATTAAGAGGTTCAAAAAGGACGGAAAGATAGTTGTCAGAACTTCATCTGTTGTTTCTCTTTAATTATTTAGTATCACTAAGAAGTGAGCTGGGGTAGGCCTCGTTAAATTGTTTCCAAGTTGTAGGAGTTTTGCCTTCAAGTTGGACTTCATCCAAGACTAATTTAGTGTCTTCCAAATGGGCTTTGATAAGCTTTAGGCGCCTGATAGTTCCCTCAGCATTATTCAACCTAATGTAAGTCCAAGCGAATGGCCAGGGGTTCATTGCACGTATAAATTGTTCGATGTTGGCTGGCGATGGTGTTTGAACATGACCAGTAATAAAGTTAATCTTCCACTCTGCATCAGTATCTTGTCCCAATAATGCTTCACTCAGGTATCCACCTGGAATAAAAGCATCCTCTTTTCTTACTTTTGTTGTAAATGTCGCATTCTCTTCATCTTGCTCTCTGGGCTTAATCTTGTAATGTAAATAAGGGTCTATCATCTCAAGCAGGACATCATTTGTCCTATCAAAAAGTCTTGTCCTCAAGCTTTCCGCTGTATCATCTTCTTTAATGTCTTCTTTAAACTGGGCAACTATTTTTCCATGATCAATTTTTTCATCCATTTTAATAATGGATACACCTGTAGTTTTCTTACCAAGTGTAATTGCGGCTTGAATTGGGGATGCTCCACGAAGGTCTGGAAGAAGTGAAGGGTGAATCACAAGAATGCCGTTAGGGAATAAATTGATTACATCCTTAGTAATTATTTCGCCGTGCGCAGCAAGTACTCCAAAATCTGCCTCTACCTCATTTTTTACAAGTTCCGATCCTTGATAGTAAGTATCGATTTTATGATCATGTGCCCATTTATCAATTGGGGAGTAGCTTAGTATTTGTTTACGGCCTGTGGGCTTTGGGGATTGAGTAACTACGGCAACAATAGGAGATTTGCCAGGCCCTGTCACATATTTTTTGTGTAGCCCGGTCAAAACTGGTAAAACAAACTCTGGTGTTCCAAAAAAAACTATCTTCATAATTTGATTAGATTAGCTCAACCTCCTCCCATTCATCATTCTCAACTTTGTATAAAGTTCTTTTGTCCTCCAACAGTCTATCAACAAAGAGTATTCCATCCAAATGATCAATTTCGTGTAAGACTATTTGTGCATTAAAATCTGTAAAATCTTCCTTAATTTCTTCACCTTTTTCGTTTAAATATTTGAGCGTAACTTTGTTAGCTCGGGTAAGTGGGCCGTAATAAAAGGGGAGAGATAGGCATCCTTCTAATATTTCGTTTTTGTTTTTACCCTTCTCTTTGTTAGCCACCTTCTTTTTACTAATCGAGACTATTTCTGGATTAATTACAACTCTTTCAAATCCTTTGTAGTCTGCTAAAAAAATCCTCACATTTTTGCCAATTTGCGGTGCAGCCAAACCTACACCCTCTGGAATTTTTTGGGTTTTAAGTGTATCTTTTAAATCCTTGATAACTTCCAAGGTTTTTTTATCAACCTTAGTAACTGGTTTTGATTTAGCTCTTAAAATTGGGTTACCTGACTGTAAAATCTTTCGTACCATACACCAATTATACCAGAAGATAGGGTCATTTGATGCTTTCTAGAGTTTGGCGGGTTAGTGAATCAGTAGGGTCGATGTTTTTTAATATATATTCAAGCTGTATTTTGGCCTCAGGAATCCTTTTTTGGTTGATAAGGACAAGTGCATATGCAAGCCTGGCTTCCTTATAGTTAGCCTTTAATTCAATAGTCTTTTTTAAAGTGGCTAAAGAAAGGTCTATTTGGCCGATTCGGGCGTATGTGGTGCCCAATGAATAGTAAACTTTAGCATCTGTTGGAGCGTCCTCAATAATACTTATTAATAAGTCTCGAGCCAAAGTTAAATAAGTGACTTTAATTGTAGATAATTTAACATAAATTCCAAAGCGGGTTTTTTTGTAATTAATGTTACTTGGGGACAAATCTATTGCCTTTTGTGATTCGCTTAAGGCTAAATCTATAAATTCACTGGTTTTTTCTGCATCCTTTTGTTGATATGTGCTAAGTGCTAAATTAGTATAGTGGCCTGCCAGACTGTTGTGATATTTGGCCTCATTTGGTTCTATTTCAATTGCCTTTTTATAGGAGGTAAGCGCAGTACTGGAATTCTCAAAAAACATTGCTTTTTGAAAAATATAATCAGCGTACCAATAGCGGGAAATCAAAAATAAAAGGTAAATGGTAAAAAGTAAAAGTAAAAAAATTGTGACTTTTTGGCCGTTGTTTAATGTTTTTTTACCTACAAATTCCACCTTTTTATTTGTGGTTATTGTGATTGCAATGGCAGGAAATAAGAAAAGTAGAATTTGAGTTGGAATAACTGAAAAACCAAAGAAGTTGGTTACTAAAAGGCTTGCAAAACCAGCCAATAACGCAATTTTCATTTCCCAATTTTCATTTTTCGATGAATTATCAATTTTTAAATTGAGCAATTTATTGGTAATTGGTAATTGGTAATTGGTAATTTGAATTACAGAAAAAATAATTAAAACCAAATAAGATAGTAAGCCAACCGATCCTGAATTTGCGGCGTAGTTGAGGTATTCGTTGTGCGCTTTGTTATAAATAAAATCCCACTCAGAAACCAAATTATGCTCAACAGGACTATATTTAGGATATGCAAATGCAAAAGTTTCAACTCCAGTTCCAAAAATCGGGTAGTGTTTCCAAACTTCAATTGCCCCTTTCCACACTATTCGGCGTATAGTTCCTGATTCTGTGCCACCAACTTCAAGGGCAGGCCCGCCTGCAACGCTTTGCGTAACAATGCGGGCAGGGCCCGTTGGTAAAATCGATGGGGTAAATTGAGTTCCGATAACTAATGCAAAAAACGCAAATGATAAATGGCAAATGATAAACGGTTTGAGATATTCTTTTTTAAATTTAATTAAAATAAATCCCCAGTAAATCAAATCAGCGGCAATAAAACCTAAAAGTCCTGAGCGGGATTTTGTAAATAAAAGGGTAATAAAAAACAGAGCCGATAAAAAGTACGGTACGATGCTTTTAATTTGAAATTTGGAATTTCTAATTTGTTTGGAAATTGGAAATTGGAAATTGGAAATTGCGATCATCCATGTTAATGGGATAATCGCGACAAGCCAAGCTGCAAGCCAATTTGGTTGGCCAAAAGTCGAAAAAACTCTATTTTGAGTATCTTGCTCCCAGCATTTACTAAATAAGAAATTTATTTTTCCTGAAAAGTTTAACTTGGAATAATCTGTTTTAGTTTTTGAATCATGTTGTATTTGGTAGTTGTTTATAGAAAGGCAGGTGGGGAAAACTCCAAAGTGTTCAAAAACCCCGATACTGGAAACTAAAACAGCAGAAGTTAAAAGTGCGAAGATTAGTTTTTTTGTTTTTTCAAAATCAAAATTAGACACATATGCCCAGTAAAGTAGAGAGTAACAGATAGTAGAAAGTAAACCTCCGCTAAATCTAGAATAATAACCGTAAAATGATGTTCGTGGATCAATGGACAGAATTGTTGAAATTATTTGAGAACCAATAAAAAATAATAAAGGAATATCTAATATTGTGCGACGGAAAATAATTTTCTTTGCAATAATGCTTTCAATTAACCACACACATGCTATTAAGCTTGTTAGCAAGTAAACCAAAACCATTTTGTTAAACTCAAAAATTTCAGAAGTCCAAGGAAGTAAAATAAGTGGAACTAAAAAAAATAAAAGCCCAAATAGAAAAAATAATATTTTCTTCATGACAAAAAATAATTATAACAAAAACAATTTTAACACACCCTTTGCAACTATATAATTTGTAGCTATACTGCGGTGTGAAACTTTTTAACCCAATAAATTACATTTTAGGATATTTTTCGCACGATGTTGGAATTGATTTAGGAACTGCAAACACTTTGGTTTATGTTAGTGGCAAAGGAATTGTTATTCGTGAGCCGTCCGCGGTCGCAAGACATAAAAAATCAAAAGAAATTTTGGCAATCGGGACTTCTGCTAAAAAAATATATGGAAGGGCTCCTGCAACAATAGAAGCCATTAGACCTTTAAGGGACGGCGTTATTGCAGACTTTGATGCAACGGCCGCAATGCTTAAGTACTACATTAAAAAAGTGCATGAGTCGGGAAGTGCAATGCCAAAAATTCCAAGACCAAGAGTTGTTATTGGAATTCCATCGGGAGTTACTGAAGTTGAGAGGCGAGCTGTAGCCTCCGCCACACTCGACGCCGGTGCACGGGAAGTTTATTTAATAGAAGAGCCAATGGCAGCAGCAATTGGAGCAGGACTACCGGTTGAAGGCCCTGAGGGTTGTTTTATAGTTGATATTGGGGGTGGGACAAGTGAGATAGCTATAATTTCGTTAGGTGGGATTGTACTAGGGCGTTCGGTACGTATTGCGGGAGATGAGATGGACGAGGCAATAATTAGTTATGTACGGCTTAAATACTCACTACTTTTGGGTCAACCCACTGCTGAAGCCGTAAAAATTAACATTGGTTCAGTTATCCCATCTAAAGATAAATTTACGGTTGTACGCGGACGCGATTTGGAAACCGGCCTACCTAAGTCTATAAAAATAACCAGTGGTGAAATCCAAGAAGCCCTCTCCCCAATAATCCAGGAAATTGTAACCAACATTGTGGATACCCTGGAGGAAGCCCCACCTGAAATAACAAGCGACATTATGGAGCGTGGAATTACAATTGCAGGCGGTGGGGCATTAATTAGTGGGATAGACAAAGTAATTTCAGAAGCTACAAAAATTCCGGTGTGGATTGCTGATGACCCACTAACTTGTGTAGCAAGAGGTTGCGGAATAATTTTAGAAAACCCCGCCCTATTAAAAAGAATTAGAGTTACAAGAGGACTTTAATAGTCAATTTGTTATATTTAATAATGGATTCCCTTTCTTCATATCGAAACAGTACTCAAAGTTGGCTTACTTGGTTTTTGAGGGGTGTTCTTCTTATTCTCTTTTTGGTTCTACTTGCCAAAATGTTTGAAGTACAAATAATTAAAGGCGCGTATTACCGTAAACTTTCGGAGGAAAATAGAGTCAGGCACATTCCAATTCCGGCTCCGCGTGGCAGAATTTTAGCCAGAGGAGGCGAGGCTCTTGCTGACAATATTAAAATACAAAAAAGAATTAACTTTAAAACAAGCGGTGGTTATGAAATTACTTCAGACTTAACAAATGCTACTCCCGAGGAAATAATCACTGATTACAAAAGATCCTACCCATTAGGTGCTGGTTTTGCTCACGCCTCCGGATATTTAAGTAAAGTAAACGACGCAGAAATTAATAAGGTGGATCCTAATTGCCCTGAGCGGGGACCAAGGGAGTCTGGAATGTTGGTAGGAACTACCGGCCTGGAGGAACAGTATGAGTGTCAACTCCTAGGAATTCCCGGGGAGGAACTAATTGAGGTAAATACTTTCGGGCATAAGATCAGGTCTATTGGTAGGAGGGATCCAGTACCTGGAGCGGACATTAAAACAACAATTGACTACAATCTACAAACCGAAACCGCACGCGAGATGGAGGGTAAAATTGGAGCAGCAATTGTAACCGAGCCCAAAGGGCAAATACTCGCATTTTATTCAGGCCCGTCTTTTGACCCAAATATATTGATTGATAGGACAGACCAAAAACAAATTTCAAGTTTGCTGAATAGTGCTGATCTCCCTTTTTTCAACCGAGAAATAAGTGGCACATTCCACCCAGGCTCTGTTTTTAAGCCGGTTGTTGCAATATCTGCTTTGCAGGAAAAGGCAATCGATAGTAAATATTTATATAACGATCAGGGTGTAATTAATGTTAATACTTTTTCGTATTCAAACTGGTATTTTAGCGAGTTTGGGAGAACCGAAGGTGAAATCAGTTTAATCCGTGCGATAGCAAGATCTACCGATACATTTTTTTATAAAATTGGGGAAATGGTTGGGCCTGATGCAATTGCAAAATGGTCGCAAAAATTTGGACTGGATAAAAAGACCGGAATTGATTTGCCTGGAGAAAAAGAAGGTTTAATCCCAACTCCAGAATGGAAAAAGAGAGTAACGCGCGAATCCTGGTTTTTAGGCAACACCTATCATATGGCAATTGGACAGGGAGACGTGTCTGTGACGCCAATAGAAATAAATACTTACATCGCTTCGATTGCAAATGAAGGAATTTTGTGTACCCCACATTTACTTCAAAAGGATTCCAAATGTCGCCAAATAGAAGTTAAAAGAGAAAACTTAGATTTAGTTAAAGAAGGAATGAAAGAAGCATGTAGCACAGGGGGAACTGCTTACACATTTTTTGATTTTGCCCAGACACACGGAGGAATTCAAGTGGCATGTAAAACCGGAACTGCTGAAGTTGGAACAGATGGCACGCCACACGCATGGTTTACTTTAATGGCACCAATGGATAAACCAGAAATCATAACAACAATTTTAATTGAACGCGGTGGGCAAGGATCGCAAGTTGCAGGGCCAATCGCAAGAAAAATAATGGACTTCTACTTCCAGGGACTAGCAACTAGTAACTAGATGTTAGTATGATTAGGACTAGATTCTAGTGTCTAGTCACTAGCGACTTGCTATATGAGCGAACGCGAATATCTAATTGCCCTAAGTACTTTTGTTACATTTGGCCCACAGAGGTTAAAACTTTTAATTTCATATTTTAAAAAGCCAAGCAAAATTTGGAATTCCTCCAAAAATGATTTGATAGAAGTTGGACTGGGAATTAAAACTGTTGAGAACTTCATTTATCACCGAGACAAACTCGATATTTCAGAATATCTTAAAAAATTAGAAAGCCTTTCAATAAAAACATTCACAATATTCGAAAACGACTACCCCGCTAACTTAAAAGAAATTTCAGACGCTCCTTATGTTTTATATGTTAGAGGAAATTTAGATAAAACTGATTCCCGAGCAGTTGCCATAGTTGGAACTCGTATGATGACTTCCTACGGTCGCGAAGTTACTCATAAATTTGCAACCAACTTAGCTAATTTTGGAATTACTGTTGTTTCAGGACTTGCACTTGGGGTTGACGCCGAAGCACAAAGGTCGGCCTTAGACGCAGGTGGGCGCACAATTGCAGTGTTAGCTTCGGGCCTTGATATAATTTCACCTTACAGCAATAAAGCTTTGGCGCTCGAGTTTATTAAAAAGAATGGGGCAATAGTTTCTGAGTACCCATTAGGTCACATGCCCTTTAAAGCAAATTTTGCAGTAAGAAATCGGTTGATTTCGGGCCTTTCAAAAGCCGTAATTGTAACCGAGGCAAGAATTAAAAGTGGAACTTTCTATACGGTTAATGCTGCAGCAAACCAGGGCAGACCCGTGTTTGCTGTTCCCGGACAAATAACTTCCCCTGCTTCAGAGGCGCCAAACTATTTAATCCAAAATGGCGCAAAACTGATAACCAAGATATCCGACGTTTTGGAAGAGCTTAATTACGAGGTAATGGTGGACCGGGAAAAGGTAGAAAAAGTAATGCCCACCACAGGTGAAGAAAAAAAGATTGTCGAAATTTTGAGTGTTGAACCTTTACATCTTGACGAGCTTGTTAGAATATCAAGAATGCCGACCCAAGTTATTTCTGCTAGACTAACTATCATGGAAATGAAAGGGATGATTAAAAATTTGGGCGGAGGAGTGTATCAGAAAGTGTAACCAGTGTACTCAGTGAACTCAGTTAAGCCAGTGGATCGGTATGTCAGTTCTGAAAAACCGATGTACCGACAGACCGAGTACACCGAGTGAACTGAAAGTAACTGATTATTATGAATCTCATTATCGTCGAGTCACCAACCAAAGCTAAGACTCTGGGAAAATTCCTTGGGAGTGGATACGACGTGGAGGCAACAATGGGCCACATTAAAGATCTTCCAAAAAGTACATTAGGTGTAGATATTGAACACAACTTTAAACCTGATTATGTGGATGTCGTCAAAAGGAAAGATACAATTGCACTTTTAAAAAAGAAAGCAAAAAGTGCGACACAAATCTTTTTAGCGTCAGATCCAGACCGTGAAGGGGAAGCAATTTCTGCTCATGTCAAAGAAATTTTGGGTACTACCAAAAAAATAGAAAGAATATCTTTCCATGAGATAACTAAAGAAGCGGTAGAGGAAGCAATAGCCCATCCCAGGCCAATTGACACTAATTTAGTTGATGCTCAAACTGCACGTCGAGTTTTGGACCGCTTGGTAGGTTATAAACTTTCCCCTCTTCTTTGGAAAAAAGTTCGAGTGGGCTTGTCAGCCGGACGAGTTCAATCTGTTGCGGTTCGCCTGATTGTTGAAAAAGAACGGGAAATTGAAAAGTTTAAAGCTGAGGAATATTGGGAAATCTATGTGATAGTTAAAAGTGAAAAGGTAAAAGGGAAAGGTGAATTTACAGTTCAGTTGATAAAACAGGAAGTCAAAAATAAAAAATCTGCCGATGAGATTATCGCTGATTTAGAAAAAGCAGAATACAAAGTTGGCGACGTAAAGAAAAGGCAGGTTACAAAAAATCCATATGCTCCGTTTACAACTTCTACAATGACTCAAGCTGCAGCAAGAGTTATGGGTTGGTCTTCCAAAAAAACCATGTCTGTGGCTCAAGGACTTTATGAGGAAGGTTTAATTACATACCATAGAACCGACTCTTTAAATTTATCTGCTCAAGCAATTGAAAAGGCACGGGGTTATATTTTAAAAAATTTAGGTAAAGAATATTTACCAGTTGCCCCAAGGATCTACAAAACTACTTCTAAAGTTGCACAAGAAGCGCATGAAGCAATTAGGCCAACAGACGTTACCGCAAAATTCGAAACTTCTAATGTAAAGTTTGCCGATGAAGCTGAGAGACTTTATGATTTAATTTGGAGACGCTTTATTGCTTGCCAAATGACTTCTTCAGTTTATGACGAGACAACAATAGATGTATTAGCTGGTAGTTATTTATTAAGAGCATCAGGCCAGATTATGAAATTTGATGGATGGCGTAAGATAATGCCAATAGCAAACAGACCACAGACTACAGCTGTAGACGGTAGTCAATCAACTGAAGACATCGCGATTATTTTGCCAGAAGTTGTAAAAGACGAAAAACTTTCAAAAGAAAAAGTTTGGGGAGACCAAAAGTTTACCCAACCTCCCGCAAGATTTAATGAAGCTTCACTTATCAAAACTTTGGAAAAATTGGGGATTGGAAGGCCTTCCACTTACGCGCCTACAATTTCTGTAATTCAGATTAGAAGCTATGTTGAAAAAAACGACAGTAAACAGTTTGTACCAACCACAGTTGGCATTGCAGTTAATGATTTTTTAATGACTAATTTTCCAGATACTTTTGATTACAGCTTTACAGCTGGTATGGAAGACAGACTAGACGAAGTAGCCAATGGAAAACTTAAATGGGAAAACGAAATTGCAGCTTTTTGGAAACCATTTGATAAAAAATTAATTGATGTTGAGAAAAACGCCAAGAGAGTCAAAATTGAAGTTGAAAAATTAGGGATTAAATGCCCGGATTGTAAGGATGGTGAATTAGTAATAAGAACCGGAAGATTTGGTAAATTTATTTCTTGTTCACTTTTCCCCGAGTGTAAACATACAGAAAAGTATTTAGAGAAAGTTGGCGTCAAATGTCCAGATTGTAAAGAAGGGGACGTGATAGTTAAAAAAACTGGAAAGGGAAGAAAGTTTTTTGGATGCAGTAGATATCCTGATTGTAAATTTGCAAGTTGGCAGTCGCCTAAAAAAGAAGAAATTTTACCTCCACAAAATTAATTTTTTGATTGTTGATTTTAATCATGTAAGTTGTTAGATTGTCGAAAGTATGTCAGTTCTTTCCAAACCAGAAATATTAAAACATTTAAAATCTGGGAATATCACAATCTTTCCATTTAATCCTGACAATGTTGCAAATTCAAGTTACGATGTACGTTTAGGAAAATATTTTTTCAGACAAAATCCAATTAAACACTCGCAAGTTCTTAACCCATTTTACGAGAAAGCAATTCGAAGTATGTATGATGAAGTGGAAGAAGCAATTTTGGTTTCCGAAATAAAATCAAAGTTAAATCCATATCACAATCTTAAAAATTCAGATCGAGTTATTTTGGTAGCCCCCGGGGAAACTGTTCTTGCCCACACAATTGAATTTATTGGTGGTAAAAATGGCACAAAGGATTTACCTGCGGTTACAACTGAAATGAGGGCAAGAAGTTCAATCGGAAGAATTGGAATAGGAGTTTGTAAATGTGCGGGTTGGGGAGATATCGGTTATGTTAATCGTTGGACAATGGAAATAACAAACTTTAGTAATGTGATAATTCCACTTCCAGTGGGTCTCCGAATCGCACAAATAATATTTCATGAAACGGTGAGAGTTCCAGAAATTGACAGATACGATAAAAAAGGAAAATATCAAACATCAGATAAAATTTCTGAGCTAAAAAAGAATTGGAAACCAGAGGACATGTTGCCAAAGTTGTATAAAGATAAGGACCTTGGCCATTTTTCAAAATATGCAAAAGAATAGTAGACTTTATTCTTTGGTGTTTGTTAGTTTTTCTTTAACGTCTAACCATTTTAAATACAAAAATTCTGAAGCTTGATTGTAGGCTGTAAATTTCCCTTGTCTTAACAAATGCCTTTGTAATATACCGCTGTATTGAACTGCACCCATGAATCTTTCGGTTCCAGTATGGATAATGTTATTATTTATGTTGTCATTTTTTGGAATGTCATTATTTATCCAATGTGTCCCAGGGAGTACTGTTAGCCTAGCAAATCGAATAAGTTGCTCTGTCATTTTTTCTACATCGTCTTCAAATATTCTTGGAGACGAACTTCGTTCGGCAACTTTAAGTGCGCATGACATTGGGTGTTGATCAACTATGAACGTTTGATATATATCATTTTTAATTTCTCTTGTTGATAAGACTGTTGTTGCGATTCTGGGCGACCCATAGGCAAATGCTTCAGACGCAATTGGGTGTCGGTCGAAGACGATTAAAGTATCAGGTTCTGGAGCTAAATCGATAGCATCTGCCAAAAAAACAAGTTGAAGTGCCTCTTTGTTAATTTTTAGATCACCTGATAACGCTGAATTGATAACTTGTGATAAAGGCCCATCTGGTCGAGGCATTTTTACGATTGTAGATTTTATGCTACAAAATTCAAGAAATCCAGCAAAAGACTTTAATATTGTTGTTTTTCCAACTGCATTTAAACCTGTTACAACAATATGTTCTGGTGCATTAGAGTGAATGCTCGCTTGGTGATGATCATTCATTTTAGATAAATCGATGTTTACAAACCTTCCCTGAGTTTCTGGTACAACTTCTGATATAACCTCATCACATTTGGCAGCCAAACCTTGCAATTTTGTTAGTTTCCAAATACTCTCGAAATTTCTATTCATCTGTCCATTAATGTCACTTTTATAAAGCCAGGCCCGTGCGCTAATTGCACCAACCAACATTGCTGCAATTGTAATTGGGTTATTTGGATCAAGCCTACTTTCTACTGTTTTAGGTAATTCTTGCATTTTCATAAACGCTAGCCCTAAACCACTAGTTAAATCGGAAGATCCGTAAAAATTTGGCTCTAACTCGGCTGCAATTGCTCGCTGGATCGTTCGTTGCGTTGCTCTATATGCCTCCAACATATCAGGTTTACATGTTTCAATAATGCTAGTTCTTAGGAATTCAATTTGCGACATCTGTATTAGTTTGGCAGGAGACTTGGTATTATACGCCTGTGCAAAAAAATAAAAAGGAAGTAAAATTATTAATAATTTAAATATGGTCAAAACTGTAATTTTTGATGGGAGGGAGTTTGCCGAGACTAAAGAGGAGGCTTTAATTCTTAAAGTTCTAGAACTTAGGCAAAAGGGTGTTAGCCCACATTTAGTTTCTATTATTGTTGGAGATAACCCCGCAAGTCACCTCTATGTTGGTTTAAAAAAACAAGCAGTTGAAAGGATTGGTGGGGACGTAACAGTTGTAGCTTTAAACAAAAATGTAACCTTGGAAAAGGTTATGGAAACTATTGATTGGTATAACAACGACACAGAAATTCAAGGAATCATGGTTCAATTACCATTGCCTGAACAACTCCTAGATTCTAAATTCCAGATTCTAGATTCTATTTCTCCAGCCAAGGATGTTGATGGCCTTCGAAGTGACAGCAAATTTACTCACCCAACGGCACAGGCCGTAATGGACATTATTGATTTTGCAAATGGTTATTTGGATTTAACTAAAACTTCAAATTGCGTTGTGGTTGGGGCAAGTGGAATGGTAGGAACGTCAGTTGCAAAAGAACTAAAAAAGAAAGGCTACAACGTTACTGAATGCGACAAAGATACTGTGGACTTAAAAAGTGAGACTTTAAAAGCTGATATTTTAGTTTCCGCTACTGGGCAAGCGGGACTTATCACAGAAGATATGATCAAAAGTGACGCTACTGTAATTGATGTTGGGTCTCCTGTGGGGAATGTGGATCTCGACCTAAAATCCAAAGCTAGTTTTGTTACCCCCGTGCCTGGTGGGGTTGGGCCAGTCACAATTTCGTGCTTACTAGAGAACCTAATTGAGGCTTGCGACCCACAGGCTTAACGTAGTACAATTGCCCTGTTCGTCACACATCGATCCGGCTCTCTGGATACTTCCGATCGATGGCGGGAAAAGAGAGCTAAATATTATTTAATGGCAAAAGTAAACGTTTCACTCGAAGAATTATTGGATGCTGGTGCTCATTTTGGCCATCAAACAAAACGTTGGAATCCTAAAATGGAAGAATACCTTTATGGGTCCGACAACGGCGTCCACATTTTTGACCTAACCAAAACAAAGCCTCTCTTAGAAGAAGCTCTAGAGTTCATTACAACTTCAGTCAAAGAAGGCAAAACTGTTCTTCTACTTGGCACTAAAAAACAAATTAAAGAGAAAATTGCAGTAGTTGCCTCTGAAGCTGGAATTCCATACATCAACGAAAGATGGCTTGGGGGTACAATTTCCAACTTCCCTCAAATGAAAAAATCTCTTCTTAAACTTGAGGAAATGAAAACTAAAATGGCAGAAGGTGGATACAATAAATTTACCAAAAAAGAGAGACTTTTGATTGACCGCGAAATCACAAGACTTGAAAGATTCTTCGGAGGAATCAAAACCTTAACCGACATTCCACAGGTTTTAATCGTAATTGACACAAAAAGAGAAACCGGCGCAATACGCGAAGCCAACACTAAAAAAGTTCCAATAGTAGGAATTGTAGACAGTAACTCGGACCCTGATTTAATCGATTTTCCAATTCCTATGAACGACGATGCTGCAAAGGCGGTTGATTATGTTTTAGGTTTAATTAAAAATGCAATTTTAGAAGGCAAAGGGAAAGTTAAAAAAGCAAATGTCAAAGATTAATATTGAATTAATTAAAAAACTCCGCGAAGAAAGTGGCGCTCCAATTACTCGTGTTCAAAAAGTATTACAAGAATTTGATGGAAATGAGGCAAAAGCCCTTGAGGTTTTAAGAAAAGAAGGTTTTGAAAAAGCCCAAAAGCGCGAAGGCCGTGAAACCGGACAAGGTAAAATTTTTACCTACACTCACCACACTGGTAAGGTTGTAAGTGTTGTTGAACTCCTTTGTGAAACAGACTTTGTTGCTAAAAATGAATTATTCGAAGCACTCGGCCGCGACATCGCTCTTCAAGTTGCTTCAATGGGAGAAAAAGACATCGAGACCCAAGATTTTGTAAAAGATCCAAGCAAGACTATTTCCGATTTGATTAAGGAAGTAGTTGCAAAGACTGGTGAGAATGTCAAAATAGGGAGAGTTGTTAGAATAGAGAT
This sequence comes from Patescibacteria group bacterium, assembly GCA_035692185.1. GTDB lineage: Bacteria > Patescibacteriota > Microgenomatia > UBA8517 > UBA8517 > DATJGY01. The sequence goes on along the minus strand of DASSIE010000020.1, from coordinate 37,021 downwards.
TGGGAAATAGCTGACAGTCTACTGTCCACAGACTACAGCTGTAGACTGTAGTCAGTAAGCATATGAACGACGTAACTTCAAAATTTCAAAAAGCGGTTGATGCTGTGTTTTCTGATATCTCTGGAATTAGAACTGGCCGTGCAACTCCGTCTCTTGTCGAAAACATAGTAGTTCCTGCGTACGGTGGAACACAAAGATTAAGAGTAATGGAAGTAGCTAGTATAACCTCACCCGACCCATCCCAAATTGTAATTTCCCCTTGGGACAAATCCATAATTGGGGACATTAAAAAAGGAATATTGGAAGCCAATATTAACATGAATCCTTCCGTTGACGGGGAAATACTCCGAATTGTAATGTTGCCACTCACAACCGAGGACCGCGAAAAATATGTAAAACTTTTGTCAACCAAACTCGAAGCGGGGAAGGTTACCATCCGCCAAATTAGAGCCGATGAAATGCACGACATTAAAAAAAGTTTTGAAGATAAAACAATTACAGAAGATGATAAAAAAGAACAAGAAAAGAAGCTTCAAGATTTAACTGATTCCTTCACAAAAAAGATAGAGGAAATCGGTGAAAAGAAGAAGGTAGAACTCCTGCAAATCTGATATACTCTTAGTTATGTTTAGTTCTATTTTAGTTTTTTTCCTCGTTCTTTCTATTCTTGTTATCGTTCATGAATTCGGGCATTTTATAATGGCCAAAAGGGCAGGGGTATGGGTAGAAGAATTTGGATTTGGACTTCCTCCTAGAATTTGGGGCAAAAAGGTTGGGGAAACTTTATTTTCAATTAACGCTCTTCCATTTGGCGGATTTGTAAAACTTCATGGTGAACAAGACGAAGAGGGGGCAACAAACTTAAAACGCGCATTTGTAAACAAAAATAAAAGAACCAGAATTTCTGTGATTGTTGCTGGAGTTGTGATGAACTTTTTACTTGCAATTGTAGCTTTTGCTATAGTTTATTCTTTCTCTGGAGTTCCACGGGACACTCACAAACTTAAAATTATTGATGTTTCAGCTGGTTCACCAGCACAGGTTGCGGGTTTGGTTGTTGGAGACATAGTTTCCAAAGTTGGGAAAGATAATGTAGATTCAGTTGAGACATTTATTGGTAAAGTTAATGATCAAAAGGGAAAGAATGTAAGTTTTGAGATCGTAAGGAACGGCAATACACTAAAGCTTCAAATGAAACCTCGCGAGAACCCTCCAGCTGGTGAAGGCGCGCTTGGTGTAACAATTACAACAACAGAGATTTACTACGCTCCAATTTGGCAACGCCCATTTTACGGAATCTATTATGGTTTTAAAGAGGCTCTATTTTGGGGACAAACAATATTAGGTGGCCTTTGGACATTGGTCACTGGTTTATTTAAAGGTCAAGTTCCACAAGGAGTTTCAGGGCCGGTTGGAATTTTTGCAGTAACTACCGTTGCTGCAAGAAGCGGCATTTTAACTTTAGTTAATTTTGTAGGAATTTTGTCTGTTAACTTGGCGATTTTAAACATTTTGCCTTTCCCAGCCTTGGATGGAGGGAGATTGTTGTTTATTGGAATTGAGACTCTATTAGGCCGTAAAGTTTTACCAAAAGCAGAAGCAATAACGCATTCAATTGGCATGGCTATCCTACTTCTTTTACTTGTCGCAATTACTTTCCACGATATAACTCAGTTGATTTCAGCGGGGAGCATTGCCAACTTTCTAAATTCGATGAGTAAATAAAGTTCAGCGTTCAGTAAGAGGTATAGTGTTTATAACTAAAACTTCACCTTCACTGTTATCAATTGGTCTAAATTCAAATTGAACATTTGGATTGTGTAGTTCTCCATATCCTAATAATTTAATTTTTGTTTCACCTAAATCGTCGTGCCGGATCAATTCGTAACCATTAGGGATATTTCCATAAATAGCCAAATGATCATCATTTTGCAGTAGTGTCATCATATTACCTTTAATTCTGAAAGTTTGGCTTTTTCCTTCCCCAATAGTATTACCTGAATAGCTATTTCCCTCGTAAACCTTAAATATCTGTGCTCCAATATATGAATCATTTTCTGTCATTTGGCGAATTCTAATTACCTTATTTTACTTTGTCAACAAGTGCATTAAAATAGAACGATCATGCGACAATCAGAACTATTTCCAAAAACACGTAAAGATAATCCAAAAGATGCGGAGAGTATTAACCACAAACTTTTGGTACGGGGTGGATTTATCGATCAATTAATGGTTGGGAGCTGGACTTTGCTTCCGCTCGGATTTCGCGTAGTTGCCAAAATAAACAAAATTATTCGGGAGGAAATAAATGCTATTGGTGGTCAAGAAATGTTAATGCCACTTTTGCACCCAAAAGAAATTTGGAATGAAACAGGCAGGTGGGACAAGGCAGATGAAGTTATGTACAAATTAACTGATACTCGTAAAAAAGAATTTGCACTATCATTTACCCACGAAGAAATAGTGATGGACCTCCTCAGGAAAAATATAACCAGTTACCAAGATCTGCCAGTTGCTGTTTACCACTTTTCAACTAAATTCAGAAACGAAATGCGTGCCAAAAGTGGAATTTTGAGAGGTCGTGAATTTATGATGAAAGATTTATATTCAGCCCACACCACTGAGGAGGACTTAATGGATTACTACGAAAAGGTAAAAGATGCTTATTCAAAGATATTTACCCGTCTTGGTTTCAAGTTCAAGATTGCAAAAGCTTCAGGTGGAGTTTTTACCGATAAATTTACACACGAATTCCAGGTAATGGCCGATTCGGGTGAGGACACAATTTACTGGAAAGAAGGAGATAAAGAGGCCATTAACGAGGAGGTTTTGGAAGGTAAAAAAGAAGACTACGAAAGTGCAAAAAGTATAGAAGTTGGAAATATATTTCCCCTTGGAACCTGGTATGCCGAACGCATGAGATTTTATTTTACAGATAAAGACGGCAAAAAGAAGCCGGTTTGGTTTGGAAGCTACGGAATTGGCTCGACAAGAGTTATGGGAACTTGGGTAGAAGTTTCGCATGATGACAAAGGAATTGTTTGGTCAAAGGAAATTTCACCTTTTGATGCTCACTTGATAGAACTTCCGGGCGGAAATGGTAAGGAAGTTTACGAGAAACTGACTGAAGCAGGGATTGATGTTTTGTGGGACGAAAGGGAAGTGGGGGCTGGACAAAAATTTGCAGACAGTGACTTAATTGGAATTCCGGTTCGTTTGGTAGTTTCTGCGAAGACTGGGGATAAAATTGAATTAAAAGAGCGAACTTCAGATGAAAGTAAACTTCTTGACTTGAAAGAGGTGCTACAATACTTTCACTAAGAAGTGAAAAGAAATAAGCAAAGCTTGGCCAGCCAAGGCCCTGGTAAGAAAATTGTAGTAATTGGTGGGGGAACCGGAACTTATACAATTCTTTCTGGCCTCAAAAAGTATCCCGAACTTGATCTTTCTGTAATAGTTTCAATGGCAGACTCGGGAGGAAGTAACCGTGTAATCAGGGATGAGTTTGGGCTTTTACCAACAAGTGACCTCAGGCAATGTATTTTGGCACTTTCTTCTGATAATACCGACGAAATTTTAAGGAAACTTTTCAATTACCGTTTTACTCATGGAACAGGAATATCTGGTATGACTTACGGCAACTTGTTTATGGCAGCTTTAACTGATATTTTAGGTTCCCAAAAGGAGGCAATAGAAGAAACTTCAAAAATTCTGTCGGTCCGTGGAAACATTCTCCCGGTTACATATGAAAATTCAAATTTAGTGGCTACTTATGACAATGGTGTTCAGGTATTGGGTGAACATTTTATTGACGAGCCAAGCCGCAAAACCATTTACCACAAAATTACAAACTTAGAAATTTTCCCTGCTGTCAAAGCAAACAGCGACGCTTTAAAGGCAATTCGCGAAGCGGACTTGATAGTTTTGGGCCCGGGAGACTTGTTTACAAGTGTCATCTGCAACATAGTTGTTAATGGCGTGGCAAGGGCAATCAAAAATTCCAGTGCCAAAAAACTTTTTGTAATGAATATAATGACTCGTTTTGGCCAAACGGATGGCTATAAGGCTTCAGACCACATTAATGAGGTGGAAAAATATTTGGGAGCTGGCTCACTTGATTATTGCTTAATAAATAAAAATAATATTTCCAAGGAAGCGGTTAAGTGGTATAAAAGCCATGATGCAGCCCAAGTTGAGGACGATTTAGGGAACAAAAAGGGTCTAAAAATTATTCGAAGAAATGTTGTTTCAAGCAAATTTTTCCAGAAATCAAAATCAGATAAATTAACTAGGAGTTTTATAAGGCATGATTCAGATAAACTTGCAAAAGCGGTGGTTGATATCATTTGATCTTACAATTAGACTATTGGAATATCATGGATGATTGCCTTTTTTGCAAAATAATTAGAGGGGAGTTGCCTTCAAAAAAAGTATACGAAGACGATAGTGCTCTAGTGTTTGAGAACATCAACCCTGTAGCCGAAATACATGTTCTAGTTGTACCAAAAAAGCACATTAGTACTTTTTTGGATTTAAATTCTGAGATAGACAGCATGGTGAATGCAGCCCAAAAAGTTATTAAAGATAAAAATATAAGTGATGGATATAAATTGATAGTTAACGGCGGCAAATATCAGTCTGTTCCACATTTTCATTTACACCTGTTAGCTGGTAAACTAGAATCCCAAGACGACGTTTTAAATAAAACTTAACATGATTTCACAAAATATACAAAAAATGGTTGGGGAAGCCATGAAGGCACACGATTCTGTGCGCCTTTCAACTTTAAGAATGCTTTCTTCAGCTTTTAACTATGCAAAAATTGACGCCAAACACGACTTAACAGAAGAGGAGGAGTTGGTTGTAATTAGAAAACAAGCAAAAGAAAGAAAAGATTCAATTGAGTCCTATACCAAAGCAGGCAGGGAAGACATGGTAGCCAGCGAAAAGGCAGAGCTGGCAGTTTTGCAAGAATTTTTGCCACCCGAGATGGACTCACAAGAACTAGAAAAAATAGTAACTGATGCAATTGCCAAAACTGGGGCTACAACAATGGCCGACATGGGGAAAGTTATTGGAATGGTTAAATCAAAAGTTGGAGAAAGTGTAGAAGGTGGGAAAATTGCTGAAGTAGTGCGTCAGAAGCTAGTATCTAGTAGCTAGAATCTAGTATCTTTTATGATATTTAAATTTGATGATTAAAGTCTCCGTTACTAAACAATCAAATTACCCTATTGGGGCAAGTAAGATTAAAACTAAACTTGCTAAATTTTTTGTATCTCAAGGAATTGTTTCTGATGCTGAGGTTTCGGTCGCAATTGTGGGGGAGAAAAAAATGATGACATTGGTTAATTTATATTTAAAAGATAAGAAGTTGCATAATGTTTTGTCTTTCACTCCAGCTGAAGCCAAAGGGTTTGTTTACCCACCCGACAACAAAATGCATTTGGGGGAAATTATAGTTTGCTACCCCGTTGCAATTGCCGAAGCTAAAAAAGAAGGAGTATTGATTGATGATAAAGTTTATGAACTAATAGAGCACGGGGCAATGCACCTGCTAGGTATACACCATGCAGAATAGTCAGTTACCAATTATCAATTTACAATAAATTAACAATTGATCAATTGGACAAGTGAAAATTCACTGAAAATTGAGAACTGAAAATTGAAAATTATTTTATGACACTATATTTAAAATACCGTCCAAAGAATCTTGATGAGCTGGATTTGTTGGATGTTGGCGAATCTTTAAAAAAGATTATGGCGGGTACAGACATTCCACCTGCGTTTCTTTTTGCAGGACCAAAAGGAACAGGAAAAACTTCAGCTGCTAGAATTTTAGCCAAAATTATTAATTGCACAGGAAAGAATCCACCTTGTGACAAATGCGAAGAATGTATTTCCATCACGAAAGGAATTAACCTTGATGTAATTGAAATGGATGCGGCAAGTAACCGTGGAATAGATGACGTTCGGGCGCTCCGTGATGCAGTTAAGCTTACCCCGGTAAACTCCAAAAAAAAGATCTACATAATAGACGAAGCTCACATGTTAACAACCGAGGCCAGTAACGCACTTTTAAAAACGCTTGAAGAGCCACCAGCACACGTAATTTTTATTTTGGCTACAACAAATCCAGAAAAGCTAATAGATACCATAAAATCCCGTGTAACTTTTATCGCATTTCGAAAGGCGACGAACGAAGAGGTTAAAAATTCTTTAAATCGCGTAGTTGGGGGAGAAAAGATGAAAATCGAATCTGAAGTTTTAGAAAATATTGCAAAATCTGCAAATGGATCCTTCAGAGACGCCGTAAAACTTTTGGAACAAGTGAGTATGGAGGGAGCAGAATTTCTTACTAAAAACAATGTTTCTGGAATGGAAGAATTTATGGATTTGCTTTACAAAAAAAATCCAGAAAAACTTTTGCAAGCCATACAAAAATATATTGAGGCAGGGGTTCCGGTTGAAAGTTTACTTAAAGAAATTTTATCAAAAGTTCACGAAACAATTTTGGAAGATGTAGCAAATCGCGAAAATTTAATTGTTTTGGCAGAACTTTTAATAGAAGCAAACAAACAAATGAGCGATTCGCCAATAGAGGAATTACCACTTGAGATCGCGATAATTAAATACTGCCAAGATAAAACGAAGACAGAAGGTAGAGAAATGAAGGTTGATAACGAAGATGAAAAAGTGAAGGATGAGGGTGGAGAACTAAAATCTGAAACTCAGTCTTCAAATTTCGGAAATCAAGTTTCACTTCAAGCTTCAGATCTCGATAGTCTAACTTCTCTAATTAACGACGATATATGGAAAGAAATTCTTGCTAAGGTTAAACCCGTTAATGCTTCAGTTGAGGCACTCTTAAGATCTTCCCGTCCAATTAGTTATGATGGTAAAACCCTAACACTTGGAGTTTTTTATAAATTTCACAAAGAAAGATTGGAGGATATGAGGCACCGAAAAATACTAGAAACAATTATTGGACAAGTTTTAAATTCACCAACTCGCGTAATTTGTATTATCGTTGACCCTCCAATTAAAGAAGTGATTAAAGAAGCGCAGAAGGAGCCAATTTTGACTGAAGGGGAGGATGGCGATATAATAAAGAAAGCAGAAGAAATTTTCAGTAACTAGCGACTAGTAGCTAGAATCTAGATTCTAAAAAGTATGTTTGACAAATTTAAACAACTCGGCCAACTCAATGACATGAGAAAAAAGGCCAACGAACTTCAAAAAGAACTTGAAAAGATTATTGAAACTTTGGAGAAAAAGGGCTGGACGGTTTCGGTCACCGGGGATCAAAAAATTCGATACATTAAAAAAGATGGGGAAGACTTAAGAGAATTAACAGATTTAATCAACGAAGCCATGAAAAAAGTTCAAAAAGAATCTGCCAAGAAAATGATGGAAATGGGTGGTGGACTATCAGGCCTTTTGGGCGGAATGAAGTAACCATGAAGATAGCAAGGCCAATAGCAACCCTCATTGAGGCCTTTAGTAAACTCCCAGGAGTAGGTCCCAAAAGCGCACAGCGTTTAACTTATTATTTACTTCATGTTCCACAATCCCAACTTGATGATTTTTCCCAGTCCATTTCTCGTCTCAAAAAAGATACAGTGCTTTGTTCAATTTGTAAAAACATAAGCGAAACAGATCCTTGTCCAATTTGTGGTGATTCTACTCGTGATAAATCGTTGGTAATGGTTGTGGAGCAACCCTTAGACATTTTAGCCTTTGAAAGAACGGGTAGTTTTAAAGGGCTTTATCATGTATTGCACGGTGCAATTAACCCAATGGATAATATTGGGCCAGACGAACTTTACATTCAAGATTTGCTTAATAGAGTTAAAAATTCAAAGAGTGAAATTTCAGAGATTATTATTGCGACAAATCCAACAATGGAAGGGGAAGCTACTGCTATGTATTTAACTAAACAACTTCGTGCTTCGACCCCGAAGGGGGTTACTCATTTCGAATTTCGAATTTCAAGACTCGGTATGGGAATTCCAACAGGAGCTGATCTGGAGTATGCTGATGAAAACACACTGACACAAGCTTTAGACGGACGCCGCGAGTTATAATTTAATTTAAATGAAAACAGGACTTGCCCAAGATAGTACAAAATCTGCAAAAAATTTAGCCCAACAAATTGCCCGTCAAATGGCCCAGGAGCCGTTGGAAATTTTAAAAACTGCTTCCTCTCAAGTTACTGGTGCTGAAATTCAAAAACCACAAGAGTCCCACACAGAACCTCAGAACCTAGATAATCAAACAAAACAAATTCAAGAACAACAAGAGGTTCAGGACAAAATGAAAAGTACAAGAAGAATGGAAGCTTATAAACATGAACTCGATGACATGCGTAAACAAGATTTATTCCGAGATCTTCAGGCCAAAATTACCCAAGGGTTAGAAGTTCCACTTGAGGATTACTCAGAGCTTTCAGTTGAACAAAAACAAGTTTTGAAAGCCCAGATGGAGGCTGTTAAATTTCAAAAACAACAAGCAGAATATAATGAATCTCAAGGTGGTAAATCTTTATTTGGTTCCGCAAAAAAAGGAAGAAAGATGGGTGGGGGGCAAAAGCAAGCGGCTGAGAAAGAACAAACAAGAGTCGAGAAGCCAGTACCACCCTCCGGGTAAACTCGAAATTCTAATATCGAAACCCTAAACAAATTCCAAATTTTTCGGATTTCGGATTTCATGCTTCGGATTTCTGATATATAATCAGCTATGGATATATTTTTAACAAACACACTTACTAGGCAAAAGGAAAAGTTTATTCCAATGGATCCGCCTAAAGTTGGAATGTACACCTGTGGTATGACAGTTTATGATTTTGCCCATATTGGTCATGGCAGAAAATATGTAACAGATGATGTGTTAAAGCGGATGCTAACCGCAAACGGATTAAAAGTAGAACATGTTCAGAATGTTACAGACGTGGGTCACTTATCTTCAGACGCCGATGAGGGTGAAGATAAAATGGAAAAAGGAGCTCTCAAGTATGGAAAAACTGTTTGGGAAGTTGCTGAGTTTTATACAAAGAATTTTTACGATTCAATGGATGCCTTAAACATTATTCGCCCAGATGTTATTTGCAAAGCAACGGAAAACATCAAGGAACAAATAGAAATGGTCCAAAAACTTTTCGATAATGGTTATGCTTATGACACTCCGGAAGCCGTTTATTTTGATGTATCCAAATTTCCAAGTTATGGTTCTTCATTTGGTCAAAATTTAAGCGAGAAAAGAGTCGGGGTAAGGGAAGAAGTTAAAACTGATGAGAATAAAAAAAATCCTCAAGATTTTGCATTATGGTTTAAAAGAGTTGGAAGATTTAAGGATCACACTATGCATTGGGAAAGTCCTTGGGGAGACGGTTTCCCGGGTTGGCACATAGAGTGCTCTGCCATGGCAACAAAATATTTGGGTGAGCAGTTTGATATTCATACAGGAGGGGAGGACCATATTGCGGTTCATCATCCAAATGAAATTGCACAATCGGAGGGTGCAAGTGGAAAAATTCCGTTCGTAAAATATTGGCTTCACACTGCATTTTTAATGGTAGATGGAACTAAAATGAGCAAGTCTTTGGGGAATTTCTACACCATTGCTGACGTTAAAGAAAAAGGTTTTGACCCAATTGCACTTCGCTATTTGTATCTAGGTGCACATTACCGCGATCCACTTAATTTTACTTGGGAATCACTTACTGCTTCCCAAACTGCACTCAATAAACTTAAAAGCCAGGTAAATGCACTTAAAACACAAAATGAAAGAAATGCTCTTTCTGAGGAAAAAAATGAAAAAGTCGAAGCACTTAGATCAGAATTTATGGAAGCAGTTAATAACGATTTAAATACCGCTAAGGCTTTGGCCGTTGTTTGGGAAATGTTAAAAAGTAACATTCCATCGACTGATAAATATGACCTAGTGTTAAGTTTTGATGAAGTCTTGGGATTAAATCTACAAATAAACAAATCTACAAATAAGCAAATTCCAGACGAAATCAAAAACCTAATGGAAAAAAGAGAAGAACTGAGAAAGCAAAAAAAATATGATGAGGCGGATAAAATTAGAATTCAAATCGAGGAGGCTGGATTCTCCGTAAACGATACTTCAAACAAATGAAACTTACAGCCGTAATCTTTGACCTGGATGGAACTATCATAAATAGCGAGGAGGCGTGGGGGAAGTGTTTTATAAATGTTTTTAAAAGCATTGGGTCAGAATTTGATAATAATCACCCACAAACTCGTGGGCTTGCGACAAAAGTAAATTTAAAAAATATAATTTCAAAATACCATATTAAAACAGATAAAAGCCTAGATGAATTGCAAACACTTATTAACATAGAATATGTGAAGCAAATTCCGTATATTACGTTAAATGAAGGAGTTTTGGAATTTATGGACTATTTAACAGAAAACAATTTTCCTTTTGCCCTTGCCACTTCAACAAATTGGGAAATTGTCTCCAAAATTCTTGAACAATTTAATTTGCAAGATAGTTTTGACAGTATTACAACTGGTGAGGAAGTAATTAATCCTAAACCAGCTCCAGATATTTTTTTGCTTGCTAGCGAAAAGTTGGGAATTGACCCTGCTGACTGTTTGGTGATTGAGGATTCTCCAGCGGGCGTCAAAGCTGCGATTGAAGCAGGAATGAAAGTAATTGCAATTTCAAGTTTTGAAACAGATGAAAATGAATTGGACGAAGCAAACCTCGAGGTGTCTAGTTTTGCCGACATTACTCCAAAAGTCATTGACCAGCTCTAAACAAACATAGTATTATTAACTCATACACTATGCCTAGCCAAAGTCCACAAGCACCAACTCCGTCACCTTTTGAAATAACTACGCCTGCAAAATCAAAAAAGGGGAATAAGGGTTTAATCATTGCAATCTTAGTTGTAGTCTTTCTCATTTTAAGTGTGGTTGTTGGAGTAATTCTCGTTCGCCAAAATCAAAATATTGCAGAGAAGGCTGTAACAACTGGTGACAGTAATTTTTGCCCTGCAGTTGAGGCTTGTCCGGCCGCTGGAAACCCAAGTTTGTTAATAAATTGTACACCTGGTGAGACTGGTAGTGATCCAAGTCAAAGTACTTGTAATGTAACAGGAAGAATAGAATCATGCGGTGGTGCACAATATTGTTGTCCCGCATCAAACGGAGCTTGGACGACAAACATGACGGCTTGTACTGCCGCTGTAATCACATCACCATCTCCAACAGCAACATCCTCGGCTTCACCAACAGCCACGGCGTCAGCTTCACCTACGGGGAGCGCATCCCCAACAGCTGTTCCAACTTTAGGACCTGCCTCAACCAGCCCAACAGCTCAATCTACATCCCTCCCAATTCCAGTTACGGGAACCGATTGGCCAACTGTAGTTGGAGCCGGGCTTGGAGTATTTGTTATAATAGCCTCAATACTAATTGCGCTATAAAAAAAGAGATATTACTTCAGACTAATTTTCTTCAACGAAAAGGTAGGGGACTTTGTAACAATAATTCCAATATGGTCAATTCTAGGGAAGTGGCTTCTGACTTCTGCCTGAAATTTTTCGGATAGTCCACCGGTGTAGCTTCCAAAACCAGCCTTTTCAGATTGTTTGCAAAGCCTATCTTCCCATTCGTGAATTATTTTTAATATTTTCTCGCCTTCGACATTAAACTCTTCCTGGTATTTTTCTTCGTCCATTGAATAATCAAAATGAATTTTGGTGAACTTATCAAAAGCTTCTTTATTCTCGGCTAGCATTTTCATCAAATATTCTTTGTATTTAGTCATCAGGATATCATTGCAACAGAATTCATTAAACCTTAAAATAAGCTTCATCTCAAGAGGAAAAATGTATTGACATATATTATAATTCTCGATAATATGAATATCTATGAGTGACAAGATCTATTTCTGGGTAAAATTATTGGCTTCTATTGGAATTTCATTGGCTCTATTTCTTTTGTGGGAAAGGTATTATCAACCTAGTTTTAAGCCTTGCAATATTAACGCTACAATTAATTGCGATGCTGTAATTAACGGCCCAGTTGCCGACACCCTCGGAATCCCAACGCCACTCATTGGACTAATTGGATACATAGTAATATTTTTTGCCGCGGCATTCAAAAAGAGTAAATTGGTTTTGGGAATGGCAGCATTTGGGCTGGCATTTTGCCTTTACATCGCATTCATTGAGCTTGTTATTTTGCGCGTAATTTGTCCAGTTTGTGTTTTGTGCCAGTTAGATATGATTACAGTTTTCATTTTGGGTATCATCCTCAATAAAAAGCAAACAGCCTCAGTCTGATATAATTCAACTTCAATGCTTAAAGTAAAAGATCTTGCTTTTGGGTTTGGTGCTAAGCCTTTATACGAAAAGGTTAGTTTTATTGTGGGAAAAGGGCAGAAAATAGGTTTGGTTGGCCCAAACGGGAGTGGAAAGTCAACACTTCTATCAATTATCACTGGCAAAGAAACTGGCTACACTGGCAAAGTTGAATTAATGGGGACAGCTGTTTTAGTTCCACAGGAAATTAAATATGACGCCATTATGGAAAAATCCCCAACGGTTAGGGATTATGTAGACCCTGAAAATAAATTCTTGGATTTTGAAATAAACAAAATGTTTTCAGGAATTGAGCTTTCGGTGAGCCTTGACCACGACCCTAAAACTTTAAGTGGTGGACAAAAAACTAAACTTGCTTTGGCCCGAGCCCTACTTATGGAACCTGATATTTTGCTACTCGATGAGCCCACCAATTTTATGGATAAAGCAGGAAAGAATTGGGTAATGAGATTTTTATCGGAATATGACGGAGTTGTGATTGTGATTTCACACGACCTTGATTTGATGAATAAAAAGATTGATAAAGTGCTGGCTGTAAATCCACATACTTCATTAATTGAGGAATATAAGGGTAATTATTCAGAATATTTAAGGCTTAAGAAAATCCATGACGATATTTTAAAGAAACAAGTTGAGGTCAAGTCACGGCATATCAAGCGTTTAGAAAAGGCATACGCAATGTTTGATAAGTTTGATACAAAAAGAACTGTATTTAGAAAAAAAATAGAGAGGGAAAAAATAGCTCTTCCGGATCTTCCACCAGAATTTAAAAAGATCTCAATCAGGCTTCCAGAGCCAAAGAGAGTTGGGGAGATTCCAATTCGTACAATTAACGTCTCCAAAAATTATGGAGATTTGCAAGTTTTGAAAGATGTCACATTTACTATTTTAAGAGATCAAAGAATTGCTTTAATCGGCCCCAACGGGGTCGGAAAAAGTACCCTAATTAAAATTTTGATGGGAATGATAGAACCTTCCGCCGGTCAAGTAGTCCGCGATTCAGAGTTTTCTGTTGGATATTATTCACAAGAATTTGAAACATTTGATTTTACAAAATCCCCGATACAAATATTTTGTGAAGAAACCACAGCTTCCGAGGGGTTTGCAAGAGCTTTCTTGGGCAGATATATGTTTTCGGGTGACAAAATATTTCAGCGAGTAGAGACTTTATCTGGAGGCGAAAAAACCAGACTTGCAATTGCAGTTTTAACTGGTAAAAATCATAACCTTTTAATTTTGGATGAACCAACAACTTACCTGGACGTTATGAGCCAGAGAATTATCCTTGAATCCCTTAAGGAATATAAAGGCACAATGATTATTGTTTCCCATACACCAGAATTTATCAAGGAACTTGCTCCAACCAAAGCATATTTGTTTCCAGAAGAAAAAATGGTTTTTTGGGAAGACAGTCTTCTTGATAGGATTGTTGAGGTATAATACTTCATATGTCACTTTCTGTTGGGATTGTCGGTCTGCCAAATGTGGGGAAGTCCACGCTCTTTAACGCACTTCTAAAAAAGCAGCAGGCTTATGTTGCTAATTTCCCGTTTGCTACGATTGAACCTAATATTGGAGTTGTTCCAGTTCCAGATGATAGGCTCGACAAACTAGCTGAAGTCACAAAGCTTGAAGAAAAAATGTCTGAGTTTCCTCCAAAAGTCCCCGCAACTGTAGAGTTTGTGGATATCGCAGGTTTGATTGCAGGGGCAAGTAAGGGTGAAGGTTTGGGAAATAAATTCCTTTCCCATATTCGTAATGTTTCGGCAATTTGTTTTGTTCTGCGTGCATTTTCCGACCCAGACATAATTAAACAAGGTGTAAAAGATCCAAAATCAGACCTAGAAATTTTAAAGCTAGAACTTCAATTATCGGATGAAGATATGGTTGAACAACACTCAAAGAAAAAGAATTCAGATGTGGATAGTCTACCACTATTTTCTAAGAAGCCATTTTTGGTTGTTCTTAACGTAGACGAGGGAGATCTTAAACATTCTGAGTCTATAACTAACAAATATTCAGAGGAACTGGAAATAAGTAAAGATCAGATAGTCGTAATTTCGGCTAAAACCGAGAGTGAACTTTCGGAGTTGTCGGAATCTGATCAATCGGCATATCTCAAAGATTTGGGGGTGGAAAAGTCGGGACTGGAAAGACTTATCCGTAAAGCCTTCTCCACACTTGGCTTAATTACTTTCTTAACAGCGGGGGAGAAGGAAGTAAGAGCTTGGACCATTCCAGTAGGAATTACTGCTCAGGAGGCGGCTGGGGTAATCCACACTGATTTTATAAAAAAATTCATTAAAGCCGATGTTTGTGATTTTGACGAATTCACTTCAAATGGCGGATGGAAACTCGCCCGTGAGGCCGGAAAAGTCCGTTCTGAAGGCAGGGACTATATTATGCAAGATGGGGATGTGGTTGAGTTCAAAATCGGAAGCTGATATAATCACTCTTAGCATGAATAAATACGAATTGACCATAGTTTTGGACGGTAAAAGTGGCGGTGCCAAAAAGAAAAAGGTCACAGAATCATTGGAAAAAATCCTAGCTCTTTTTAAGGGTAAAATTGCCGAGTCTAAAGATTGGGGGGTAAAGGAGTTAGCATATAAAATTGCCAAAAGTGAAACAGGACTTTACCTCTTTTTTGAGCTTGAACTAGATCCAAAAGGTGTAAAAGTGTTAAACGATAAATTAAGAACAGACGTAGACGTTTTGAGGTTCCTTTTGATCAACAAGGAAAAGTAACAAATAGATGGCAAAATCACTAAACAAAGTAATGCTCATAGGTAACCTTACAAGGGATCCTGAAATGCGTTATACGCCACAAGGAACAGCTGTTTGTACCTTTGGCGTAGCTACTAATAGAAGCTGGACAACTGACACGGGTGACAAAAAGGACGATGTTGATTTTCATAACATTGTAGCTTGGAATAAATTAGCTGAAATTTGTGCGCAACTACTTAAAAAAGGTAGAAAAGTTTACGTTGAAGGCAGGCTCTCAACAAGTACATGGCAGGCACCAGACGGAGCACAAAGAAATAAAACAGAAATCATAATTAACGATATGATTATTTTAGACAGAAAAATGGATGAAGTAGGGGGAAGCTCATCTGACGTAGATATTCCAGAACCTATGGTTGAGGAAAAAGCAAAGCCAGCTAAAGAAGATAAAAAAGTGAAAGTAGTTGAAGAAGTAGGCGAGGAAGACATTCCTTTCTAATTATACAAACATGGCAAAGAAAAAAATTACAAAACGAAGATTAACAAATAAGGACCTTGAACCCGTTGCAAGGAATTGTCCATATTGTAAAGCAAATACCAATCCAGATTATAAAGATGGAACGGGATTAATAAAATTTGTCTCCGACCGAGCCAAAATCTTGGGTAAAGACAGAACCGGAATTTGTGCAAAACACCAAAGAAGAATGTCGATTGCTATCAAACGTGCTAGACATTTGGCACTTCTGCCATATATCCCCACAATTAGATAATTTATTTCTTTTTCCTCATTGAGTTAGCCTCCTTGTCTGGGGTATCATTATTGCTATGTCGTTAAGACTTAACTTTGTAAAAGTCAGAAAATCCATTTTAACTATTCTTGTGGCTTTGACCCTTTTTGGCGGAGGCTATTACTTTGGAGTTAAAGGCTATAAAGCAGAAGTAAATAAAGCACTTAATGTTAAAATTAGTCGCGAAAATCCACCCGATAAAAATGTTGATTTTTCGCTTTTTTGGGAAGTGTGGGACACTTTAAGCAATAAATATTATGATAAAAGCAAATTAATTCCTTCCGAGATGATTTATGGGGCAATAGAGGGTATGGTAGCAGCCCTTGGGGACCCATACACAATGTACTTGCCACCAAAAGCTAACAAGGTAGTGGAAGAGGATTTAAGTGGTTCTTTTGAAGGGGTGGGAATGGAAATTGGCTACAGGGCGACAAGGTTGGCCGTTGTCTCTCCACTAGCAGATTCACCCGCAGAAAAAGCAGGAGTTAAGCCCGGCGACTACGTTGTTCATATTTCAGACAAAAAGAGGAATATAGATATAGGAACAGATGGAATCACACTTCCTGACGCAGTACAAGCCATTCGTGGCCCAGCTGGCACAGTTGTAACCCTAACCTTTATTCGTGACGGATCACCAGCCCCAATTATAGTAGATATTACTCGTGCCAAATTAAATGTTCCATCAATAGTTCTTAAACTTGTTGGAGATAGCAAAAATATAGCAGACATTAACATTAATAAGTTTGGTGCAGAAACTCCGGGTGAATGGAGTAAAGCAGTGGACACCATTACAGCAAATAAAGATATTAAAGGAATAGTAATTGACTTAAGAAACAACCCCGGTGGATATTTGCAGGCGGCAATCACCTTGGCTAGTGATTTTGTTCCAACAGATACAGTTGTTGTAATCCAAGAAGCGGGGGACTTAAGCCGTGTTGAATATAAAAGTGAGAAAGCTGGCCGTTTGCAGAACTTTAAAGTTGTGGTTTTAATCAATGGGGGAAGTGCTTCGGCGTCTGAGATTTTGGCAGGAGCTTTAAGGGACAACAAAAGTTTTAAACTAATTGGAGAGGCGAGTTTTGGAAAGGGAACTGTGCAGGAGCCGATAGAGATTTTAGGTGGGTCGGGATTACATGTAACTACAGCCAAATGGTTAACACCAAGTGGAACTTGGGTACACGAAAAGGGATTGGAGCCCGACATAAAAGTATTGGACGATGAAAAGACATTAGACGTGGACGAGCAACTTCAAGCAGCTATAAAGGAGCTGGAATGACCAGTAAAGCATTGGAATAAGGCTGGGGGAAAAGAACGTGCCCTAGCTGTTTTTCTATAAGAAAAAAATGATGAATAATTCCATCAGCTAGGGCACTACTGCTTTGGTCCTTAAAATCCGTTTCCCGCTATCGCAAGACCAACAATTATCGCGATAATGAGAAACCCGACAATAATCGTCACCGCTTTTGCTAGCGACATCATCTTGTCTTCTTGGATCCCAGGATCCTTATACTTCCCTTCGTTAATATCCTGTGCCATTTCTATCTCCTTGGGTTTAGGTCTCGGGCAATTCCGAGTTGAATAAGTAACGGCGTACTAGACCTATAATTATACACCTATCTGTCAAGAAAGTCACTATATATGAAGTTAAAAAAAGGGGGTTAATTGAGTGTCTTTGCCCGCCTGCATCAGCTATGCTGAAAGCATTGCGGGCAGGTAAGCGCTTAAGGTTGAATAGATCTCGTAAGCTCTAGAACCTTGTCCAAGTTGCCGTCTACTATTACTTCCAAATTACCCCAGTTTTTCCCAAGTCTGTGGTCAGTAATCCTATCTTGTGGATAGTTGTAGGTTCTAATTTTTTCACTCCTTGTGCCTCGGCCTATTGCACTTCTGTAGCCTGCTATGGTTTTTAACTTTTCTTCTTCCTGCTTTTCCCAAAGAAGGGAGCGAAGCAGGGAAAGGGCAATTTGCCTGTTTTGTTCTTGGAAACGTTCCTCGCGGGATTGTACAACGATTCCAGAGGGTTTATGGACTAGTCTTACGGCCGTTGAGACCTTGTTAACGTTCTGTCCACCGTGTCCACCAGCGGTTGTAAATGCCCACTCAAGGTCACTAGGGTTAATATTAACCTCCGACTCTTTAATTTCAGGGAGAACCACGACTGTAGCGGTTGAGGTGTGAATTCTACCCCTCTTTTCGGTTGTTGGAACTCGTTGAACTCTGTGGACTCCAGACTCGTTTTTAAGTAGATCAAATACTCCCGGGCCAGTAATTTTAACGGTCATTTCATCAACCGTGGTAACTTTCCAATTCTTTTTTACGGCGTAGCGAAGGTACATTCGAAGTAAGTCTGCACCCCAGTTTTTGGCTTCATCGCCACCTGTAGCACCACGAATTTCAAGGTAGACAGTTTGGGGTTCCATAATTTTCAATTTTCAGTTCTCAATTTTCAATAAATTTTCATTTTTTCAATTGGCCAATTGTTAATTCAATGTAAATTGGTAATTGGTAATTGTAAATTTAAGCTTGCTCACGAAGTTGAGCAAGTGTTTCTGGTCTGGCGGCTTCCTCAGCTTGTTTCTTAAGTTTTTTGGCCATTCTTTTGTCGGTTTTGCTTACCACTTTCTTGCTTGCACTGGCCATTTTAGCTTTAAATGCGTCAACTCGACCCGCAGTATCCAAAAACTTCATGGTTCCTGTGTAGAATGGGTGACAGTTGTAACAAACCTCAACTTGAATTTCTGGGGTTGCGGCACCAACAGTGAACGTGTTGCCACAGGCACACGTTACTTTTGCGTCTTCAAACCATTTTGGGTGAATTGCAGTTTTCATAATAATGAGGCTCAATTATAACAGATTTCAAGAATACTGTGAATAGCAATTCACAGATGAATTGAACCTGATATGTCACCTCCGCTTAGGCGGAACCGGAGATTTATCTGCGGGAGGTGTCATACTTTCTTTTCTTCCATTCCGCAATTGCAATTCCGATAATTGTTATCGTGGAGCCAATAGCAATAATTGGGGTAAATTTATCGCCCAACACTACAACCGCCAAAACACCAGAAATAATGGGAAATAGGTACATAAATATCGCGGCTTCAGATACCTCGATGGTTTTTTGGGCGATAGTTTGCAGGGAAAAAGCAACAGTGCCCGAAAGAACGGCCATATACCAGACTCCTGCGTGATACGCAGGAGAAATTTCAAATATCAAATTCCAAATTTCAAATGGGCGATATTGGAACAAGGCAACAGGAATAACGGTTAAAAAGCCGATGATAAAAGATAGGTTGGTTAAGCTAATTGGGTTAACACCTTCCCTTAAAATTTCTTTCATTAAAATTGCAGCAATAGTTGTAAAAACAAGGTAGCCAAAAACAAGTAAATTTCCCAAAAAGTCCCCTGAAGCCATATTGGCTTTAATTAATGGTTCAACCAGAATTATCAAAGACCCAAAAAAGGTTACAGCTATACCTATTTTTTCAATTCTTGTAATTCTATCCTTTAAAAATAAGTAACCTGCAACAACAGTTAAAACAGGTCCAAAAACAATTATTAAACTTGATTCGAGTAACGAGGTTCTGGACATTCCCCAAAACAAAAGACCAAGGGATCCTGTGGTATTTAATACACAAAAAGCCAGTATTTTTAAGTTGGTGCTAAGTTTTGTTGAAAACATCTTTTTTTGAGTTATCGCAAACCATGCAAGTGCTATTACTGTGGAGATTCCAAATCTATAAGTCAAAAAAATAAATGGGGGAACTTCATTGAGGGTTAATTTGATTACTGGTCCTGCGATTCCCCAAATAACGCAAACTATCAAAAGGAAAAAATAAGCTTTAAGGCGGGCAGGATTCATGTGTTTATGATTATTCGCTAGTGATTAGGTCGATAATTCGGTCGATTCCAAATGAGAATCCCACTGCCGGTATTTGGCGCCCTGCAAACATTCCAATCAAATTATCATAGCGTCCACCGCCACCAACAGACAAACCACCTGGGGTTTTATCTAATTTAAGTTCAAAAATAGTTGAGGTGTAGTAGTTTAAGCCACGGGCTAGATATCTGTTCCATTCAAAGTCTTCATTTTCTTTAAATCCAGCTTTGGTCAGTGCGTTAAAAATGTTTTGTAAACGTTCAGGTTTATCGGCAGTCTCCAATTTTTCCAGACTTCCAGTAATCTTTTCAACTTCCACTTTCCCAATTTTATCTATCTTATCGATTGTTGTTACTTGCTCTTTTGTAAAGCCAGATTTATCAAAAATCTCACGATCGTTAATCTGTAAAATTGATTTCGCTAGCCCGGCTACACGGGCTGACTCAATTGCGGTTGATATAACCTTGACATCATTCTCATAACTGTCTGACCCGACAATGTCAAAATCAAATTGTGTAAATTCACGCTTTCTGCCTTTTTGTGGATTTTCTCCTCTAAAAACTTGGCCAATTTGATATCGACTAAATGATGGTTTAAGTAAACCTAAATTGTTAGCAACAAAACGTGCTAATGGGACAGTCAAATCATATCTTAAAGCAAGTTTGCGTCCTCCTTTGTCTCCAAATTGATAGATCAGTTTTTCGTCTTCACCATACTTTCCGAGTAATGTTTCAGCAAATTCTATTGTTGGAGTTTCAATAGGATCAAATCCATATTTTTCAAGAACAGGGAAGACAGCATCTATAAAACGCCATCTTTTTTTAGCTTCTTCGGGCATTATGTCTCCAAAACCTTTAGGAGTGGTTGGGCCTTTTTGCATATTTCTCTATAATATCACGATTTCTGAATTACAAAAATAGAACGGATAATTGGGGAATCGTTATCTATGGCTGTAACAAAAATGATTTGATCATTCTCTGCAATTTTTAACATTTTTGTTTTAACAGCTTTTGCAAGAGTTGTTTTTTTATTGGCCACAACCTCATCGATATCACTAATTTTGCCAAGTGTTGCTGTAATTTTAGGTTCAGTAATTGGGCTTGTAATTAAAATTCTCTGTGCGGAAAGCACTGAACTAGAATTAACGTATCCCATTGCCACTACAAAGTCTCCAATTGATATATCTGTCAGCTTAACTGTTTTTGTAGTTGTGCCGACTTTAATTACGGCTATGTCGTCACTTGAAGTGGATATTTGCTTAATCTCACTTTCTAATGTTTTAATTTGAATTGTAGAGTCGGTAATGTCCGTTACGACTCCGATATAAGCTTTTGGTTTATTTAAAAGCTCTTCAACTTTTTGTACAACTTTTTGGCGAATAGAAGCGTCCCCAGAGGCGTCAGGCGCCGGGGTTTCTACAGCTCTCGTTTGAAAAGCCGAGGAATAAACTACTAAAACTTTTTCTATACTTTGGTTGCCACTATTATCAAAAGCCGTGATTTTAATTTGGTTGACACCAGAAATTAAATTTACATCTTGGCTAAAAACGCCTTGTTCATCGGTCTGAATAATATAATCTTCATCCTCTCCTGAAACAGTGAGCCAGGACAAAGGTTTTGTAATTCCAGAAACTGTTGTTGAATTTTCAACAATAACATCGTTGTTTTCGGGTTTGTTTAGTGTTATCTGA
Source organism: Patescibacteria group bacterium (assembly GCA_035692185.1). Lineage (GTDB taxonomy): Bacteria > Patescibacteriota > Microgenomatia > UBA8517 > UBA8517 > DATJGY01. The sequence goes on along the minus strand of DASSIE010000020.1, from coordinate 15,584 downwards.
AAAGCAGAAGCGTTTGCTTTTGGTTGTGGAGTATTTTTAATAGAAATATTTTTGGTTTTTAAAGATGAATTAACCCTCCAAACGCCAAAGGCGATAACAAGACCAAAAGAAATTCCAATTATCCCAGCCCACAATAATTCTTTTCGCATGCGTCGCTCAATATACGGTATTGCCAAAATTTTGTCAATTTGTTAGAGTTCGTTTATGGATATATCTTTACAATCGTCAACTTCGTTTAAAATAAAAACCAAAACGGCAAATATTGAAATCGGTTCCAGCATTAAATTAACAAACATCCAAACCGAAGTTGTTAAAGAAATAACTGGCCCAGGTGAGTATGAAATAATGGGAATTTCAATAATGGGATACAAAAATAATATTTTCGTATATGAATTTGAAAAATTAAGACTTTGTTCGGTAGGTAGTTTAGAAACTCAGTTGAGTGATGATTTGGTAAACGAAATAGGGGATGTAGACGTATTAATGATTGCAAACGGTTCAAAAATTGCGGATGATTTAATTTCTAAAATTGAACCTTATTTTGTAGTTGTTCCAATAGAAAATTTTTTCAAAGATTCCGGTATTGCCTCCGAGAATTTGGCAAAGTTTACTCTCAAAGAAGAAGATATAATTGAGGATCAAAATACAAAAGTGATAGTTTTAGAAAAGAAATAACAAAAACACTTCCTGCCATAGATTAAGAAAAATTAATATGGCAACCAATCAATCTACTGTTCGAGTTCCACCACACTCCCAGGATGCTGAAGAATCAGTATTGGGCGCAATGTTACTAGATAAAGACGCCGTTATTGCTGTTGCTGAATTTTTGTCACCTGAGGATTTTTACGATGAGCGTTTAAAGGAAATATATATTGCAGCATTAGCACTATATGAGGAAAGGGTTCCAATTGACGTTTTAACAGTTGCAGAAAAACTAAAGAAAAGAAAAAACGCGAACTCTGCAAATAGCTCTTCATTCCTGGCGGACCTAGCTAATAAAGTTCCAACTGCGGCCCACGTTGAACACTACGGCCGAATTGTAAAGGATACTGCAACCAAAAGGGCGTTAATGTCTGCTGCTAGTCATTTAATGGAATTTTCTATGGATGAAGGGCTTGCAGCAAACGAGGTAATGGATAAAGCCGAAAGTGAGGTTTTCTCCCTAAGCCAAAAAAGTAGTAGTAAATCCTTTACTGCTGTACGCGATACATTGGCTGAAAGTTTTGACCGCTTGGATGAGCTTCATAAGCAAGGTGAGGGAATGAGGGGGGTAGCTACAGGGTTTGCAGACCTAGACGATGCCCTAGCTGGCATGCAAAAGTCTAATTTGATTATTTTGGCGGCCCGCCCAGGAGTTGGTAAGACTTCATTAGCCCTAAATATTGCACAGCACATTGCGGTTAAGAATAAAAAGCATGTTGGATTTTTCTCATTGGAGATGAGTAAAGAAGAGCTTGTTGACCGCCTTTTGGTGGGGCAGGCGGACATTGATGCTTGGAAATTAAAGACCGGAAAGCTTTCAGAGGAGGATTTTAGTAAGTTAAGTAACGCCATGGGTGAGCTTGCCGAAGCCCCACTTTATATAGATGACACACCAGCCTTGTCGGTACTAGAAATGCGTACTAAAGCCAGGCGTTTGCAAGTAGAAAATGGGCTTGACTTTTTAGTTGTGGATTACCTTCAACTCGCTCGTTCCAGAAACTTGGAAAACCGGGTTCAAGAGGTCTCAGAAATTTCCCAAGGAATGAAAAACTTGGCAAGGGAGCTTAAAATTCCAGTGTTAACATTGTCTCAGCTCTCGCGCGCGGTTGAGAGCAGAGGAGTAAAAAAGCCCCAACTTTCGGATTTAAGGGAGTCGGGAAGTATCGAGCAAGACGCGGATGTAGTAATGTTTTTGTGGCGGGAAGATGACGATAACAGTGAAAATTTTATGCTAGATATTGCTAAACATAGAAACGGGCCTTTGAGAAGTATCCCGCTTCATTTTAAGGGAGACCGTATTAAATTCTTCGGGCGGGAAATAAAACACAAAGCTTAACATGATAAGTTGTCTTGGCCATTCATCGAATGAATGGTAAAATATGCCCATGCCGGGGTGGCGGAATGGCAGACGCGCACGACTCAAAATCGTGTGAGGCTTAAACCTCGTGAGAGTTCGACTCTCTCCCTCGGCACTCGCTTTGCTCGTTTGAGGAATCGATTCGATGGTGCTTTTGAAGTGCTTCGCACTATGCACGGCGACTCTCTCCCTCGGCACTCGCTTTGCTCGTTTGAGGGATAGATTCGGTGCTTTTGAAGTGTTTCGATTGACAATTTAGCCGTAATATTCTATTATAGGACTATAATTTGGAAAGTGTCCAAATAAGATTTGAGGAGGCATCATGAGTAAGAAAGTAGCTGGTAATGTTTTACTTTCCAAAGGTCTTGAAAAAGTTCTCAATCAACGTCTTTGGGAACAAGCACTGGAAAGCCTAACTGCGGAGGCATTTGATAAGGTTTTCAGTGATAACGACAAAGGTATCTTAGAATGGAAGCGTATTGGAGCTAACGACTTGGAAAGTCAAGTCGTCATAGTGGACGGCAGGGGAAAGGAAATTAAAATGCCCATCCTTTTGAACCAATCCGCCACGGAGATGGGCTTTTATTGCCAATACCTTTACCTGGGGAACGATGAGGATGATTCCCCGTGCCGCAATTCAGCAGACGTGAGGGTGCAAAATCTTTGGAAACAGCTAACTGGCTGATCTTATTTTCGAAGATGAGTGCCAACCGCTCGCCAAATTACTTTCGATTTGGCGAGTTTTACAACAAAGTAAAATTATGATTAATTCAACCGATCTCAAAAATGGTGTCACTTTTTTGCACTACGGTACACCTTACCAGGTTACAAAATACTCCCTTATTAAAATGGGGCGTGGTGGGGCAGTTGTAAAAATCCTAGCTCGTAATTTGGTAAGCGGATCAAACGAAGAAATCTCATACAGCAGTAACGTTTCGGTAGATGAGGCCAACACCACCAAACGGACCCTTCAATACTTATATAAAGACGCTACAACTGCATTTTTTATGGACGGCAGGACTTTTGAACAAGTAGAAATCCCACTTAAAGTTTTGGGTGATCAGGCATTGTTTCTTAAAGAAGGCACAGAAAATTCAGTTCTTTTTTGGGATTCAAAAAAGCCAGATGCAGAACCAGTTGCACTTTCAATTGATATTCCTCCAAAAGTAGTTATGACTGTGGGGGATACTGATGCTAGTTTAAAGGGTAACTCTGCAAGCAATGTGTTTAAGTCCGCAACCTTGGAAAATGGATTAGTTGTTAAAGTCCCACTTTTTATAAATAGGGGGGACAAAATTAGAGTAGACACAAGAACTTGGGAGTATATTGAGAGGGCTAAATAATCTTTAGCGGTAAATCCACCAAAAAGCTGCGACTGTGGTTATAACCTGAGTTAAAAGCCCCCAGAAAGGAGTGGTATCTACCTGAATCGATTTTTGGAAAGAACTCCACTTTATATAAAATTCGCTTCGTTTTTTAAAATAAAAATAAGGGAACTCCACTAAATCCGGCAAAATTGCTGCAAACGCACCAAACATTATGACTATTGCATGCCCCGTGTTAGGTAATGCATTCCAAGCAATGGAAGAACCCAAGATAAGTGCTAAAACAGAGTCTACAACAATAATTGTTGTGCTCTTTTTTGTGGGGTGACCATATTGTTTGGTTTCTGTAATTATGTGTGGATTCCAGTGTGGAACTTTATCTAATATAAAATGGGATGCGAAGGCAAGGGGGATCGCGATAAAAGGGTTTGGTATTTTGGTAGCAATCGCGGCGCCAACTACTGCATGGGGAGTTTCGAGCATATGTGTAGGAGTAATGATAGTTGTTTTTAAATACTGATGTCAAATATAATGCAGGTTGATGGTACTAATTAATATCTTGATAAGTATTTTTGGAATTTTAATATTCCTCTTCATTTTCTGGAAACGTTTAAAAGACGACTATGCCTCTGAAATTATTTTTAGAAGTGCTTTTAATATACTTTTAAGTGTGGGAGTAGCCTCATTATTAAGTTTTAAGTTTTTTCCAACTTGGTTTTTGTGGGCCCAATTTTTAGGATGTATTGCAGGATTGGGAATTTCTTATTGGCAATTAAATATAAGGCTTTATGAAACTCTGGAAGCACAAACTATAGCGTTTTTGCCCTGGATAGCATTCATCTTTTTAAAAGATTCTGTTGCTGGTTCAAATTTGGCTTCTTTTATTGGTTTTTTGGCAATATTAATTGTTATTTTTATTTATTATTATTTTGATTCTCATTACAAAAATTTTACATGGTACAAATCAGGCAAAATCGGCTTTGCGGGGCTAGCTACTTTGGCTTTTGTTTTTGTCATTCGTTCTGTTCTTGCCTTAACCGGAATTAGTGTGCTATCCTTTGTCGGAAAGTACGAGGCAATAGTTTCAGGTGTTTCAGCTTTTATTAGTTTTTTACTAATTTATAATCTATCAAGAGAGTCAAAGTAACTTTTAAATATGAAAAAACCAATAGCTGAAAAAACTAGTTTAAGATTCCCTTCAAATTTGTTAAATCCCGTTGCACACTTTTTAAGTGCTCGTTTGGATACACTTAAAAAAAGAAAAAAGGCACTTTCTAAAGAAGATCCATTTAAAGACACCGCTAGGGTGGACGACAATGCAGCCCCAGACATAGAAGCCGATGAACAGTTTGGCCATGCTAGAGTTTCGGCAATAAGTAAAGAAGTAAGTAAAGGAATTATTCAAATAAGGAAGGCTTTAACCAGAGTAAGGATCGGTAAATATGGAATTTGTGAGGATTGCGGACAAATGATAGACACAGATAGGCTGATAGTTTTCCCAGAAGCCACACTTTGTGCTAAAGACGCCAGGAAACGAGAGAAATAACTCCGTGGAACCTAAAATTATTTACCAGGATGATGCCCTTTTTGTTATAGATAAACCTACGGGTTGGATAACTAATTCTTCAGGTACAACTACTACCCAACCAGTTATTCAAAAATGGCTTGAGGATAATTTTATCTACCCAATTTGCAAAGACGAGTTATTAAGATCGGGGATTGTGCACAGACTTGATAAAGAGACAAGTGGGGTTATGATTGTTGCAAAGACCAAAGAATCTTTTGAAAAACTCCAGTCAGAATTTAAAAATAGAGAAGTTCAAAAAGTCTATGTTGCGCTTTTGCACGGAAAAGTTACTCCTGAAACTGGCAAAATTGAAGCTACCGTTGGCAGACTTCCTTGGAGGCGAGACAGGTTTGGGGTGATTGAGGGTGGTAGGGAGTCGGTTTCTGAATACAAGGTTTTGGAATTTTTTCCCGGCAACAATGCTGGTCACACCCTAGTAGAATTTCGCCCCAAAACCGGACGCACGCATCAAATTAGAATTCATGCAAAGCACATTGGGCATGCAATTGTGGCTGATGAATTTTACGCGGGAAGGAAAACCGCAAGAAATGACCGTAAATGGTGCCCGCGTCTATTCCTCCATGCAACCGAAATTAATTTTATTCACCCAACAACTGGGAAAGTGATGGAATTTAAATCGGATTTACCCGAAGATCTCCAAAAAGTTATTTTAACACTCAATAAAAATTGACTTCTTTTCACGATCCTGTTTACATAGACAAAAATCTTAATTAAACTTAAATTCTATGGAGATTGTACTTGGGCTTTTTTTAATTGCAATGGCATCAGTTTTAGGTGGGCTTTTGGCCAAGAGCTTAAAACTCCCAAGCTTGGTAGGCTACATAATTGCAGGAATTGTATTCGGTGCAATGTTGCCTGAAAGTTTTAATGATATTGTAAATTTAGCTCAAATTGGAACTATTCTTCTACTTTTTTCAATTGGAATAGAACTTTCTTTTGACAGTTTAACCAAATATTTTAAAGTTGCTATTTTTGGATCTCTTATTCAAATAGTTTTAGTAACACTTTCAAGTTGGTTTATAATGCTACTCTTTGGATTTAATTCCGTTACGTCTTTTATTCTTGCCCTTGGTTTTTCCCTTTCTTCAACCGCAGTTGTAGTTAAAATTCTGGCAGAACGCGGGGAGGGTGAAACCGTTCATGGCGGGGTAATGTTGGGGTGGCTACTTGTACAAGACTTGGCGGTAATACCCATAATGGTATTTTTACCACTTTTAGGTAACTTAAGTTCTGGTTGGGTAACAGTTTTGGCAATTTCGCTTCTTAAGGCAATAATTGTCGTGATTGTGGCTGTAGTAATGGGTAAAATTGTATTTCCTATTGTAATTCATAAAGTTGCCGAAGCTAATTCCCGTGAACTACTTTTATTGTCTTCAATTGCTCTTGCTTTGGGAACTGCAACGGCAACATCTTACTTCGGTATTTCCCCAAGTTTAGGAGCATTCTTGGCAGGGATAGTCATCTCGGAGTCCCAAGAGCATCATGCTATTTTTGCTGAAACCCGGCCACTAAGGGACCTCTTTGTTGCACTTTTCTTTGTATCGCTTGGATTTTTAGTTAACCCAGCAGTAATATTTTCTAAATTTTTCTTAATCATACTTTTGGCCGCCATAGTTCTACTACTCAAGGCGGTTATCGTCTTTTTTGTTAGCGTTGCCTTTGGTTACAGGGGTAAAACCGCCATTGCAAATAGTTTTGGGTTAGCACAAGTCGGCGAGTTTGCTTTTGTCATTTTCTCGGTTGCTCTTTCATTAAACTTACTAAGCCCCGAAAATACTTCACTTGGAATTTCAGTTACATTGGTTACATTAATGGTTTCCCCAATTTTAATTAAATATGCTGTTCCTGCATGGCGTAAGTTTAGGGACCTTTCCTCAGGTATCCCTGTAATTTCTGCTATGTTTTCGAGTGGAGAAAAGCATAATTTAAATCCAGATATTTTAGAAAATCATATAATAATTTGTGGCTACGGCAGGGTAGGTAAGTGGGTTGGTAAAGCATTAACTCAATTTTCAATTCCATTTATCGTTGTTGAATATAATCAAAAAATAGTTAATGAATTAAAAGACAGTGGAGTTGCAGTATTATACGGCGATCCTACCGAACCGGAAGTTTTGGAGGCTGTTGGGATTCGCGGGGCATCAGCGATAGTTTTAGCCATTCCGGACAGAATTGCGCAAGAAACATTAATAGCCTACACCCAAAGTGTTGCCCCAAATGTAAAGATAATTTCAAGGGCTCATTTGGATGAGGATTGGGAAAAATTAAGAACCCTTCGGGTAGACAAAGTAGTTCAGCCAGAGTTTGAGGCAGCGCTTGAAATAATAAGAACAATATTACCTGGAAAAAGAAATTCTGATGATGTTGAAAGTAGTTTAAGAAGTTTAAGAATGTCGCATTCACGAAATTAACGATGAGACCTGCCAAAAGAAGAATTATTCGTGCAAAGAATAAGGAAAAAGGCCGTAAACACGGCTTGATATTTAAGTTGTTAATTCCTATCGCTATAGTTTTGTTTTTCATTCTATTCGTAAAAATAAGTACGCGATACTGGAATGGAAAAGATAAAGTTGCCTTTGTTTTTAGGCAAAATGGCGGAGCTTCGGTGGGCGTTACAGTTTTGGACCCGACCTTAAACGAAATTGTAACAATGACGATTCCCGGGGAAACTCAAGTTGAGGTTGCCAAAAATTATGGAACCTTGCGTCTTAAAAACGTTTGGCAATTATCTTTTAACGAAAAATTAAAAGGGGATTTGTTAGCTGAAACTGTCACTCAAAATTTCTTGTTTCCAATAAAACTTTGGTCAGAGGAAGATGCCCAGAATCTATCAAAATCAAATATTGCAGGTATTGTTAAATTTATATTTCTTCCAATTAAAACAAATATTTCATTAGGCGATCGTCTTTCAATCTCACTTTTTGCACTACGTGTACCAAAGCTAAACAGAACAGAAATAGACCTAGGTAAAAGTCAATTTTTACATAAAGAAAAACTAAGTGACGGACAAGTCGGGTATGTTTTAACAGGGCGTATTTCTGAACGACTCAGCATCTATTTTACTGACACCGATTTTTCCCAAAGTGGCGCCACAATTTACATAACAGACGCCACAAATAAATTTGGCATAGCACAAAAAGTAGGGGAAATTGTGGAAGTAATGGGTGGGAAAGTGGTATCAATTGACAAGAAAGATGAATTAAAAGACACAGACTGCACAGTTAGCGGTAAGAATTCAAAAATTGTTAAAAAAACTGCAATGTTTTTCGGTTGCACACAAAAATCAACAGTCAGCAATTTTGATCTGGAAATTACATTGGGGTCAAAATTCGCAAAAAGATTTTAAAATTATTCTTCAATAGACTCTTCAAGGGTTTGCATTATCGGTTCATCTTTATGAATAAGCTCTGGGGGAGTAAAGGCTACATAATCTATTCTTTCTGTAGGGAAGGAGGCACTCTTCGCTTGTTTTGTGCTTCTTTCAATTTCCCGAATAAAAACTGTAACATCTTTAACATCAACCGATTTTATAAGAGTCTGGTATTTATTTCCATTTTTAATTAACAAGTTAAGTCTCGCCGCAAGGTCATCCGGCAGCTTTCCTATTTGCTTACCACTTAATGTGACAACACCAACGCTGTGCGGGTGGGGAAGTAGTTTTACTTCATCCCCTGAATTTAAGCTTGCCAAAATTTGGGCATCCCCCAGGTTGTAAAGTGAAATAATTTTTGTTTTTCCTGGCTCTTCCAAAAAAGATTCAGCTGACAATTTAGATTTGTGGTTTGGAGCACCTGACTTGATAGACTTCCATCTTTCTAGGCACTTAACAGCAATCTGGTTAATGGGGTCAATTTTAAGAACCCTAAGCGTAGTTTCTTTTGCTAAATTTATCTTACCAATTTCGGCATATGCACGAGCCAAACGATTTAGCGCCTCGATGTCGGCCTGGTCAAGATTTATTATTTCTAAATTTATTTTAACAGCCAGTTTCCAATCACCATTTAGGGCTGCACTGACTGCTTTCTGGGCAAGACTAATTTCCATTTTCTGTAATTGAGTATAGGTTGATGAGTGTCAAAGTCAAGGGTATAATGCACTATACAGCATGAGCGGGCACTCACATTTCGCAACAATAAAAAGACAAAAAGCGGTTAACGATAAAGCCAAAGGAAATCTTTTTTCTAAAATGGCCAGAACCATTATGGTTGCTGCAAAGGGTGGGGCAGACCCCGACATGAACTTCAAGTTAAGGGTAGAAATAGATAAAGCGCGGGCGGCAAGCATGCCAAAAGAAAACATTGATAGGGCAATTGCAAAGGCTACAACTGAGGCTTCAAGTTTGGAGGAGGTTACATATGAAGGTTTTGGGCCAAACGGCCTTAATGTTGTGGTTGAAGCAGCCACAGACAACAAAAACCGCACAGCCCAAGAAATTAAAAATACTTTTGATAAAGCAGGGGGGAGCCTTGGTGGCCCAGGGTCGGTTCTTTTTAACTTTGATCATCTGGGTTTTATTTTTATCAAAAAAGTGGGGGATAGTGAGACGCAAATGCTAAAGTTGATCGACCTTGGAGTGGAGGATATAACAGAAAATGATGAGGAAATTGAAGCTTATGTATCTACGGACAAACTAAGAGAAACTAGGAAAAACTTGGAAGCTGCTGAGTTTGTTGTAAACGACGCTGGTCTTACCTTAAAACCGAAAATTAGTATGAAGGTTGAATCTGTTGAACAACTGCAAAAAATAATGAATTTTTTGGAAGCACTTGAAGATTTTGATGATGTCCTTAAAGTCTCAACTAATTTAGAAGTTCCAGACGAGATAGCTGCTCAACTTAAATAAACTAATGTCTAAACGCCGCCGATTTGTAACAACTTCAATTCTGCTTTCCTTGGGATTTATTGCGGTTCAATTTTTAACTGACCAGAATCGATTTTGGGCAATTGGTGCATTAGGTATTGTTACTTTACTTCTTTTTACTTGGTCTCTTTGGGGAACACTTGGGAAGAATATGACGCTTTTAATTTTGGTTCTTCCAACAATATTCACTTTTGGAGTTGGAGTTTTTTGGTTTTTACTCCCTACAAATATATACACCAGAATTCCAATTGTGATATTTTATGGTATTGGAATTTATGTTTTGTGTTTAACGATGAACATTTACTCTGTTGCTTCTAGTCGCACAATTGCATTATTGCGCGCTGCCAAGGGAGTTGGGTTTGTCCTAAGCTTGGTTACTGCGTTTTTAGTTTTTGATACACTGCTTTCTTTAAGAACTGAAGCTTATATTCTTATCCCACTGATTTTTATTATTTCCTTGCCTTTGTATTTGCAAGGACTTTGGACGGTTTTGTTGGATACAAAATTTTCAAAAGAATTGTTAGCTCTATCACTCGCTTCATCGTTAATTACAGCTGAAATTGCAACAGCTCTTTATTTTTGGCCAGTGACAGTTGTTGTTGGCTCACTTTTTTTAACAGTCACTTTCTATATGCTTTTAGGTCTCGGTCAAGCGAAGCTAGATGAGCGTCTTTTTCCGAGTGTTGTTAGGGAATACTTCGTGGTCGGAGCTTTGGTATTTATAGCCATGTTTTTTGCCACACACTGGGGATAAAGTTGGCTTCACAATAAATAACCAAATCTACAATCTACAAATTTTTGGACACAGACAAACTAGGGGAGGAGGGTGGTGAGGAAGCTATAATTATAGGGTATTATTATCTCCAGGCAGGAGATTTTCACGAAATATTATAGGTTTTTCACGAAATGCGACACAGATTTGTAACCGTACCAAAACCGAATGGTTTTCGCTCCGAGGAATGATGTTGAATGATATAGTTACCAGGCACAAAAGTATTATCCTCCCGTACGTTTTAGCCTCATTAAGTTGTGGATAAGTATTTTGGTAAGGCAAAGGTTAGCCTCCTGTAGGGTAAACACCCATCCACTAATATAATACATATTGCTGTGTATGGCGATTTAGAGAAGTGTGGTGAATGTGTGCCTAGTCTTATTTGTTTTTATTGTTATTCTCTTAAGGATCAAGGCTACGTTGAGTATGAAAGTTCCTCAGTCAGGCACAGAAGCTAAATATATAGTCGCACAATAATACTTTTGCGACGTAAATAAGAAAGAGCCAGGGAAGGGGTGTGTTTTGTTGTTTTCTATTGTTCTTATTTTCCTAGATTCTTTAATTCTGTTATCTATATTCTAATTAGTCCTCTTTTTTGTTTTTCTAGCAGTTAACTCCTCCGAACAAACACCGAATGAATTTTTAGTATTTTTGTCCCCCTCCCCCGTTTTTCATAAATAAACAAATAAACCAATAAACAAATATACAAATTTTCAAATGTAGTCTTTTCCCCGTACTTACGGCCCAATCAAGACGATAGATTAGTCATCTTTTGTTTTATCGCGCGTTAAAATCGATTTGGTGAGGTTGTAGCTTCAGCCTAGGCACAAGAGTTCTATCAATATGTTACAATTCTGCCATGTCAAAGGAATTTAGCCAAGATGAACTTTTAGTAATTAATAAGTTTGAGAATTTAAACCAGAAATTAAAGAACTTAAAAATTGCGACTGACATTGATGGCGTTGAAATTAATTCAGCCGAAAGTGCGTTAGATTTACTAAACCAAGATCATGGTAAATCTTACAAAATAAATGATTTGATTGAATACATGTCTACAATTGATTTTATTAAAAGGGATTTAAAACATATCGAAGACCCAGTGGCTTATGCAATGGAGCTTTGGAATAGCGATAGAAATCTTTCGGCCTCACATCCAGTTTCAGGTTCTTTAATATTGTCTAGTTATTTACATTCAAATGGAATTGATCGAATTCATAGAATTACATCGCGGCCATCATTCACTAAGAATGCAACATTTGATTGGTATAAAAATAAAATGCCTTGGGTTGATCCAGGATTAATTCATATTCAGGAAGGTGGAATGGAAATTAATCACAATTTTAAAGTAGATCAAATTAACAAACTTGAAATAAATCTTTTTTTTGAAGATTCCTGGGAGCATGCAGAGGCTATTTCAAAAAAAACTAAAGCTACCGTTATTTTGGTTCCTCAGCCGTGGAATTACAATTACTTGCCTAAAATAGGATCAAGAATAATTAAAATACCAAGACATAGATATCAAGCATTGCCAAAAATGATCCAAGTTTATTCGTGCTTGTCAGACATTATTGTTTAGTGTCGCACAATGTTATTGACACGTTCCTTTCTTCGAGTTACTATTTTCATAGATGGATTCTGCCCAAGGCATTAATAGTGAAATAGCTATAAAAGTTGACGATTTTTTAGAATATTTAGCCGTTGAACGTGGCTCCTCTCCCCTAACAATAAGAAACTATCGCCATTATTTAACTCGTTTTATTTTGTGGATGGAATCGCGTGGAATAAGGGAGGATTTAAAAGATATTAACCAAGACGTGGTAAAGGACTTTAGGGTTCATCTTACAACTCTGCCTGGGGAGAAAAAAGAAAGTTTGTCTCGCCGAACTCAGGGTTATCACGTAATTGCGCTTAGATCTTTTCTTAAGTGGCTTATTAAAAATGATTACGATGTTTTAAGTCCGGAAAAAATTGATTTGCCGAAACTGGAAGAGAGGCAAGTTCACTTTTTAACTGGTGAACAAGTAGATAGAATTTTAAATGCTCCGAGTCAATCTAGCATTCAAGGTAAGCGTGACAAAGCCATTCTAGAGGTCTTATTTTCAACCGGCCTACGTGTAAGTGAGCTCACAAAATTAGATAGGGATAAAATCGATTTAGATAGACGTGAATTTGGAATAATAGGTAAGGGTGGTAAAGCCCGTGTAGTTTTTTTGTCCTCCCGCGCCGTTGATTGGGTTGTTAAATATTTATCCGAAAGAAAAGATCACTACAAACCACTTTTTATTCACCATAAGGGCAAAATCGAAGTTGATTCAAATGGTGAAAAAATGCGCCTTACTCCCCGATCTGTTCAAAGGATGATTAAAAAATATGGGCATAAAATGAAGTTACCGATGGAAGTAACCCCACACGTTTTAAGGCATTCCTTCGCTACAGATTTACTTATTGCCGGGGCTGACATTAGGAGTGTTCAAGAAATGCTGGGTCATAAAAATATTTCAACTACTCAAATTTATACGCACGTAACCAATAAGCAATTGAAAGACATTCACGAGACATTCCACGGGAGAGGAAAATAAATTAACGGACTTCATACGACAAGGAAACTATTACGTTAATATCTGTTGTTCCAGGCTGGATGTCAGGGCTTATTGGAGCTCCACCAAGGCCTACTGCTTTATCTGCTGTCATATAGACCGGTCTTGGGCTAATTCCTTGAGATTCAGTTACATTAATAATTTTACCAAGTTTAATACCCGAGCTTTTGGCCAGACTTTGGGCATTTTCTTTAGCTTTATCTACAGCATCATTTCTGGCTGAGTCCATTGCTTTTGCCTTTGCCTCGTCGCTTAAATCAAACGAAACTCCGCCGATTAAATTTGCACCGGAGGAAGTAAGTGTTGTTAAAATATCGTTGGTTTTATCTATATTTCTTACTGTTACTTCGTAGCTAATCGAAACTTGATAGCCAGTTATTTTTGGAGGACTCACTTGATAATCTGATTGAGGGCTAACATTATACGATGAAGTTTTTATATCTTTGTCTTCAACCCCCATTTTTTTAAGTGCCTCAACCAAACTTTGAGATTTTTTATTTGCTGTGTCCTGAACTTGATTTAAAGTTGTTCCTTGTTCTTGAATTCCTGCTGATACTTTGACAATATCGGGTATTGCTACTGCCTTACCTTCCCCCGTAACAACCATTGGCTCGCCTTTACTTTGAGACAAAACTGAAAACGGAACTGCAGGCCCCCATTTGGAAAAGACAAAAAGAAGAACAAAAAATATAATCACTGCGACTAAAGAGTCTGATTGTTGTCGTGCAGGTTTCTCGTCTCCCATAATTTATATTATACTATTTCTGCTTCTACTTCATCTTCTTCACCTGATTTTTCTAATACCGCTACTGCTGCAACACTGTCGCCCTTATCAGCAAATCTCATTAAAATTACTCCTTGGGTAACACGGCCTAGTTGCGGAATATTCTTAAGTGGTAATTTAATTACCTGGCCCATACGGGAAGTAATTAAGACCTGGTCAAAATCTTGTGTTACCATAGCAGCATTCTTTAGGTTTCCCGTTTTACTACTAACTACAACCGCTTTTAATCCTTTTCCAGCTCTTTTTTGTACTGGGAAAAATTCTATTTTTGTTCTTTTACCTAACCCCTTTTCTGAAATTGTTAAAATATCCCTGTAAAACTTTTTTCTTTTGTCAGCTGGAATTGTTTCTTTGCCCGGGAAGATCTCCATTCCAATTAGCTCATCCCCCGCGTCCATTTTTATTCCTGTTACCCCTGTTGTGGCCCTACCCATTGGCCTAACGTTTGCTTCTGGGAATCTGATAGATTTACCGTGATGTGTAAGAAGCATTATGTGGCTTTCCCCAAAGGACTTTTTAACGGAAATTAATGAATCATCACTTCTAAGCTTAATTGCAATTAAGCCAGATGACCTTAGGTTTTCAAATTCTGCCATCAAGGTTTTTTTGATTATCCCGGCTTTTGTTGCCATCACAAGGTTTTTGGCTTCGTCAAGTTTAGAGAGAGGTAAAATTGATTTTATTTCCTCGCCTTGCTCAAGGTTCAAAAAGTTGACCAGTGCTTGGCCTTTGGCCTGTCGCGAGGACTCAGGTATTTCCCATGCTTTTGTGCCAAAAACACGGCCTTTATTGGTAAAGAATAAAATTGTATCGTGGGTTGTGGCTGACAGCAAATGTTCAATTTCATCTTCTTCTTTTGTGGTCATTCCAATTACTCCTTTTCCACCTCTTCTTTGGGCTTTGTAGGAAAGCGCTGAAAGACGCTTAATGTAGCCGGTTTTAGTTACAGTAATTAATGTTTCTTCCTTAGCAACTAAATCTTCTTCTGAAAATGCTCCAATTGCACTTTTGTAAATTTTGGTTCGCCTTGCGTCTCCATACTTTTCTTTAACTTCCGCAAGCTCAGTTGTAATAATATCCAAAACTTTTTGTGGGTTTTTAAGAATTGAGATCAGTTCATCTATTAACTTCATGATTTCTGCATATTCTTTTTCTATCTTTTCTCGCTCAAGTGCGGCCAGACGTCTTAACTGCATATCAAGGATCGCGGTTGCTTGAATAGCAGATAATCCGAAGCGCTCAATAAGGTTTGCTTTTGCGTCTTCCTGTGTGCGGGACTCTCTTATTGTTTTAATTACTGCGTCAAGGTTATCAAGTGCAATTTTAAGCCCCTCCAAAATGTGGGCTCGTTTTTTGGCTTCTGTAAGATCAAAAATAGTTCTACGGATAACAACTTTTTGCCTGTGTTTAACGTATTCGGTTAAAATTTGTTTAATGTTTAGGGTATGTGGCGTTCCTTCTACAAGGGCAACAAAGTTGGCTGGGAAAGTTGTTTGGAGGCGGGTGTGTTTAAAAATATTATTTAGAACCGACTTTGGTTTGGCATCCCTTTTAAGTTCAACCACAACACGCATACCATCTTTGTCGGATTCGTCCCT
>DASSIE010000019.1:0-21028 GCA_035692185.1 Patescibacteria group bacterium | reverse complement strand
TTTGATATACTCTTCTGCCTAAGTGCTAACTATCTTAGTCAGAAGATATCAAAGCGTTACAACCTCGTCAATAGCCAATTTGTCATAAAAAAAGGAGAATGCTATAATTCTATATCGTCAGCTAGCACAAATTATATTCATAGGTACACACAAGGAGAGTAAGAAAATGAAACTAAATGAAAATATGTTTCGAATTTTGCAAGCTCTAATTGGTTCATCTGCGCAAAAACCGATGAACATTCAGCAACAATTTCCATTTGCCGATCCTTTCACGGGTGAATCCACGCAGAACTACTTTGATGCAAGAGCTCTTGAGAATAATGGCCTCATCATGAGTGGTCGATTCTCCGTTCTTTGGATTACCGATCTTGGCTACCAGACCAGGGAGGAATATCTAAAGCAGAGTACTAATGAAACGGCTCAAACACCGAGTTAACTGGCCGTTGGTCAAAAGAGAGATAAAAAACAAATTAGGTATAACTGCATACCTGACGTTTGGCTTTATCATCACCTACTTTTGGCTAAAATAAATATTTGAACTCAAATTTCCCAGGGGGAAGCGAAGTTTGAGTTCTACTTTTTAATTTTGAATTAATTTGAAGTTAGAAAGTAGAAAATTATCTAGGCCACGCGTTCCTTTAGCGCACTGTAATACTTATGAAGATAATCCTCTGCCTTATCCCAGTTACCTTTATTGCGCTCAATGTTGGCCAAAACTCTTAAGTGGGCCGCTTTTGCAGCTTGGAAAAGACTAATTCTGTAAACTTCTGCCAAATGCTCCTTTGCCAGTTCCTCACTCTCCCCTTTAACCTGGTTTAATTGAATTTCCAATGATGCAACGATTTTGGGTTCAAATGCAAGTTTTAATTCACTTTTAATTAATTTGTAAAATTTTTTAAGTGAATTTTTAGCACTATCCCATTTTTCTTTTTCTTGAAAAATAAGTGCTTCCAAACTATATTTGGCGGCTTTTTTTGCAAGTTCCTTAGACAGCCCGAATTGCTTTCTAAAATGTTCGATTGCATACTCACTAAATTTAACTCCCTCTGGAATTTTGCCTAAGCGCCACCATTTAAGTTCTAGGTTGGCGACAAGTTTTGGATCAAATGTAAAATGCTCGACTGCGTCATTACCCCCAAATCTCCTACGTCTTCTTGAGTAATCTAAAATCGCTGTTTTTAATTTTTCTGGAGTAAAGTCCGGTAGGTGTTCCCTCTCAAAATAATACTCTGCATATGTCATTTGCCATGGCATTAGCCCCGATGTTCTTTGTTCACCTGAGGTTCTAATAAACAGGTCCGGGTTTGGGTAAGGTTGGCCATATGTATCTAAAAACTTCTCGTAAGACTTTTCATCTAGTTCTTCTGGTTTAACACCTGACTCTATAGCTTTTTGAGTAGCTCTTATAATTTCGTCTTTTCCGCCGTAGTCAACTGCAAGATTATAAACATGGTTGTTGGCGTATTTTGCAGTATCAGTTTCGATTCTTACTAAACTATCTTGAATATCTTGCGGGAGTCTGTCCTTTCTGCCCAAATGAACCAATGCAACCTTATCGTTATGAAATTCTTTTTCTTTCTCTTTTAAGGCCTTCCTAAACAAATCCATGATAGCTTCAATTTCCTTTTGCGGACGTTCCCAGTTTTCTGTTGACCATGCCCAGACAGTAAAAGTGTGGATTCCTAATTTCCTAACTGCTCGAGATAGCGCCTCAACTGCTAAATAACCGTGATAGTGGCCTTCCCATGGTTTTAAGCCCCGTGCACGGGCCCAACGGCGATTTCCGTCAAGAATCATGGCTATATGGTTGGGAATTACAGTATCTTTCGGGAGACTAAGTTTTGTGTCTAACATCCTGTGAAATTATATCATAACTTACCAAATCAAGGGTATAATACAAACATGGTGAAAGATACACTCCAAAAAACTAAAGACCTTGTTTGGCCAGAAATCGAAAAATACTTAAAAGATCCTGCCTACCCAATACAATTTGCAATTCCAGATAGTTATAAAGATGAGGCAAACTTGTATTGGAAAATAAATCGTGAGTACCCCGAACGGAAAGGTAAATATTTAAGACCTACATTAGTCCTACTCACAGCCCAGGCATTTGGTATCCAAAATAAAAAGGTGGTTAAAACCGCAGCCTCAATGCAAGTCTCGGAGGATTGGATATTAATTCACGACGATATTGAGGACAAATCCGAAATTAGGCGCGGCAAACCTACATTACAAAAAATGTATGGTGATGAGTTGGCAATCAATGCCGGTGACTCGCTACACGTTATTATGTGGAAAATGGTAAACGATGTAGGAATAACGGAAATAAATGAGGAATTTTACAAGATGATATTAAGAACAACCTTGGGGCAAGCAATTGAGCAAATTTGGACGAATTCTAAAGTTAATATTGATGATGACAAATACTTCTTTGTAGCTGACAGTAAATCAGCATACTATTCTATAGCAGGCCCAATGAGACTTGGTGCAATTTTGGGTGGAGCAAATGCGCGTCAAATGGATGATATTACAGAGTTTGGCTTGCATCTTGGAAGATGTTTTCAATTGGTTGATGACCTGTTAGACCTGGAACAAGATAAAAAAGAAGGCAAGACTACTTTAGCAAACACAAAAGGGGTTGAATATACAAAAACACTTGCCGGGAAGGAAAGGAATACCGCCCGCGAGATATTTGACACAAAGCTTGGATTTCTATCAAACGAACCTGCCAGGAGCGAACTTAAAGAACTCATAGACTTCATTTTGGAAAGAGACAGTTAGATATTAGTTAATTTGTACCAAAAAACTTTGAGTGGAAAAATAGGCCATGCATTAAATATCCTTTTGATACGGTACGGTTCAGTTATTAATCTCCAAACCCACTCCAAGCCCAACTCCTCCATCCATTTTGGAGGAAGTTTAGAAAGTCCGGCAATATACCTAAAAGTTCCCCCAACAGCCATTGCCCCACCAATATTAAGTTGGGGAAAGTTTTTACCACGAAGTGGCAAGCTTTGCTTATGAATCCAAATTTCTTGCTTTGGGTTATTAAAAGCAACGAAAAGAAGTTGTGGTTTAAATTTGTTTATCTGAGAAATCACATCAATCTGTACTTTTCTATCTACTTCTGTAACAGGTTCTCCTGATTTGTTAACGATTGGTCCCTTATTAGTTTGAATCTTTATATTTTTATATCTAGATTCTAGATTCTTACGACTTAATTCTGCCTCATCGCTCTCCCCACCAAAAAAAAATATTCTCCACTTATTATCATTCGCCAATTTTATAAGTTCCATGAACACAACTCTTCCTGGAATAATGTTTAAACTATCTGTTAGCCATTTTTTATTTACAAATGTTGCTACTCCGACAACCAAACCTTGAATGAAAACGACAGGAGCCCTCAAAATAATATTTTTTGGTGCACCAAGAGATTCATACTTCACTGCTTGAGCAAGTCCTATTCCATCTGGGATAGGAAAGGTAGCTGAGTTGAGAGCACTTTTAAGCTCTTTATTCTTCTGAGCCATCAAAACAATCTCTGGATTAGGCGTAACTATGGAAAATTGCACATTATCGGATACTTTTTGCTTAATGGCTGTTAGCACTTCTTGTGTTGTTGTGCTAATAACGTTAATTCCTAATATTTGGCCGAACTTTGGGCTTAATTCGATGTTATTTTTCATGATTTTCACAACAAGTAAATGATATTATATCTTATAATTTCGTTTCAAATTGATGATAGCTTCACTTTTACCGCATTTTCAAATATCCTATATCTGAATTAGTATTTTGTATATAGTATATACGATACCGGACAAACAACTAATATACTAACGGTCTAATTACGTTATCCTTAATTCTGCAAAGTACACACTTTTGAACACTTTTTTAACTCTATATTTAGCCTTATAAAAAAACTTCTATCCCCAATTGATCTTCAATTTAATTTACCTTTAAGTAACAAACTATAAGTAGTAAATTATATTTAAAATTGCCTTGCTTTAACTTCTGTTGATGATGTATTTATAAGTACAAACTTGTATACTTTTTTAGTCCTATAATTTTAAAATGCTCCTATTTGCCAATATACCCTATAACGCAGTTGAAACGCATACTATATATGACATACTACTTTATCTTTTAGTTGTTACACTTCTTTTCCAAAGCTCGATATTTTCAAGTACCAAACCAGTTCCCCTTACAACACATAATAATGGTTCGTCAGCAACGTGGGCTGGAACTCCAGTTTCTTCTGTCATTAGTTTATCAAAATTACGTAGAGTGGAAGTTCCCCCACTCATTACAATCCCTTTATCTATAATGTCAGCCGCCAACTCCGGTGGTGTATCCTCCAAAACTCCTTTAACTCCCCCTATAATTTGTAAAAGAATTGGATGAATAGCTTCAGTTATCTCAGTTGAGGTAACAGTTACTGTTCTTGGTAGACCAAAAACCAAATCCCGGCCACTAATTTCAAGCTTTTCTTCCTTAACAAGCTGGATAGCTGAACCAATTTTCACCTTGATCTCTTCGGAAGTTTGATCTCCAATAATTAAATTATGCTTTTTCTTTAAGTAATTGGCAATTGCTTCGTCAATCTTATTTCCCGCCACCCTTACAGACTTGTGTACAACTACCCCACCCAAGGAAATTACAGCAGCCTCAGTTGAGCCTCCACCAATGTCAACTATCATGTGTCCCGAAGGGGCTGAAACCGGAATTTGAGCTCCAATTGCAGCTGCCAAGGGTTCATCTATTAAATAAGCATGAGCGGCTCCTGCAGAAAGCGTTGCATCAAGTGCTGCACGACGCTCAACCTGAGTACACCCCGCAGGCACACAAACCATAACTTCGGGTTTAAAAAACTGAAACCTGCCTACAACTTTACCTATAAAGTACCTGAGCATTGCCTCCGTTACCTCATAGTCAGCTATAACTCCGTCACGCATGGGGCGACTTGCTGTTAGTGCCTCGGGTGTGCGCCCTAACATTTTTTTGGCTTCTTCACCAACCGCTACAACTTTGCCTTCTTCTGTGGATATAGCAACTACTGTAGGCTCGTTTACAACCAAACCTTCCCCTGCCACCCAAACAAGTGTATTTGCGGTACCTAAATCGATTGCGATGTTTTTGCGTGGCATAATGGGATTATAACAGAATGTCAGTTAACTCAGTGAACTCAGTTAGTCAGAAGTTCAGTGTTTCAGAACTGGTAAACCGATACGCCGATGAACCGAGTATACAGAGTTCACCGAACTAGCTGTTGTCTGATATAATTCAAGGTATGGCTAAATTTAGAGTTTTGTTTTTTCTCACAACACTTATAGTTGTGAGTGTACTTGGTACTTTTGCTTCCTACTATGCAAGAGGGTACAGGCTCAATCTTAAAACATTAAAGTTCCAACCAAATGGAATTTTAGTAGTTAAGTCAGAGCCCGACGGAGCCTCCATTTACATTAATGGTGAGCTCAAATCAGCTACAAACGCAACAATTTCAATCTCCCCTGGAACTTATGATGTGGAAGTTAAAAAGGACGGCTTTTTTACTTGGTACAAGCGTTTGGTTGTAGAAAAGGAAATCGTAACCCAGGCTAATGTTTCACTGTTTAAACAGGTGCCATCGCTTTCCCCTATCACCTTTTCGGGTGCTGTTAACCCAGTAGCCTCAAATGATGGAACAAAAATTGCATACAGCGTTTTACCATCAAAGAATGTAAGCGAAGACAAGGTTGGCCTCTGGACTGTTGATACATACAATTTTCCACTTGGATTTTCAAATAACGAAAAAAGGGTGACTGATGGAGATTTAACAAATGCTTCATATTCTTTTTCACCTGATGGCAGACAAATAATACTAACTACATCAAATAGTATATCTATATTAGAATCTACATCATTTACAGCTCAGGCAAACAGAGTTAATATCACAGGGAAACAAGATTCAATATTAAAAGAATGGGCAGTCATAAAGAAAGCTAAAGAGGAAAGTTTAACCAGAAATCTCCCGCCACAGCTAACAGATATTTTAGGCCTCAGATCTTCAAATGTTGTTTTTTCTCCTGATGAAAATATGATTATGTATACAGCCAGCACTTCTGGAACATTACCAGAAAAATTAATTCCACAACTCCCCGGTTCCTCAACTCAAAAGCAGGAAAGAAATACCTTAACAGGTCACACATATGTTTACGATATCAAAGAGGATCGGAATTTCTTGGTTGGAGATAAAACACAAACACTTCGCTGGATGCCAGATAGCCGTCATTTACTATTACTTCAGCCAAATCAAATTGTAATAATGGATTATGACGGAACTAACAAACAAGTTGTTTACTCCGGAAGCTATATTGCACCCAATGGCTTTCCTTTTACAAACGCGACAAAGCTTCTGATCTTAACAAACTTGGGAGCCACAACATCTAGTGCTAATTTATATACACTCACAGTTAAATAAATGTGCCCTCAGAGGGAATTGAACCTCCATCTTACCCTTAGGACGGGTCTGCTCTATCCGTTGAGCTATGAGGGCATTTATGCCTAAATAGCGAAAGGACAAACTTTTGTTTATCCGTTGAGCTATGAGGGCATAGATCTATTTTAACAGGCCTTTTGTTATAATCAAAACTACGGGGTGTAGTAAACCGGTATTACGCTACGTTCGGGACGTAGAGACACTGGGTCCAATTCCCAGCACCCCGACAAAAATAAAGCCCGCCAGGTAAACTTACCCAGCGGGCCCACTAACAAACGATTCTTCTATTTCTGAATCTCATATCCATTGCAATTCATGGAATATGAGTTAACCTGATCTTTGCAGGTCAGGTTTAGATACATTCCCCTTTCGATGTTAAGGATTTCCTCCTTCGGTACAACATAAAAATACGACCTGCCGACCTCATACATGCCGGTGTCATCAGAAACGACAACTACTTTGATATTCCCCGTAAGGTCGTACTCCGTAACCTGGACGGTAACTTCGAAAGTGTCCAAATAGTTGTCCACCTGCATCATGGCTACAGTTTGAGCAAACGAATATTCATCCCCCGTGACGTACTTGGAATATTCTCTGCAGGTAGCCGTCTGCCACATCATTTCGGAACAACCAGAGAAAAACATGGCTACTATTCCCAAACCTAAAACAATAGCCACTAACGACGCCAGTAACAAATATCCTAAGTACGTTGTTAGCTCTTTCTTTCCTTCTCCCATTTCACACCTCCTTTGGTTAAATATGGGTTAAAAAACGACAAGCGAAGTATATACCAAAATATATTATTTGTTAATTTACTTGATATGTTTTACAAACCGATTTCCGACGGAAGAGTTTGAAGCATAAATTCTTCAGGTTTTTCGACAAATATTATTCTCTTGCCAAGTTTTTGCGCATACCCTATTTCAATAAGAGCAGATGCTCCCACATAGCCTTCTGGATCGCAAACAATCAACGTGTCAGACTTGTCAATTGAATCTAAATGATGCCTTTCAAGTTCCAAGGGGGAGGCACCTTCCTCCCCAGAAAAGACTACAAATTCTTCGCCAGGATTTTTAGGCTCTGTAAATCTTGGGCTTAAAACTTCTATGCTATTTTCCACAAGTTGTTTTCTGATTTTAAGAATATACTCAAGATGTTTTCTGAAACTTCCACTAATTGTTACATACCTGAATTCTTGTCGCGCTACACCATCTATCAAATTAGAATTAGACGGAATAATTGTTTGGATGCCGTATTTTTTGCATATTGCTTGAGCGATTGCACTACATGCCCTTGCTCCGTGCATCCACGTGGGATTGTCAGGCATCAATTTTTCTAGCGTATCTAAAGTTATTTTACTAAAGACAACTTCATTCTTTTTACTCAAATCTTCCAAAGTAATGTAACTTGGATGGTCATTATCTTCAAATAGGTTATTATTTTTAAGTTCATATCCAGCAAGTTGCATATAGTTGAGCTCACCCCCCGAGTAAAATGCAATTTTGACTTTGTTATCTAAAGTTGGCAACTTTGAATTCACAAACTCAACGACCTTATCAAGACTGACTCCTGAGGTAGAATCATTTATATTCGCAAATTCTGTTAAAATCGTACCAACTCCTAAATCCACATTTTTTACTTCAACCGCTTCTTTACCGAACATTACTACTAATTCCGTTGAACCACCGCCAATATTTATAAGAAGTATGGGCTCTTTTGAATTTTGATATTTCCCTGTAAGTGCTATTTGAAGATAAAAACTTTCCAATTCTTGACTTATAATATTGAAGAATAATCCATTTTTCTCAAAAACTTCATCAATAAAGTTCTTTTTGATTACATCTGACATCTTTCTATATAAAGCAGTTGCATATAGTTTGATTGGTGTGTCTTCATACTTGCTTTTGATTTCAGAAAGCAACTCAAACAACTCTTTTTTATTAATCTCTGAGATACCTTTTCCAGGATCAAAATCCTGCTTGAACGGGATAGACCGTGTAATTACTAGTTTTGGAGAACTGGCAACAGAAACCTCATA
Organism: Patescibacteria group bacterium; assembly: GCA_035692185.1. Lineage (GTDB taxonomy): Bacteria > Patescibacteriota > Microgenomatia > UBA8517 > UBA8517 > DATJGY01. The sequence goes on along the minus strand of DASSIE010000019.1, from coordinate 12,515 downwards.
AACCTTGATGGTTGAGGATCCCACATCTATTAAAATTTTGTCTACTTTTTTCATAATAATTGAATAGTAATATACAAATTATGCATTTCATGCATAATTTGGCTATAATCGGAACACGCATGACAAATGATTTAGATAGTCAAAAAAGTTATTGGTGGAGCCTGCTCAGTGAATTTGGCGAGGAGGTTCTCCTTGTTAGAAGGGTTGCCTTAGGAATAACTCAGGCGGATATGGCAAAAAGGTGTGGTATCGACCAGTCTGAAATCTCAAGAATAGAAAGAGGTCTCGCAACCCCACAAAATATACCTGCTCTTAATAATTTATGTAAAGAATATAAGCTAAACAATGATCACAAAGAAAGGTTTGCTGAGCTAGTTACAGGTACGAAAAACCCACAGACTTACGACAATTCAAGAGGTATATCCCAACTCTTAAAAGACCAGATTGTATTTGTTGCAAATCTAAATCGATCTGGAAATCCAAAAATGGCCATTAAACAATCTGAAATAATCAGGACGTGGGTAAACAATAAGGCAACAAAATCTATAATTTCTAATAATAAAAAAATTATCAAACAATTTTCGCTTCTACTTTTAGAAGAATCAGCAGCATGGTGGGACATTGCTGAAGATGAAAATGAATTAATAATGAAAACAAAACCTTTGTTAAGAGAGGCCTTTTTGTTAGATCCGAACAATAGCTTTTATCTAACAAATCAAGCTTTTCACTACTACATCCTCGGCAAATATGATAAAGCAATGGATATTATTCCAAAAATTATCGATATCAAAACAAACGATGGTCACAATTGGGGAATTGAACTACTGAGAATTAGAACTGTTATTGCTGCAAAAATTCAAGATTTGAGACTATTCCGAAATTTAGAAAGGGAAATACAAAAACAACTTTCTTCTTCAGTGGTGGACCAAATAAACAAAGCTTACCTATTAGAAGGTCTAGGTAAAGCATATTCTTACATAGACAAAAAGAAAGCACTATCTATATTGCATGAGTCGCAAACATTGATGGATTCTTTAATTTCTAATCCAATATTTTGGAAAATTAGATATGTCCAGTTGGCAAGATCTTGGATGATCGCAACAAAGGACACTCCAATCGAGAGAAAAAAGATACTCAAGAAGATAGAGATGGCGTTACAAATTTGCGACCAATGTGGTTTTTTTAGACACAAAAAACAAATACTTGATTTAACTGAAAACTAATTTCATGGAAGTTTAAAGGCCAAACATTATTTCCTCATCAGAACGTTTGTAATCGTAAAGCTCTTCTTTTCTAAACCAAAGTTCAATCTCAAATTTGGCCTCCTCTGCATTACCTGATGCATGAACTATATTCATACCCGACCTCTTACCCATATTTGCAAGATCTGGCGAGTCAATTGAGAAATCTCCTCTAATGGTCCCGGGGATCGCTGCATCGGGATAGGTATAGCCAGCAATCTTACGAACCGCGGGGATAGCGTGTGGACCTTCTAACACCATCGCTACAACAGGACCAGAAGTTAAATAATCGACCAACCATTTGCAGATCAAGAGTCCTATTTCATAAGGTTTCATTGTCCCTAAATGTTCATTGGGATCAGTTCCATAAGTTTTATATGCTTCCAAAGTCTTTTCACCAATTTTGGTAACCCATTCTTTTCTGGTTGTTGGATAGTGTTTTCTAACCATTTCTTCATCTATCCAAACCATCTTCATACCAATAATTTTAAGACCAATTTTTTCAAATCTAGAAATTACCTCACCAACTAATGCTCTTTTAACACCATCGGGTTTAACTAAAACAATTGTTTGCTCTATTAGTGGATTTTTCATTTTAACAACTTCTTAAACTTATCCTCGTTAGTATACGGTCCAATTATGGCCAAGTTCAAGTGGGAAGGGACAAAAAGCCTTTTAGCCTCTTTATAAACGTCATTAACTGTAACTTTGTCTATCTCTTTATATACCTCCTCCGGCGTCCTTACTTTATCGGAAAACAGTTCCTGGAAGGCAAAAAACTCTCCAACGGCTCCAGTATCCTCAAGTCCCAAAGCTAAATGACCCTTTAAATATTCTTTTGATTTAGATAGTTCTGTTTCTGTTATTGGAAGAGTTTTGTTTGCAATTCCATAGTGCTGATTTAAAACTACTGTTATCGCTTCCTCAACTTTCTTAGTGTCTACACCGGCATAACACGCGATGTAACCTACTTCTTGGTACCTATCTATTAAACTTCTGACGGAGTAAGCTAGACCCCTGCGCTCCCTAACCTCAGTAAACAATCTTGAGCTCATTCCGCCACCCAAAATGGTAGATAATACTGCCTGAACATATTTATTTTTATAATTTCTGCCATCTCCAACAAAACCTAGAATAAAATGAGCTTGTTCGTTCTTTTTTGTTTTAAGTCTAAATTGTGGTTTAGATTGTTTTGGCTTGAAGTCGGTAACTTTAAATTTAGACTTTGGGCGAGATTTAAAGTTTCCAAAGTATTTTTTGGCTAAATTTATGGCAGTTTTTTGGCTAACTCCACCCGACACACTTACTAGCATATTTTCTGGGTAATAATGTATATCTCTATATCGCATAAAATCATTCTTCATGATATTCCTGACTGTTTTTTCTACTCCCCCAACATCCCAACCTAACGAACTGCCATCAAACATAAGCTCCTCAAAAACATCCCCAATTTTTATCATTGGAGTATCTTCGTACATATTAAGCTCTTGTACGATCGTTCCTTTTTCTCGCTCAATTTCTTCATTGTCCAGTATGGGCTTTAAAACCATGTCGCTTAATACATCAAATGCGGTTTCTAGATTCTGCGCACGAGCTTTAATGTAGAAATTTGTCCAGTCTTTATTTGTTGCGGCATTAAATTCTCCCCCAATGGAGTCCACTGCTTCTGAAATTAATTTAGCAGTTGGGCGTTTTTCTCCACCTTTAAAAACCATGTGCTCCAAGAAATGGCTGATTCCGTTTATTTTTTTATCCTCGTTACGGCTTCCGGTTTTAACCCAAACTGTTACTGTTACAGACTCAAGTGATGGCATAGGGACTGTCAAAACTTTTATTCCGTTTTTGAGCTTATTTACTTTGTAATTCATATTTGTAATTGATGATGTGCCAGTATATCATTAATTATGGAAAAGATTAAAACGATCGAAGACTTAAGGCGTGAGCTTGCCCCAATCCAAAATACAAATGAGGTACATAAGAATCATTTAACCAAAACCGACAAAATAGCTTTATTTATTACAAGTAAAATTGGAAAAATGGGTTTTTTCTATTTTTGTGTAATTTTAGTTACAATTCCACTTGTTATCCCTTCTACGATGCCACTAGTTCAATATATCTCCTCCGGCTATCTACAACTTATTCTTTTGCCTTTAATTTTAATTGGGCAAAATTTACAAGGCAGACACGCAGAACTCCGTGCCCAGCACGATTATGAAACAAACGTAAAGGCGGAAAAGGAAATTGAAGTAGTTTTGATGCACATGGAGCGCGAGCACAAGTTAATGCTAGATATTTTAGAGCGAATTGAAAAACTCGAAAAGACCAAGTAGCTACATTCTATTTGGTGTTTGGATACCCAATAACCCCAATCCATTTTTAAGAACCTGGGCTGTAGCAAAAGTTAATTTAAGCCTAAAGTCTTCATTTTCAGAACCAATTACCCTGTCCTTGTTGTAGAAGGAATTAAATTTTGAGGCCAGATTATACAAATAGTTACACAGTGTGTTTGGAGAATAATTTTTGGCCGCAGACGTTACAACTTCTGAAAACTGATTTAGAGTTCTTAAAACCAATAATTCCTCACTATTTAATTTATTTTCGACTTTTAACTCTTGCCTTTTACTTTTTACCTTTGCAAGAACCGAATTTGCCCTTGCAACGGTGTACTGCAAATAAGGGCCACTATTGCCTTCCAGCGACAAAGATTCGTTAATATCATAAACAACATCATGGCCGACCCCCACCTTAAGAAATGCGTATTTAACCGCAGCAACAGCAACATCTTCGGCAGACTCCGCATTTATCTTCGATGCACTTGATTTAGCTTCATCTAGTAGCGCTTCCGCTGTTACAACCTTACCAGTCCTGGAACTCATTTTTCCTTCTGGCAAACGTACCATTCCATGACCTATATGCTTTGTTTTCTCAGCTAAATCAGGATAAATGAAGCTCATAGCCTTAATTAAAACCTTAAAATATTCAATTATTTCGTTCCCTGTAATTATTACCGACTCATCGTATTTAAAATCTTTGTATTTGGTTGGGGCTAAGCCAAGCTCTTTTGCTTCGTATGTTGGAAGTCCAAGGGAGTTTATAAAAACTCTATCATGCAAGCTGTATTCAGAGCCTGGAAAAATAATGGCGCCTTTACTTTCCTTAAAAATATTTTTTTTGAGGCCTTCTTTAACAATTTTTGCCCCGATATGTCCAACTTCACTCTCAAAATAATAGTAATCGAATTTTGTGCCTAATCGCTTATATACTGTTTCAAAATATTCCAAACTCCAGGTTCTACCTTTTTGATATAATCCGTAAACTTCTGGATCTTTTTCAAATATTTTCTTATTTAAAATGTTTATTTCTTCTTTGGTTGTTACCGACTCTTCATAAACTCTTGAGCCCAGTGCATATGACTCTCCCATAAATTTTATGCGATCGTTAAGACCTTTTAACTCTAGTTCATCCATAGTTAGTTCATTTTCTTCCATTTTTTGCCTCATACCCCAAACGGCCTTGGCTACATGCAAGCCTAAGTCACCTTGATAGTTTGCTCGTTTAACCTGTGCGCCTGTAGCCTCTAAAAGCCTGGAGAGGGCTTCGCCAACAGTGTTCGTATAAAGATGACCAATATGAAATTCTTTGAAAGGATTTGGGTCAGTGAACTCTAAAATTATTTTTTTGTTTTTATTAATCTCGCTATGTCCGTACTTTTCTTTTTTCGCTTCAATCTGTGTCAAATTAGATACTAAGACATCTGTTTTTAGCCAAAAATTAATAAATCCCGGCCCCGCAACTTCAATTTTGTCGACAATTTTAGCGAGTGTTTTATCTTTTTGAAGTTTCAACACTATTTCCTCAGCAAGCTTATGGGGGTTAGTTTTTCTTTCTTTAGAAAGCACAAGCGCAACGTTACTTGTATAATCCCCAAACTGCATATCTTCGGTAAACTCTAAGCCTGGTGTGTCAAAACCACTTGCCTTTTTAAGGGCTACTAAAATTTCGGTTTGTATATCCATACTTAATTCTACACTTTCCCTGTTTAGATTAAAAGAAACCCATAATGTGGTATAATAACAGCTCTATGCCAGAAAAATCATCAAGTGTGCTAAAACTATTATCAGGAGCTGTTTTGGGAAGCGTTGGCAAAGCTGTAACCGAACACCTAAAATCAGGGGATCCTGTAGGTGCTTGGAAATTGCTAAAACAATACGGCCTGGTTGGACGAGACGAACTTTTATCAAAAGTGGATAAAGAAAACCTAATTAATGCCTCCAAAGGTTCAGCTACCATATCTGAACTGGCCGATAATTATAATAAACTTCCATAATTAACCTGTAATTTCGAACCAAACTACTTCACCTTCCAAATCTTATCTCCATCTGTCACTATTTCCACCTCGCTATCGGTATCCGTTCTATAAATCTTGATATTATAATTTTTAAGTGAATCCAAAATCTCTTGAGTTGGGTGTCCATAACTATTATTTTTACCAACTGAAATAACCGCAATTTTAGGCATTAAAAGGTTGAGGTAATCAGGGGTTAATCCGTACCTGCTTCCATGATGAGGCACTTTGATATATTGGACTGTCCTCTTTGGTAAATACGGTAAAACAAGTTCGGACACATTGTGACCTATGTCACCGGTTAAAATTGCATTAAAGTTTCCTAGGCTCAAAATAGCCTGGACAGAAAAGTCGTTTGGGTCACGTTTTGAAGTAAAAGTACTGAGTTTATTTTCCAGCGCGGGCATGCCTTCTGATGTTAAAAAATCTAAGGAAGGCCAGAATATATCATAAGATATCAAACCTGCCCTAAGGGAAGTGCCTGTTGTTGGGTTAATGACCCTGGTACCACTACCCCCCACCTCATTTGTTAGCACTTGATACTCATTAGCGCTAGCCATTAGCGCATTTCCAACAAAATTATCTACTTTATATTTTTTTAACACTTCTATTAAGCCTCCGTAGTGGTCAAGTTGTGGATGAGTGTTAACAACTACCTCTATTTCCCTATCCCAAAATGGCATGTGGCGATTTAGACAATTAACAACTTTTCCATTAGGTGTCCCCCCATCCGTTAATATTTGAATATTTTTGTAAACCGCCAAAATTGCATCTCCCTGACCAACATCGCAAGCAATTATGTGGAGATTGTCATCCGGCAACTCAAAAACCACTAACCAAAGAGTAATTGTTATTAAAGTTAAAAAACCAAGTAGATATTTCATTAATTAAAGATCTCGATCACCCTTACAAACCACCAAGCAAAAGGATAACAGATATAAAGTATCAATTTGCCTATAAATGGAAAGATTAGACCAATTGCCCCACCCATGGCACCCAAGATCATAATAAAAGGAATGGTCCAAAGCACCAAAGCGTTTATGATTGGGGACAGTATATTAAACTGTCCAAACGTAACAAAGAGTATCGGAGCCACTCCAATTTGAGCTGCAAGCGAAGTCGACAAACCCTCCTTTGCAATTTCCGGTAAAAATTTAAGTTTTAGACGTATTTTCCTCTCAAATAGCATTAATGAGGCTGTTGAGACAAAAGAAAGTATAAATCCAATGTCCACCAGCCAGTCGGGTTTGATTATGAGCATAATTCCTGCGGTTAGAATTAAAACTCTCCAGGTTGACACTATTCTCCCTGTTTCGTTGGCTGTAAAAACGACTGTTGCCATTATGGCCGCTCGGATTAATGGTGCGTCAAAACCAGAAATAAATAAGTACAAAATAATGCCAAATATAACAAATGGTATCGCTTTTGGTCTTGGTAAAAATAATGTTAGTACGGTTATTAAGAAAGACACCACAAAGGTCACATTTGTTCCTGATGCTACAACAACATGGGCAACACCTGTATTTTTGACCTGGTTCCAAAAATCTTGAGTTAATGCCCCTTTTGCCCCCAGCACACTTCCTGCAATAAGACCTGCTTCCGGGTCTGGAAGAGTTTTTTGATAAAAATTGATAATACTATTTCTAAAGTTGGACCCAACACTTTTTGAGTCTTCAATTTTAATCAGTTTTGGTTTATCAAGCTTCTTGTCATTATCTAATTTGTCAGTATTAACTACCCCTTCTACTATAATTCTTTGCCCGTAAGAAACTTCCGGGAAAAGCGGCAAGTAAGTTTTAAGTCCTGCAATCTTTATGTATTGTGATGTCGGATAATGGACGGGGTCGGACATAATGGTTGAGGTAATTCTAACCATATCCCCGTTATGATAAACCGGACGAGTTGTAAAATAACGGAAAATTATTAATGAAATTAGTAGTATCCAAATTAAATATCGCTTCATAATTTCTAATTGACCTAATTGTTCTAATTTCTAAAAAATCTCCAATGACAAAACCCCAATTGTGACTTGGAATTTATTTAGGTTAATTAGAATAATTAGTACATTAGAAATTAATAGATTGAAATCTTGTCCTTAATCTTATCCAATAAACTTTGGCGAATTGCGCCTTTAGACACCAATTCTTGTATGGTTGAGTAAGGTCTGTGTTCAATGATGTTTTGGGCGTATGTAGGGCCAATTCCGGGCAAAGAATCCAGTTGACTAGTGCTTGCTGTGTTAATATTTATTAAAGCGTTACTATCGGATGAAGTTGTGGTTGATATAGTTTGATCTCCTAGTGGGTTTTTAGCACTCTCACTCCCCGACTGCGGAATATATATCTTTTGTCCATCTGTTAACTTGGCGGCGCGGTTTAAATATTTGTCCGTCCAAACCCTATCAGCGTTAGCTGACAGCCCATCGGCACTTCTTAAAAGGTCATCAATTCTTGACCCATTAGGAAGTTTATAAACACCCGGATTTTCGATTTCCCCGGCGACTTCAACTGTAATTTCACCATTGTTAATCTGGGCGCTTGTAGTGGCATTTAAAACTTCGACTTTGGTGCCACTAGTGATACCACCATTTTTAAAATATATAATGCCACAAGCCGTTAAGATAAGCCCTGTAAGAAGTACTAAAATAGGAGTACGAAATTTTATAAATAACTCATCAAAATTAAAGGAAGACAGATTTTCCATTTTTTGAAATGCTCTGCTTTAGATAACAAAATTAATCAACTTACCTGGAATAAATATTGTTTTCTTAATTTCTTTGCCATCCAGCCATTTGAAGACCTTTTCATCTTTTCTTGCTAAACTTTCTATTTCCTCTTTTGAAAACTGAGAATTGCTAATTGCTAATTGCGATCGGAGTTTCCCGTTTATTTGTACCACGATAGTAACTTGATCTACTTTAAGATACTTTGCATCATGTTCCGGCCAGTTACTTGTATGAATTGAGAATGGCTGATGCAAGACATTTACCCACAACTCTTCTGTTATGTGTGGGGCAAATAGTGACAACATTTGGCATAGCACTTTTAATACCCCAGAATCTGCCCCCTTATCTTGTATTAGGTTAAGTAGCTCCATTAAGGCTGAAATCGCCGTATTATACTTAAAGTTAGACACATCATCTGTTATTTTTTTTATAGTCTGATGGAGTTTGTTATACACGTCTTTTCTATCCGAGTCAGCGAGGATTTTTGGATCATTAACTGTTTTCCAGACTCTTTGGATAAATCTACCCATTCCTTCAATGCCACTATCTCTAAAATCTCCACCTTGATCATATGGACCTAAGAACATCAAATACGTCCTTAATGTATCAGCTCCAAATTTATTTATGTATTCATCGGGGTTGACTACATTTCCTTTACTTTTACTCATCTTTGCACCGTCCTTAATGATCAAGCCGTGGCCAAAAAGGAAAGGAAATGGCTCTTCAAAATCTATAAAGCCTTGATCTTTAAGGAACATCGTTACAAACCTGGCATACAAAAGATGCAGCACTGCGTGTTCTGCCCCGCCTATATATGTGTTAACCGGTAACCATTTTTTGGTTATTTCTTTATTTAATGGACTTTCATTCCCACCCCACTCCTCCGTGCCTAAATTAGGGTATGCCAAAAAGTACCAGGAACTATCAAGGAATGTATCAGACACATCCAATTCACGCTCAGCCGTCTCACCACACTTAGGACATTTAACTTTTTTCCAACTCTCAGGCGCGTTGTGTAAAGGCGAGGTTCCATCTCCTTGTGGCTTAAATTCTTTAATATCTGGTAAAAGAACTGGTAAATCAGATTCTGGAACTGGCTGCCAGCCACAATCTTTACAATTAATCATAGGAATCGGAGGACCCCAATAGCGTTGACGGGAAATTCCCCAATCACGAAGATGGTAGTTTGTATGGATTTTACCCCACTTATTTTTTTCTATTAGCTTCCACAGCTTTTCGTCTGGTTCTTTTTTAATAATATCTAAATGATATTTATTAGCAAAATCCATATCACGATCATCGTGTGCAGGCACACCCATAACAACTCCTGTTCCATATCTTGGTGCAACATAATTTGTTTTCCATATCGGAACTTTTTTATTATTAAATGGATTGATCGCGTATTTACCCGTAAACTCGCCTATCTTGGTTTCATTTTTCTCGTCATACATAGTCTCATCTGATGTTGCAATGAATGTAACTGCGTTTAAAGTGTCAGGTCGAGTCGTAAATACTGGAATGTCGGAACCATCTTCATTCTTAAAATTAATAATCATACCTTGGCTCTTGCCTATCCAGTTCTTTTGTGCAATTTTAATCTTCTCCGGCCATTTGATTTCCTCAATATTATCTAAAAGTCTATCTGCATAGTTAGTAATCCTAAAAAACCATGAGCTCATACTTCTCTTAGTGACTTCTGAACCACATCTTTCGCACTTGCCGCCCTCTACTTGCTCATCAGATAAAACAGTCTTGTCTGTGGGGCACCAGTTAACAATGGCACGGTCTTTATAGGCAAGACCTGCCTTAAACATTTGAATAAACAACCATTGTGTCCATTTGTAATAATTTGGATCGTAAGTTTCTAGAGTTTTTTCCCAATCAAAAGAGCCCCCAATCATATGAAGTTGCTTATAAAAGTTTTTTTGTGAAATCTCCGCATGCTCTTTTGGGTGCCTTCCTACCTTTATTGCATAATTTTCTGAATGAATTCCAAAGCCATCAAGACCGATTGGCTCCAAAACGTCATAGCCATTCATCCTTTTAAAACGTCCATAAACGTCAGCACCGGTGAAGGCGTACATATTTCCTACATGTAGGCCCTCTGCTGATGGGTAAGGAAACATCATGAGGTTATAAAATGGCTTCTTTGCAGTCTTTATATTCGGAGAAAACGTGCCCTCTTTTAGCCACTTCTCTTGCCATTTATTTTCTATTGATATATGATTATATTTATCGATTGCAGACATATATAGTGATTCTAAATTTAAACGCACTAAAAAGCAATTCTTAGACAATTTAAAGCTAAATTAAAATTACAGCTTCAAAAATAAAATAATTCCCAATACTTCGGAGCGAAACCCCATCAATTTTTCGTAGCGCTTAAACTCGCCTTCTGCTAATTACATTTAATTTTAAGTACAAAAAATAAAGATCAATTTTTTTATAATTATTCAAAAAAAACAACGAAAATAAGCCTAAAACTAACACATTCTCCGCAAACTATATGCTAATGCAAAAATAAACGCACTTCTCCGCAAATTAAATTTGAAGCTAACATTTTGACCAAAAACAGGTAAATTTAGTGGTTATAAGGTACGTATAATCAAGGATGTCAATTTACATCGTGCGTAAATAGCGTGCGGTAATTATACTACATACTGTGTGAAAGATAATAAAATTTGAAAACAATATCTGATCTATTAGAGGCTATTGACAGGCTAAACTAACACTTTAATATTAATGTAATAAGTATAACTAGTGTAATCTAGCCTTAAATTTTAATAAATAAAAATGCAAAAAGAATTAGACACAATCAAAATAAATTTTGGTAAATACTTATTAAGTTTAGGTATCTCGCCTAAATCACATAAAAATTACAGAAGTGATGTAACCCACTTTACGAATTGGTTGATAGCTAAAGTTAGATCATTTGGTTCATATGCTGAAAATTTAACAGATGCGGTGCCCTTCATAAGCCGTGATATTGTACTCGAATACAAAAATGAAATTGTTAAAGATGTAATTTCTTTTAAAACTGCAAACAGAAGGCTTTCAACCTTAAGACATTTATCCCGCTTTTTAACCTCTACTCAAGTAATTGATGCTGATTTTATGTCGGGAATTGAAAACATAACAGAATTCAATGATCAAGAAATTAAAACAAACCTGTTAAGCCATCCAGCTGTTTTTGAGTTCAAATCGTACCTAGAATCAGAGAAGATATCAAAAAACACTATCAAAAACTATCTTTCTGATATAAAGCAGTTCTTGGTTTGGCTAGAATCAAAGCAGTCAATATGAACACTTTACCCAACATAACACCAGAAACAATTAAGGCCTACCAAGATGAAGTTTCTAAAAATTCTTCCGTCTCAACAGCCAAAAGAAAATCAATTTCATTGAATAGATTTTTTGATTGGGCAAAAGGAGCAGGGCACATTTCAGAAAACCCGATGGCACAAGCTCCTGGCCCCCAAGAACCCAATTATGGGTCAAGCCAAGTAATTAAAATAAAAAAGAATGTTAGTGGAAAAACATATGCAATTGTGGGTGTTACATTTGGCCTTATTATATTAATATTTCTTTTAACTTTTAAGCTTAAATTTCCGATTCCGTTTATTACAAACTTCGCTCAAGAGGCAAGTATTCAAACAGAACAAAATAACAATTTGATTAGCGCCATACCTGAGCAAACACCCGCCTCAATTCCCGCAGGCACAGCGGTTAATGGTGGTTGGAATCTTTTTGCGAAGCTGAAATTAACTAATGCTAATGGCGAACCACAAGTAGGCTCAGAAACTTTAACTTTTAAATTATTTAGCACAGAAAAAGACGGAGTTCCTGTTTATACAAGTGATCCTAAACAAGTGACAACAGATTCAAACGGAGAGGCTTTGATATCTTTAGATAGTGTTCCGAATGATCTTTTCTTCCAGAACAACATGCTCTTCCTTGAGCCGGAATTGGGATCAGATTCAGCTTCCCTACGGATTCCAATTTCAACAGCCAATACCCCTGCTATCGACGCTGGTGGAAACATAGTTTTAACTAGCCAGTCCCCGTCAATTAAAGCCAAGTACGGAAACTTCCTAATGGAAGGCCAAGCAGTCACAATTAAAACCGCTGACGGAAGTGACGGCAATATAGAAATAAACCCCGATGGTAGCGGGATTGCTCACTTTCTTTTTGAAGGCAATAAAGG
>DASSIE010000018.1:0-3301 GCA_035692185.1 Patescibacteria group bacterium | reverse complement strand
CCTGCTGGCCACCACTAGCTGTTGAGTAGATAAGTTCATAATCCATAGAAGCAGCTCCCAAAACGTTTATTTTTTGTACTTTAAAATCTAGCCAGTGCCCATCAGAATTTGGAACAGCGGAGTTATTTGTAGGAATAAGAGCTACAACCGGTCTTTGCTCAACTGGAATCTCGGGTACTGCCGCTTCATTTTCGTCCTCTGTATTTGTATTTTTAGAATTCTTAACAAGAATAACAACAAAAATAACTGCAAGAAGCCCAAAACCAAGGAGAATAAATGGAAGATACTTTTTCATATTAATTCATTTTGGAAGTATTGGGGAAGCTTGTCAACAAGCATTCTCTCTTGTTTTCCAGAATCTCTATCTCTAATCGTAACAGTATTGTCCTCAAGCGTCTGGAAATCGATAGTTACACACCAAGGGGTTCCAATCTCATCCTGTGCAAAGTATCGTTTACCAATATTTCCCCGTGCATCCCAGGTAACCACCATGTTTTTCTTTAAAGTTTTGTAAACACTTTGTGCTTTTTCCAAAAGTTCGGGTTTATTAGCTAAAAGTGGAAAAACCGCAACTTTATATGGCGCAATTTTTGGATTTAATTTTAAAACAATTCTAACTTGCCCTGAGTCATCCGAAGGGTCTTCAGAGTAAGCATCGGCCAAAAGCATTAAAAATATTCTGTTTATTCCAACTGCCGGTTCAATAACGTGTGGAATAAATTTGCGGCCGCTAATTGGGTCTACGTATTCCAAAGATTTTCCAGAATGGTCCATTTGTTGCTTTAAATCGTAATCAGTTCTATATGCAATTCCCCAAAGCTCTTTCCAACCAAATGGAAATTTGTAATCTAAGTCATATGTATCTTTACTATAAAAACTTCTTTCTTTATCACTGTGTCTTCGCCATTTTAAGTTTTCTTTTGAAACACCCAAAGTTTCAGTTACAAATTTAAACATAGAATCTTTAAACCCATCAAAAATTTCCTCCCACTTAGAGTTTTCCGGGTCAAAGAAATATTCAGTTTCTGCTTGTTCAAATTCCAAAGTTCTAAAAATAAATTGCCCAGTGGTAATTTCATTTCTAAAACTTTTACCGATATTGCCTATTCCAAAAGGAAGTTTTACTCGGGAAGAGTCCAGTACTTGTTTAAAATTAGTAAAAATTCCTTGTGCAGTTTCACCTCTTAAATAAACTGTTGATTTTTCTCCGCTCACAGCTCCAATTGATGTTTCGAACAATAAATTGAAAGATTTAATTTCGCTTAAAGAGTTTCCGTCAGGGCTTTTGATTTTATTTGCTTTGATAAAATCATTCATTTCATCAACTGACATCTCCTCTACCGACTTATCTCCAGTTGTAATGATCTTTTCGATTAAATGATCTGCTCTGTACCTCTTATGGTTTTTGAGATCCTCAACCATCGGATCAGAAAATCCACCAACATGCCCTGAAGCTACCCAAGTTTCTGGACGCAAGATAATTTGTGTATCAAGCCCAACCATATCGTCTCTGTCGTTTATAAATTCTTTCCACCAAATATTTTTAATATTCCTTAAAAGTTCAGTTCCTGCGGGGCCATAATCATAAGAATTAGAAATGCCGCCATAAATTTCAGAGGTTGGATAAACAAAACCACGACGTTTTGCAAGAGCTACAATCTTTTCAAACAAATCCATAATCATGATTATACCCGAAAAACTATTTGTTTAGAAGCCAAACACTAAAATTCAAAAGTGTGGCAAAACTAACCCAAGCAATGTATGGATATAGTAAATATGCAGCGGTTTTATCAATTTTTGAGAATAGCCGAATTGTTTTGACAATATAAAAAATCATAAAAATTATCACGATCAGAGCTAACAAAACATTATGTGCACCGAAAAAGATTGGAGACCATGCAAGATTAAGTGCTAATTGAATAAAGAAAACAATAATTGCCTGTTTTACTTTTTTTATCTTTATTCCTTTTCTCCAAACTAAATAAAAAGAGATTGCCATGAGAATATAAAGAATTGTCCAAGCTGGACCAAAAACCCAAGAAGGTGGATTAAAAAATGGTTTATTTAAAGTGTTGTACCAGGACAGGTCCATAATTTAATACTAAACCTAATGTATAATTAATTCCACATGATTCAGAAAATTAAAGCGAATTGGCAAAATTTTGCAATTGGTACACTTTTAGTTGGAATATTTATTTTAGGTTTTACAATCACATATTTAACTCTCACATTTTCTAAAGTTGGTACAAAAAATTCTCCAGCCCAAGCTACACCTGACAGTTTGGTTAAATTTAATGCCCCTATTAAAATTGATGATCAAAAAGGAATTTTTAATACTCTGCTTTTGGGTTATGGCGGGGAAGGCCACTCGGGGAGTTACCTAACAGATAGCATAATTGTTGTTCATGTTAATACCAATACTAAAAAGGCAACCTTAATTTCCATTCCGCGAGATTTATGGGTTCGGGGTAATCATAAAATAAATGCCGAAGGGTCTTTAAATGGTTTCCAAAATGTAGGTGGGCCAGTAAAGGACGTGACAGGACTACCAATTAATTACTTTGTTTCAGTCGACTTTGGTGGGTTTGTAAAACTGATAGATAACTTAGGAGCAATTACAGTTGATGTTCCAAAGGCATTCGACGATGCATTTTATCCAATTTTGGGGGAAGAAAATAACGTGTGTGGTAAAACTGAGGAAGAAATATTTGTACTTAAAAATAAATATTCTGGATTTGATTTGGAAAAACAATTTACCTGCCGCTATGAACGCCTACATTTTGATAAAGGGCCAGTTAGTATTGATGGCACCACTGCATTAAAGTTTGTAAGATCCCGCCATGGGGATAGTGATTTTGGCAGAAGTGAAAGGCAATTCGCAATATTAAAAGGGGTTTTAAATAAATTAATTTCTGCGCACTCACTTGATAAAACAAGCAAAACAATTGACACGTTGGTTAAAATTGTTCGTACAAATTTAGATATTAAAACAATCAGAAATTTAATTGAAGTTTTTGGAAACACAAGCCAGTACCAGTTATCAGAAATTCATTTGACTACAGATAATGTTTTAAATACCAGCACAAGTTTTGATAAACAATTTATATTAGTTCCAAAGGCCGGGAATTTTAATTTTTCTGGTATTCAAAAATTTATTCAATCAAGTATATAAATATCTTGCCTTGTTCCGCTTATTCCAACCAGCTCCCCTTCGCCCTTTAAAACTCGCTCGAGGGGTCTACAATTAAAGCATCCATTTTTTGGACATTTAAAAACTCCCTTCTCCCTTGCTTCCTTTATT
>DASSIE010000017.1:0-4119 GCA_035692185.1 Patescibacteria group bacterium | reverse complement strand
TTAACCAAGTTTAGTGTTTATACTTTTGTCGGTTCATTTTTGTGGTCTGCGGCTTTAGCCTATTTAGGTCTTAAACTCGGCCAGAACTGGTTGGCCATTGACCCGTTCTTCCGCAAGTTTCAATTTTTAATTATTGGACTTGGAGTTGCCGGAGTTGCTTGGTATATCTACCACCACTTGAAAAGAAAGAAAGATTAGCCTATATTTCAACTAATGAAAATTGTAATCTTTAATCCAAGGACTGGTTTTACTCCTGACCAACAAAAACAATTGTCTTCATTTGGGAATGTTTCGTATACAAAGGATAGAAAAGAATTACCAATATCTAAGCTTTTGGAAATGGCAAAAAATGCTGAAATTATTGGTGTTGATCCGGATCCACTTGGAGGTTTTGAAAAGGCTAAGGATAAATTAACTCAAATAATTAAGTCTTCACAAAATTTAAAAGGAATATGTCTTTCTACTACTTCTTTTGGTTGGGTCGACCTTGAATTATGTGGGGAGAGAGGCTTATCGGTAAGCAACATTCCTGGATATTCAAGCGAATCGGTTGCAGAAACAGCAATAGCACTTCTTCTCGGCCTAGCTAAAAGAATTTTTATTTCAGATAGACGAACTCAAAAAGGTAAATATTTCTTAGATCAAGGTTTTGAGTTAAAAGGTAAAACTTTAGGTATTATCGGACTGGGCAATATTGGAACCAGAGTGGCAGAACTTGCGAGAGGAATTGGAATGAGTGTTATCGCTTACAATCGTAGCAAGAAGACCGTAAAAGGAGTCAAAATGGTAACTTTAGATCAATTATTAAAACAATCTGATGCAATTTCTCTTCATTCTACTCATGAAGAAACAAATAATAATATGATCAGTACAAAAGAAATTGCGAAAATGAAGAAAGGTGTGATTATTGTTAATACTGTGGATCGAGAGTTGGTTGATGAAAAAGAAATGGCCAAAGCTCTGAAATCGGGCAAAGTTGACTCATATGGTTATGAGGGTGAAGATTTGGTTCACACACCGCTTGCAAAAATTGAGAATGCAATTGGAATAAAGGGATTTGCTTGGTATACAAAAGAGGCTTTGGAAAATTTACACAATATTTGGATTAGCAATTTAACTGCTTTAGTAAAAGGTAAACCACAGAATAGAGTGGTTTAATTCTTCCCGTATCTTCGGACGAGTCCCACTACTCTTCCTTGAATTCTAACATTTTTAACAAAAATAGGTGACATTTTGGCGTTGGCTGGCATAAGGCGAATGCGAGTTTCTTCTTTAAAGAATCTTTTTAATGTTGCCATGCCGTTGTCTAGTAGTGCAACAACAATTTCGCCGTTAGTTGCGGCTTCTGTTTGCTCGATAATTACATGATCGCCGTCCATAATGCCATCTTCTATCATACTTTCTCCCCTAACTTGCAAAACATAAGTTCGCTTCTTTCCACTGGCCATTGCTTGGGGAATAGCCATTGTTGCGTTTGGATCGGTGTAAGGTTCAATCGGTAGCCCGGCTGCAATAAAACCTAAAATTGGAACATCAAATCCACCTGGTTCAAAATTAACTTCACTTGCTGTTAATTCCATTGATCTAACCTTGCCGGCTTTCCGCTTAATTAAGCCCTTTTCCTCCAACGCTTGTAAGTGTTCATGGACTGTAGCAAGAGAAGAAACTCCAATAGCATCAGCTATTTGGCGTAAGGTTGGAGCGGTACCATTAGACTGAATAAATTGTCTAATAAAATCCAAGATTTGTTGCTGTCTTTTGTAGACTATTAATGCCATGATTTAATATACGAACATTACCCGAATGCGTCAACTATATCTTTCTTAGTCAATTCCAAACAATACCCGTATGCGGATACATCTTCAAAATGTTAAAATAAACAATGCGTTTTAAATTAGTATCCAAATACAAACCAATTCCAGATCAGGCGCGAGCAATCGAACAACTAAGCGAAGGGCTTTTGGGTGGCCGTAAATATCAAACACTTTTGGGTGTAACAGGAAGTGGAAAAACATACACCATGGCCAACGTTATTCAAAAAACTCAAAGGCCGACGCTTATTATTTCCCACAATAAAACACTTGCCGCACAGCTTTATCAAGAAATGCGAGATTTGTTTCCAGAAAATGCGGTTAGTTACTTCGTCTCATACTACGATTATTACCAACCAGAAGCTTATATCCCTTCAACTGATACTTATATAGAAAAGGATTCTGCAATAAATGAAACAATTGACAAACTAAGGTTAGCTACAACTGCAAACTTATTAACCCGCAAAGATACAATTGTTGTAGCTTCAGTTTCTTGTATATATAACATTGGTAACCCAAAGGAATACGGCAGGTTTGTGTTTGAAATCGCAGAAGGAATGAAAATTAATCGTGAACAGGTTATCGATCGCATAATTGACTTGCAATACGAAAGAAGTGAATTTGGATTTAATCGTAGCACCTTCCGAGTTAGAGGTGACACAATAGATATTTTCCCATCATACTTAGATGAAGCTATAAGAATTGAGGTTGGAGAGAAAGATATTAAAAAAGTTGAGCACATAAATCCGATTACTGGTTCGCCGATTCCACAATCCGAGGGCTCATCAAATTTTACCCTCTACCCCGCTAAGCATTTTATGACTAACCCCGAAACTTACAAAGATACTTTCGAGTTAATAAAAGAAGACTTAGCAAAACAAGTTTTTAAGTTTAAGACTGAAGGAAAGTTACTTGAGGCAAACCGAATTGCCCAAAAAGTTACATATGACTTGGAAATGATTCAGGAAATGGGCTATGTAAAAGGAATTGAGAATTATTCAAGATATTTTGATGGCAGAAAGCCGGGGGACGCTCCATACTCACTTGTTGATTATTTTAACGAACCATATGGTACGGAGTGGAACTTAATGGCGGACGAGAGCCATATGACTTTCCCCCAAATCAGAGGCATGTTTAATGGTGACCGGTCACGCAAGGAAACTTTAATTAATTATGGTTTTAGGTTGCCTTCGGCTCTGGACAATCGCCCACTTAAATTTGAAGAGTTTATGCGTAGGATTCCGAACTTTATAGCAGCTAGTGCTACTCCAAATGAATGGGAAATTTCGATGAGTCAGCAGTCAGCTCATAGTCTACAGACTACAGAAAAACCAAAAACAAAAGCTGTAGTCGGTAGTCCATATGCTGTAGACGGAGTCGTAGAGCTCCTCGTTCGCCCTACTGGAATTCCAGATCCGCTCGTGGAAATTAGACCAGTTAAAGACCAAATTAAAGATGTAATCGAGGAAATTAAAAAAACTACCGCAAAAAAGCAAAGAACTTTAGTAACAACTTTAACCAAAAGAACGGCGGAGGATTTGTCTGCATATTTGAATGAGCAAAGATTAAAAGTTCAGTATTTGCACTCGGATGTAAAAACCTTGGATAGAACGGACATTTTGGATGACTTAAGACTAGGTAAATACGATGTTTTGGTCGGAATTAATTTGTTAAGAGAAGGCTTGGATTTGCCAGAAGTTACATTGGTAGCAATTTTAGACGCCGACAAAGAAGGATTTTTGAGGAGCGACGTAACACTTATCCAAACGATGGGTAGGGCCGCCAGACACATTGAGGGCCACGTAATTCTATATGCCGACCGAACCACAGGGTCTATGGAGAGGGCTCTCTCGGAGGTTAAAAGGCGCCGTGAGTACCAGCTTGAGTATAACAAAAAACACAACATTACCCCAACAAGCGTAGAAAAGGCAATTAGGGAGAAAATAGTAGATAGAAGCGAAAAAGAAACCCCTTCTTGGGTTTTTGGAGGCAAAGAACCAGTGTTCCAAAGTTTGCCACATTTAGAAATTGATGCAATGACACCAATGGAGAAAAAGAGATTAATTAAAAACTTACAAACCGAAATGCGCCTAGCCGCACAGGACCTTAATTTTGAACTAGCTGCTCAGATTAGGGACAAAGTAAAGGAGATTAATCAATAGAAGAAGCTTCCTGTTCTGATTCTGGTCTGAGGGTCAATCTTTTAACATTGTTGGAATTCCATCTATCTTTTTTTCCTGTTCCGTCAACATCTATGACATTGACAAACTCTGACTTAGAATTGTCGTCATATATTTCTCCATCTGTA
>DASSIE010000016.1:0-58728 GCA_035692185.1 Patescibacteria group bacterium | reverse complement strand
ATACAGCTTAATATTATACTTTTTTGGTTATATTTGCCTTTTTTGTTACCAAAGTGTAACTTTAATTAACATGAAATTTAATAAAGCTAATACTGTTATTGGACTCGCCATCATGGTGTTGGCAATTGGTGCCTATTTGCAAGTTATCCCCGACAAAACTACTCCACTTAATTACTACTACAATCTTTTCTACTCGATGTTTTTTTTTGCTGGAGCAATTGTTGGAATTTGGGGGGCAACAAAACTATCTCTAAGCAGTTCGGTTGGAAAAACCCTACTCTTTCTGGGTCTTGGGCAAGCTAGTTATGGTATCGGGCTATTGATTTGGGTATATTTTAACTTGATTGCTAAAATTGGTGTCCCATATCCGTCAATCGCTGATTTCTTTTTTATACTTTTTATTTCACTCATCGCTATTGGGTGCATCTCATTACTTAAAATGGTCACCTCCGCTGTGACAATTGGTAAAACTATTGAAGGGGTAGTTATTTTTACAATTTCAGCTGTACTTATAGTTGGTTTTATCATCAAGCCTGACATATCTCAAGAATTAACACTTCTAAATAAAATAACGAATATAGCTTACCCAGTCGGAGATACAATTTTGTTCACACTCGCCTATCTTACACTTCGTCTTGGTGGCGGAAAAATCAATAAAGGTGTGGCAATTTTAGTTGTTGGGCTACTCGTCCAGATGTCTGGAGATTTCTTGTTTACATATAGGACGGCAAATCAAATATATTGGAATGGAGATATTTCAGACCTATTTTTTACAATTAGTGCAACACTTATTACACTTGCCATAATCTCAATTTATGACAATTTTGCGTTGACTAAAGAGCCTGAAATTTTAGCTTGAGAATGTTTTCGCACCACCCAGAAGGCATAAGCGACAAAAAAGTAGACTACAATCCAAAGATATTTTTCAAAAGTCTCTCCAAACTCCCCTACATTAATAACCTTCCAGCTTTCGTTCAAAAGTTCCCAAAGATGAATTACAGAAAGAGTTCCAACTGAAATTAAAAGTGGTGTAACCATCGGGCCAATTGAACTGGCATATTTATTTTTAATTGAGACAAGTGAGCTCCAAACAACCCCCGCAAACACAAAAGCAATAAGGTGAAACCCTCCTATCATGTCCCAAATCGTTCCTTCGATACGTGAGGCGATAGACTCATTAAATGGTTGCGCTATCAGGAATAATCCCGCCATTATTACTACCGATAAAATTCCTAAAGTCGCCGGGCTAATCTGACTTTTTTTGGCATTTGGATCAACGAGTACCAAAAGTTGTCGGTTTACAAAGATTAGTACTGCAATGGCTAAATAAAACATTAGATGCCAAATAGTCATTACTGTGGCCTCCTCTGCAAGAATTATGTGATTGTCAGTAAAAAAGAAAAAAAGCCTAATTCCACCTAAGAGTAAAATTACTGTTAAAAAATGTTTAAATGTGTTTCCTAGTGATGATTTTCCTAACTCCTTTACGGCAGGAAATACTTGGAATAAAGCAAAAACGATTAAAACTAAATATATGATTTCAATATACATATTTTATTCTACTTAACCTTCTTCAGGCTTGCAATCTCTTTTTTGAGATCAATCATTTTAAGTTCCCTCCCCATCATCAACTTATTCACCTTCTCAAGCTCGTCAGTTCTTTCTTGGACCCTTCCTTCGAGAGTGTCATGAGACTCTTTAATCTTGATCGCCATTGTATTAAGCGCGCGAATTAGCGTCCCTAATTCATCTTTTCGGGTAGTCACGATTGTTGTTACGGTCGTAAAATCCCCAATAGCAAACTTATTCGCAACTTCAGACAGCTTGATTATTGGCTCGGTGAAAGTTCTTGCCAGTGAGAAAACAGCAAGAAGTGTGAATACTAAAACAGAAAAAGTTATAATAAACAAAGATGTTTGTAAATTACTGATTGAAGAAAAAGCTTCAGATTTATCCATTTTTACGACCAAGCCTGCGTCTAGGTCTTTAAAGTAATAAGTTGCAGCTAAAACACTTACTCCCCGATAATCCTTTATGTCAGTAAATACCCCGTTTTTGCCTACAAGAGCAAGGGCCATGGGTGTTGATCCATCTAAATCTATTTTTCTATTAAAAGCAGCGTCTTTGTCAAATTTTAAAGGATGGGTAAAGACTCCACGATCTCCTTCTCGAATTGCAAGCAAGAATTCTTCTGTACTCCCTAGCCCTAAGTAATTTGTAACAATGCTTGTTTCGTTACTTGCGTTCGTTTGAACTACCAATACACCTATTGTTTTATCCCCAACGAGTAGTGGCCCAGACCAATAGTGAGAGAGTTGGTTATCTTGGTTTCTTAAAAAAACATTTGCAGAATCGGCTTTAATTCCTTGCAAAAAAAACCGATCTTGAGATTTATCTTGTCCGATTATAGTTGAATTGGTTGAAGCAACAACCTGCCCATCAACACTTAATATATGAATAGCTTGAAAATCCGCAACTTCAGTTTTTGCATCTGTTAAAATCTCATTTATTTTGTTTAGGTCTTGGGGGCTCTTACTTCTATTGTAATTAGCTAGAAGACCCTGTATTTGTAATCTATTTTCTAATAAATGTAAATTTTCTATATCGTCCTCTATACCTTTTTCAATTTGTTCAACTTTAAAATCCCTTGAAGTACTCAATTTTGACAATGTTTGTTCAGTTAAAAGCTGACGCGCATTTGAAAAATTCAACAAACTGACAAAAAATAATGGGATTAATACTATTGATAGTACTGTAACAAGAAATTTGTATCGTAAATTCATATGTATTTAAGTCTCCTTATCTAATCTTCCCAAAGTGACCAATCCCAATCCGTAGAAAAAAAACAGGATAGCGGTATTTATTGCCATTCCCGTATCTACAGCCTTATGATAAAAGAAAAGTAACGGAATATTGAGAACATAGCCAAAAAAAGCAGTTAATCCAATCCCACAAATAAGCCCTCCACATATAGTTATTAGCAAAGACAATCGAGTCTTGGTTAGAATTCCGACAATTCCGCTAATAATAATTAATAAAAACGCAATAAGCGTCCCATACGAAGGTCTACCCGCAATAATTGTTCGAACTGAACTCTGCGACTCTTGAAAAAATAAATTTTCGATGCCGGTTTTAATTCCTAATATAGAAGAAATAAAAATCGTCGTCATTAGAAGGGAGAGACTTAATGTGGAAATAGGTAAAAACAGTTCCGCAATCTCCTCGTTATCCCCATACAGTGCAGTTAATAAATAAAGGCTAATTCCACTAAGTATAAGGGCTATAGCGGTGGTAAATTTCATAGTGGGAAATCCGGGAACAGCACCCTTTAAAAACGGGTTATCAACTACCCAACCATAAATAACTGTTATCCCAACCAAAATTGTCAAGAAACTAACAATTTTTACGAAACCAAATCGGAAACGGTCCATTGACGAATAATTACTTTCGGTTAATGTGCTTTTAAAAATAAAGAATAATCCCAATAGAAAAATTAATATAGGGACTATCATTTCTTGAAGAAAAAGCGTTGCACGAGCCGCATACGCATCATAAGCCAAATTTTTTACCGAGTCATCTGTAATATTGTTGTGAAATTTGTTCCATGGGAAAAGCTTCTTAGCAGTTACGAGGTCATAATAATAAGCAGTTGTCTCGTCTTGATATTTAACCATTCGCCCACTAACGGGCTCTACCCACAGCATTAAATGTGGATCAAGTATTATTCCACGGGTTACTCCAACTCCCGGAAGATTAGTTAGATTTTTAGTTTGATCAATATTTACGCCTTCATAATTTGTTTCGTATTTGTAAACTTTGAGTCCAAATAAACGCTCTTCCGAAACAAACTGCATATTTGCAGGGCCATCGTAATTAATATGCCAATAAGTAAATGGTTGCCCCTTTTGAAGGTGTTTTGGAGCAAAAAGATAACCATCTCGGTCATGATCGCCAAAACCTTTAATATTAGCTCCAGTCAAAGGGTTAATTCCCAAACTGCGGGATACCGAAAATATTTTATCCCCTTGTAGGGTTCGCACATCAAATATGTTATTGACGAGTAGTACCCCATTTTTTGAACTCGCTACATCATAACTAAAAATTGTTTTTGACGGTATCTCGCCCCCAAATTCCTGCTTTTTTTCATCAAAAAAATTGTCTATCGAAGAAACGTCAGCCATGAATGAAAAGTTGGGGCGATAAAGGGGCAATTTTGGGACAATGACAAATAACCACAACGGAGTAGCTATTAGAAACAAAACAGTGATTATTAATACCTTTTTATTCATTTTTTTGCATTAAAAATCATGCTATTTTTTTCTTTAATTCTTCAATTGTCTTTTTGAGTTCTACCATTTTGAGTTCTCTCCCCGTCATTAATTCATTCATTCTCTGAATCTGTTCAATGGTTTTCTGCTGCACTGTCTCTGCACTTTTAATCTTTGTGATATCAGAAATCCTTGTTAATAGATATTTCTTACTTCCGATAAATAGAACAGAAACGATAGTATCCGAATAAAACTGACTGCCGTCTGTTCTGGAATAAAGCGCCTCCCGGCGATAAACACCAGTTTCGGCAAGTGCTTTTTTGGCATCCTCCACATTTTTGAGACTTACCCCACCGAAAATAAATTCCGGGCCGTGTTTGCCTATAACGTCTTCCTTTCCTTTTAGGGCAAACATTGTTACAGTCGCCTTATTGCAATAAATATTTTCCCAGGTATTAAAATCGGAAACCATAATGCAATCTTGAGATTCTTCAAAAATTGTAGAAACAAAAAGCCAGCTATCTGTGAGATTTCTTTGAGTAATCAGTCTTGACCTTACAACAATATATGATACAAATATCCCCAAACCAGTGAGACTTACAAACGGTATTGGCGCGATCTTTGGATCTTTGACCATAAAAGTCATAATGATAACGGCCAGGGTAAAAGTAACCATTACCATATTCAGTTGCCACAATTCTCTAAAGTAGATTATAGAAAGAGCTATGACTGAAACAAGCAGTCCAGTTATAAAGTTTCCAGACAAATCATTTGCATAAACAATCCACAATATCCAGGCACCTTCAACGATAAACCATAGATAGGTAAGGTAAAGAATCCATATTCTATTTATATTTTTGTTTAAAGATATTATGAGAATTATGATCGAAAGCAAGGAAAGCCCCAATCTTAAGCTTAACGGGTCGATAGCTGTCGGATCTGCAATTTTTAAGGGTATCCACGCAAGTGGAACCCCGATTGCAGCCGTAAAATGCAACCATTTCAGCGAAGTAACCTGCTTTTCCAAAATCTCAGCTTCTTGACCCGAAGCATCCAAAAATATCTTTGGCGGGCTTTTTTTAGTATCTTTATCTTCCATACTTTTATTTAGTTTCCGATAATAAGCCTTGCAGAAGCATTGCCTTCAGTTAGTTCTCCCGACACTGTCGTAACACCAAAATCAGTTAGGTCGGAAATTATTTCTTTTGAAAATTGTTGGATATCTTTCCTCAAGTACAATTTATTTCCGATTGTTGGTTCCCCATTTCCGGTTTTTGTTACTTTATAGCCCAACCCCTCAACTTTTGACCCCGCCGTTTTGGCCGCTCCCGCTACCCCTGACCCATTTAGAACTTCAAAGGAAACACTCCCCCTGTCAAAAGTTTTTAAAGGCACAGGTGTACCCTCAATTTTATTGCTATCTATGTTCACAGTAACAGCCTTATTTTCAGATTTTCCCTTAAAAACTGTTAAGTAAAAAATGAGTAAACTAGAAACCAGAATACCAATTCCAATAAAGCCTACTATCCCAAAAATATATAATAATTTATTTTTTGGAGTAACTCCCATTTTGTAATCAGTAGACTCCTCTATCGCCACTTTGAGGGGCGTATTGATGTCTATTTGTGGAACTTCTTTATTTATTTTATCAACCATTATTATTATCTAATTTGATCGGAAATATATTTAGAAACAAAATAAGACGGTATAAGGGAAAAAATAAGTAGTGTTACGGTAACTAAAAACGTGAGCTCAAGCGAGTGCGTGGCGGTTTGGAGGACAGAAACTTGTGGGCGGGCAGTAAAAAGCATACCTACGGGATTGTTGTCGGTGTCAGTTAGGGGTGCAAAACTTGCAAAATATGGAACATTTAGAACGTTCACGCTCCCAGTGTAGTTCTTGCCATCTGTGAGAACAGTTTTTTTGATGACAGGGTTCTCCTCTTTTATTCCAACGTAGCGCGATACCCCGTCTGGACTTATAAAAGTTGTAGCACTTCTAATGTTTTCCGCATAAATACTTGCGTCTAAACCAGTCGAAGATTTAATACCGTCTACAAACGCGTTATCTATTTCGTAGCTTGATATTATTACTCCAACTACAGATGAGTCCTTTTTAACAGGAACTGCGGCAGAGATAACTACAATGGGTGCTGTTACGCCGTCTTTAGTCGAAACTCCAGTTGCAGGTACTCCACTCAAGGCTCTTTTGATAATCGGGTTATCAGAAAGTGAACCCCCGGAAAATTCCGGATCCTCAGCTTTAAAAATTACTACACCACCTAAGTCTGTGACTACAAGCGAACTTAATTTTTTAGATAAAAAGATTGGTGAGACGATGCCCCCAATAGCCGTTTTATTTGCAGAGGAAACTGCGTCGGCTGTTCCTGGATTTTGAGCAACGATTTCTGATGTTGAGGTTAGTTCCAATTTTTTATTGTCGATTGAATAACTCAAAACCCCAACATCAGTTTTTAAACTATCATAGGCTTCGTTTGTAAGGTTTTTTAAGGTTGCATATGTAAAAAATACCGTGGTTGAAAGGAATATAATTAAAGAGGTAGTTGTAAAAATCATAAATAACTGAATATCAAACCTCTTGAGGAGGTAACTAAAAATCCATCTTCCAAAAGTTATTATTGCGAAAACTAAAAATAACCTCTCTAAAATCCATAAAATCCCAAATGGACCCACAACTCCCGCCAAATTAATATTATTTGTATCTCTAAAAAGTGTAGAAAGACCCAATAGCTCTGAAATTGAAAGAAAGAAAAATCCAAGAGCAATTGGTTTTAAATGATTTTCAAGCCCTATTGTTGCGCGTTTAAGGTAAAGCAACCCCGTGGCCGCAGCCATAACTGGAATTGCAAAAAGTAGATATGGATTGGTTATTAAAGGTAAAAAAAATGCTGAGTTTGACTTTGTAGTTGATTCTTTTTCAGGAACAGGTTGGAGTGGAACTGTCACTTGGCCATAAATTAAAATTATGTATCCAAGAATTCTAAAAATATTTTTGAATAAAACAGCAATTCCCGCCCCCAATATTGACTGATCTAAAAGCGCTTGATCGATAATTACTGACTGAGCCACAAATGAAATTGCCAAAAATAGAAATCCAAAGAAAAGCGTTGTCTCCTTCATCTTTTTATTTGCACTCCAGGCGTCAAAATATAGCCAGGCAATAGCAAAAAAAACTAGTGCAGCAAGTAGCGAGAGTACAAAATGAGCGTCAACTAAAATGAATTGGGCAAGCAACATATATTAAAGTTATATACTATCTATGTAATTAATAATATCATCTTTTGTGACAATTCCTGTAACCACCCTCTGAACAATACCTTTTCTATCAACAAAATAACTGGTAGGGAGTGTATTAAGATTATATGGAGTCACAAGTAGACCATCCGGGTCTGCTGCAATTGCTAAATCATCGTAATTACCGCGTTTTGCAAATACTGTGATTTTGGCAAGGTTTTCTTCTGTCATAATTAAACTAACCTTACTTTTGTAAACTGGGTCAAGTGACTTAACTTGCAATATTTGATCAGTTGCACCAGGTAGCCAAGAATTTAAAAATATAATGACTTGGGGTTTTCCGCGAAGAGTAAGTGAATTTAAGTCCCCACCGTTAACTTTAGGGAGAATAAAATTAGGAGTTTCCTTTCCTATAAATGAGTTATTATTTTGATCATTATCTGGAACTTCTACCTGTTTCAAGGCAATATCTATAGTGCTTGAAAAGACGTCTGGAATAGCAATTGACCAAGGTCCGAAATTAAATTTGACCAATGGATTCATTTCAAAATCCATGTTGATAGCTGTGGGGTCATCAAGTTTGAAAATATTAGTTGTAATCTTTTTAAAACCCGGTGCAGTAACTTTTAAGTAATATGTCCCGCTTGGTAAAAAATAAGAGTAATTTCCTAAGTCATTTGTAGTCTGAGGATTGGTTTGTCCAAAACTTAATGCGTCCCACAAACTCCAGATTTTAGATTTTGCGTCCTGCTGATAAACGGTTACTTTAGCATTGTTAGTAGCGGTTTCTTGTGAATTTACTTTCCCACTGCTCACAAACATCACAGAATTTAAATCACGCTCTGTGGCATTCCCTCCCCCATCAATTGATTTAACAACTACAGTAAAGAGCCCTGATGCACCAAAATTTATTGTCCCTGTCCAAAGACCAGATTCGACGGACTTTGCCATTGGATATTTGGCCGACCCGATATATAAATCTACCGAAGTCGGACCTCCAATAGCCGACATTGTGATTCGGTTATTAACTCCGGCCAATGTGGTTATAACTCCATTTTTATTAGGTGTAAGTGTTATTGGACCGATCGACCAAACATTTCCTCCGATTAATGGCGGGAGCCTATCTATTACTAATTCACTTACCTTTGAGATTCCGATGTTTCCTGAAGTATCTGTTGCTCTGACTTTAATTTTATAATTACCATCCTCAACTATGTCTGGCGTAAAACTAAAACTTGTTGATTTTGAACCAATTTTACCCTTAAGGAATGCTGTAGCCCAATTTTTACCATCATCAACCGAATATTCAACAAAAGATATTCCAGAATTATCTGTAGCAGTGCC
The DNA here is from genome assembly GCA_035692185.1 of Patescibacteria group bacterium. Lineage (GTDB taxonomy): Bacteria > Patescibacteriota > Microgenomatia > UBA8517 > UBA8517 > DATJGY01. Next base: position 49,862 of record DASSIE010000016.1, on the reverse strand, counting down.
CAAGATTTCAGGAGCAGTTTTGTAGGCTCCTGTAAAAACTGTGGTGATCTTAACACTTGGAAGCGAGGTGTCTGTGAGAATCTTTGTAACAGTCGTAGCATTTGTTATTGTAGTTGTAGTTGTAATTGTTGTTGCCGCCCCTTTTGAAATTGTAAAGGTGTTGTCGTCAGTTGAACCACTATTACCCCATTGGTCGCTCACCGTTGTTGAAAAATGGTATGTAACATTTGGAGAAAGTCCTGAAATTGTTATTGAATGACTAGTTACTAGACTTGTGCCGGAAACATTTGAACCATATGAGCTGGTTGTTCCATAGTTAGTGGTCGAAGTTGCAAGCTCATCAGTGGTCCAAGTCAAATTAACAGATGTATCACTAACCCCTGTAACAGTAATTCCACCAACAATCTCTGGCGCGGTTGTATCTGCTGCGCTATTTGAAATTGCGACTTGGGTACTGCCACTACACGTAACAGCTCCTGCGCCATCAGCTGAGTCTGAAGTTTGAACAGTCCAAGAAGCTTGGGCTGTTTCTGCCCCTGTTGACACATTGACGTCATACCCAATTAAATTCCCAATATTTTGAGTTCCACCTGTGAACGTTATTGAAGATCCCGATACATTCCCAGACCAGCCACTGGATGATCCACTGTTAATAGTAAAATTAGCTGACGGACTTGTAATTTTTACCCAGACAATAGCCGCAGATCCACCATTGTTTTCAATAGTAAAACCTAATGTACCGCTTGAATTTGAAGATATGTTATTGGGGTGAACTTCGACACCACAGGTATTTACAGTTGCTAAGACACTACTAAATGAACCGGAAATAAAGAATGCAGTTAATAAAAATGAAAATAATAACAAGCTAATAATGAAGATTTTTGAGTTGGACATTAAATTAATATTACTCCAACTAAGTAGGCATTGAAAGTAATTTAGAAGTACTACGCACAGCTCCACCTATGTCAAGCACTTCTTGACGTTTTCCGAATTAAAATGTAAAACTACAAAACATGAAGATCACGCCTATTGTGTCAGTAATTATTCCATCTCGAGTTGAGGAGTATCTCCAAAAAACCGTTGATGATGTACTTACAAAAGCAAAAGAAGATATCGAAGTAATTGTAGTCCTGGACGGATACTGGCCAAAAGTACCACTTAAAGATGATTCAAGGGTAACAGTTCTCCACCGAGGAACTGTTCATAACTCGTATGGCATGAGAACAGCTATAAACGATGGAATTGCACTATCAAAAGGTAAATATATTATGAAAATTGATGAGCATTGTATGATTGATGAAGGTTATGACGCTAAATTAGTAGCTGATTGTGAGGATAACTGGGTTGTTATTCCAAGACGATTCCGATTAGATCCAGATAAGTGGGAAATCATTGAGGATGGACGCCCCCCTATTGATTATATGTTTCTTGATTATCCATATAAAACCAAAGGGGATGTTACCGACGGTTTGCATGGAAACGAATGGAGACAAATGCACTATGACAGAAAGGATGTGTTGATTGATGACACCATGAGTTGGCAAGGTAGTTGTTGGTTTATGAAAAAAAGTTATTGGGATTCAACCATAGGTCCACTTGATACCGATTTATATGGCACATTTACTCATGAATCACAGGAGATTGGCAACAAAGCATGGCTAAGTGGTGGTCGGTTAGTTGTCAACAAAAAAACCTGGTATGCGCACTTTCATAAGGGAAGTAAGGGCAAAGGATATGGATTCTCGACCGAGCAATACAAAATCTTTTCTAAAGAAAAAGAAAGAGGCAGGCAGGTTTGTATTGATTACTGGATAAATAATAAATGGAAAGATAGGAAATACGATTTTGAATGGTTAATCCAAAAGTTTTGGCCAGTCCCTAATTGGCCCGAAAATTGGAAAGAACAAATAAAAATTGATGCTAAATACGACTTTTCAAAAGTGGGAGAAAAAGGATTTTGGCTGACTTAATATGAAAGTATATAGCGAATCCAGTAGAGACGATATTGCAATATCCCGAATTATTAATGCTGTTAAAAAGTATGCGCCAGATGGTGTTGAATTTGTTAAAGGAGACGAAGAAGCCGATTTAATAATTCTTTATGTTTATGGTTTCCGAAGACACACAAGATACAATACTGAACGCCTTCATAAAGCTGGCAAGAAGTATGCAATTGTTCAGCTATGTGTAAGGAGTACCCCGAATCCTAAAACAGAAGACTGGTTGCCTATCTGGGAAAAAGCCGAAGTAGTTTGGAGTTATTATGATCTTCCAGAATTATGCAGAGAGGATGGAAACCCAACTAACTTTAACTTCTATTATGCCCCACTCGGTGTAGATAGCGCAGTTTTTAAAGAAACGAAATCTGAGCGTAAATTTATTGTTGCCAGTACAGGAAGCGGCAGCAGGTTTAGTCTAGAATGTAAAAATGAAGTGATTTCGGCAGCGAGCGGACTTGGAACAATATTTCAGTTGGGAGTTGGCGAAGATAGCAGTAGTATTAGTTATAGCAATAACATGGATGATAGCGCCCTGGCAACGTATTACAGCCAGTGTAAGTTTGTGTCAGGACTTCACAAGATTGAAGGCTTTGAACTGCCGGTGATAGAAGGAATCTTGTGTGGGGCCAGACCAATTTGCTTTGATACTCCCAATTTTCGGCACTGGTTTGATGGACTTGCAGAATTTATTCCACAAGACAGGAATATATCTGAAAATATCCGAGGAATATTTACAAAAGGAGCAAAGCAGGTTTCTGATGATGAGAAGGTGTATGTTAAAAATCATTTTGATTGGAAGGCAATAACTGGAGGTTTTTGGAAGATGCTCGAGAAAAAATAGAATGAAAAATAGAACTGAACTTTTAAAATATTTTGCCGAGCTTGGGTTTACTAAAGGAGCTGAGATAGGTGTTGCAAATGGTGTTTTCTCCAGAAGGATGCTCGAAATCATTCCTCATTTAAATCTTTTGTGTATTGATTCTTGGTCGGAAAAAAGAAGGCCACATGCTTTTGAAAATGCTACTACCCTACTTAAACCCTACTCTGGAGCCATGATAATCAAGTCTAAAAGCATGGATGCGGTTAAAATGATTCCTGATTTGTGGTTAGATTTTGTTTATATTGATGCCGATCATACTTATGAATCAGTCGTGTCTGATGTCAGTGAATGGACTAAAAAAGTACGGAGTAACGGTATTATTGCAGGACATGATTACTATGTCACTAAAACAGGTAATATTGGAGTCATACAAGCAGTTGATGAATATGTAAAAGAAAATGGATATGAGTTAAAGTTGACAAGCTGGGACAAAAGAAATCCAATTAAGGACGATAGACAACCCAGTTGGTATTTTACAAAAAAATGATTATTGGCAAAGGCGACATTGCAAGTGTTTTAAAAGACAAAAAAGGGTTTATATTTTTTGCATCAGGAGTAAGCAATAGTGCAGAAACAAGGGAAACTGAATATAAAAGGGAAGAAAACTTACTTCTTGAGCAAAATAAAAAAACCCACTTAGTTTATTTTGGATCCCTTTCTGCTTTTTATAACCCAAATACCCAGTATTCTCGCCATAAAAAACATATGGAGGATTTGGTCAAGGAAAATTTTAAACATTACACAATTGTAAGACTAGGAAACATCACCTGGGGCAAAAACCCCCACACTTTAATAAATTATTTTAGGAATGCGAGTAAAAATGGTGAGAAATTAAAAATTTGGGATACTTATCGGTATTTAGTAAATAAAAAAGAATTCTTACACTGGATAGAGTTAATCCCCGATTGGAACTGTGAAATGAATATCACAGGGCAAAAGTTAAAAGTTAAGGAGATTATAAAAAAATATGTTAAATAATGACGCAACCGTAGTTTACTACACATCCAACAAAGAAGATGAGCAATTTGAATCCAAAATTAGAGCAAAATTATTGACTACAATTGGTGATATGCCACTAATCAGTGTGTCTCAAAAGCCTTTGCCTGGGTTTGGAATTAATATTTGTGTTGGCGAAAAACCGCATTGTGATGCTACTGCTTTTAGACAACTCTTAATGGGGCTTAATGAAGTCAAAACTAAGTTTGCTATTGCAGCTGAAAGTGACACTTTGTATCCGCCTAATTATTTTACATTTACTCCCCCAACAGATAATAATGTTTATCGTTACTCAAACGTTTGGTTGTTGTATAAAGAGGTTGGATACAATAGTAAAGGAAAATATTGGAACCACCGCTTTATGGAAGGCGCGCAGATGTGCGGTAGAGATTATTGGATACAAAAATTAGAAGAGGCACTAAAAAATATCGATGGCTGGCAACAGATAAAGCCCCCTGTTGTTTTTTCAACACTTGATACATATTCTTGGGGATCTGGCATTCCTGTAGTTACATGTAAAACCCGTGAGGGATTGCGCAGGTATGCAAATGCAAAGTTTACCTCAGAAAGTATTGACGTGCTTCCCTATTGGGGACGCGCAGACGCGATAAGAAAGGAATTGTTTGACATATGAGTAATAGAATCTGGGTCAGAAATTACAATCCAGGATGGGGAAGCCATCTGCCAGTTTTGGCTAATGTACTTGATAAAACTGAAGGGCCAGTATTGGAGCTAGGAATGGGGGTTTTTAGTACGCCATTTTTACATTCAATGTGCGAGAGCCGTAAAAGGCTACTTGTCTCCTATGAAGAAAATCCTTACTACGTCGAAAGGCATCAAACTTTTGCCAACGATAACCATAAAATTATATTGGCAGAAAATATGGATGACGCGAAAATTGATGATTTTAAATGGAGTGTTGTGTTAGTAGACCATTCTGCTCTAAGAAGGCGAATAGAGGCTATAAGAGTCGCCTATATCGCCCAATACGTAGTTTTACATGACAGCGACCCTCCAGACCCCGAGCATTATGGTTACCCTGACAAACCTTTCTTTTTCGATGTTTACCCGCATTACAAATATAGATTTGATTTTACAAGAATGATTCCAAACACAACTGTCTTAAGTAATTTTATTGATGTATCTGATTTAAAAATATAATGCCAGACATCGCTAAAATGACTATTAGTTTTGTTATCCCCACCATCGGCCGCGAAAGTCTTAAAAAGACACTCTCATCTATCGAAAAAGGGCCAAGAGACGAGGTTTGGGTAATACAACACACTCCCCCCTCAGGTACTTGGGGCAATTTAGAGAGAAAAGAAGGAATTGCAAAATCAACATGCGACTATATAGCTTTTATGGACGATGACGACTGTTACGTTCCAGGGCACAGAAAACTAATGGAGACAGCAATAAGGGAAAACCCAGGTAAGCCAAATTTATTTAGGATCAAGTATCCCAATGGCAAAATTCTCTGGGAGAAGAAAGAGGTAGCCCCCGGAAACATTAGCAGTCAAATGATTTTGGTTCCAAACAGAAAAGATATGTTTTACCGTTTCCAATTCCCGGGAAACACCAATATGGGGGATTATTATTTTGTTTCTAGATGGAAATTTCCGGAAGTAATTTGGAGAGAAGAAATCATATGCATGATGGGGCATAATGATGGAGAAAAAACATGAATGACCTAACAATACTTTACTGCACAGCAAATAGTATGCCAGATGATACTGCCGAAAAGATTCGACAAAATTTAACTAAAGTGACGGAAGGAAAGTACCCGATTATCAGCGTTTCTCAAAAACCAATCAACTTTGGGCATAATATTTGTGTAGGTAAAATAGATCAATCTAATTATAACTTCTTCAAACAGATGCTTACTGGCGCAAAAGAGGTCAAAACAAAACATATTGCTCATGTTGACGATGATACACTATATGTTGCTGAACATTTTACGCACCTCCCACCAAACGAAGAAACATTTATTTTTAATTCAAACACATGGATTGGTGGAAGTAAACTCTACTGGCACCCAAAAGAAGAATTGTCGGGAATGTTTTGTCACATAAGTCCAACAAAAGCACTCATTAATAATCTTTCTGTAAGATTTAAAAAGTACCCCACCCCACCCCAGGATCAACGCCGTTTTGGCGAACCAGGAAAATTCGATACGGAATTTGATATACCAAATGCAAAAGTAGAAAAATTCACAACTAAAATTCCACTTGTTACTTTTGAATATAGAGGCTCTTTAAACGGTAAAAGGAAAAGATTTGGGCTCACTGACCCAAATTCCTATAAGTACGATTTAGAGTTTTTTGGTAATGCAGAAAAAATTTACAATAAATATTGGAGCAAATGAAAAATACTGAAAAAACTAATGAAGCACCTGTTGCCATAGTTCTCCCTAACTACAACATGCCAGAGGCCACTGATGCAATTGGTGACTATATAAAGACTAACATCAAATATCCATGCGAGCTTATTGTTGTTGATAATGGTTCTGACCTCACCTCGCCATCAAAGTATACAAAACTTCGTTTAACAGAAAATCTGCAAACTACAGCCGGTTGGTTAGCAGGGCTTAATTTAGCCGATCATCTAGAAAAAAAATATCCCAAGAAGTTTTTTGCCTACTGGATATTAATTACTTCTACATCTTTTCCAAAAAGCACTCAAGGTGATGTATTGGAGCCTCTTGTTAAATTCTTAGTTAAAAACGATAATGCGGTTGCAATCGCCCACTCCTTAACTAAAGACTCTACAACTGGTTGGAAACATTTATACGATAGTGGATCAGGTAAACCAAGGCAGACTTGGATGTTAGATAACATTTCAACTTTATATAGAGCCGACTGGTTTAATGGTATTGGCCGATTTGACCCAAAAATGTACATGGCTTGGGGCAGTGATTTAGAAACTAGTTACTTAGCTAGGAAAAATAAAAAGAGTTTGTGGATATACGACGGCTTATCTGTAACAAAGACTACTGACATTGCATATAAAATGAATCGAATGAATATGGATACACACGAGCGCCACCGACTAGCTACAAAAAATATGACTGAAGTGTTATCGAATAAATATGGAAAAGATTGGCATGATATTATGCTTAATAAATATGTCGACCCAAGCTGGCGTTAAGTATAAAACTTATGATAAATGGCTTTTTTAAGATTCCAGATATTCACACAAATAACGTTGCGGGGATTGCAATACATCCTGTATGGTGGTCAAGACATTATGAATACGTTTGGGCCTTTCAGTTTGTTAAACCTAAAATGGTTGTTGCAGATATGGGATGTGGTTATAGTTACAGGCCTTTTAAAAATATTTTGGCAACCCAGTGCACAAAGGTTTATGCAGTTGATGGACGCGATGAGGCTAGATCTCAAGTAATTAGAGAGAGTAATATTGAGCTTGTAATTGCTGATTTTGCGAGGCCCATAAAAGAAATCAAAGAAAGTAGTCTCGACCGTGTTTTTTGTTTAAGCGTCTTGGAAGAAGGTGTGGATATCGCTTCAGCATTAACCGAATTTGGTAGAGTTTTAAAACCAGATGGCCTTATTGTGCTTACATTTGATGTAATCTCGGATCCGTCAAAACCTGTCGGAGTATATGAAGGCGTGAATTTGAATAAATTCTTTATTGCGGTTGAAACAGCTGGTTTGGAGGTAGCAGGAGGAATTGATTTGGCAATGGAAAATAGATTAACCCACCCCGATTGGAACTTGTCAGTATTTCATTGTGTTTTGTGGCGAAAAGATTTTCCAAAAAGAATAGAGAACAATAAAAAAACAGATAAAGTACTGGAGTGGATTCAAAATCAAACTGTTAAATCTGGTGGTATTGCCGCTTGGCCCGGGCAGGGCGCTTATACTGAGGTTAGTGGATATATGATCCCAACCTTACTTGCTCATGGAAAAGTAAAACTTGCCAATAGCCTAGCCGATTGGCTTTTAACTATTCAAGAAAGTGGAGCGTTCAGAGGATTAGACGGTCGGTTTAGAAGTTTTGATACAGCCGCATGTATTGAGGGGCTGCAAGTTGCAGCGGGATACTTTGGCAACAAAATTTATTCACAATCAGCTCTACTTGCTAAAAATTGGATAAGGGATAACGCAACTGACTCTGAAGGGAAAATTTTTAGCCAAACGGACCACAAAGAGCTTAGAAATTATTCATTGCGTGTTAATGGGATAGTCGGAATTAGGCCCGAATGGTTTTATTCCCAAGACACCGATTGGCCATTTGGAGATGAGGCAGATCGAACTCACTACATTGCTTATGCACTTGAAGGGCTTTTGGCCCTAGGTGAAACCGAAAAAGTTAAAGCAATTCTAAATAGTGTTGAAACTGTCATAATCCCCCCTACCCTAGTTACTTATTGGGTTAAGCCAAATTGGAATCCTTCTAAACCTATTTTTGCTTGTCATAATGCCTCAGCACAAATTGGTCTAATTTTATCAAAATTACAAATTAAACCAGAACTTAGAAGTAAGCTATTAAATAATTTGCTGAATGTTGTTGGAGATGATGGTGGTATTCCTACAACAATAGGTTCAGTAGACACATCTTGGACCGCTAAATGGTTTTTGGATTTTGAAGAAGCAGAATTTGATTCAAAAGTACAAGATTTAATTCTTTCCTAAACATGATTTATAAAGTACTCGAACCTGAGTTTAGTCCTAAATTTGATATTGATGAGAAATTTTGGAAAAGTAAGCATAAATTTGGTATATCTGGTTGTTTTAGGCTCAGGAATGAAGCTGAATTTATGGAAGAATCAATTCTTTCTCACCTGCCTTACCTTGATGAAGTCGTTTTAGCAGTTCAGCCTTCGGAAGACGATACCCAAAAAATCGCTCAGCGCCTGGCTTCGCGCTTTAAGAAAATAAAACTATTCAAATACCCTGTTGCTACTCATTTTATAGATCACCCAGATTTTGCTACCGACCGGGTTAACTCAATATACTCATTTGTTTATTTTTCAAATTGGGCACTTTCTAAATGCAAATATACTTGGATTGCCAAAACCGAGGGCGATGTAATTTGTTTGAATTCTTTCGAAGATATCGTTAAACAAATTAAAAGTGAGCCAGATGTAACTCGTTACTACGGTCGTTACATTTTAAATGTTGCAGGAAAGAATTGTGACAAAATAAGTTTGCAAAAACCACGTAACCATGGACTAGATGAGGCGGTATTCAATAACAACCCCGATCTTTATCATTTTGAACACGGTGGTAAATGGGAAGTTATAAAAGCTCATGATGTCAAATATAACGGCTTTTCTGCACTCCATTTAAAGCGCTGTAAAAGAAAACACCAAAATGGTTTTGATGGTGAGGACTGGATCCCTTTTACCCGCAAAGGGGTGGCAGAAGCGCTTGTTAATTACAACTCAAAAGTTGATAAATATCGAGGGCCAGACAATGCACTAGGCCCAAACTGTCTTTTTGAAAAGCAAAAAAATTGAAACAAATAATATGACCCTGTCATTCTTTGCCAAACCACCATCGTATGCCAGAAGTAATCGTCATATTTTGCATGGATCGTCCATGATTCGTGCACAACAAATATCTGAATATTTGGGGGCTAAATTAAATCCCGTAGACGGATACACAAACGATGTTTGTATTTATGTTAAACCTGCATGGCTTGGACCGGAAGCAAAATTAGCCAAAAAATCATATGTGGATATTGTAGACGGCAACGAGTTAATCGGGTGGCTAATTAACAATCCAGATGTATCAATAATAGTGGTCTCTGATCAGAATCGAAAATATTTGTCTGATAATTTTCACCCGACCAACAAAGTAGTGCTAATCCCCCAGCACCACTGTAATTATGAGCGAATAAAAAGAGACAGATCAAAAGTATTCACTGTCGGGAATATTGGTACACCGAGCTCATTCATGCACTCGGTAGATGATTTCAACGACAGGCTAAATAATATTGGTATGACATTCGTTAACTATTCTGCGTATAGAAGTAGAATGGATGTAGTCAATTTTTATAAAAACATTGATATCCAGGTAATCTATCGTCGCAAGAAAAAGATTCTAGCCAATCCACTTAGAATAATTAATGCAGCATCATTCGGGATTCCTACTATTGCCTATTACGAAGAAGCGTTTAACGAAATGGACGGATACTACATTCCGGTCAGAAATATTGATGAAATGGCCGCCAAAATAGAAGAATTAAAGAATTCCCCACAATTATATGCTTATTATGCTAAAAGAGGAGTTAAAATGGCGCAAGAATATCATATAGATAGAATTGCTAAATTGTATAGAAAATTAGACAAAGATTAATATGCATATAAATTCACTAAACATCATGCAAAAATTTGTTAAAGAATACGTCCCCGATAAAGATTTAGAAATTTTGGATCTCGGAAGCCGCCTAATTAGTGGCCAAGAAACCTTAGGTTCATACCGCCAATTCTTTACAAATCCTAAGTGGAAATATACCGGAGCTGACACTGCCAAGGGTAAGAATGTTGACATAGTTATAGAAAGTTATAAATTTCCATTTGAAGATGAATCTTTTGATTTTGTAATATCTGGCCAAACCATTGAACACATCGAACATCCTTGGGTCTGGTTCAAAGAGCTGGCACGTGTTTTAAAAAATGGCGGACTTTGTTGTATTATAGCTCCCGCTAAAATTCATGAACACAAGTATCCAATCGACACTTTTCGCTACTACCCCGATGGTATGAAAGCCCTGGCCAAATGGAGCGGTCTAAATGTTATTGAAACCAAAAGAATAGTTATAGATAGTAAAATGGAAGACACATATCTAATCGCAAAAAAATGAATAACAGCATGCTCGGTAAATGGGACGGATGGTATAAAAATGTTAAACAAAGAACTTCTTTCCGCTATGGAAATACTGTCACTTACCAATTGGCAGAAGATTTCCTCTCTGGACTTAGTGTGGAAGACTGGGGCTGCGGAACAGGAGCTTTTAAAAGATTGCACAAAGGGCGCTACACCGGTATCGACGGAAGCAAAACTCCTTTTGTAGATGTCGTTTCCGACCTACGAACATATAAATCAAATGTAGACGGAATTATGATGCGCCATGTTCTTGAGCACAATTACGATTGGGGGAATATTTTGAACAATGCTACCATCTCTTTTACAAAAAGGTTTTGTCTCGTACTGTTTACCCCATTCACCGACAAGACAAAAGTAATTGCCCAAAACAAAAAATTCGGAGTTGATGTACCAGATATCTCTTTTAACAAAAACGACATCGAAAAGCATTTTAAAGGTCTTAAGTGGAGTGTTACAGAAAATATTAAAACCAAAACTGGCTACGGCGTCGAGCATATTTACTATATAGAAAAATAATGAAAATAGCAGTAATAACAGCAAATTTAGGTGGTTTTGATAAGCCCGAAGTGTTTGTCCCGCAATCACTCGTATATGATTACTTCCCTTTCTCCGACGAGAACTTTCCACCACGGTTTAAAGCTATGACTCCCCGACTTCAAGCCAAAATTCCTAAGTGCTTCGGATGGCAAATGGCTCCTGGCTATGACTATTATCTATGGATTGATGGAAATTTGGCTCTAAACAGCCCTGATTCGATCGAGTATTTTTTAAAAAATTGTCAAGGCTACGATGTTGTAACCTTGAAACACCCAAGAAGGCCTACTGTATGGAAAGAGGCACGGTATCTGGAACAAGGGTTAAATGAACAATCTAAGTATCTGGTAGAAAGATATGAAAATGAACTTTTAGCTGAACAGATGGCAGAAATCAATTCCGATCCTGATTTTACGGACGATTTGCTTGTAAATGGCGGAATATTTATGTATAGAAACACACCAAAAGTGCAAAAAATGCTAAAGGAATGGTGGTATCATATCTCACGTTACCTGATTATGGACCAATGTTCTTTTTCATACGTTCTTAAAAAGAGCGGGTTGAAAGTAAACGTCAGACCTGATATATACAATGATTGCCCATACTTGAGGACCAAACGGCACGCGCTTCATGGATAAAAAATGAATTTTGCATATACACCTACATACTCAAGCCATCTGCCAATACTTATAAAGGTAATGCAAATGTCCAATGGCCCTGTACTTGAGCTTGGATCGGGAGTCTTTTCTACCCCACTTCTGCATTGGTTGTGTTTGGATACAAAACGAAAACTAGTGACATATGAAAATTACAAAGATCATTATGATATGAATAAAGTTTTTGAAAGCCAAACTCACGAAGTTAATTTCATTAATAATTGGGATGAAGCAAAAATTGAAGGTACGCATTGGAGTGTTGCTTTTGTTGACCATGAACCAAGGGAACGGCGCGTTACAGAAATAGCTAGGCTTGCCCAAATTTGCGATTATATTGTGATTCATGACAGTGAACCAGATCATGATAAATATTTTGGCTATATTGAAAATGCCTACCCCCTATTTAAATACCGCTATAACTACAAACGTAAAAGGCCGTATACTACGGTCTTGTCTAATTTTGTAGATATTACACATATATAAAGGTATGAAAAAATACGATTTATCAATTTTAATTCCGTCTAGAAACGAAATGTTTTTAGGAAAAACTATTGAAAATTTATTGGAAAATATAGAAGGCAATACTGAAATCATTGCAGTCTTGGACGGCGCTTGGGCGGAACCACGAATTCCGGACAATGATAGGGTAAGTTTAATATACAATTCAGAGAGTATCGGCCAAAGAGCCGCCACTAATCAAGCATGCAAATTAAGCCATGCAAAGTATGTAATGAAGGTCGATGCCCACTGTTCTTTTGATAAAGGCTTTGATGTAAAAATGATTGCCGAGATGCATGACGATTGGACGATGGTGCCTTTAATGAAAAATCTGCACGCTTTTGATTGGGTTTGCGAATCGGGACATAGAAGATATCAAGGTCCGAGCGGACCTTGTTTGGCCCGCCTGCCGGACGGGCAGGAATGTGGAAAGGTAACTACTAGAGATATTTTATGGCATGCCAAAGACAGCCCCAAAAGTGTTTCATATTGCTTTGACGCAACCCCCCACTTCCAATATTTTGGTGATTATGCCAAGCGCCCCGAAGGCAAAGGTGAAATAACAGAAACAATGTCGCTTCAAGGATCTTGTTTTATGCTTACAAGAGAAAAATATTGGGAACTTGGAGTATGCGACGAAAACTTTGGTAGTTGGGGCTCACAAGGAATTGAGGTTGCTGTTAAAACTTGGCTATCTGGAGGAAAAGTCATGGTAAACAAAAAAACCTGGTATTCTCATATGTTCAGAACTCAAGGTGGAGATTTTGGTTTCCCTTACCAAATATCAGGACGTGATCAAGAAAAGGCAAAAAGCACTGCCCACGATCTTTTTTTCAATGACAATTGGCCAAAACAAGTCCGTCCTTTATCATGGTTAGTCGAAAGATTTTGGCCCGTTAAAGGCTGGACCGAAGAAGATCTAAAGCATCTAAAAGAAAACACTTTCAGGTTTACTGATAAATCTCGACCAGATTATCAGACAGAAAGCGAACCGCAAGTAAGCCTACCCCATAGCGAATATTACTTCGGCGAGCCCACAGAAGGCTTGCCAAAGACCGGCATTATTTATCAAAGTAGAGCGGGAACACGTGGTATGGTTTTTTATACCGACAATCAGCTTAAAACCAAGATTGCCCACAAAGTCCAAGACCAGCTTAGAAAAATAGGTAAGGATAAAAATATCGAAATTGTTTCGGTATCCTTAAAACCCATGCCCCATTTTGGCGACAAAAATATTCACTTCCCCTTGGAGAGAGGATACTTAACAATGTTTAAACAAATACTGGCAGGAATCGAGGCCTGTGACTCTGATATTGTCTTTTTGTGTGAACACGATGTTATTTATCACCCATCACATTTTGACTTTATACCGCCAAAAAAGGATATTTTTTACTATAACCAAAACTGGTGGAGAGTAAGACTCACCGATGGGTTTGCTGTTCATTGGGACGCCAATCAAGTTTCCGGACTTTGTTGCTACCGTGAACATCTATTAAAATTTTACCGTGAGAGGGTTAGCGAGGTCGAAAAAAATGGCTACAAAAGCAGTATGGGTTTTGAACCTGGAGGAAGAAATACTGAATTAATTTCGGCTTGGAAATCGGAATATCCCGATGTCGATATTAAACATGGAGGTAATTTAAGCAAAAATAAATGGAGTTTGGAAGATTTTCGGGACAAATCAACCGCCAAGAATTTTATAACAATTGATGAAGTTGGAGGGGAAATTCCTGGATGGGGAAAAACAACTGATTTAGTTAAAAAATTTAATTAAAAACCTCTTGACACAATCCTTCTAAAAGAACAAAATCGAGATAAATGAACATAAAAAGGTTCGCTAGTTTTATCCTCTCCTTAGCATTTTTATTGATATCCTCTTCCCCCGCACTTGCTGTAATTCAAAATTTAAATGGCCTAACAGTACAGACTCAATCTCTTCAAAGCGCAATTGGCAATATTTCAATAAATTCATCTGGTGGCACTCACACTTTTAACTGGAATGGTTTTCTTCCAATTTCAATGGGTGGAACAGGAGCCGGCTCATTTTTAGCAGGATCACTTATCTTTTCTGATGGAACAAAATTAACACAAGATAATGCCAATTTATTTTGGGATAACGTAAACAAACGACTAATTCTAGGGTCTGAAGAGTCTGGTCAAGGTTTTATTACAACCCCCAATGGGGTCGACGCGCCTCCGGGCTCATCAAGCGGTGGTACAGAGGGAATCGATCTATTGATTGTTGGGGGTCAAGGAGGTCGCTATAGCGATGAAGGAGATTTTAATTCTGGAGGAGATTTAGAATTTAGAAGTGGCAACAATGGTTATATCTCCCTCATTGGTGGAGACGCCATTGGATTTAACAACAACGGAGGTTATATTCAACTGTTTGCCGGTAACGGTGTCGACCCTCAAAACCAAGGAGGTCAAATTGAAATTCAAGGTGGGGACGATAGCCAGAATATCGGAGGTAGTATTTCTCTTTCTGCTGGATCAGGACTAACAACCAATGGAGATATTGAACTACATACAAATAACGACGGGGATATTTTTTTAAATCCTGGACCAGCAGGATCAGTTAAAATAGAAGGCGACGCGAATTCCATAATTTATGTTGGGTCATCTGTTAAACCTGGTTGTATTGCTTTAGGTGATAGTGATGATGATGGAATTACATACATTACAGCAAACGATGGTGTTCTTTCTGCTTCTTCAACCAAACCGAGTATTTGCCAATAATTCAATTATTTTCCCGCTGGCAAATTAAAATCAAATGGGGTGTAAATTCTAAGTGAATAACTTGTAATCCTACTTGTGTACACATCAGCTTCAAAACGTCCGGTTCAAAATGAGATAGATGCGCAAACCCCAAAGGGCCCCCCCGAGTTTTCCAACTTGGAACTTCTATTACCAAGTATCCTCCATACTTAACAAACTCAACCATTTTCTTTAAGTAATCTAGAGGTTTTGATACATGCTCTAACGAATGAATGGACGTTACCAAGTCAAACTGTCTTTTGGGAACTTTACTAACTTCTGGGTAAATTTTTATGCCTTTTACCTTTACATATTTTATGTCCGACTCTACCCCAACTTTTTCATCTGCACCAACTTCTTTAAGCAAGTAACCGATGCCACAACCTAAATCTAAATGGCTTTTTATTTTGCCTATATGCCCCTTGATAACATTTACATCAATCTTTGCACGATTTTCTTCGCCTTTGTCCATTCCTTCGGGGGGAGGATTAATTGTTCGCCTGTAATAACCTGTTCCGTAATATTTATCTAGCTCAGCATCGGACAAGCGTGGATTTTGAAAAATCAGACTACAATTTAGGCATATACAATAACGAACAATAATTGTGGCGTTAACTTTAACTCCAGATGTAATCTCGGCAATTAAATTACCTCCAGAAATAACCCTATATTCAGGGATACTATTACTGTCACAGTTTGGGCATGCTTCAAGAGTAATCATTATCTCGAATTATATCAGCAAATAGTGTATATAATAAGTTAGCCGTTCTGTACGGTTTTGTTGATGTATTAAAAAGTTGATGTATTAAAAAATTGAAGTAATGAAAAAAACTCTTGTTATCATGGGGACTCACCCGAAGGGCCGAGAACATTTTGATTGGGCAAGACACGACTGTGACATCTGGATGTTCAATGAAACTCCAAATTTAAAAGATGAAAAAGGCGAGCTTAAATACCCAAGAGCCGATGCTGTCATTCAACTTCATACTGAGGCTATTTGGAAAAATCCAATAAACAGAAGCGACAAAGATCATCATAAGTGGCTAACTTCTGGTAAAACTCCAACTGTATATATGCAAAAAAAGTATGATGAGGTTCCAAAATCGGTTGAATACCCCCTCGAGAAAGTGCTAGCGCTAGTCAAAAACGTTCAAATGGTAATTAATGGAAAACAAAAAGACTTTAGATATTTTAGTTCTTCTCCAGACTTTGCAATGGCGCTTGTTGCCGAAATGTGGAAACGTGGACAAAAATATAAACGCGTAGAGGTATGGGGAATCGAACTTGAATTAGAAAGTGAGTATCAATATCAAAGGACAGGTTTTGCATTTTGGACAGGGTATCTTGCCGCCCTTGGAATAAAAGTAATTCATCATAACTCAGTCTTTGATGCACCTATGTATGGATACGAAGGAGATGTTTCAGTTCCATCAACTGAGTTTGAGAAACGAATTATTGATTTGACCAAAGAGCTTGGTGAAGATAAAGATCGGTATAACCAAGATGCGAAAGTTTTCCTAGCAAGTTTATCCGAACTTTTGAAAAAAGACGTTAGCATATCGGTTATAAAAGAATTAAATGAACTTATAAAGCACGGTGAACAGGCAGGAATAATAAATGGAAAGATTAGAGAAAGCCAAAGATATTTGGAGAAAGCCCGAGCAATGGAGGAAGTATCAGGAGAATCAGTATTTTCGCTGGGAGAGTTTGACGGAGCACGAATTACTTTTAACAAACAATCCTTCCAAGTACAGGTTGAGATATCCGACCTAAACAAACGCCTAGATCCCCTGTTAAAAAAGCTGTTGAATTTGAAAAAAAATACACATAAACGCCAACGAGCAATAGATGAATTTGGAAATTTGGTTGCTGAACTTTTAAATAAAAGCATATTGCTCTTCCATGTAATCGGGGCCGTAAAAGAAAATCAGTATTATGTTGATTCACTTAAACTTAGTATTCGTAATGCAGGAGGGAGTATCTAAAGATGGCAATAGCATTCGTACGCGCGGCAATTTCTTCAGCAGTATCTGATTCAACTAGTAATACAGCTTCAATCGATGTAGCCGGAATAGACATGTTGGTTGCATACGGTTCGGGGTTAACCGGACCAACAGCAATGACGTTTGATCCTTCGGGATTAAACATCACGATGACTTCGGCTGGTTCCTCTGCTTCAGAATCTACTGCTAATGCCGCGGTATCCATGTATTACCTTAATGACTTGGGCGGTTTACCCGCTACCGGTACATACACAGTTCAAGGACAGTGGGTTGCAGCTACACAGCATGGCACAGTTGGATTAATGGGTTTTAGCGGAGTAAGTCAAAATACCCCAATTACAGATTCAAATTCAACTGGTGGTTCCTCTGCAAGCTCAACTGCTGGAATTGCAATTGCGGTAACAATTGCGGACAACACCACAGCGTTGGTTGGTGCCGCATACCAAAACGGGAGTGCACTACTTCTCACCCCATCAACAGCTTCGGCAGAAACTCCGATACGTCTTGCAGGAACAGGAAACGTTTCTTTGGGCGCATACAGATTGGCACCAAGCACCGCTACTCCAAATATAACTTTCCTTGCAGACAGCTCTGCTACCATTAACTTTGAGGGGTCAGTCATCGCACTTGTTAATGCTGTTGCATCTGTTTCCCCATCTGCATCTTTATCGCCATCAGCAAGTGCGTCTTTATCTTTGTCCCCATCTGCATCTTTATCGCCATCAGCAAGTGCGTCTTTATCTTTGTCACCGTCTGCATCCTTATCACCAAGCGCATCTGCAAGTGCGTCTTTATCTCCGTCGGCATCTTTGAGTCCGTCTGCCAGCGCATCTGCGTCTTTGTCACCAAGCGCATCTTTGAGTCCGTCTGCCAGCGCATCTTTATCACTTTCCCCAAGTGCTTCGGCAAGTGCTAGTTTAAGTCCTTCAGCCTCACTTAGCCCATCAGCGTCAGCTAGTGCGTCACTTAGTCCAAGCGCATCTTTAAGCCCGTCGGCTTCGGCCTCAGCATCACTCTCACCCAGTGCTTCACTCTCCCCCTCTGCTTCTGCCTCGGCATCTCTTAGTCCATCTGCATCTTTATCGCCATCAGCAAGTGCGTCTTTATCTTTGTCACCGTCTGCAAGTCTTAGTCCTTCGGAGTCAGCTAGTGGAAGTTTGTCGCCAAGCGCATCTTTAAGCCCGTCGGCGTCAGCTAGTGCTTCTTTGTCACCGTCTGCAAGTCTTAGTCCTTCGGCGTCTGAATCAATTTCACTTAGTCCTTCGGCGTCTTTGTCGCCATCTGCTAGCGAATCTTTATCTTTATCGCCTTCTGCATCTTTAAGCCCGTCGGGGTCAGCTAGTGCGTCATTGTCACCCAGTGCGAGTTTGTCACCCAGTGCGAGTTTGTCGCCATCTGCTAGTGCATCCGCGTCTTTGTCACCGTCTGCAAGTCTTAGTCCTTCGGCGTCTGAATCGTTATCACTTTCACCAAGCGCGTCACTAAGCCCTTCGGCTTCGGCTAGCCCTAGTGATGTTGCCGGAGTAAGCCCATCAGCTTCACTATCCCCATCTGCGTCTGCTAGTGCTAGTTTGTCACCATCCGCTTCACTTTCGCCAAGTGCTAGTGCATCTTTATCACTTTCTCCAAGCGCTTCGTTATCCCCTTCTGCTAGTGCATCCTTGTCTCTTAGTCCATCTGCGTCCCTTAGCCCTTCGGCTTCTGCTAGTGCGTCACTGTCACCAAGTGCAAGTTTGTCACCATCTGCTTCGGCATCTGTTTCACAAAGCCCAAGTGCGTCACTTTCTCCAAGTGCGTCTGCAAGTGCCAGTCAATCACCGTCTGCATCTTTAAGCCCATCGGCTTCAGCTAGTATAAGTTTAAGTCCGTCCGCTTCTTTGTCACCTTCTGCTAGTGCATCTTTGTCACTTTCACCATCGGCATCCCTTAGTCCTTCTGCTTCTGCTAGTGCGTCAATGTCACCAAGTGCATCACTTTCACCTTCCGCTTCGGCGTCAAGGTCACTTTCACCATCGGCATCGTTGTCGCCGTCTGCCAGCGCGTCGGCATCGTTGTCGCCATCGGCGTCACTTTCACCAAGTGCATCTGCAAGTGTAAGCCAATCACCTAGTGCATCTTTAAGCCCTTCAGCTTCAGCATCTGTTTCTCAAAGCCCTAGTGCATCTTTAAGCCCTTCAGCTTCAGCTAGTTTGAGCTTGAGTCCTTCGGCGTCACGCAGTCCATCTGCTAGCGCTAGCGCTTCTTTGTCACCATCGGCATCGTTGTCGCCATCTGCGTCTGCAAGTTTGAGCTTGAGTCCTTCAGCGTCCCTTAGCCCATCGGCGTCTGCATCAGTTTCAACTAGTCCTTCTGCATCTTTGTCGCCTTCAGCATCGGGGTCTGCGTCACTATCACCCTCTGCATCCCTTAGTCCAAGCGCATCAGTAAGTCCAAGCCCGATTGTGACAAGTCCTTCGGCGTCACTTAGCCCATCGGCGTCACTATCGCCTAGTGCTTCATTCTCCCCTTCTGCGTCAGCGTCGGCCAGTGTTTCACCGAGCGCATCAGCTAGCGCTTCGCTCTCGCCGAGCGCAAGTTTGAGTCCTTCGGCCTCACTTTCGCCTTCCGCAAGCTTTAGCGCTTCGCTTTCACCGTCTGCATCTGCCAGCCCTTCCCCTTCCATAAGTCCTTCTGGCAGCCCAAGCGCAACTGCCTCTCCTTCTGCATCTTTATCACCATCTGCATCTTTAAGCCCATCGGCATCGGGGTCTGCGTCACTATCACCAAGTGCATCACTTTCGCCGTCAGTTAGTGAAAGTCCTTCGGCTTCCCTTTCGCCTTCTGCTAGTCCATCTCTTGGCGGGGTTAGTCCTTCGGCGTCACTATCACCTTCTTCTTCACCATCTGTAGCACCCAGTGGGCCATCCGCGTCCCCTTCACCATCCGCTGGAATAGTAAGCCCATCGGCTTCAGTTAGCCCATCTGCAGCCGCAGCAAAACCAAAGGCCCAACTAAAAGCACCGGTAATATTTAAAAACCCCACACTAATTAAAAACCTTAATGTTGGGCAAGGTATATATGACCTAATTGGTATGCAAAGATATCCTTCGTGGAATACTGCAGGCAGGCCAACAAATCCAAAGAAAGGAACGTTTGGATTTAATTTTGAAACAAATAGTTTGGAATACTGGAATGGATTTAACTGGTTTGTTCTTTCTATGACCTTGATTAGAACTCCAAAAACATTTGTTCCTGATGGTAGAGGGTAAATGATTACAACACCTTGATACAAAAATTTCCCAGCTATATAATAATTGAAACAAGATGCCAAAAAATTCTCCACTTTTTATAGAAATTGGTCAAGGTTTGTCTGTCATGGTAGGTTTACCTACAATTTCTGATTGGGATACTTTGGGCAGACCAAAAGAGGCAAAAAAAGGAACGTTTGGGTTTAACTCTGAAACTGATAGTTTGGAATTTTACGATGGCTCTTTTTGGTTTTCAGCGCCCATGACCCAAGTTTAAATTGGGATGTCCTTGACGTTAGTTGCTAAAAGCTATATATTTATTTTAAATATAGATGTTGAATTTCATTAAGAACATTGGCCCCACAGAATTAATCGTAATAGCCGTAATCTTGATATTAATTTTTGGTGGGAAAGCTATTGCAGGACTTGGAAAAACTGGTGGAGAAACTGTTAGGGAGATTAAAAATATTAAAAAGGAATTTACAGAAGCCGTCAATAGCGATAGCGACGAATCTGTTAAAGAGAGCTAGAATAAAAATATGTTGCAATCAATAAGTTTAACAGAATGGTTAATTATAGCCTTGATAGTCATTCTTATTTTTGGAAGAAAGAAAATCCCAGAATTTTTTAGGGGAATTGCAGATGGTGTCAAAGAATTTAAAAAAGCTGCTAAAGGCGAGGGCACAAGCCAATCATAATATTTGATATACTTAGCTTTAACGTGGAAAATATCAAATCTCTAGAGTCTCCTGATTTAGAAAACATCGTAGCCAAATTCTCCCCTTTTTTGGGTGAAGTAAGGAAAAGAGTCTACACAACCTTATCAGTTTTTGCCATTGTCACCATTGTTGGTTTTACTTTTTATGAAGATATAATTAGGTTCTTAATTAGCATGTTGAGCCTCAAAGGGATAAATATAGTTTTTACCTCCCCATTCCAATTTATAAATCTCGCAATTGCATGTGGTGTAGCCTCAGGTTTAATTATTGTCTTTCCTCTTATTATTTTTCAAATTATGTCTTTCTTGAAACCTGCTTTAAAAAATAAGGAGTTCAAAATGATAGTTAGATTTCTTCCTTTTTCGGCTCTGCTTTTTTTAATCGGGTTTTCTTTCGGGGCAGCTATTATGAAATGGCAGATTCAAATATTTTTGGCAAGATCGGTTTCTATTGGGATAGGTAATATTTTAGACATCAGTCAACTTTTAACTACAGTTCTTTTAACCTCTTGCTTAATGGGCATTGGATTCCAATTCCCAATAATTTTACTTTTACTTATGCGAATGGGTGTTATTAAACATCACCAATTAAACAAACAAAGAGGTTGGGTTTATTTGGGATCGTTTGTCTTTTCTATGCTTCTACCACCAGATTCGATTTTGGCGGACATTCTTTTGACTTTGCCACTTGTGATATTGTTCGAACTCACATTAATATTGAATAACATTTTAGAAAGAAAAAATGTAGATGAGTGAGCTTTAGAAGGGGTGTGATTTATGGATGTTTAATAATATTGGAAGCACAGAGCTAATTTTAATTCTTGTTATCGTTTTGCTTATTTTTGGTGGCAAAAAACTCCCTGAACTAGGGAAAGGACTTGGACAAGTAATTAACGAGTTCAAAAAATCTTTAAAGGGTAAAGACTGATGTGGACTGTAGCAGAGTCGAACTGCTCTCTCCGCAATGCGAATGCGGTGTACTACCAGATATACTAACAGCCCTTCAGGAGAATTATACCAAATCACGTTACTGAATTATTATCGAAGTTACCACAGTTTGTAGCTAACAGACACTGCTTTAACAATTTTAAAAACCCCGTTTAAAGCTGCCACTGTATTTGCGTTTTCCGTCACACTATCTGCCTTGGTTGTCGAGGTTGAGGTTGTAGGTGAGCTTACTTGGCTAATTGAAACAACTTTCTTGATAATCTTCCACTTTTTAAGACCCATTGCAAAAGCCTGTGAACTCGCGTCTTTTAAGGCTTTGTCGAGTGCCTCTTGATCTAGTTTGTCCTGGTTTTCTACAGATAATACTGGTTGAGAAACAACCAAAGCACCATTTGTATATAAGTCGGCTACTAACCCCCCTACGCTTGAAACATGTGTAGTTTTGGCCGCCATACTAATTCTTGCCTGGAACCCCGAAGCCCCAGCTGTAACTAACCCTGCAGGAATTGCTGTAACCTGGCTTTGGGCAATGTCCCCTTCGGCAACTCCTTTACTTATTAGATAAGCTCTCATTGTATCTGCTTTGCCTTGTACCGAGGAAACTGCCGAACTAATTGAATTATCACTCGCCGAAAGCGTAAAACTCAAAGTTGCATTTGTAGCAGGTACACTCACCTCTCCAGTTCCTGTAACTGTAACTAGCATTGGGTTATTTACCCAAACCCAAAAAATCATAACAGCTGCAATTGATGCAAAAACCAAAAGTAATTTTTTAGGTCCCACGTTCATTTGTGACTCAAGTGGAGAAATATTCTGTGTAAATCTAGGGAGGGTAGGTTCCATACTAAAATTAGTATCGATCATTTCGCTCATTGATGTCAAGTATAGTTTTAATATAATAGTATTAATGCCTAAACGAGTTGGGAAGTATGAGCGTGGTTTTGTAGACCCTTTAAGCCTTCTTGGTCTTCTTTTTTTAGTGGTGTCATTGGGAGTTATGACCTACGTAACAGCTAACCCCAATATCAGGCAGTTGATAGGTTCATCCGCTAAAGTTGCAGTCGAAGATTTGGTTACTACTACTAAAAAGGTTACTAACACGGTTACCCCTAACAAATCCAAGGATGACAAAATTGAATGTGAACCGAGTTGTGCAACAAACGCCTGTGGAGCAAATAGCGATGGCTGTGGTGGAAGTTGTACTTGCCCATATCCCCTAACCTGCAACGATGGAAAAACATGTAGTTATATTTCAACTGAAGCCAAAGACGCAGCACTAACTCAAAAAACCACAGCAGTAACCAAAGAAACCATCCAAGAGCCTATAACCACTACTACCTCAACAACTGGATTAACCTGCGATGCAGACGGTGTGGCATACAAAGAAGGGGCTAAAGTAATTGGAGGAAGTGGGGGTGGAACTAGCGGCTACAGTAAATGTGTTGGTGGAAGATGGACTGACTGCCCTGAATGTTCACTTACCACTCTTACAACAGTCCCTTACTACTTGAAAGACAAATACAGCGAAGCAATCCAAGCACAAACCCAATCACAACAGACCACACCGACTCAAACAACATCAACTGCACCAACTACAAACACGGTTTCTATTGGTGGTTTGTCACAAGAAATAAAATTAGCTAGAGCTGATTGCGCAGCACTTGGAGGGCAATATAGTAGTGCAACAGGTTATTGTCTTAAGTATTCAACGTCACAAACTGTAGAAAAACAACAAAGTGGTGCAACCATAACAAACTCTACAACGATTTTAAGAGATCTAAATACAGGTAAAATTATCGATGCAAAAACCACAAGTTCCACACCGATCGCTCCTCAATTTCAACCGGCAATTCCTATATCAGCACTCACTACCACTACTGCAATATTTGCAAAACCACTTGACGCTACTTGTAACTTTAATACTGACTGCACGTCTAATTCGTGTGGGAAAAAATCAATAGTAAGTGCCGGTTCTGTTTGTCTACCAAATGAGCAAGTGGCTAGTGTCCCAACTTCAACATCTACTTGCCAGCCAGGAACAGTTAAGACATGCCTGGGCACTTTTTGTTCATGCTTAACACCAGATCAAAAAACTAATTTGGATAATTCTACTATTGCTACAAACAATCCTTTAAGTCCGCAATTTGCAGCCACAATTCCAAAAGAATATGACTTTAACATTAAGCACTTAAACAACTATGGATTTTGTAATGGAAGCGAATTTTGCAATAACGTTTTGACAAGTTTCGAGACAGGACTTGATAAAGGGACTGTTGGCAAATTTACAAATTACACAGAGGCTTTTGCACCCGACAAAGTTAAGCTTGTCTGGGAAGAAGCGGGTTACTCGTCATTAAAAAAATGTCAAGATGACATGATAGCCAAATATCACAATCCTCAAGCTCCGGCATCGTGCAACACATACCAACCCACCAAAGAGCAAGTTATTACCTCTGTTGATCTTGGTGTTACGCTGACGGAGGAAGGCGCGGCACTCGCAGCTCTTCCAGCAACGCTGACAACGGGAAGTTTGGGAGGCGCTGCAGTTACGGCATTTAAAGCATTCACTGGTGTTTCTACATTAAGCCAAACAGGAAATGCAGTTTCAGCCCAAATAGAAGATCCACTATCAACCGATGCAAATGTTCAAACCGGCAGAGCCCTATTGTCTTGGGCCAATTTAGGAACTGCCCAGTATGTGATGACTGCCGCAACAAACCTTTCCAGATTTGCGAACACCGCAGTTTCTATCGCGAATATATTTGTAGATCTACCAACAGCAATTGATGAATGTTGGAGGGAAGACGCAAGTCTCAATCCCCTTTCTGGATGTGGTGGCTCACTTGCCGCCCTTGCCTCAGATTTTATTTTTCTAGGAGTTGACACTTGGCAAGGCCAGACATCGTTTAGAGAACCATCATTCCAAGTTTCACCAACAGAAGCTGATGCCGCACTGGCAAGAATTTTTACAAACGAATCACTAAACACGCCAAAAATAGATGTTGCAGATCCATTTGGATCAAAAATTGCTGTACCCGAAGATTTTGCAAAATATACAGATAACCAACTTACGAATGTTGCATCCCAAGCCGACCTTGAATCCAATTTAGCTGCAGAGTTTGGTAATTATGCTAAAGCAAATGTGCCAAAAAGCGCGGAACAAATTGCAGCAGAGGCAGTATTTGTTAATGATGCTCAAATAGTAGCAAGGCCGGCAGTTGCTCCCCCAGAGCCTAATGTACCTGAAATTCCAAAGGTAGTAGAACCAGATCTAAATACTGCAAACAATATCGCAGAACCTCAAAATATTGTAGTAAGTCCTCCAATTCCTACAAAAAGTCTTGCCACAAGGTTTACTGAAGGTTTTGACAACATTTTTGTTAAACCTTTAGACAGGTTATTTTTTTCTAAAAAACCAATCGTCCTAGAAAACCTTGATAATGTTATTATTTCAGAAAGGGATTTGCAGATTGCTAATTCGGAAATTATCGGCCCTTCAAAAGTACCAGTACAAACTGGTGACGCACAAATTGGACAGATAAGGGCCGATCAAGCAGAGGTGTTAAGTAAGACAGGTCTTCCCCACCCAAGTCTTATTACTCAAAACCCAGATCTTTATGTAGAAAGACTACAGGCAATTGCAAGGGAAAACGGACTTGATCCCCTAACAATACCCATTAACCCATCAACCCAAGACATTAAAAATGCCGCAGCGGAAGTTGTAGTTAAATTAACTGATAGATACGATGCCTTAATCGTCGAAGATGTTTTGGCATACAGAGTTGGTCTTGCAACAGAAGACCTAAATGCGCTACCTGCCAATACTGTACCGCGCGCGACAGCGGAACAAGATATTGTGATTCAAAGATCCACTGACATCACCCCAACAGATGCCGAAATTGAAGCGGTAAGAATCAAAAACGCAAGTTTAGAAGATGACATAAGACTTGCTTTATATACAAAGTTAATTGATCCCGCTACCGATCTAAAGCTACTGAATAAATTAGGCGGCGAACAAAGACTAAACGATGTGTTAAGAGATATTCCGACAGGGACCCCTGTGACCGTTGTCGACCTTGGACTGTCAGACCTTAAAAAGGTGAATGACACATTTGGACACGATGTGGGTGACAGGCTTCTTATAGAAAGCGCCAGAATCATAGATTCAACTGTCGCAAACTCGGGGATACCCGGAGCCAAAGTTGTTCACATTAATGGTAAAGAATACAGACTTATTTTACCAAACGCTGACGAGACCACAGCAAAAAGAATACTTGATCAAATTACGACAAACATAAACATTGAAACAGCCAGGTTGCAAAATTTAAACAGTCCCGACGCAAGAATCTTCCAAAATATGGGCTTTGACTATGGAATTGCCAAATGGGATGGAGTTGAAAGCACGTCAGAATTTGCAAAAAGAGCCGCGGATACCAGGATTGCAAGTGAGAGCGTTAGAAAAGCACAAGAGTTAGAGCTGGCTCTTGCCAATCCCCCACGTGCCCCATCGTTATACCAAAGATTTGTTAATTGGATAAAAGGCACTGACACCACCGCCGTTATTTCAGCTGAAAAAGAAATACTTGGACCAAGCAAAATTCCAACAGGTAGTAACCTTCCAAATAAAATTAATGCAGATCAAGCTTCACTCCTTAAAGATACTGGCATGCCACACCCTGATGGTATGGCAAATCCAGCCAAATATATTGACGATCTAAACAAAGTTATTGAAGAAAAAGGATTGACAAAAATTGAAATTCCAATTAACCCAACTCATCAAGATTTGGAAATTGCAGGAGCCAAAGTAGAAAGAATGATTATCGAAAAATATGAGTCCTTTACCCCCATTGACATGATCGAATATAAATCCACGCTTGCCGTTACCGACCTTAAAAATTTTCCACTTAATACTGTCCCCCACTTGGATCCGGTAGTTAACAACGCTGTTTTTAGATCAGCAGGGGAAGAATTTCAATTTCAACAACAAAGAACACTTAACTTAGAAGCCGCGCTTAAAGACGCGAAGTACAAAGACCCTATGACGGGACTATACAACAAAGCCGGTGGAGATTTGGGAATGGCTGTAATCATTGATGCCGCTAGAGCAACTAATGGGAAAGTTGCAATTATAAATATCGACGTATCAGGGTTGGGAGCAATTAATAATAATCCACTTTTCGGACGCGAGGCGGGCGACCAATTGTTAATCATGGCTGCCGACATTTTTGACAATACTCCAAGAAGATCTTCTGATATTGTCTTTCGTATCGGTGACGGACCAGACGCAGTAAAAGTCATTCATTCTCACGGTGACGAATTCGCAATTATACTTCCTGGAGTGGATGAGGTTGGTGCCAAAAAAATATTCGATCGTTTGTACGAAGAGCTTGCCGCCAGAAAAGCGGCCGATCCAGAAAACTCGATTCTTCAGATACTTAATTTTGATGCAGGCATAGCCCACTGGAATGGAACAGAAACCATAGAACAATTTGTAAAAAGAAGTGATGAAGCCATGTATGTAAACAAGGTTGCCAGAAAAGCGGCCCAAGAGGCAGCAAACAATCCACCAACACTTTTTGAAAATATATTTAATCGAGTAAAAACTTTCTTTGCCTCCCCTGCCTCGGAGCAGGCAGGCGGAGTATCAGTAGATATCGGAACAGCTGCAAGTAAGACCGCTAATACAATTGAAACAGTTCAACCAGGACTTTTACCAAAAGTTCAGGATTGGTACTCGGCAAATATTCAAGATGAAAAAGGACTTTTGCCGTCCTTCCGAAAATTCTTAAACCCAGAAGCTGTCCCAGTTTCTGAAGTTCCTGTTGAAATAGTCGCCCCTATCAGTCAAGAAGTTACAGTCCAAGAGAACGTAAATGCACTTCTTAAAAAAGGAGCTAATGGTGTAGATCCACTTGCACCAAATGCAAAATACAATACACCAGATTACAACGATGTTGTAGATATTCCGACTTCAAGGATTTCTGCAATTAATTCAGGGTCATTTTCTGCGGCAGGAGACGCTGAGCATTTATCAATAGAGCAAATTAGAGAACTTATAAGAAACGGTGAATGGAAACCAGGAAATTATGAATACAGCCAGGACCCAATCAGTGGTTACGAGCTTCCAGATGGAACTGTGTATATTGAAACTGGTAGGCACAGAGTTGTTGCGCAAATACTAGAAGGTCAAACTGAAATACCTATAAGGGTTTACACAATTGAGAACCGAACAGAACTTGGGATAAACCATCCAACAAGTATTCTAACCACAGAAAAACCCGCTGAAGTAACTACAACTACCCAGACCACTGTAAATACTCAAACTCCCCCACAACCAAAAACTCTCCCTTGGGCTAATGAAAATGTAAATACTGCCGTAGACAATACTATTATTTTTGCGAAGGGTGCTACTCCCACAAGTAGAATTCCTGCACCAGAGTTTTTAGTTACAAGTGTAGTGGTTGGCGGAGCAGTATTTAGTTTTGATTATATCTTTGAAAACGCTTTTGGAGTGGATTTAATAAACAATCAAACACTTTCCAATTTATGGAATGGTTTATTTGGAATTCCCGCTCCTGAAAATGCCGTAACTATTCCATCTGAAAGTAGTTCGCAAACCACTGTTGGTCCGAATGTAAATGCTGATGTCCAAAATAATAACCAACAAAACACTGTTCTAGCCTCTTCAATTGACACGAATTTAGGTAAAACCACAGTCTTTACTTCTCCCAATGAAAGGCTTGCAAGCTTACTTTCCTCAAACGACCCAAATCTTGAATCTATAAAAATAGTTTATTTCTTAGCAAATGCATCCCGAAATTATAATTCAACAAACAATTCAACAGATGGTGTGGCTTATAGAATTTATATTGAAAACCAAATCAAAAATAGTAAATATGCTTATTTGTTAGACAGTCCTGAATTCCAAGTTGCATTAAGGCGGGTCGAACAGGGTTATGGCGGAATTGATCCCGCTCAGCCTATTCAATGCGAGTTTTGGGGAATGATGATGCAGGGTATTCCTGGAATGGAATATGCCGCCAATATTGATTACAAGGAGTTCAATCCTGATGTAGAAGCAATATTTGGAATTATTAATAAATTCCTAAAAGAAAATCCAGCAACAAGGAATGCAGCAACAATTGAAGATGTATTCAAATATAACTTGCCCGTTGCCTACCCTGCCGGCCAAAACACTGCATATCATTTTACGTCGGTAGACGGAGTAAGAGCAGGGGATGAATATTTTATAAAAGGAAAAAA
Source organism: Patescibacteria group bacterium (assembly GCA_035692185.1). Classification (GTDB taxonomy): domain Bacteria; phylum Patescibacteriota; class Microgenomatia; order UBA8517; family UBA8517; genus DATJGY01. The sequence continues at coordinate 20,528 of DASSIE010000016.1, read as the reverse complement.
CCATACAGGACGCGTTTTACAAATTATTAATTCTGCAACTGGAAAACTTTATGTTTTAACTGAATCCAACAGAAATGGTGATGGTCAGCCAAATATATTTATCGTTACAGAAAGTGAGTTTGAAGCACTTGTGCCACTTCAGACTTCAATTTTCCTAAGAGATAACCACGCTATTCAAAATAATCTAGTTCCAGAAATAGTTAATGTTTCCGCCCCCCCCCATAACTAATACTTTACCTATCAAAATAGATTTAAAAGATAACAACAATTCCTTACTTCCATATGCTGCAGTGGGTTTAGGAGGCAATCCACTACCACCCACTTATGTTCCACCAAATCTGGTTCATGTAAAAGATATTCCAGGAGTTATAGAAAGCAAAGACATTCTGCTTAATCAAAATGCAGCGGATGCCCTAGCTAAGTTTGCAAAGTATGCCCAGTCTCAGGGATATACACTTTATATAGCTGATGGATACCGTTCATATGACGAGCAAGCCCAACTTCATAATGAAAACCCAACAGGTTCTGCAACTCCTGGCAATAGTGAGCATCAAACAGGACTTGCTATGGATATATATTATGTCAACGCCAGTGGTGAAATAAAAGTTCTGCCGGGCAGAATTATTGCTAAAGCACCAGATTTTGGAATTATCCACCCTGTGGCTGACGATCCACCCCACTTTTTTGTAATCGATGGATTGGGAATTGATACAAGTAATTTTAATGTAGTTGCAAGAACAGAAAATGATTATATATTATTGAATGAAGCCATAATAAATGCACAAAATGAAGCCAATAAATGATTAATATGTACAAACGAATAATATTGTTAGCAATAATCGCGATTTTAGTAATTGTTTCAGCCGTTTTGATGTTAGGAAATGCTTTTACAAAAAATGCAGCACAGACTCGAACTGTTCCACCTGAAATTATTCAAAAATTTGATGAAAATTATCCTTCTAAAAATTTATTTCCATATAGATCTGATAATTTAACAGCTGACTACAAAATAGAACCAAAAACAATTTATATTATTTCAAAAACGGAAGTAAGTCATGAAGTGGTACTTTTGGAAATAGATGCTTATCTTAAAAATAAAAGTGAAAGCATTGCCAGTTTGGAAAGTAAAGGTGTTAAATTTTTGTTTGTAGAACCCACTTCTAACAATACTCGCAAAATATTAGATTGAATTTGCAGAAACTTCCAATGAATTTAAATCAGAGTCCATTGCGTCTAAATCAGTTGTATCAAGTTCAGTTTCAAAAGTTTTTGGGTCTTTTGAGTTAGTATCAGACGCCACTTGTGGAATTTGTGTGGCTTGAGTTTGATAATTTGTTGGACTTGAAGGACTGATTGTTGCAACAGGCACAGCTTCTTTTGGTTTTAACAAAAAATATGTGGCTCCGAACACAATAACAATCCCAATCAAAAGCAATACTATTATAACAATTTGAATAAATCCAGTCTCACCTTTTCTCATATTGAATGATACCTCACTCAATTACCAATAATCAATTTTCAATTATCAGTAAATTTTCAAGTAACAGTTAACATTTTTACTTTGAGCGAAGAGTATTAGTAATTTTTTGAAAAATCATTGTTAATTCCTGGCATTCTTTCCACAACATCCTTAATTTTTCAGTAACATTCACATCTTCAATTGCTGTTGAAAGCATACGAAGCCAATGTTTTGTTTCTTGTGCCTCTTTTTTGCATATAAATATTTTATTGGCAAAATCTTTACGTGAACTTGCATTATTAGCTTCCATGTAATTTGCTCCAATACTTGTCGATGATCTTACAAGCTGAGAGATAATTGGAGTTGTTATTAGGTTTGGTTTTAATGTTTTACAAAGAAAGATGATATTTTCACCAAATTTAGCTGTTCGCTCTTCAAGATTATTGTTTGACAATTGCGACATTGATAAGTTATTGAAAATTGAAAATTGTTAATTAATTACCGTAGGTAATTTAGTGGGTTGACTCTTGCTCCATTAAGGTATATCTCAAAATGTGTGTGTGGACCCGTTGAATGGCCCGTAGAACCCATTTTACCAATTGGCGAGCCTCTGCCAACTGTTTGCCCCCCAACAACAGATATTGCGCTTAAATGGGCGTAACGAGTCTTGTAACCATTTCCGTGATCTATAAGAACCATGTATCCATATCCGGATGCATCCCATCCTGCAGCAATTACACGTCCAGCGTCCGCCGCAACAACACCTGGCAAACCCCTATTGGCAATATCAAGCCCGGGATGGTACCAAGCAAATCTCTGTGTGATTGTCCCTTGAGTAGGCCATACAAACTGTCCCGAGGCTACAACCGTTCCCGCATCAGGTGTAGTCTGGCGAATTCTAGGTGCCGCAATTGCAGCTGGCATGATCCCGTCCGGAACTATAACAATCTGCCCGATTGCTAGTTCGAATGTTTCGTCATTACTAAATGAATTAAACGGAAAATCAACCACCGCCTGAGCTTCTGAATCATATTTTTTGGCTATAGAATAAACTGTGTCCCCTTTTTGAACTTTGTGTGCAATTCCAGTTACGGGGAGTATTTTAAGAGTTTGACCAACTTTAATTTTGTCCCCGATTAAATTATTTTGCCAACGGATAGTAGTCTCTGAGACATCAAATTTTAATGCAATTGATTTTATGTTATCCCCTTCTTGAACTACGTAATCAATGATACTATCCCTTACCTTACTAGATATCTGTGTATCAATTCCTGGGTCATCGGTACTTGCGGAAAGAACAGATGGCGCGGCTGTAACTTCCCATGGATTAACTTCACGCCCAGGAAACTCCTGTGCAATTAAAGGTGCCATTATTACCCCTAGTGCAGTTAAACTTGCCATTCCGGTGTGGGTCAAACGTCTTGCCATTTTTCCACGCTGTTTATAAAGAGATGTAACAAAAATTCCTTTTCTTTGCTCAAGATGTAAAAATGAAATATGAAGACTTTTGAGAACAAAGTTTGTCAGTTCAAAAAAGAAAAGTTTAACGTCTTCCCAAAAAGCAATTAATGTTTCGAATGTTTCATCCATTTTTAAATAAATTCGAAGTACGAAGCGCGAAACCCGAAACATTTTTAGTTCTTTGGATTTTCGATATTCGAATTTCGGATTTTACCTTGTAACGTTACCATATGAAACATATGGGGTCAAACTTAGGTGGGGTACAAAAAATTTACTCAGTGAAGCTGATTTAGAATTAAGCGGTTTTTAGAGTTTTGAGGAAATCTTCGTTTGTTTCTGACTTCCTTAATTTGTCGAGTAAGGCTTCTGTTCTTTCATCATCCCCCATTAAGTCCAACATTCTTCTTAAAGTGTTAATTTGTAATAGCATTTCTTTTCCAAAAAGAAGTTCATCTTGGCGGGTTCCGGATTTTGCAACATCAATTGCAGGGTAAACTCTGCGTTCTGCAAGCTTACGGGTTAAGTGGAGCTCCATGTTTCCCGTTCCTTTAAACTCTTCGTAAATTAAGTCGTCCATTCTGCTTCCAGTATCTACTAAACAAGTTCCAATAATAGTTAAACTTCCACCATCTTCAATTTTGCGGGCTGCGCCAAAGAATTTTTTAGCTGGGAAAAGTGCCATTGGGTCAAATCCTCCGCTAAGTGTACGGCCAGATGTGGGAAGAGCTAAATTATATGCGCGGGCCATACGAGTAATAGAGTCTAGTACGATTACCACGTCGTGCCCCATTTCAACAAGTCGCTTTGCTCGTTCAAGTGCAAGTTCACCTACTCTTGTTTGATCAGCCGGTGCTTCATCAAAGTTGCTAGCTGCAACTTCTCCTGTGCCACCTGTTACATCCTTCATTCGTCTTGCGATGTCTGTTACCTCTTCTGGACGCTCACCGATCAGGACCGCCATCATGTGAACTGAGCGCTTACTGACTACAGACAACGGACTACCGTCTACAGTTTTTTTCTTTGTAGTTGCTGTAGTCTGTAGACTATCAGCTGTAGGCTTCTCTGGGTAATTTTCAGAAATTCCAGTTACGATATCTTTAACAAGCCAAGTTTTTCCAGCCTTTGGAGGGGAAACTATAAGTGCGCGTTGTCCAAAACCAATTGGGGCAACTAGGTCAATTACTCTTGTTGTCATTGTGTCCTTGTCAGTTGTTAAAATTATTCTCTCTTCTGGGTAAACTACCGTCATATCGTCAAAATTTGGTCTTGTTCCAACAGATTCAACTGGTTCGCCGTTAACGGTTTCTACTTTAAGAAGTCCCCAATATCTTTCGTTTTCTTTAGGTCGCCTTGCCTGCCCACCAATCATATCCCCGACTCTTAAGTTGAACCTTCTAATTTGAGAGGATGAAATATAAACGTCATGGTCACTTGGGGCAAAACGGGATGGTCGCAGTAAGCCCGAGCCTTCGTTTGCAATGTCCAAGACCCCAGTAACCATTTCAGTAGGAAGTCCTGCATCAGGAATCATTCGGTCATCAACTACCAGCGGGTTAACTGGCTTTTCCACCAAAGAAACATCGGCTGCAGGCAAATTTCCAGCATCCTGAGGGGCACCAATTAAAGACTTCATATCATCAGACATTTTTGTAGTTTAAGTTAAAGATAAACACTTTTTTGGCAAAAAAAACGGGGTAACGAACCTAATAAGTGAGTAACATCCTTAGTATAGCCTATTTTTGAGGTGTGTCAAGCCTAGGATCAAAGTAGCCACAATCCCCAAAACTGCTCCTACCCACTCCAAGATTTGAGGCCAATAGACAATTAACAATGTACAATTACCAATTTTCAGTGAATTTTCATTTGAACAATTAGCAGAATCAACCACCCAACTGTTAGCCCATGAGCTGACTTTTGAATGTTTTAATTCTTGTTTAAAAATTGGAAGATTGATAATTGATTGTAAATTGTAAATTGATAATTGATAATTCCGGGTTGGGATCGCGATCCAACCCGGGTCAAATCCCTGACCTAACTGCATCAGTCCATTTCCTTCCACATCAACTTTATATCCCCAAGTCCCATATTTTTTAACATTTTTTATTACCAAGTTGTTCGGAATTAACAAGGTGCTACCTTGTAAATAATTAGCTGGGTAAAACTCGATATCGCTAATTATATTTTCTGATTTTTGTGAACCAAACGACCTAACTTCAATATTCAAAGTATAGCCTTCGTCCTTCCCCACTCCAGTTGGTAAAATCTGATAAGACTCATCAAAATCCCCAGTTGGCAGAAGTTCAATATCATCCACCCTGCCGCTCTTAACATTAAATAAATAAAACTTAACCGATCGCCCTGTAATATTTTTACCTTTTATGCGCATCGTGTATGCTTTTGAATAATCCAGAGTTGGATAGTAAAAATAATCGCACTCAATTGCACCGTTATATGCCCCGTAGAAATTCCCCTGGTTCATTTTGGTTTTGGCAACAAGCCCAATCTCTTTTAAATCACAATTTTTGGCAGTTGAATACCCTTGGCCAGCAGGAAAAGTTTCTTTGACTTCTGGTTTATCCGATGTTTCTTGGAAACTATCATCATTAAAAGTAGTTTTTGGAGCAGAAATAAATAAATTGGTGCTAACCCCAGAATATTCATAAATTGTTACTTTTCCAATTGTTTTAACCTTATTTAGATTTGGCACCAAGCTCAAAAAATTCTTTTGATTTTGAATGTATTTAGGTGAGGAGGCGTCCCCAGGTTGAATAACTGAATCGTCAAACAAAATATAACTTACTTGGTATTTAGAAAGAGTATTTTGAAAGTCAGAAACTGTTCCATAGGAAATCGCGCGATTAATCTCACTGTAAAAGTTCTCATTATTCGGGCTCCACACGTCAAAAGTGCGGTCCAAAATTGGCTGTTCTATGCCGTACCACAAAAATCCACTTCCACGCGCTCCCCAATCAAAAAAATGCCAACCCCAAAAATCAGTGAGCGGGAATGTTGCGATTCTTTTTGTTGTGTCTTGAGTTTTAAAATAATTAAAAACTTCAAAGTAGTCGTTTGGGATAGATACTTGCATAGATTTAGAGATTAAATTGCCGTTCAAAACCGGGTAAACGGTGTAGACGGCGCCAAAGATGATAAGCCCTGCAGTCAAAATTCCCAACTTACGGCTTTTGTATACAAATGTACCTAGTCCAACGGAAGTAATTAAAATTAAAACATTAGACCACTTTGTAAAAGCGTTCCTGAATATTTCAGCTAATAGTGAGGTCGAATGGAAAGCTCCTCCAAGGAGCATAAAGCAGGAGATTGCGAGGAGAATAACATATGAAAAATCGGAAAATATAAGCCCAACTACAGAAATTGCAAACAAAATATAAGAAACTCTGGTAAAAGTGTCATTACTGGTATAACTTATCCAATTTTTATATAGATAATCAAATTTTCCATTATTGTCTAAGTCAAAGTAATCGAACCAATATCCTTTATATGTTACTACATCAGTTGGTTTTGCCCGGGCCAAATTCATAAGCTGAGTTTCAGGGGTTGCTATTGAATTTATGTGACTATTCCCCGGAATCGTACCGCTTGTTATCGTAAAATAAACAACTGGAAGTAACCAAAAAGAATTGATTAATAAAGTTAGAGAACCCAGTTTTAACGATCGGTTAAATCCTTCTTTTTTAAATTTAAATATCGACCAAATTGCAAAAATAACCAAGGAGATTGTGTAAACAACAAATAAAGTTTGTACGTAAAAAGCACAGGTGGCCAAAATTGAGATGAATGAGTAAGCCGTAAGACTTTTTTTGCTACCAGTTTTAATGTAATTTGTTGCAAAAACTAAAAGCCAAGGGAAAAAGCCATAAAAAGAGCTAAATGTTTCAAACGGAGTATAAAAAGTCTGAACTGTTACTAAATTAAATAAATAAACCAACCCCGCAACAAACCCAGCTAGGCGCGATGTATTCTGTTTTACCAAAAAATATACTCCAACCGGGCCAATTCCTAACATTAAGAATGTCCAAAAATAACGTATAAAGTTAAGCGGCAAAACAAAAGAAAATGCCCACAAAATTAATTGTCTAGGTAAGTCCGCCGAATGTGCCATTCCCCCCAAAAGCCCCACCCCTTGGTATTCCTGCCAAACGGAAGAAATAGATCTACTAATATTCAGTGGAAAATTAAACTCGGGGTGTAAATTATCCCAGCCAGTTAAAAATGTATTTGGAGTGTAGTTTCGACAGGAAATAAAAACAGAAAGCCCAATAAGAATAAGGATAAAAAGTATGTCGAGGAAGTTATACTTTAGCCAAACTAAAATTGTTTTTAACATTCTTCATATTAACTGATTTCATCCCGCGAAGAAACGAATATGTTGGGTAAATTACAGAACTTGGGGCAAGTGTTACAAAAATAGTCTGTAAAACCGAAGCAACTATCCCACCAAAACTTGGAGTGTAACCATATTTTAGTATCGCAATAATTCTTGTTTTTAAAGTTAAGTAAAAAGTCTTTTTAGGATTTATTAAAGAAGTATTGTGGCTATGCATTCTGTAAGACAAAACTGTTTCAGACAAATTAGCAATCTCACCAAACTTAAAAAACTTAAAAAGCAATTCAAGTTCCTCCGCTGAGCTATAGTTTTCGTCGTACCAAACAAAGTTTTCAGGAATTAAATTCATATTTACCATCAAAGTTGGCTGTTGAAGTGGAACATGAGAAAAAATAACATTTTTAATTTCATTATTTTTTAAAGGAAAATGCTTTTCCCCTATTTTTATCCCTTCTGAGTCGATTAAATCGCACTGTCCCCCGACCGCCACAACCTTTTTATTCTTAAATAAAAACTCAACTTGTTTTTCTATTCTTTTAACATCAGCTATATCGTCAGCATCCATTCTGGCAATAAACACACCTTTTGCAGCAGAAATTGCCAAACTCGCAGACTTAGAAACCCCAACATTAATTTTGTTTGTTATTACTCGAACTCTTTTGTCCCGCTTTTTAAAGTATGAAATAATTGCTTTAGATGAGTCAGTTGAGCCGTCATTAACTATAATTAGTTCAATATTTTTATAAGTTTGGTTAAGAATTGAAGTGATTGCTTCCACCAAAAAATCACCGGCATTAAATACCGGCATTACAACTGAAACTAAAGGTTTTTTGTTTTTAAGAAGCATTTCTAGTTCTCTAAACCCTAAAATTATTTAGAATTTAGTAGAACTGACGAGCGCACATTTTTGTGTGCTCGTCAGCAACTAATTTTACCGAGGCAATTAATTTATTGATCTTAACGATCAGAGTCCAACGGAACGCTGTAAATTCCAGCACAAACCGGAGCCGTCCAGGCGGGACTGTGATAAAGATGGGAATGCGCCCAATCCTCAGCGTATGCCTGGCTGACACGATTACAGAACTCGTTTTCAGCATTTTGATCAGCGACCAATAAAGCAAAGCCATTATTAACAACCAGGTTGGTGACATTAGTTCCACCGGGGATCGCTGCATAAAAGCCGCTTCCATAATCATAGCTGTTGACCTTGCCATCATTGTCCTCGATCGAAAGACTTGCACTAAGCGCGCCAAATATAAGGTGCTCACCATTTGGGACAACAAAAGGCAGGCCGGGCAATTTCACTGAATTTGGGACACCGGACTGAACATAAAGTACGTCCACATCTGGTGTGAGACCTGGTCCTTTAACCCAATCGCCCATAAGTGCCAATTCGTCCCAATCGATAAGCCCTTCCGCCTGCGCAACAAACTCCGGGACCGGTGTCCACGGGACTTGCAATGTAGGAACAATCGGTGTCGCGGTTGGCGCCAATTCCAGTTGTGGAGTTGATGTCGACGCTTCCAATACAGGCTGGCCACTTTCTGCGCGGGAATTGGAATTCGGAAGCGCATAGGCAACCAAGGCTGCAATCAAAAGAATGATTGCACCAACAAAAATATAGGACTTTTTCATAGCTAATTTCTCCTTTTGAATTATTATTTGAAATTACACAATTTTTAGCTTTTGAAGCCGTTCTGATTTGTTTTTCGAAAAACAACGATTCCACTTATTTACCCAAAAAGTTCTGGGTATCATGCGCCGAATCACGGGCCCATGTAATTTTTGCCTCGATATTTTAATGTGCCCTCTAAAAAACCTGAAGTGTGGTGAGCAAACTCGCCAGCTTCAAATGTGAGGATGTAAGTAGAAATCTATCCCGGCATTAAACCGGGACAGGTTTCTGCCAACATTACACTCTGGCTTTAAATTTCCTAGAAAGTGAAAGAAGTACTCCTGAAGCTCCTAAGGCTAATGACCCAACAAGGGCCAAATTCTCACCCAATCCAGTGTTTATTGGTTCGTGTGTTTTAACTCCACAAACTACTCCACCACCGTAAGGTTGTGGGCAAATTACAGTTTCATTGTTAGCTAAAACGCTCTTTGGAAGCGTTAAAACTAAGGCTAAAACTAATGTAAAAACAAACTTTTTCATAGATATTTGCTGATCCGGGAAGTATATAGGACGCAGGCACTTAAGTCAACTCATAGTAATATCCTATTAGAATTAATTTAAACTTTAAGTAGCCTTGCGTATACAAAGTCTTTGGTAGAACCAGTTAAGCTTTCGCAGGTATAAAGAATCAAGTCAGCTGAATAGTCGGTTATTTGCTCCCCTTTTTCGGTTGAATAGATCTCATAAATGTACTTACGCCCCTGCCAATCAATCTCCACAGTGTCACCAATTTTGGCCTTAGGGAGGTTATAAAAGGAGTTCAAACGTCGATAACTATTTGTCCAAGCCAAATAACCAAATCTGTGGGCAGCCATAATTGTAGGCATGGTGCGGGCAGCAGGACTGCCAAAATCAGATACCCTCCATACGCCAAGTCTCAAAGCATCCTCATAATTATCCAGCGTAGCCTCGGCGATAGTAGTTTTGACCCCAATTGAAGGGATAACAAGTCGGCTAGTTTTAGGTAGTGTTGGATCAAAACTAGGCATGTAGTCGTCGACTATTTTGTTTGAGGAGGTAACCAATGGTTTAGCTTGGTTGGCAGCTAAGCCTAAATAATCTGAAACTGAACTAATCTTTACAGTTTGTGCATAAACCGCGTAAACATAAGAAGAAATTGTTGGTCCAAATGCTGTTATCAAGGCTAAAACGCCCATTATAGCTGTTATTTTTGCAAGTTTTAGGAATATTTTGGAGACTGGGGTTGCAACTATCTTAGGCACAATCTTAGGTTCAGGCACGCCAAAATCAATAGTTCCAAATTTTTTGTTATATAAGTGGTGATAAATTACTACTCCATGTTGTTCCATGAATGGCTATTATACATCTCATAGTATTGGAGGTCAAACCAGCCGCTGTTCTTATTTTGAGGTACGTCCCAGTACCAACGCTACGCGTTGTACGGGATTACAGTCCGATTGAAGTTAAAATTGCTTTCTAACCTAAAGGTACGGGTAGATTGCCTGCCCAACGATCCACCCGACCCTTTAAACTAGAAATAAAGTGCAATTTTAACGCCTGCTTTACCCACCGATAAACCGCTCCGTGAGCCGTGTACGAATAGTACCTAAAGGCGAACGGTAAGGTAAGGTGGGCCAACGATCCACCCGACCCTCAAAACGAGACTAAAGTACGGCTTTCTACCTCCCCAAAAGGGGCTTGACACCTATTTGATTAAGTTTTAGGCTAATAACGATTTGTCTTGATATATTAATTAAGTTGTCACTTAGTTTTCCTGTCCGCAAGACAAATCTTTTGTCCAAGCGATTACTTCGCTTGGTAAGTTTTTAAAAGAGCATTTCTATTCGTGGCGAGTCCCTTTAATACTAGAGGAAAACCCAACGATGGCGATGCTCTTTTTTTGAGCAAATTGCTAAAATTTCTCCCAGCAATTTGTGAAACCCTGCGTAAACCGCAGCTCGAGGCGTGAACGAATAGTTCTGAAAAGCCGAGAGCTAAGGTAAGCACGGGTATTCTTTTTCCTTAATTTCAATGTACAAAAAAATAATAACACTCGCTGTCAATTCTGTCAAACCCTATAATTTGAAATACTATCGTTCTTGCCGTCCCCATAGTATTTTAAATTGGCAAAGTGCCGATATTTCGGCACTTTTCGTAACATATCTTTACTCGAAATAAAATGTGGATAACTTGTTTCTAATTATCATTTACCAATTTTCAATTTACAATAAATGATCAATTGGCAATTGCACAATGAAAATTCAATGAAAATTGATACTTGGGAATCGTTAATTGAGGCTATTTGAAGAGTTGTTTGATTACCTGACTTACATAAGGAGTAATTTTAGAACTTAGTGAGACAGTAAATCCCATTCTTCTTGCCTCCTTAATTCTTTTATCCTGCGCCACAACTTCCCGGATTTCACCCAGTAGTCCCACTTCCCCGACTGCAATAGTTTTTGCCGAAACTGGTTTATCAAAATAAGCCGATGCAACTGATAGACAAATTGCCAAGTCAGTTGCTGGTTCTGTAACTTTTAGTCCCCCCGCAACATTTATAAAAACGTCTTGGTCATACATTGGTAGTCCACAACGACGAGTTAACACAGCAAGCAACATTTCTAGTCGTCTTGAATCAATTCCTTGTGCAATACGCCTCGGAATGGCCAATTTTGTGGGCACAACAAGGGCTTGTATCTCAACTAGTAAGGGGCGAGAGCCTTGCATCACGCTAGTAACCACACTTCCAGCTACATTTTTACCACTTTTTTCCAAAAACAGCTTTTCGGCGTCATCAACCGGAATAAGTCCGCGGTCTTCCATCTGAAACACTCCTACCTCATCGGTTGGACCAAATCTGTTTTTTACTGCCCTTAGAATGCGAATGGTGAGGGTCTTGTCTCCCTCGAACCACAAAACTGTGTCGACAATATGGGCCAAAACGGCGGGGCCCGCAACAGTTCCTTCTTTAGTTACGTGCCCTACCAAAAAAAGTGGAATGTTTTTTGATTTACAGGCTTGAATTAGCCTGAATGCGCATTCCCTTACTTGCCCAACCGAACCAGCCATGCCGGATAAATCTGACGTAGACATTGTTTGAATTGAATCAACAATCACCCCTTGCAAGACCGTGTCTTTAATGGTGTCTATGGTTTCGATTATCGAATCCGCATCAGTTTCCTCAAGAAGCTGTACTTTTGATTTTTTAATTCCGAGTCTTTCTGACCGAACCTTGACCTGATTAGCTGACTCCTCGCCACAGACATAAAGAACATTTCCCAGATTACTTGAAAGTTGAGTTAAAAGAGTTGATTTGCCGATTCCTGGCTCCCCGGCAATTAATATGGCTTGACCCGAAACAAGGCCGCCCCCGAGAACCCTATCAAGTTCACTAATTTTTGTAGAAGTCCTAATTGTTGCTGAAGTTTTAATATCGGAGAGGTTTATGGGTTTAGAATTTAGAGCATTTGAGCCTTGTTTCGACTTTCGTTTTTCGGATTTCGAATTTGACTGAGTAACAGTTTCAACAAGAGAATTCCAACTGTTGCAATTTGGACACTTCCCCATCCAACCAGTAGACTCGTACCCACATTGCTGACAAATATATTTTGAGTGAAAAGCCATCAAGGCAATTATACATTGCAATTAATAATTAACAATTTTCAATTTACATTGAATTTACAATTAACAATTATCACTGAAAATTCATTGGAAACTGAGAATTGAAAACTGAAAATTGAGGTTACTTGTACCCAACAGGTACTGAAGTTAAGACCAATCCTAATGAAATTCGTTTGTCTTTAACATTAATTTCTTCTATCGTACATTTTACGTCCATCCCAATTATAAGTTTGTGTGTTGGTGGAATTTTTGTAATATGGATTAAGCCTTCAATTCCTGGTTCAAGTTCTACAAATACTCCAAAATCACTAATTCTTGTAACTTTTCCTGTAATTTTTGCTTCTGGTTTGTATTTTTCAGCAACCGAGGTCCATGGGTCCTTTGCGGCTTGCTTTATAGATAGTGCTAATTTTCCGTCACGGGCTGCTAGTACTCTTACCTTAACTCTATCCCCAACGGAGATTACATCGGATGGAAGTGCGACTTTACTGAATGATAATTCTGAAACATGGACAAGTCCTTCAACGTGTGCCTTAACTTTCCCGACTAATACTTCAATTTTAACGAATGCACCAAATGATGCGACAGTTGTGACAACACCGTCATAGACTTCACCTTCTTTAACATTAACCATAGCTTTTTTGATAAGTGCAATGTCCCCTGCTTCTGATACTTCCTTCTCCGAAAGAACAACTTTTTTATTCACCTTATCTACTTCCATTACACGAGCTTTGAAGTACTTTCCAACCAAGTTTTGTGCATTTTCAACTGCGTCTTTGCCCATTTGTGACATTGGGATAAATCCTTCAATTCCCATTACATCAACCACAAATCCTGCGGCGTTAACCCCCTTACCCAAAACTGGAACTTCTGTGCTATCTTTCTTGGCTTCCAATAATTTCTCCCAAGAAATATCGCGCATGGCGTCTTTTAACGCCAAAATTGTTATGCCGTCACGGGTTTCGGGTACTAAAACTGTAACCATTACACTTTGCCCAACTTTAAGTGTTTCTATAAAATCTTTTGCGTCTGTGTAGCCTTTTTCTTTAACTATTCCTTCCGATTTTCCGCCCACATCAAAAATAAGAGCTTCTGGAGTTTTGGACAATAAAGTACCCGTTACTCTTTGTCCTTTTGTAAATTGATTGGCTTTTTTGCCTGCTTTGGCCAATAATTCGGCCATGGTAATAGCTCCCTTAGGGGTTGTATTATCTGTTGAAGTTGATTTTGTTGCAGCCACTTTTCATATCCACCTTTCTTGTTTGGTAGTGTATTTTAACCTAAAAATAAGTCTAAAACAAGGGGTCTAGCAGTGTCACTCTTGATTCTTTTTTTTCTCAAGAGTGACACCCACTTCATCATCCCCTTATCAACGCTCTTAAATTTTCGCGAATTTCCGAAAATTTCGCTTTGATATTGGGATATTTCCCGACCAAAACCGCGAATAACGATATTGCGATCGCAGGCCATGACCGAGAATTGATAAATGTTGCGACAATGCTAAAAATTGTCGCGAATATTCCAAACCAGAACATTCCAATATATTCTGGTGGAACCCATATTGGGATCCGCTTTTGTTTCGGTCTCATCCTTACCTCCGGACTTAATTTTCCTTGATGTTACTTTTCCAATTTGGATGGTGCCTGTGCCAACGGATCTCGAGCAAAATCATTGGCGTACTGACGACGACCCAAAGAACTGCAAGTTTTATAAGCATTTTCTCTCCTCTTAAATTGAATGGGTGCATTGCGACTTATGCCACAATTGCCCATAGTATACACTAGCTGGCAAATTTTTGCCACAAAAAACCCCAGGCAATCTTATTTGACTGAACGTAATGTTGACCTCAAGAAAGAAAAACTGTATACTGCACCTCAAATGTTGAACGAGATTGACTCTAAAGTAAACCGAGTTCCAGATGGTAGTGGCGATTTGTCAGAACGTGTTAATGCCGCAATTGAATTTGCCAAAAAGTGCGGCGATATTGCGATATTGAACTTAGAGGGAACCCCTGTGGTTGTCTCTCCGGGATCAGATCCAAGAGAGGTTATATTAAACTGGACCACAATAAGAGTACTTCAAGAGCGCACGAAGGGAGTGTAATAAATCCACAAAAAATCCCAGATGTTCGCTAACAAGCGTTTGTGAGGACCCCATGTTCCTGAATCACCATCTGAAATTTGTTTTTGATGGAATAAAGCGAACTCAATTAAAAAGCAAAAGCAGCACTTGCTTGACTAAGTAGCAATCTTTTGCATAATGTGAGCGAATGCAAGAACTAACAAATTTCAGAAAGGTGGGCATTTCTTGGTTCATTCTTTGGGCAAACAAAGAATGAACAAACTTTTGTTCCACAAAAAAACCACTTTTCAGTGGTTTAATTTGGTTTTCAAGACATTGTTCTGGCGGTGACTTACGTCGAAGACGAAGGAACCGCTTCCTTGATTCTTTCAAAATACTGTTCTGGCGGTGACTTATTTTCGCGGCAGGTTGCCCCGCAACTATCGTCAGCGCTAATGCGTTTGACTTCCGAGTTCGGAAAGGTATCGGGTCGTTCCACATTGCACAAACCACCAGAACACTATCTTGAAAAACTTACATTTTAAAGAGAAAGGCCGCGCCCTGACTTATACCTTTTAACGGGTAATGTGTGGGATCGCAAGAAATCGACCAATTCGCACAAGTAGCCTTAAATCCTTACGGATCTTCCAGCGCTTGCCGATTAACCTGGTATTCTTCCAGGGGTCTAATTCTGCTAATGCAGAAGGAATTCTAATCTCGGAGTTGGCTTCCCACTTAGATGCTTTCAGCGGTTATCACAAGGGAATGTAGCTACCCGGCGTTACTGCTGACGCAATAACCGGCACACTAGGGATTCCCCCAGGGAGGTCCTCTCGTACTGTCCCCAGCTCTCCTCAAAATTCCAACGCTTCCACCGGATAGAGTCCGACATAATTGTTTTATATTGTTTAAAACGCTCTGTTTTTAAACAAACCTTATATCGCTATAAGGATCAGGCCATATCTTTCCGCTTAAATATAAAATTTTTAGCGGATCTGACGTATGGTCGTTGAGGATTCTACATTCGCTTAAAGCGAATGAGTCTTTCCTGCTGATTGACTCCACTGAAAGGATTATTACTCTTGCGAGTACCTTCAGATACTGAGTGTTTCCAGCAAATAGTCAAATTTATTTCTCATACTGGATATGAGATCTATTGGGTATAACAAAATATACTTTCCTCTCTTGATTACTAACTGTAATCGGATTCAAGATCATCTAATAGAAAGACAGCTTAGATTGTCACCATAATATGTAAATGTGGTCAACTGTCTCACGACGTTCTGAACCCAGCTCGCGTATCACTTTAACGGGCGAACAGACCGACCCTTGGCACCTTCTTCAGCGCCAGGATGTGATGAGCCGACATCGAGGTAGCGAACCGCACCGTCGCTAGGGACGCTCTGGTGCGACTACTCTGTTATCCCCGGGGTAGCTTTTATCCGTTAAGCTCCGTGCACACCCATTGTGCATCGGAGGATCACTAAGACCTACTTTCGTACCTGCTCGGGGTGTCCCCCTTGCAGTCAAGCTGGCATAAACCTTTACGCTTTGATCCACCGTTTCCATTGGTGGAAAGCCAACCTTTGTGCCCCTGCGTTACACTTTAGCAGGGTACCGCCCCAGTAAAACTGCCCAGCAAACACTTTCCCCCGCCCTGTTTTCAAGGGCGTAAAGTAAGCTCCAAATTTTCCAACGAGTGGTATTACACTGATCCCTTTCGGGTCCCACCTATTCTAGACAATCAAAAAATATGAAAGCAATGTCTACCTGCAGTAAAGCTCCACGGGGTCTTTTTGTCCTGATGGAAGTAAGCCGCGTCTTCACAGCTATCGCTATTTCGCCGAGTAAACCCTCAAGACAGTTGCTAGCTCGTTACGCTATTCATGCGGGCCAGAACTTACCTGGCAAGGAACTTCGCTACCTTAGAACAGTTATAGTTACTGCTGCCGTTCACCGGAGCTTAACGTTAGAGCAATTCCAATAAATTGAAACCACCCCTCTGCTTAACTTACCGGCACTGGACAAGCGTCAGCCCGTATACTTCGACTTTCGTCTTTGCACGGACCTGTGTTTTTGGTAAACAGTCGACCAGCAAACTTTCGGTGCCACCCCCAATTAAATCAGGGGTAATCCATCTCCATAAAGTTACGGATAGTTTTTTTGCCGAGTTCCTTGAGGATTTGTCTCTCGATCACCTTAGGGTACTCCCCCAATCCACCTGTGTCGGTTTGCGGTACGGCTTAATCTAAATCTCATTGCGAGTTTTTTCTTGCAAACTGAAAAGTTCAAAATCTCCCCCCTCGCGGAGGAATTTGCATCACTACTCGATTAAACGCATTCCCGGATTTTACGGAAACACTGTCTTATAGCTTGCACCCAAATTCAATAATGGGCTCTGTCTTTCCGATTTGGTAACCCCCAATTAATAATGATTTAAACTAAATAGTAGAATTTTAACTACTCTTCCATCGACTACGCCTTTATGGCCTCGTCTTAGGTACCGACTAACCCACTGTGAACGAATCTTGCAGTGGAAACCTCGGATATTCGGTGTTGATGATTCTCACATCAATTGTACGCTACTCAAGCCGGCATTCTCACTCCCGACCGCTCCACCATTCCTTACAGAACAGCTTCACTGCAATCGGAACGCTCCCCTACCACTTCATCCTGAATAAATTCAGGAAAAAATCTCTAGCTTCGGCATATAACTTATCCTCGATAAATCTTCGGCGCACGCGGCCTAATCGACCAGTGAGCTGTTACGCTATCTTTAAAGGGTGGCTGCTTCTGAGCCAACCTCCTGGCTGTTTTCGGACACGTACTTCCTTTAAAACTTAGTTATAATTTAGAGGCCTTAGCTGAAAATCTGGGTTGTTTCCCTTTCGACATATCAGCTTAGCCCGATATGTCTGTCTACCTTGATAGCTCACGTTAGTATTCGGAGTTTAATTGAGTTGAATTGCTTACGCTCTCCAACCCATCTAGTGCTCTACAGCCAACAGAACTCAACAAGGCACGGTCCCTATAGACCTTTCGGGGAGAACCAGCTATCTCCGAGTTCGATAGGTAT
The DNA here is from genome assembly GCA_035692185.1 of Patescibacteria group bacterium. GTDB lineage: Bacteria > Patescibacteriota > Microgenomatia > UBA8517 > UBA8517 > DATJGY01. The sequence goes on along the minus strand of DASSIE010000016.1, from coordinate 2,866 downwards.
ATTGCCACTAACCACAAGTCATCCCATATCATTGCAACGATAACGGGTTCGGGCCTCCACAGGCATTTCTGCCTCCTTCACCCTGCTCATGGTTAGCTCACTCGGTTTCGGGTCTAATTCGACTTCCTTTTTTTCGCCTTTTAAGACTCGGTTTCCCTATGCCTCCCCGCGTTTAACGCGGTTAAACTATGAAAGTAAAATTAACTCGCCGGCTCATTCTTCAATAGGCACGATATCACTCGCGCGCAGCGCGAGGATGCCAACAGCTTTCAGGCTACAGACTACAGCAAAAGCCGTAGACGGTAGACCGTAGACTATAAGCAGCCTTGTGCTACGCACAAGCTCTATCGGATTGTTCGCAAACAGTTTCAGGTTCTATTTCATTGAGTGTCTCACTCAGCTTTTCACCTTTCCCTCACGGTACTAGTTCACTATCGGTCTGCATCCTTATTTAGTCTTGGGGGATGGTTCCTCCAGATTCCCACAGAGTATGTGCTCCGTGGTACTTAGGAAATCCCTAGGGTAACTTTTGATTTTGCATACAAGATTTTCACTTCCTATGATCAGCCATTCCAGACTGTTCTGCTATCAAAAATTAATCCCATATTGGGCTCCTGCAACCCTCCCTTCCAGCAAGCTGGAAGAAAGTTTAGACTTTTGCCTTTTCGCTCGCCGCTACTAAGGCAATCTCGTAATTGATTTATTTTCCTCGCCCTACTTAGATGTTTCAGTTCAGGCGGTTTCTTCTACACACTTTAGTAAAACACTCTTTCGAGTATTAATTTGGAGCGTGAGTATCCAGTAAAACTGGATGGGTTTTCCCATTCGGACACCGTCGGATCAAAGCTTTGTAGCAGCTCCCCGGCGACTTTCGCGGCTATATACGTCCTTCTTCAGAGAATGCAACCAAGGCATCCACTGTTTGCGTTAAAATACTTGCGATCCTACACACCTTAATTCGCCATACATGCAAATTAAGTCGTGACAGGACGCGGCCTTCCTCTTTAATTTCAATTGTTAATGTACTAATTTCAGATCATTAGTGCGTAAAACAAAATATTTAAATTTCTAAATACTCTGTACTGCGTACTAATTTTGTGGTGCGTTTAACGCACCTGTTACCACGTTCAACGTGGTGGACCGTGCCGGAATCGAACCGGCGACCTCTTCATTGCAAATGAAGCGCTCTACCAACTGAGCCAACGGCCCTCGTCAAAATGGATTTCGCTTTCAAGTTTCCGCTATCGCTTAAACTCTATCGCTCAATCATTTTTCCTCTCAACTCTTCTTCGAAGAGTTGTTAGAAGACAACTTTTCTTCTAATGCCTTAACTTCAGATTTCAAGCTGGTCACAAAATCCTCACGGACTTTAAGCTCGGAGGAGGCAAGCTCCCCTGATGCAGATTCGTGGGCAACGCCTCGGAAACGACTAAGCTTTTGCTTATATTTTTCCTCAGCTTCTGCTAGTTTTTTGTAAAGAGCGACCAGTTTCTCCTGATCAGATTGAGCAATTATCATAAAAAAACCGGCTTTGATGCCGGTAAAAACCATTTTGAGAAGCTAAAGCCTATCCTCCGTCGTCAATTCCACGCATACGATTGCGAGGTGTTTTAGAAAATAGTGTTTGCTTTCTCATTAAATGCTCTTTGTTTCGAGCCCGAAGGGCCCGCTTTCCGTTTCAAAGACTAGAGGCAGTATACCAAAAAGTAGGAGTGCGCGTCAAGGCCAGTTTATGCTAACAAAAAGGCGATGCCATAAATCAATAATTGTGCACAAAAGTACACTATAGTGTAAAATACGCAAATGAAAGATCGTGACTTTGCTATTGCCCTGCTTACCATAACCTTGGCCGCATGCCAAAACCCACCAAGAGGTCCAGTTGCAAGGGCAGGCCTCGCTTTCAACAACCTAAATCGTAATGCGCTCCTCGTCCCTCCCCCAACCGTGACCCCAACTCAAGAGTTTAATGCCAAAACCTTTTTGGAACGCATTTCCGCCTCTCAATTACGTTTAAAGGCCACACACAAATATGAGACACCATCAGGGGCACATTTATCAAAAGACATCTATCTAGGTTCCACTCTAATCGATATGGCTGGCACTATGTATGAAGGATATTTTTTAAGCATTTCAGCAGCGCATGGATTTTCCTGGCAGGGTGTGGGTAATTTGATTGAAGGCATAATCAAAGGCCAACCAGAACTAAATAGTATTACTTTGGATGACACAATTACGCTTGAGCGAAACAACTTTGGCTTAAGTTTTGAAGACCAACAAAAGGGTGGAGATAAGGCCGACTGGGCGTTTTTGTTAATCGATAAAAACGATCTAAAGGAAGACGAACTTTCAAAACTTACAAATGCTTCCCTGCCTTTTAGCTCAATTTTATTCGATTCTTTAACCTCCACCCAAGGCTTTTATGGAATTTGCACACCTGAATCAGAAAACCCATATCCAATAATCGCAAATAACGCAAAATACGTTGACAACTTTAACCAAAATTATATTGAAATAAACCCTTGGCCAGTTGTTAAATCATGCTCTGGCACTGGAGCATTCACACCAGATGAATCTAACAACCCAAAAGACATTGGCATTGTTGTTAGAGGTGACCAAGATACAGCTGTCGTCTATCCATTCTCAGAAATGGGAAGGAGTAAACTCTTTGAAAACATAGGAAAGGCGTATGCTGATCTAAATTCTCATTAATAACCCACCATACCTCTGGTGGGTGCGCATGGAGTCGCCAACCGCAGGTTAGTTCTCATCCATGTACCTCTTTTTTATGACAGAAGCAAAACTTCTGTCTGTCGCAGCCATGCTGCGTCATCAAAAAAGCGTTCATTTGTGGGCCGTGATGGAGTCG
>DASSIE010000015.1:0-17219 GCA_035692185.1 Patescibacteria group bacterium | reverse complement strand
TTAAAAATTGTGGAAATTGTAAAAGATCCTTGAATATGTATATGAAAAAGGGTGATAAGTGTCCACATTGCCCTGGAGTTTACGAAGGATGCTAATTATCTTGCAAAAATAACTGCATTAGGCAGGAGTCTTCCGGGACCTGCTAAATATCTGCCGTTATAATAAAGTGCTGTTGAGCCTCCATCATCAAGATTTAAAGCTCCAGTTGCGCTTAAGGCCTTAAACACATATGCAAATTCCTGCATAGTTACGTTTCTACCAATCACAATCATTATATTTTTTTCATTTCTCATTCCAATTCCAACTTTTGTTCCTTTTGCTTTTTGTTTATCAGATAACCCCGACTGAGCATCGTCAATTTGTACTACTCCTCCACTAATTAGCCCCGGGTAATTAACAATACCAGCCGTTAAGCTTCCTCCAAAACCTGCAGAATTTTGCTGGTAATGGGCACCTCCACCATCAAAATAAAATATTGCCCTACTTCCCCAAGAAAGCATTCCCTGATTAATCCAGTGGCCTAGTCTGGTGTTATAAACCGAAAAATCATATGAATTCTTTTTGCTAGCGCAATCCGCATAATCTGGTGGACAAAAGTAAGTTCCATTTACCCCGGCAAAACCGCCATTTCTATTTACATAATCTTGAAGGGATATTACTGTGCAATCATTTCCACAGTCCCCGTCGTTCCCAGTGTCAGTTATCATCCTTGCAGAATTTAAATCAATAGAAAGTACACTTGCCGAAAAATTACCTTTTTCGGTTGCAACTGTAATAGTACTGTAACCCGCGCCAGGTGGGCCAGAAACTGGGGCTGTTGTCGGTTTTGGAGTTCCAGTTGCAGTAGAAACAGGCTTTGGTGTTGGACTTTTTGTTGGCGCTACCGTCGGAGATGGTGAAGGTGTAATTCCCGATGTAGGGGATGGGCTCGCAATTGGTAAATTAACTGGAATTTTTAGTCCAAACCTTTGATAAAGGACAAATGCGATAATAGCTAGAATTAAAACTATTGCTACAGTTGGCAAGATAAAGCCATTTTTCTTTACCATAATTCATTATATACTAGCATCATGCAATACGATGTTGAGGTAAGAAATACAACCAAAAAGAAGGGGCGTGGCGTATATGCACTTCGCGATTTTAAAAAGGGCGAACTTGTTGAAAGTTGTCCTGTTCTAACGTTCACTCCAACAGACAGGAAGAATTTAGAAAAGACGCCAATGAGTCATTACATTTATCCATGGAGAAGTACGCGCGGGGCATCTTTATCTTTGGGTTATGGATCAATTTATAATCACTCCTTCTCCCCTAACGCAGACTGGAAACAAAACTTTAAAACTCAAGAAATGGAATATAAGGCTATAAAACCAATTAAAAAGGGTGAAGAAATATTAATTAACTACAACGGTGAACCAGATGATATGACTTTAATTGACTGGTTCGACGTGGAGTAGATGTTCCTCATTAAAAAAGACTTCTGGCAAGTAAAAACTACGAAAAATAAAGGTAAGGGAATATTTGCCAAGAAAACTATTACTTCAGGCACCGTAATTGGAGATTATCTTGGAAAAGTAATCAAAATATCTGAATATGATTTAGAGAAAGATAAAAAGGGATTATATCTCATGTTTCTAAACGATGAAGCCGCTATCTACCCAGATCTAAAAAAACCAGGCATCCATCTCTTTAACCACTCATGCGAACCTAATTGTTGGATTTATAATTATCAAGGCCACACCTTGTTTTTTACACTAAGGAATATTGAGGTAGGAGAGGAACTTACAATATCATATTTGCTTCCTCCAAAGAGCAAGAACGAGAACCCTTGCACACATATTTGCAAATGTGGGAGTAAAATCTGTACTGGAACTATGCATCTTTCAGAAAAAAATTATCAGAAATGGCAAAAATTTCAAGACGATCAAAAGAAAAAAACTAAAGTTGAAAAATTTATTTTTGGTAAAAATCTACCAAAACTTGCTTCATACCCTAAAACTGTAATTCTTGATTTAATGTAGGAATAATTATGTCTTTTAAACCTAAATCTTGATTAATTTTAGCGGAAAGTGATGTGCGTGGACCGTCTTCCCCGTGAGTTAAGAATACTTTTTTAACATCTTTAATGTGTCCTAACCAGTTCATTAATTGTTTTTGATCAGCGTGTGAGCTTAAAGTTTGAATGTCAGTTGTTTCTCCTTTAACTGTAATTTTCTGTCCTTTAATAAAAACCTCTTTTGCTCTTTCCAAAAGCGCGCGGCCCAGAGTCCCCTCCCCTTGGTAGCCAACAATTAGAAGTCTGGTGGACTCTATTGGTAAGTAATAAGCAGCATGCCCAACAATTCTGCCCCCAGTCATCATTCCACTTCCTGCAATAATAACTTTAGCCCCAGGGGTGTTGTGCAATCCTTCGCTTGCCCTTCCCCCTTCAACCACATTCATTCCAGGAAAATTAAATATACTTCCAATTTTTAGGTCCTCCTGAATGTGGGCATTAAACAGTTTAGGATAGTTAACGTAAATTGTTGTAGCTTTTTCAGCCATTGGGCTATCCATAAAAATTGGTGTAACGTTCTCCACTTTCCCCTCCTTTTTTAAATGCATAATTATATGCATCAACTCCTGAGTTCTATCTAAAGAAAATGATGGAATTAAAAGTGTCCCACCAGTTTTTTCTATTGTATTAATTTCTTTTTGAATTGCATCCACAGGGTTCCCAATTGGATGCAACCTATCTCCATAAGTGGACTCCATTACAACCGCATCCGCCGTATCTATTAATTCCGTTGGCGCCTCGAGGGGTTCTGGAGAATTGCCCAAGTCTCCACTAAAAACAATTTTCTTGAATTTAGTATCTGAGTTTTTGTCCGTAATTTCCAAGCTAGCAGACCCCAAAATGTGCCCGGCGTCCCTAAAAGTTACTGTAAAGTCTCCAATTGTGGTTGGGGTGCGATACTCGACAGTTCTAAAATTAGTTATTGTTTGGGTTACTTGTGCTGCATTATACAAAAATTGCTTTGAATCGTCCCTAGCAATTTTGGCGCTATCAAAAAGTGAAAGCTCGGTTAAGTCCCGTGTTGGCGGTGTCATGTAAATACTCCCCTTAAACCCACGGGGTGTAATTATTGGAAGCCTTCCACAGTGGTCTAAATGTGCATGGGTTAAAACTGCACCAATTAAAATGCTTGGGTCATAGTCATATGGTTCGTAATTTAGTTTATCAATCTCCGGTGGGCCTTGAAACATGCCTAAATCGATTAGAAGCGCTTGCCCACTTCCAGAAGTTAAAACATAAGACGACCCAGTCACAGTCCCCGCCGCACCTAAGAATTTTAGTTTCATAGCATTATTTAACTCTACATCATTATTGCTACAACACAAAAACTTTAAAAATATGATATAATATAGACTATGGGAAGTTTTGACAGAGGTAACAGAGGTGGCGGAAGATCATTCGATCGCCCAAGGTTTGGTGGTGGAAACAGCTTTGGTCGTGGTGGAGACCGTGGAGATAGTAGAGGTGGCGACCGCCCACTATTTAAAACTGTATGTAGTAACTGCGGGAAAGAATGCGAAGTACCCTTCCGTCCAACAAATGGCAAACCAGTTTATTGTAGTGACTGTTTTGAAAAAATGGGCAGAGGCAGGTCCGACTCAGGAAGACAAGAAGGTGGGAATTTTAGACCACAAGGTGACACTCAAAACAGAGCCCAGTTTGAAATGCTAGCTACCAAACTTGATAAAATTATAAGACTTTTGGAACCTAAAACTATCGAAGCAGTCATGCCAGACCTTGTTGTCGAAGAAGTTAAAAAGGTTAAAGTTGCAAAAACTCCAAAAAATAAGAAATCAACCTCAACAAAGAAAAAATAACAATAAAGTTTGACACGATACTTGAGTCTTGTTAAACTAATATGTGGTAAAAAATAAATTTTTAATAGTAGGTTTACTTTTATCTTTCTTCCTTCTAACAACTCCAGCCTTGGCCGAAAACGATAGATCCGAGACATCATTTAAACGAGGTTTAACTGAACCTAGGCTTAAGTCGTGCCAATCAAGGGAAGATGCGGTCAAAACCAGAATGAATAGCTTAATAAGGTTGGTAACCAATATGGAGTCAAAATTTGATTCCATCGCCCAAAGAGTTAAAGATTTTTATACCAATACGCTTGTCCCAAGCGGTAAAATTGTTCCAAATTATGATGCACTGGTAGCGAACATTCAGGCCAAAAAAGATGTTATTACTACGGATTTAAATAAAGCTCAGACAGATATTAATGCTTTTAGCTGTACAGCAGATGATCCCAAATCTCTTTTGACAAGTTTTAGAACCGACATGCAAAAGGTCAAACTTGACCTTAAAGACTATAGAACCTCAATAAAAAACCTTATTGTGGCAGTCAGAAGACTTACCCCTACTCCCAAACCAGAAGAAACAGAAGAACCTGAAGCAACACCAACAGCAACACCTTAATTATGAAAAAACAAAATGGAAATGTCGCATTAATAGTTTTAATTATAATTTTGGTTGCATTTGCCTTTTGGTGGTTAATGAAAGCGGGATACCTGCCATATGCTCCAAAACAAACCACACAGCCTACCGTACAAAATACACAAGACCTGGACACCGCTTCTAAAGATCTTGATGGAACGGATGTAAATGAGGTTGACGTCCAATTGGGACAGTTAAATACTGAGGCTTCGTTTTAAAACCTAAAACTACCTTTGAGCGTCTCTTTGAACTTGAGATATATCGTAATCAGCTTTAGCTTGAATTTCCCTAGACTCAGCGTCTGCCGCTTCTTGTCTTTCTTTAACAGCCTGTGCATCAGCTTCGTCTTTTAGCCTCTGTGCTTCTTTATCTATTATGTATTTTTGTTGCTGTAAACTTGCCATTTTATTATTATAAGTTACTCCATTGTAACATATACTTGTTATTCGTGCCTTAAAAGGCTAAGATAATGTTAATGCTTCTACTTATCCTCTTTTTAGTTGTTGGCGGGGCCATGGTCTATGTTGCACAAAACAACTTGATGCAAGTTACTTTGCACCTTGGAAAATACATCTTCTCCGATATTCCCCTCTTTTATGTAATTGTAGGTTCCCTATTAACCGGACTTGGCCTAGCTTATGTAATTTATTTGGTTAATCTAATTTTCATTTCATTTAGAATCCGTGGAAAAGATAAAAAAATAAAAGAGACAAATAATGAGGTAGCCGAACTAACAAAACTTGTACATCAACTAGAACTTGAAAACGAGAGACTAAAAAACAATTCAACTACAATTGAACCCCAAGACGAAAACGCACTGTGAAAACGCTTTTGGCTAGAGCTTGGAAACTACTACACTTACCAAAGGGTATCCAATTATTTATAATGCGTTTTTTCCAAAACCAATTTTTAGTTGGAGTCACTGGCATAATTTTTAACGAAAAGGACGAAATATTACTTTTTAAACATACTTATCGCTCCCATTCTTGGAGTCTTCCTGGTGGATATATGAAGTCGGGTGAACACCCCGCAGAAGCACTTGAGCGGGAAATTAAAGAAGAATCAGGTTTTGTGGTAAGTGCTGATATAGAACTTAAAACCAGAACAGATAGAAGTAGTGCAAGACTAGATATTTGTTACATAGGTGTTTTTATAGGTGGAACGTTTACGCCGTCCAATGAGGTTTCTGAGTTTGGTTTCTTTTCAAAAGACTCAATGCCACTCTTAAGAAGCAATCAATTATTTTTAATTGATCAAGCACTACAGCAAAAAAACAATAAACAAACTTAAAATATACACCGGAGTTTAAAAATGATATAAATACTATATCTATGGAAAAGATAAAGATATTTGCTGGATTTCCACACGAAGAAAAAGGAATAGCGGCACTAGGACAAAAAGGTATGGCGCTAGGACCAGCTGCAATGGTTGCTGGGGGAAATTCAAAAAGTGATATTGAAGAACAAAAAAAGAAAAATGAAGTGCTGATTGCTGATCTCAAAGTCGCTACTAAATAGATTTTTTACTCTTTTCATCGTTCAATTTAACCCTAGCTTTAATTAGTTTTTTAATTAACACGATTGGTAGCTTTTTGTCATGAGGGAACCTAATGGTTGCCATATGTGTTTCGTAATCTTTTAATTCGTCCTTAAAATCAGCGACAATTGGAGGTGTTATATAAACACCAATATGGTTTTTGAAGTATGCAAAGTAAACTAAACGTCCTTTGTAGCCGTAATACGGCATTCCATAACTAATTTTCTCCTCCGCTTTTGGCGCTGAAGATTTTATAATTTGCCTGAGTTCCCTCAACTTCCCTTGAACCTCCTCCGGCGCATTTGCAATGTATTCCTCAACATCCTTTGATCGTTTCATGAAATGAATTATATCAGAGGCTCAAAAATCTTTACCATAAACCAAGTAGTCTTTTTATTCCACTTTTGATTCCTTCTTTAGCCTCATGGGCAACTTGATGGCCAATGTGCAAAGCAACACCTGCGACCAACTGCTTATCTGAACCATGGAAAGTAGTGTCGGTCCAAAATGGATCAGTAGGAGTAAACGGCGTTTCCACATCAGAGTTATTATTGTTTACAGGTTCTTGGGGCTTCTCCTGTGGGGGTTCTGGAACCGAAATAGGATTTTCTGCTAAACCCATGATACCTGGATTATACTCCTTAACTCTCTTTTCCCAAAATCTCCCCCGCAGTGTATCAGAGGCTGCAAAATATAACTGTGTTATATTTAATTAATGTCCAAGGGATTTGCGAGTATCTTGATGGTTTTGGTTATCTTAACCGTGGGCGGGGCGATAATGTTTTCCCTATTTAAGAAAGGGAATACTTCAAATCCGGTAAATATAGGGGCGCTCACACCCAGTCCAAATTCGGATGAGCCTCCCCTAAAATTAAAAAGTATTGGAATTGAGTTTTCTGACTTTAAGTTCACCAAAGACAAACTGCAATTTGACAAGCCTTTCATGGAATATGGTTTCTTTATACCTGGGAGTGATGCCGAGCACCCCGCCAAAAATAATCCACAGCCTACTTTTGTCGTGCCTTTGGGAACTCCTGTCAGGTCTCTTGTTGATGGAGTTGTTGCTAATATAGCTACAGTTTGGAGCGGAGATTATTCCGTCCAGTTTACAGCTGACGGCAAGATGCAAAAGTGGGTTTATGAGACTGAACATATAATTAATCCTAAAGTTAAGGTGGGTGATAAAGTTGTTGCCGGCCAAATTATTGGAGAGGTAAGCACTTTTGATAAAGGAGTGCCTGCAGGGTATGGGACGGTAGAGATTGGCATATTAAAAGGAGGAAATCCACCACAACATGTTTGTCCTTTTGCATATTTAGATGATTCTATTAAAAATGAGGTTTTCAAAAAAATGGGCGAGCTTTTTAAGTCTTGGCAAGACTATATTGGTAACCAAACATTATATAAGGCGACCACCATTCCCGGCTGTTTAACTCTCGAGGCAATAGATGGGTGAAAAATGGCAAGCATTTTGGGCCGCCCCTACGCGCTTCAAACGGGAAAAAATAATTTATTTATATTTATTTTTTGTGAAGTTGAATGAGTCTTTGATTAGTTTACTGAGGATTGTTTTGTCTACATCGTAAAGTTTATTGATATAAAGACATGCTTTGCTTGTTTTATGTTTACCAAGTTTTTTCAAAAGTCCCTGGTTTTCAGTAAACCCATTCATCAAATAAAGTGTTAGATTTTGTTTCCTTGGAGAAAATCCAACAAGTGGCCAGTCACCTTCTTGCGTACTTCTTTCTGACTTGTAATGGAACATTCCATAGCCAATAATCGCGCTTCCCCACATCCTGGGCTTTTCCCCTGTAATTTTTTTGAAGAGTTCTAGAAGGGTAAAGGCGTCTTTCCTCTTTTCCTCAGGTTCAATAGTCTTTAAAAACTCTTCTGGATTTTGACTTGTAGGTTTGGTTTTAAGTTCTGCCATGTTTTTTGCTCCACGTTTTCACTCCCTTTCGGTGTTGGCACCCGATCCAGCAACAAGGTCTGCGCATCCCCTCTTTGAGTTCTGAAACTACCCTTCTTACATGGTCGCGTCGGGTCTCTTCTTTTTTAAAAGAAACAGTCCAGCAGATCCATTCATTGCGGGCCAAAGGTGTAATATCCTCCCATGCAGATAGCGCACCAGGCGAGGAAACAAGAGCTTTCATTAAGTCCTCCGGTATTTTATGAGCCGGTGCATCATTGGTCGGTTTATGAAGCATTTTTTAATTATACCAGAAGCTAAATGAGGCCTGAAAAGACAAGTGCAGAAACAATCACGGTAATGGCTCCGAACACACCGAGCGTTTGGACAAATAATTTTAGCCCTTCTTTTTTCTTGCCCTCAACAAAAAGCTGAAGCGGTTGGTAAAAAAACAGATATCCCATTACTGCAACAGAAAATGTCAGGAGTGATATAAATACCACTGGGGCAAAAAAGGTATCGGGTTTGTTACTTTGGGTTTTGGAAATGAAGCTCATAACAGTAGCGACAAGAGTTATATATGCTGATGCGCTGACCGCATTAATGATAGGGTTTTTGGTCATATACTGATTATACCACTGCTGTGTTTGGTGTCATTTCTTCTAGTGGAATTGTTCAGATCCTGCCACGTTTAGTGAATCTGAATATCGTGAGTGGCTTTGTCTTCTCCTTTGACCTCTGAGTATTTTGACACAAGCCACCCTTGTAGAAGGATAATTTCTGATTCTTGTGCAGATATAATGTCCTGAGCTATTTGTTTTACCTCAATACGAGGATTGAGCGTTAAAATTTTCTTAGCCATTTCAATAGCACCTTGATGGTGACGCACCATGCCTTCTACATATACCCTCTCTTGTTCTTTGTTTTTAAACTCAGTCAGGTTAGCCATCATTGGTTCATAATTTGAGTTAGGTGTATATTCTACTAAATACCATGAGAGCAACCATTCTTTCATTTGAACTATTTCCTTAGTTTGTGTCCCCACAACACCCTGAGTAAATTGTTTAAGTTCAGAATCCTGAGTTTGAGATAATATGACCGTTGATGTATCTACTGCTTCTTGATGGTGAGGAATCATGTTTTCAAGAAAGGTTTTCTCATCGGTAATTGTAAACGAGTGAACCATAGAAGAAGGAGTGGGTGTGATATCTTTGGGTCTACCAAACATATAAAATAACAGCCCAATGGTAACAACCAGAATTATGGGGATTAAAAACTTTCTCATGTTCTAATTATATCAGAGGTTCGAGTTGTCCAACGGAGGGTATTAAAAATTGAGGCCAAAAGATTGGCTCCCAAGTCCTGAAATACTAATTCGTATAACTCAATCTATTATAACAGCCTTTTCAGATTCAGTTTCTTTTGAAGCTGTTAAAAATAAGTGTGTGGAGATCAAAACAATTAGTAGTAATGAAACGATTGTTCTTTACAAACCTTCATTGGTATAATCCATGAATATGAAAGAAATTATTTTTGGTACTACAAACGAAGCAAAGATTAAACAAATCAAAGGAGCGTTGTCTCCCGCTGGAGTAATAGTTGAAGGCATCCAAAACAAAGAATCACTTCCTGAAGTTGTTGAAGATGGAAAAACAGCCGTAGAAAATGCTCGCAAGAAGGCAATTGCTTACGCAAAGACGTTGGGCAAACCAGTTTTTTCAATGGATAACGCTTTATACCTAGATGGCTTACCACCAGAGAAACAGCCTGGATTAAACGTTAGAAGAATAAATGGATATACAGAAAGACCAACTGACGAACAAATGATTAATTATTATTCTAAATTAATAGCAAGTCTAGGAAATAGAATCGATGGTTACTGGGAATATGGAGTTTGCATTGCCGCTCCTGATGGCAGATATCAAGAAACTATTATAAAAACACCTCGTATTTACGTAAGCGAACCAAGTTCGGTCATTCAAAATGGATACCCTCTAGAATCTCTTCAAATAGAACCAGTGTCAGGAAAATATATGTCTGAACTAACTCAGGGAGAACAAGATATGTTTTGGCAAAAAGCTATTGGACAACCTTTATTAGAATTTGTTCAATCTGTAAATTTATAAAGGCTTTGGGATCCATAGAAATCCGTAGAAAATGCTCCCTTTGCTAGCCACACATAGAACTTTTGATTGTTATTCAACTAAAAACTAGATTTATCGACCACCAAATACAGAGTCCATTATGTCAGAGCCAAAACCTGGCATGCCTTGCATACTTTCTATGATAACAGATTCTAAATTCCCAACTGAAAATTCTTGCTTATCGTCTCCACGAACAGGGATGGTAACTACAAAAGGGAAGTTGGCAAATTTCGGACCAAACTTTTCGCGAAATTTTCTTTCTTTATCTCTCATATTTCCAGGGGTTGTGGCAAATTGAATCAAATAGTATGCACCATCAGCTTCTATTATTTTGTCTATTCCCGACTCGTCTAAATCCCTCTCTAACTCAGTTTTGCCACTTTGAGAAATGTACCAATGACCTTGAAATACGCCTTTATCAACAAGATTGTCGCATGCTTGATGTTCATTTTTGACGTACCTCCTAAAGTATTCGTCATTTTTTCGATTTGAATCTCTTTCTATAACAGCGGCTTGATCTGCATCGCTTCTTTTGTTGTGAATTTGATCAAAAAACTCTTGAAACTGTGCTAGTAAAAGAATTCCATTTTTCTCTTGAGGTGGTGTTTGCTTCCATGCATCAATAATGTCATCACGTGTTAGGTGGCTCATAGGAGGATAGTTTTGGGTCATTTTGTGCAGAGTTGGTAAATAGTTTTGAAACTTTTCTTCTTGTCTGCGTAATTGTTCTCCACCTTCCATTTTGAGCATTTTATACGAGTCGGAGACTTATATGCAAGTTCTAACTCCGAAGAAATCCGTAGAAAATGCTCCCCAGTTCTGAAATTATAATAACCTCAATCTGCAGGATAATAAAGGCTTTTGAAAATCCAATTTGGATTGGACAATTGAGAGAAAGATGGAAAGAAATAACGCTGTTATTAAAATTTTAGGTTAGTGTTCCTTCAGCAAATTTACGTTTATATTCCTCCGCGAGTGCTTGCCTCTTTTTTGGATCTTCCTCGTCTAACTTAACTGTTAAAAAGCTCCCAAAAACTTTTTCTCCAGTTGCGTCTTCTGAAGGTCGGTTATCGAAACCAGGATGAGAAATCCATGGCCAGAAAAATTGAAGGTGCGGTAGGAGATATCTAATAAACTGGTCTACTGTTTTCTCTTTGAATTTAGTTCCACCAACAACTAAAACTGTGCCATTAACACCAGAATTAGGACTATATAACATAATAGGAGCAAAGCCAGGGTCTCCTGGTAGGTGTGCATTGATTGACAACATCCCTTCATCTAGTACAAATATATAGTCTATGTGCCTTCCTAATTTATGTTTTGCTATGGAGTTTTTATAGTGAGTACCTATTGTCTCGAGTGATAACGAAGATTTAAATGCGAATAATATACCAATGGTATTTAGGTTCCAAGGCCCCGGAGGCAAATCTATCGCTGATTTATTTAGTGACTTTATGTTAGCAATTTTTTCAGCAGCATCTTCAATATCCTTTTTAGTCAAATTTGATTTAACCTCAATAACTGCAGCTGCGTTATCGGAAGGAATAATAAGATTGTCCTCATAAGTTTCAAAAATTGGACAGCTGCTCGCATCATAAACTATAACATCTGTTTGTGGGCTAACATTGTCAGCTCTATCGAGGATAAAACCAGATGCTACATCATATCTCTTAGGCAGGTGTTCTTTAAGGAAGTTTTTTAAGATATTTTCCACTTCTTTTCCTCTCTCACCATGATGAGGAATACTTTTTGCGCGTTCAAGATCTTGGCGAAGGTTTTTTGATGCCTCAGTAAAAATTTGGGTTCGTGTAGGATTTTTAATTGGTACCATGGTTAACTAACAAAAATGGCAGGTTCTAATAATGAAAACTCGGCTCCCCCGGTAGGATTCGAACCTACGACCTTATTCTTAACAGGAATCTGCTCTACCGCTGAGCTACAGGGGAACGTTAAGACATCTGATTATACCAACATTTGAACTCAAAAGCACTCAAAGACTATTGACACCAGTCTGAGGACTTGCTTAAGTTAAATTGAAGTAGATTGGGGGTGATTATGAAATGAAATCATTACACATGTTAGCTTACATTCTTCTTTGGGTTGGGGGCCTTAATTGGGGTTTAATTGGATTTTTCAACTACAATTTGGTTGAGATGGTTCTTGGAGCAAGTATGACCAACTGGGTTTATATGCTCGTTGGTCTTTCAACAGTTTATGTGGCATTTACCCACATGGGTGACTGCAAGGTTTGCGGGAAGAAATAAGCAGAGTTTGGCCAAATTAAGAATTTGGTAATTTCTAGTCTAGGTAATCTTGTAGTTTCTTGCGTCTTGATGGATGCTTAAGCTTCCTCAAAGCTTTTGCCTCGATTTGTCTTATGCGTTCGCGGGTAACTCCAAAAACCTTACCTACTTCCTCAAGTGTCATTGCTTTATTTTCATCTAGTCCAAACCTTAATTTAAGTACTTTAGCTTCCCTCTCGGATAAAGTCCCCAAAACTTCTTCTAAATGGTCTTTCAATAATTGTTTACTGGCTTGGTCTACAGGCGACAATGAATTTTCATCTGGAATAAAATCTCCCAAAAAGCTTTCTTGATCCTCACCCACTGGAGCTTCCAGAGAAGTTGTTTCCTGTGCAATTTTAAATATTTCGCGGACTCGGTCGCCGTCAAGTTCTGGGTCTAGGTCTGCTCCAATTTCCTCCGGTGTTGGTTCACGGCCTAATTCCTGCATAAGGCGGCGGGATGTGCGGTAAAGCTTATTAATGGTTTCGACCATGTGGACTGGAATTCTGATGGTACGGGCCTGATCAGCGATTGCACGGGTTATGGCTTGCCTGATCCACCAAGTGGCGTAGGTTGAGAATTTGTAACCCTTTCTCCAATCATATTTCTCAACGGCTCTGATGAGCCCTTGATTACCTTCTTGAATAAGATCCAAAAGTGAAAGACCCCGGCCAATATATTTTTTGGCAATTGAAACGACTAAACGAAGATTACTTTCTGTTAACTTGTCTTTTGCTTTTTTGTCAGCTTTTTCGTATCTTTTTGCAAGCTCAACTTCCTCTTCTGCAATTAAAAGTGGTACACGGCCGATTTCCCTTAAATATTGGCGTACTGGGTCGGTTGACTCAATTCCATCAAGTTTGGTAAGAAGCTCAATTTCGCGGTCTAATTTCTCCTTTGCTTTTTCGTCCGACTCTATTTCTCCGGGAGTAACTGACTCAAAAACATCAATTCCTTCTGCTAGTAATTTTTCGTAAAGTTCATCAAGTTCCGCGATTCTTTCTTCAGCATCAGGGAAAATTTCTAGAATTTCCTCTTGGGTAACAAACCCCTGTTCACGGCTTTTTTTGATTAAATCGAGTACTGGTTTGCGTATCATAAATATTATGGGTGGAAATTTAAACTATTCTTCTTTACTGAGTATTATACCGCTTGCTTCACTTTCTTCATACCCCGAGAGTGATTTTGCCATTTTGTTAAATTTTTCCTGCACTTTTAAGAGTTTTTCCTTGTCTCCAGAAAGCTCTAAAGCTCTCATTTCTACTGCAATTTTCTTTAAATTTTCCTTAACGTTAAGTATTTTAAGCTCTTTTTTGACTAAATCAAGCTCTTTTTTAATGTCGTCTGGGTTTTCCAGTGCCTCCAAATCTTTAGACAGTACCATTTTAGAAAACCCTTCAAAAACCTCGGCTGGTAAACTTTGCCCAAATTCTGAGATATCAAATGCCTTGTGTTTTATAGCAAAATCTTCGTATTCTTTTATCAACCTCAAATTAAGGGTAGAGAAAATAATGTCTTTTGAGCCTAGCAAGGCCTTTGGGTCAGAGTTAAAAGCTAGGGCTAAAAATCTGTTTTCCAACATTTCTTGGCGGGTTTTTGTATGCTCCACTGGAGTTTCAGGTGTTATTGGAACTGGTGAAATAACAGCAGGTGTAGAAACTTTCTTAACCTCCGCATCCACAGCCTCTTGGGGAACACCTAACCTGCCTGCTACTATATTTGCATAATGAGCTTGAACAATTTTGTCATCAATTCCTGCTAAAATTGGGCTTAATTCTTTGGAAATTTTAGATTTCCCCTGGCCACTACTAACATCAAAACGCGAAAAAACTGAATCAATTAGATAATCCCACACTCCAACTGACGCTATTAAATCTTTTTTGTATCCCACTAAATCGTTTCTTGCGGCTTCATCTGGGTCCTTTGAACTTGTCAGTTTTGCAATTTTAACCTCAACCCCAAGGTTTCCCGCAATTGTTAAGCCTCTGCGGGCTGCAGCATCCCCCGCTAGGTCAGCATCAAGCGCCAAAATAAACTTAGTAGCAAAACGGGATAATAACCTAACTTGGTCTTCGGTTAGTGCTGAGCCTTTAATAGCAACTACATTTTTAATTCCCGCTTGGTAAGAAGAAATTGCATCAAGTTCCCCCTCCACAATGATCGCAGTTTTTTTCTTTTTGATTAAACTACGAGTCAAATTTAGGCCGTATAAAACTGAACTCTTGTGGTAAACCGGGGTCTCTGGAGAATTAATATATTTGGCCATATCCTGATTTGCCCACGGAAGTATCCTTCCAGCAAAACCAATTGGGTTACCTCTGTGGTCAAAAAGTGGAAAAATTACCCGCCCACGAAATCTATCAAAAATATTAACCCCTTTTGCAATTCCAATTCCTGACTTTTCAAGTTCAATTGGAGTGTATTTTTTCTTACTAATTAAAAACTTATTAATTATTGTTAAATCTTCAGGCGAGTAACCAAGCTGAAACACTTCTATTGTTTCTTTTTTGAGACCCCTTTCGTTAACTAAATAATCTAGCGCCTTTTTGCCAACCGGGTGATTAAGAAGTAAATAATTATAAAAACGTAAAGCTTGGGTATTAATTTCTATTATTTTTTCTTTCTCAGAAGTTTGCCCACCAACCATTCTTTGGAGCTTAATTCCTGCTCTGTCTGCCAAGTATTTTAAGGCTTCCGGGAATTCCATTCCTTCAAATTTCTCGAGGAATGTAAAAGCATCCCCCGCCTCTGAGCACCCAAAACATTTAAAAATTTGGAGTTCCGGAGACACCATAAAAGATGCAGTTTTTTCCCCATGGAAAGGACAACTAGCTTTGTAATTGCGTCCTGCTTTTTTAAGTTCTATCCGCTCGCCAATAATTGAGACTATGTCCGTATGAAGTTTAACCTCCGCAACTTGGTCGTTCATCTTAATTCGATTTTAACATAC
This sequence comes from Patescibacteria group bacterium, assembly GCA_035692185.1. Lineage (GTDB taxonomy): Bacteria > Patescibacteriota > Microgenomatia > UBA8517 > UBA8517 > DATJGY01. The sequence continues at coordinate 1,906 of DASSIE010000015.1, read as the reverse complement.
CACCCGAAGAAAAGAAGAAAAGAGCGGAGGGGGAGGGATTTGAACCCTCGATAACCTTGCGGTTATACACGGTTTCCAACCGAGCGCACTAGACCACTATGCGACCCCTCCGAGCAAAGCGAGAAGGATAGCACAAGATTCTCTTATGCGACCCCTCCAGAATTAAAGTGTATTATATCAAAGAAGTTAAAACTGTTGTTTTTTGTTGTGTGTCTTTTCCCACACTTTTAAAACATCCCTGCCGTTTTTAAACATTTCTTTATCGCGTTTAAGTGAAACTTTCTTAACAGCCTGTCCGTATTCTACCCACTGGAAATCGTTAAAACCAATTGCATCCTGGCCACCTGCTTTTTGGATCATTAAATAATAATAAAATTTTTGTGGGACTGCTTTATTATTTATAATTATTGTTCCTGTAGACCTTCCCGCCTCCTCTAGTACTCTAGCTGTCATTCCAGCCTGTTCCCCAGTCATCCTAATTACCGAACGGACAGAAGATTCACCTTTCCTTACAGTTACTTTTGGAATTTCCCAATCATCGCCTTCTTTTTGCTTAACTAACATATACTGGGTTTTGCCTCGATAGTCCCTAAAAACTATAGCTGCCCCAATTAATATTTGTTGATTTGCTTTTGTATTCATAATTTTGTTGATTGTACCACTTTTTTGTGCCTCATGCGGAGGGTGGAGGATTTGAACCTCCGTAGGGATTACTCCCTCGAGTTTTCGAAACTCGTGCAATTGGCCGCTATGCGAACCCTCCAGACTGTTTGATTGCTACGAGTGCACCCGACCAGAATTGAACTGATATCAAGAGCTCCGCAAGCTCCTACTCTATCCGTTGAGCTACGGGTGCGCATTTATGCGAATCCGTAGAGCAACCGACAAACTTTTGTTTATCCGTTGAGCTACGGGTGCTCAATTATTTACCATCGGATGGCAAATTTATTTATTTCCTGGTAACTTTCCTGCAAACCAGTTCGTTGCCCTGTCCAGTGCTGAGGCTGGAACTTCTTCATATGGAACGTATTTTGAAATCTCCTTTTTCAGTTCCTCTTTTATTTCTGGATTAATCACAACTTCCAACCTCCCGGGAATATTTTGTGTTTCAAAAATTAAGACTTCATCATCGAATCTTTTGGAAAACCAAAACTTGTTTATTGTTTCCCAATTGGTTTTGCCCCCGGCAATCTTTATTCCCTGAGTTGTAATTTTGTATTCAATTTTGTCAGGTTCAACGGTCGACATTACGTAATACAAAAATACTAAAGATACAATCAAAAGAACCGGCATAACCCCCTCGGCCAAAAATAGTACTAGGCTGACAATCCCCGCCATCGCAAAAGTTGTTACAAAAAACTGTTTGTCGCGTCTTTTAAATGGCCTTGCTACCGCCGTCCAAGTAACCAAATCACGTTCTAATTCTTTTTTAGGTTCAACTTCATTTGGATTTTGATCGTTGGCAGGATCCATATGAGGCTTATTATACCTCAAATTTAGGTTTCGTTCTACAGAGTGAAGCTGATATAATACCCATGCTGGAGGATATGCCGAGCGGCTAAGGCAAAGGTTTGCTAAACCTTGACGGAGCAATCCGTCGGTGGGTTCGACTCCCTCATCCTCCGCAAAGGTGAGGTGGCCGAGTGGTCGATGGCGTTAGTCTTGAAAACTAATGTAGGGATTTTTCCTTACCGTGGGTTCGAATCCCACCCTCACCGCAGATGATTCAAGCAATTATTTTTGACTGGGGAGGAGTATTAACCGATAATCCAGCTGATGGTTTGATAGAATATTGCTCGACTTCACTGAAAATTACTCATGACGTATTAAAGACCGCGTTCTCCAAAATTGAGGCAGATTTTCAAAAAGATCTAATTTCCGAAGCCGATTTGTGGAAAAGAATTTG
>DASSIE010000014.1:0-44458 GCA_035692185.1 Patescibacteria group bacterium | reverse complement strand
GCAGGGACGCCGATTCTGCTGGAACATAAAATTGGTTAAAGAACGAATAGGCAAGAACTATAAAATATAAAATGAAGATTGACTGCTGTTGAATAAAAATAAAACTAAAAATAGTTAGAGCCTGAAGCAAATTTGTAACCATCAGCATTTTGCGCTTACTTACCAAGTCAACTGTTGCGGCTCCAATCGGGCCAAAAAATATTGCGGGAAGTGCAAATGCTAACCAAAGAAGTGAAGTTGCGATCGAGGAACCGGTTACTGTAAATAGTCTAGCCAAGAGCAAAAAATTCATCATGTTAACTGTAACTTGGGACAATAGTTGTGAAATCCACAAATACATAAATTTAGAATTTTTTAAGAGTGATTTATAGTCGTTCATTTATTTTGAGTCTGCGAAAAACAAGCTTTGCTTTAGCTAAAGGCCAAGCTCCGCTTATTTTGCGATTTGTGGCACAAATCCCGTAACCTTTTCATATAATTTTCCTAGTGAAAATAAGACTGGCTCTGAAAATCTTGAACCCAAAAGTTGGAATCCTAGTGGTAGTCCCTTTTTGGTAAATCCAGAAGGAATAGCAAGTCCTGGAATTCCAGCCAAATTAGCAGGAGCGGTAAAAATATCTGCCAAATACATTTTTAAAGGATCGTTAACATTCTCTCCCAATTTAAATGCCGGTGTCGGCATTACAGGAGAGAGAATCGCATCAACTTTTTCAAATGCCGAGTCAAAATCTTTAATAATTAATGACCTGACTTTTTGAGCTTTAAGATAAAATGCATCGTAATATCCGGCGGATAAGACGTATGTTCCAAGCATTATTCTTCTTTTGGCTTCCGCTCCAAAAGACTCTCTACTGTTACCAAGTCTAATACCATCAAATCTGTTTAAATTTGATGAAACTTCGGCTGGTTGAATAATATAGTAAACCGATACAGCATGCTTAGTATTAGGTAAACTTATATTAACGAGTTCGATCCCTTCTTTTTCAAATATTTTAGCCGTCTCCAAGACTGACTTCTCCACTTCTTTATCCATTCCATCAACAAAATATTCTTTTGGAATTCCAATCTTTAGTTTTTTAGTATTTCGGGTTTCGTGTTTCGGATTTACGACAGTACTGTCGTATCCGTCCGGCCCTTTTACCACATTAAAGATAGTTTCTACATCGTCTACTGTATGGGCAAGAGAGCCCATGGAATCAAGCGAGGAAGCCATAGCAATAACGCCGTACCGTGAGACCGCACCGTAAGTAGGTTTTAATCCGACAACACCGCAAAAATTTGCGGGATTCCTTATTGACCCACCAGTATCGGTTCCGGTTGCAACCAACGAAAGCCCAGCCGCAACAGAGACTGCAGAGCCACTAGATGACCCACCAGGGACATATTCTTTATTCCACGGGTTCTTTGTTGGGCCGTAATCCGAGTTCTCGCCCGAAGCTCCATGTGCCCAAGCATCACAGTTTGCTTTACCAATTGTTATTGCACCAGATTTTTCCATCCTATCTACCACAGTAGCTGAGTATTGGGGAATATAGCTTTCTAAAACTTTAGATGCTGCTGTGGTCCTAACTCCTTTGGTTAAATAAAGGTCCTTGTGAGCGACAGTAACACCTAAAAGTGATAAGTCCTGCAAATTTGAATCTATTAATTTTGCCTTTTTGTAAGCTTCATCCTCGCAAATTGTAATGAAAGCATTTAAATCTTTGTTTTTACTTATCTGTGCAAGGTACTGGTCAACCAACTCAACTGCCGAAAACTTTTTTTTCAAAAGCCCCTCTTTCGTCTCCTTAATTGTTAGTGGTATTTGGTTATTAATCATTTGCCTATTTGTTTATTTATCCGAACGCTCAGTGAGGATAGCATCAACTTTAAAGTAACCGTTATGTGTTTTTTCTGTACCAGACAGTGCTTCATCTTGGGAGAGAACTTGATCAGTATTAATTTCATCCTTCCTAAAAACATTCGAAAGACCAGTTGTTTGTGTGGTTGGCTCAATGTTAGAAATTTCTACCGTATTTAACTCATCCATGTAACTAATAATTGAAGACAGTTGTGTTGTAAACTTATCAACTTCCGCATCAGTTAAAGTGATTTTTGCAAGTTTTGCAACGTGGAGAACGTCTTGTTTTGTTAGCTTTGACATTGCCTAATAATACTGTAAATCTGATACAATCTCTAGTATGTCGGATAAATTTTCTAGAAGAGACTTTTTAAAAGTTGCAGGTCTAGGTCTTGGAGCTATGGCTTTTAAGCCATTTGATTTTGAAACAGAGGCAAAAATACCAAAATCTTTTATATTTAAAGATAATGCACTTTCATCTGAGAATTTAGGTTTTGAAATTGCAACGAGCTACGTTGATCGCAATACTCTAAAATACACTTCTGATCTTAAAAAACCTATAAAACTTAATAGTTTAATATCTGATAGCAACCTTCAGAATGTTGATTTGTCTCCCGATTCACTAGTCACTAACATTAATTGGATTATTGACCCAAATACAAAAGAGGAGACTTCAATTTGCACACTCGACAATAACGCAGTTGTCGCGCTTTTTGCATCAAAAAACATGCCACTTTATAGTCAAGTTTTCGATCTCTCAGAAGAAAATATATTGGGTACAGATGTCTTACGTAATCACATTATAAATATTAAATTTCATTATAATAATAGTCCCTTAAATCAAGAATCAAATCAGTACTATGTTTGTGATGATTTCGGAAAATTGAATAGTGTTAGACCAAATACAATAGATAATTATCAAAAATCCCCAAGTAACGTTTCTGATCACTTTGACGTATCATTATCAAGTTATAGTGATAATGAGCAATTTATTAAAATTGCAAATAATAGAGTGTATGAGGTGAGCACATCAAAGTCTAGCAATCATTTATCAGTTTTTGCATGGGAAAGCAAAGGTTTTATAAAAGTCGTTGAATTCCCTGAAGCAGAAACCGCATTTTATTTTGATGGAAACCGGAATATCCCTTCAATTCTTTGTTTAGATAATGGTCAAATTGGATTTGTTTCAATCGATAGGCAAGCCCCCAAATTTGAATCAAATAAAGTTGATATCTCATTTAAGATAGCGGACAGTCGTGGAATAATATCAACTCTAGTGATAGAGAATCCAGAGCAAAAATATCAATTAATATCAGATTTTGACACTAACATAGAAACTGAAATGGACGTAAATAAAATTAATAAAATGCTTTCTAGATCAGAACTTTTTAATGGTAATCCAAATGACATATTGGCAATTTTTAAAATCAGGAAAAATAGAGATGTTATTTTAGAAGATACACCCTGGCTACTTGTATATTACCCAGATTTAACAGGCGGATATAAACTTGAAGAGTTAAAATTACCAGAAAGTGTTACTAATAAATTTAAAAACAAAGAGGGACCTGTAATAGTGCCCCCCGAAACACATTACTCTTAAGTCATAATTCTTAAAGCTTTTACTCTCTCAGAAATTGGTGGGTGAGTGTTAAACAAGTTAGCAAGTCGGGCTACTGCTTTGTTTGTTCCACTTTTAAAAGGATTAACAATGTATAAGTGTGCCGTTGCTTTATTTGCAGCTTCAAGTGGTTCATTATCATTTGAAATCTTCTCGAGTGCAGAAATTAGCCCAGCAGGTTGGCGGGTTATCTCGACCGACCCAGCATCAGCCATAAATTCACGGCGCCTGCTAATAGCTAGTTGAATAAGTTGAGCAATTATTGGGGAAAGAATAGCAAATATAATTCCCAAAACCATAATTATTGCTCCAAAGCCATTATCTTCTTTGTTACTGCTTCTCCTGCCTCCAAACCAAGTCATTCTTAAAAACCAATCGCCCAAGAGTGCTACCAAACCTACCATAACTGAGACAAGTGAGAGTAGACGCGTATCATAATTTTTAACATGAGTTAACTCGTGTGCCAATACTCCTTCCAGTTCGGTTCTGGTGAGTTTGGAAAGTAACCCAGAGGTTGCACAAACTACTGCGTGTTCGGGGTCGCGGCCGGTAGCAAACGCATTTGGCGCAGTGTCCTCGATTACATACAACTTTGGCCTAGGGATTCCCGCTCCAATACACAGATTCTCTGCCACCTGCCAAAAAAGTTTGTCTTCTTTTGAGTCCGCAGGTCTGGCTCCGGAAATTCCTAAAACTATTTTGTCTGAATAATAATAACTAACAAAAGTAGATATTCCGGAAACTATAAGTGCAATTCCGAAAAAACCGAGCCCACTTGGCTCGTAACCTGAATAAACTCCAAAGGCTACGGACAAAATATATGTTGCCAAGAAGGTAAATGCCAAGAAGAGAATTACAATTACAACACTCTTAATTTTATTCGAAGATTGTACTTCGTATATGTTTTGCATTACAAATCAACTTTTGGAGTTTGGGTTTCTGAATCTGTTGTTTCAAGCCCTTTTAGTGCGGTGAATCCGAACATGTTTGCAATTATACTAGAAGGAAATGTGACAATTTTAACATTGTAGTCGGCGGTTAAGTCAATCATAAGGCGCCTGGCGTACATTACTTTGTCGCTTGTATCCCTAAGGTCATCCATTAAATTTGTAACTACTGAGTCACCTTTAAGTTCTGGGTTATCTTCAACCGCAATACTAAGCTTCGGTAAAACCGCAGAAAGCTGTGCTGAGGCCTTTGCCATTTTTTCCACATTTCCGGAATCAATAGCACCAGCAATTTGCTTCCTAGCATTAGTCAACATTTCAAAAATTCCTTTTTCGTGTTTTAAATAACCCTTTGCTGAAGAAACTAAGTTTGGGATAAGTTCTGCTTGGCGCTTAAGTTGGTTCCCAATTTCTTGTATTGCGGCGTTAACTCTGGTTTTACTGGATACAAAAAAATTATAGATTGAGATGATCCACAAAACTAAAATTATACCTAAACCAATAATTATATATGTAAGATTCATATCATTTATTGTATCACCTTTTCAAAATTTTCCAAACTTAAAGTGTTAATTATATCTTTTTTCTCCGCCCAACCGCGTCTGGCAACATTAATACCAAAAGTCATATTGTTCATTCCGTCTTTGTGATGTGCATCCGTTCCCATTGTCATTTTTACTCCAAGTTTAACTGCGTCGCGTACCAGTGTATCTGGCAAGTCAAGTCTCATTGGGTCACAATTTATTTCTATCCATTTGTTGTTCTTAAGACAAAACTCAAAAACCTCGGGCCAATTTAGTTCCGCCCCTTCGCGCTCGTTTAGTTTTCTGCCTGTGGGGTGAGCAAATATTTTTACTTTAGGATGATTAAGGGCCGAAAGAACCCTTTTAGTTTGAACGTCTCGTGGAAGGTCAAAACTTGAATGAATGGAAACAAGTGCAAAGTCCAGAGTTGCAAGGCCAGCATCCGGAACAGGGAGAGATCCATCTGGTCTCATGTCTATTTCAAGACTGTTAAATACCTTTCGAACATATTTCGTATTCATATTCTTAAATGAGTAATTTAATTGGTCAACTTTTTCACGCTTCTTTTTTAATATTTCCACGATATTGTTATCGGTGTGACCTTTTTGGCTTGGATTGTGTTCGGTGAAGGCTATGTATTCATATTTATGCTCATCAGCCTTTTTAACAATATCCTCCATTGAAGATTCGCCAATATCATGACTTGTTTCAATATCAAAATTTGAGTGAATCTGTAAATCTGCCTTGATATCATTAAGTTCAACTAAATTTGGCAGTCTATGTTCGCGGGCAGCTTCAATTTCCCCTGTATCTTCTCTTATTTCGGGTGGAATCATACTAAGACCAAAAAACTTATATAGACTTTCCTCAGTTGCAAATTTAATTAATTTCCCCGATTCGTCTTTCAGTTTTTTTACACCGTAGTCAGATAGGCTAAAACCTTTCTTAAGTGCCAGCTCACGAAGTGCAATATTGTGGTGTTTACTGCCTGTAAAATGTTGAAGAAGAGATCCATAAGCTTCAGGGGTTTCAACCATAAGGTCAACCTGGATATTCCCCGGGATTATTATTGCAGCGGTTCTTGTTCCTTTTTCTAAAATTCTTTGAGTTTTAGGGTATTTGGTAAAGTACTCTAGAACCTCTACTTGTTTATCTGTTGCAGCTGCTAAATCAATATCCCCAATAGTTGCAGCTTTACGTCGCAAGCTTCCAAGTGGGTTAATCTCTTTGATATCGCCACTGGCCTTCATGTAATCAGTCACCTCTTTTGCAACAACCATGGCATATGGCAAAAGATGCCTTACAACATTCTTCTTACTCCGCGCTTCCGTAACTGATTTTAAAATACTTGCTTGGGACTCTTCCCCAAAACCTTCCATTTCGGCAATTTTTCCATCTTTTGCGGCTTGGGAGAGCTCTGCCATTGATTTTATTTTCAGTTTGTCAACTAACTTAAATGCTGTTTTTGCCCCTATTCCTGGCACTTTCATAAACTCGAACATAATTTTAGGCAAACCCTTCATGACTTCATCAAAATGTTTAGATTTACCGGTTTTAAATAGTTCACTCAGGTGCTCTGCAATACTAGGCCCTATTCCTGGGATGTCCTCCAATTTGTCATCATCCCACATGTCTTTTAGCTCCGATGTGGCGTGCTCCACAGCATCTGCCGCTCTTTCGTAGGCAATAATTTGGAACTTATATTTGTTTTGGTCTTTTAATTTATATGAAGCGGCAACGTCACGTAGTAATTCTGCAATTTGGAGATTATTCATAACTAAATTATATCAGAAGAAAAAATCTAACCCTCGGAGCTTGGAATGTGTGTCTCCAAGACGAGGGTCATCACAACAATGAGTTGTTGTTATTTTAGTTACTTACTTTCCTAACAGGGCAGAGAAAATCAAAAAGTTCATCCCAATACAGGGATAAAGTGTTTAACTCCTCAATTATACGAACAATATACCTGTTTGGGTAAGCAACTACGCATTTTGAAGAAAGCTCCTCGATTCGCCTGTTCTCCACCGAATCGAGCAGATCTTCACGGTTTGGTTTAACCGTCGAAACGGTACCATCTGGATATGTGATCGATATACTATCACCGTCCAAATCCAGTTGACCACCCGTTATACCTTTGAGAATTTTAGCCACTTTACACTCTCCTCTAACTAAGATTGATCAAGCGCACGCTTGATTATACTCCTATAGTATCATATCTGAGGCCAAAGGTCAAGGTCCTGTTAGAGGCCTTCGGCTCTAACGGACCGCAGTCCCGTACATGCGCTACCACAACGCGAGGACGAAGACCTCGGGACTGGAAAGCATTGTATGGGACAAGTTTGAAGAACCTTTCGAAGCTGTGTTTGGGCGGGATCGACGCGATTCGAACGCGCAACCTCTTCCGTGCTAAAATCCCTAAGTTTCCTTAAGGCTTGGACTATCTCATCATCCGCGTGGGACGCCAGGTATATAGTCTCTACACATTTACGCTATTTAGCGTTTTAGCTCGGGATTCCCATTTTAAAGGGTTCCCCGAATTAGCCTGGTTATTCATCCTAATATTGCTACTAGGAGCTGCCACATTCGACAGGGAAGCGCTCTAGCCGTTGAGCTACGACCCCAATGTTTGTATTTTACCAATAATAGTCTTCGGCCGCAATCACACCTTTGACTTGGTTGTTTTTGGGCTTTTCGATTCGAATATTTAGCTTTCTTTTGCCTAAAAACACCTTTTTGGGAAGGAAACATAATTTGTCGATTTGGGGTAAATAAACAATTAAAGCGTCTACCTCGGAATTGTTGTATGTATAAACTTTCTTGGTTCTAGTCTCATAATCGAGCTTAACAACAGCACTTCCTGAACTGTTGCTAGATTTGCCACCACCATATTTGATTTGAGCTCTTATTAATTTGTTGCCGTTATCGACGATCAAGTCGTATCTTGTGTCATACAGTGGTCGACTTGGAATAAAACCTAGCTCAATGGCGCGTATTTCTGCCTTGCTCACAGCCAGCTGGCCTTTCATATTTGTAGTTATCATAATTTATAATAAATAAATTTGAGAGAGAGTGCAACCATAAACTAGGAGTAAATAATTTTGTTTTAAATATTTTGCTATAATTAATTAAATATGTCTGAAGGAAACTTACCACATGACGGTGGAGACGATAAGCCATTCATTGAAGAGGCTATTATCCGTGGAGCGGAAAGTATCTCCAAAAAAACTGGACATCCAATACCTTCGATTCTTGATACCGCAGAAAAAGAGGCTGAGCAAAATGAAGATTTTTTTGTCGTTAATATATACAAAAAAATTAAGAAAAGATTGTTTGGCAACTAACATCGACTTTAACATTACTTATAAACAATCACCCCACTCTGCTTAATTGACTAATCTACCTTAGAGCATTAAAATTCCCTCAATCGTCAACTATTAAACCAAAGGAGGTTGTCATGACGAAGTTCGCACATTCATTTAGTAATCGATTTAAGGTGGGTTTGGAATCGTTTGGTAGCAATCTGATCGTATACCTTTTTGCCTGGCTAGTTTTGGGAACTTTCTGTTTAACATTCGTTCCTTCACTTCTGGTCGGCATTTTGGCATTTGGTGGCGACTGGCTACAATATGTTGTACCAGTGACAGTATTGTCGTCAGTCCTTTCAGCACCTGGATTTCTGTCTGCTTTTTTGCTTGGAAGGGCAAAGGCATATGTACTGGATGAGATTGGGTTTTTCTATCTGGCAGGAGGATTGCTTGGAGGAGCGTTCGCCAGTCTCCTTCTTATTCTTGCTCGCTGGACTAGCTTTATCATCTCATTCATTGGAATTGAATGGAATATCACGCCAATACATTCTGCAATTTGGTGGATATTACCGATTTCAGCTATCGTATGTATATATGCCCCAATCCATGTACTGATGGACGATTATCACCGCGTAAAATCATTATCGCTTAAAAATAAAGGGTAAACTTTTTGTTACATTCTTATACTGGTTACACCCTTACTTGTCATTAAGACAGGGCCAGTATAAGTTTCAATTACCTACTTATAAACTATAACCCCACTTTGGCTAAAGGTTGCCCACTTACGGTCAAACAGGCTTCTTGGCCAATAAACCTGGCCTACCAACGAATCATTAACAATAATTTTAGTAGGGTTATCCGCCGGGCCAACGTAGCCTACAACTACAACCGTATGCTCTCCGGCTGCTGCGAAAACCTTGACGCCACTTGGAGTTGTCCAGCTGGTTGGAGTACCATTTTTACTGTAAGTCCAAATTATAACTGGGTTCCCTTTTTTAATATTGTCAGTTAAAAGTTTAATGTCCCCATGCTCAAAAGCCAGGGCATTTCCAAACATTTTAGCTACACGCTCGATAGGTCCCCAGTAAACTCCATAACCATCCCTCATTTGATTGCCATTAACGTTTCCCACAAAATGTTCGTAAGGGTTTCCCCATGTGCCACCAACGTGGGGGGTGTTGTCGTAGCCAACCAAACCCAATAGTTCATCTTCTGATTTAACTACCCCTTTGTAGGCAAGTGTCATTCTTAAGGCTGAGACTTCACAAGAAAGTGTATGTTGCTGTAAATACGCAGGGACCGAGAGTTTTAGAGTTTGGTTTTCGACAGCTTGCAGGGCTTTAGCAATTATGGGTAAATTCTGAGTTTTGAACGATAAATTAAGTTCATACGGTTTACTTTTTTGTATAGCATTTTGAATATTTGTAATTTTAATTTGGTAATTTGCATTTGATTCAAGCCCGATATCAGGGTAAAAAACCAGTTTTCTATATAAATGTGTTGCATAAAGTGGGCTCTCAAAAACCCAAACACCCGGCACATCAGGAGTAATAAACTTTTCCATTTTAGATCTGCTTACAGGCCTATCAAATTCAATTACAATGTTTTCCTTTGGATCAAAGTTATTTGTACCACTTGCTGGACTTGTATTTATAACTTTTGGGGCTGGGAGCAAAATGTAAGATAGAACTAAACCTACGACAACCAAAATTGTAGCAACTGAAGTTGAACTCAATAATAAAAATTTATGCAAGCGGTCTTTAAAATGTTTGTGATTGTGGTGAACATATATATAAACTAAGGCCAAAACCAAAGCTATTACAGCAATAAGTGTTCCAAGATAATTTAGGGGTATAAGCGGACTTCCGTCAACAGAGTATGGATGGGGCATCAATTAATATTAGCAGATTAACTGTGAATATTGTACAAATCTTTAAGATCAACATCTAGGCTAAATGCTTTATCAAGTTCCTGCTTAGACTTTCCCAAATCACCTAAATTTTTGTATGCGAAAGCCTTCTCATAATGCATTTCTGCATAATTGTCGTTAAACCATAAGCCTAAATTGGCCGTATCTATGGCCTTTTGGTAAAGTCCTAATTTATTGTAAGTTTGGACAGGCTCTAGAAAATACCAAAGCATTCTGTTGGGCCAACCAATTGCCTGCGATTTTTCAAAAGCATCTTTTGCCATATCAAACTCCCCCAAAGCAAAATAACTGGTTCCCAGGTTAAATAAGGCGTACATATCGTTTGGATTTTTATCGACATCTTTTTGATTTCTTACAACTGAATTTTGGTACATAGTTTTTTCATCCCAATTTTCACCAATTATAGCTTTCACTAAACCTTCCTTTTCACGCGGGTACACAGGCATAAATTCACGGTTGTATGGTTTCCACTGTCCTTCGTCCCAGGTTTTATACGGATATTTTATTCCAACTCCAAAATAGGAATCGTCCGCAATCAAGACCCTCTCATTGTCATCGAATCCACGAATTATTAAAAAATGCCCAATATCCTCGTTTGGATGAAGAAAATCCTCAACTGCAACATATATTCCATTTGCAACCAATGTTTTAATAGTTTCAAGATTCCCATTAAAAAGAACTTTATTTTGTATTTCATAATCATTTTTTAAATATGTTGACACCTCACTTATAAATACATTTTTATCATCGGCATTGGTTCTTAGCTGATTTTTTGTCTCTTCCTGGCTTACACTATGGCCAAAATATTGAAGGATCATAGCAGTCCCCGCCGGAACACAGTTATTAAAGGTCTGTGGAACCCACTTAGCGGTAGCCAAAAGTGCCGAATTACCGGGCTTAATATATGCAACTGGAGGGGCCAATTGGGTTAATATACTTCCAAACCCGTTTTCGCGAATTGAGTTTGCAGTTTTGGTTGTAAGTTCGGAGTTCGTTTGCGCAAAATAAATTACAACCCCGATAACAACAATAAATACTAAAAATAAATTATTTTTTCTTTTTTTCCTAAAGTTAATCGGGTGAATAATTTTACCCATATACTTACTTTAAACTATATACCTATTGACTTCAATCTAAAGCTAATATAAATTGAGCCATCTTCTGCCCTTAGACTCGGGGTGACTTTGTTTGAAATTTAATCTAAAAAAATTCTTAAAAACTTTAAAGCTAAACGAAGAAAACATTAGTATGGTTTTAGGAGCAGTTGTAATAGTTATTGTTGGAATTTTAGTAGTAAATTATTTTAAAGATAGAAAAGCAGAAGTTCTTCCGGCTTTATCAACCGAAAGAGCTACAAAAGAACACGTTGTTGTTCGTGGTGAAACTCTTTGGTCTATTGCAGAGGATTCTTTTGGTTCAGGATACAACTGGGTAGATGTTAAAAGTGCCAACAATTTAAAATCGGAAAAAATCCTTGTAGGGCAAAAATTAACTATCCCAGATGTTGAGGTTAAAAAACCAACCGCCACCCGCCAAGTTTTGACAGTCACGACTGACAAAACAATCACAGGCGATACTTATACTGTAGAAAGGGGAGATAGCTTGTGGAATATTTCTGTTAGAGCATATGGAGATGGTTACCAATGGGTGAAAGTTGCCCGTGAAAATAACATTAAACACCCAAACGTAATTTACGTGGGGACAGTTTTGAACTTGTCTAGATAGCATTAAGGCTGAATGATATAATTACTCTCGCACACGCGGGTGTAGTTCACTGGTAAGCATAGCTTGCCACCGAAAGACCTTGCTAGCTTGATGCTCGCGGCGGTAGTTCAGTGGTAGAATGTCTCCTTCCCAAGGAGAAGGTCGCCGGTTCAAATCCGGTCCGCCGCTCTTAAGTCTGACTGTGCCCTTCCGAAGTCTTGACGAAGGAGGGTTTCGCTCACCCGCTCATGTGATATAATTAATTAATGAAATTCTCTATCCGCCTACTTTACCTATATCTTTTTTCCTTTATTGGGCTTTTGATTACTGTAATCGGGGCTGTTCAGCTTGTGGATTTGGGAATTAAAGTTTATGTTTTTAAAGGAGCAGATAGATATGACAACTTTATGACACCCGTTAAAGTTGACCCAACGGGGAAAGAAGTTGCGTTAAGCGAGAAAGATAAAGAAGAACAAAAGAGATTACAAGACATTGAAGCTACAAGGAATAGACAACGCCAAACTTCTACCGCCGCGTCAATGATTTTGGTTGGGGTACCACTTTATTTATACCACTGGAAGAAAATTAAGGCCTCCTAAACTAACTGCCGTCGGGGTGTTTTGTTAACATTCTAATCATTTCTTTTTTGGTATCTTCTACACTCATATTCCAACCTTTAGCCATTTTGACAATGTCTTCTTCTGTTAATGAAGGTCCACCTTCTGATACTCTTTTTTTGCCCATTGGATCATTAGGAATTCCACATCCACAGTTGAAGCACATACCAGTAATTATCAATTTTCAATTTACAATTTACAAGTAGGAGAATACAATAAGGGTATGAAATTAAAACTAATAGAGAAAAGGCAAGAAGCACGCGGAACCAAAACTTTCTTTTGGGAGACAGAAACTCCGGTGGAGTACCTTCCAGGGCAATATTATTACTTTACACTTCCAAAATTAAATTACGAGGACCCAAGGGGTGCAACGCGTCATTTTACAATTGCATCCTCCCCAACTGAAGGAAATATTTTGCGCTTAACCACAAGAATAAGGGAAGAATCCGGATTTAAAAAAACCTTAGACGAATTGCCAATTGGAACAGAGATTGAGGGTGAAGGTCCAAGTGGAACTTTAATACTGGACGAAAAGACAAAAGAGCAAATGCCGACCGCAAATCATATTTTTATCGCCGGCGGAATTGGGATTACCCCGTTTAGAAGTTTTATAAAATATAATATAGACAAAAGTTTAAATATTCCTATGCATTTAATTTACAGTAATGGAGATAATGATTTTGTATTTAAAAAAGAATTAGAAGAATGGGATAAAAAATATGACTTTATTAAAGTTAACTTTTTTAACACTTCCAAATCCGGCCATTTAGATGAAAAGGTTCTTTCACCTCTATATACCAAATACAAATCCCTAAACCCAACATGGTGGATTGTGGGCCCGCCAGCTTTTACTACTGCAATGGAGGAAATCATGGAGAAAATGAAGATTGCCTCAAGCCAAATCCATTCTGAAAAATTCACAGGGTATTAAATAGAATTGACGTCAAACGATAAACCTTCCGTTTTCGTATATAACCTTTTCTTTGCCGTTTGTTAAAGTTGCGGTTACTTTTCTATTTGTTGTTGAAACAATGTCAGTGTGGACCGATGAGTCATTAAAGCCCATCTTTTCCCACTCGGATTTTTTAACTTTTGAAGGGTCACCATTGTAGGAATCTTTGTAAGCCATTCCCAAGGCAATGTGGGTATTTCCGTATTTTCCACCCGTGTTTTCATCAAAAAGTGTTTCCCCCATAAATTTGGTGATTTTTGAGAACCTATTGTCGGTTAAGGAAAACTCGCCAATTTTGTTTGCATCTTTTGTTTTTATCATTTCTTTAAGAATATTTTCGCCGATAGATGCGGATGAATTAACAACCACACCATTTTTGAATTCCAATTTAACATTTTTAATTAAATTACCATATCTATAAAGTGGTTCACTAAAACTGATTTTGCCCTGGGTCTTCCTCCAATCTGGAGAAATAAATATCTCAAAACTTGGAATATTTCTACCACTTCCTCCCAACCATTTTCTGTTCTTATCAACCCCTATTGTTAAATCAGTATCTGTTGAAATTACTCTAAAACTTTTAATATCCATGGAGTTTATTTTCCTCCGTAGTTTTTCTATTTTGCTAAATGTTTCCTTCCATTTTTTAACTGGGTCAGAGGAATCCAGATAACAGCCTTTAATTATTTGGCTCCAATACTCCTTAAGTGTCATTCCAACATCTTTTGCCATGGCATTTGTGGCGTACATTCCTAAGGTCCATGTCATATTTCCTGCATTTTCTTTTTCATTTCTCCAATCAATATATTGTTTAAAAGCTTCACCCCTCACCATAATTTTCTTTGGATCTACCCCTTTTAATTCATATTTGTTAGTTTCCGCAATTACAGAAACTACATGGTCCATTTGGTCAACTTTCCCCTTAAGTAATTTTGCAGGGAAGAATTTTATTTGATCTTCATTTGCGAGTTCAAGAAAACCCCTAAAATAATCATCTGGTAAATATTCTGTTATTGGATAAGCGCCGGCTTTAAGTACCGCCGCTCGAAGTGTAATAAGAAGTGGCTTTGCAACCTCAGGAACTTGCAAGAAAACCACTTCCTTTTTATTAACCCCCTTGCCACTATTTAAGGCAAAATTGATTAAAACGTCGGCGTATTTTTCTAATATCTTTTTGCTAGGAGTGTACATGGGGTATATTATATAGCTTGTAGCCGTAAATGCTATAATTGACTTGTGCCAGAGTAACTCAGCTGGTAGAGTAGCGGTATCGTAAACCGCAAGTCGTGGGTTCGATTCCCACCTCTGGCTCTTACAGCTTAAGAATATGAGAAGAATGTACTCAAGACTAGCATCAATCGAGGAGAAAAATAACCTTAAGAAGGCCGCTTCTTTTATTGTCCTCACCATTGCTACAATCGCAGTTCTTTTTTTTGTGGGAATACCTGTTTTAGGTAAATTTACAGCTTTTGTTTCAGACTTGGGGAAAAGTAACAAGCCAATTGCAACAACAGACAACACCCCACCCGCTCCGCCAAGATTCAACCAAGTCCCCGATTTTACAAATCAAAAAAGCATTACAATTTCGGGGAACTCTGAGTCTGCTGCAAATGTAAAAATTACGTTTAATGGTACGGAGAAAAATTCACTCGCCGACAAGGATGGTAATTTTTCTTTTGATTTTGATTTAAATGGTGGAGAAAACACTTTCTCTGCAATTGCAACAGACACCGCCGGAAACGCTAGCCAAAAAACAAAAGACTACATAGTTGTATACGACAACAAAGTCCCCGATTTAAACTTAGATTCCCCAGCAGATGGCTCGTCTTTTTTTGGTTCCAAACAAAGACAAGTTACAATAAACGGAACAACAGAAGGCAACGCCAAAATAACAATAAATGACAGAATAATTTCAGTTGATGAAAATGGTAAATTTCAATATACAACAACACTAAGCGATGGGGAAAATAAATTTAATATAAAATCAACAGACCAAGCAGGTAACACTAGTGAAAAGTCGTTAATTCTGAGTTTCTCTCCCTAAATTGACGGTAAAAATAATAATTAAATACCCCATTACCCAAGGATAAAAAAGCGAGTTGGAAAACAGACTGTGAATAATTACCGATACTCCTAAAATTTTAAAAATGTCATTTGACTGTCTCCAAACGATTACCAACAAATAGATGAATGACGAAAAGCCGATGATACCGGTTGTTGCTAGTACAAACAGTAAACTAGAGTCAGAGCCGGAACAGGCATGCGAGCTAAAAGATTCGATGCCTATAAATTTTTGTCTAGCCAAGCACATGTTGTTGTAACCAACGCCAAATAATGGGGAGGATTTAAAAACTTCAATTGTTTCTTTATAATTTTCAATCCTTGCAACAGCTGAGAATTTTCTAAAAACTTCTATTGTCGGGTTTCTTGACGTTGGCAACATAAAGATTAGGAAGGAGAGAATTATTATTGGATATAAAATATATCCAATTTTCTTTTTAATGGAAAACAGGTAACTGGCACCAGCCAAAAATGCCAAATAACTTGCCCTGGAATAAGTAAATGCTAAAGAAATTAACAAAAACATAGCAATTCCATAATAAGATTTCTTTCCTTGGATGATGTATTGATGCATCGTCACCAATAGTCCAAAAACTATAATAAGGCCTAAAAATGTTGGGTCCAAGAAAGTTCCAACTAACCTAAACAAATGTTCATCCCAACCCCATGTAAAAAATGCTCTTAGGTCAGGAATAGTAAAAAATTGTATCCATCCAAAAATGGCGGAGGATATTGATATTAAAAATAGTGAATTAATTAATAATTCCTTATTCTTTTTTGTTTTAGCAAAATTCCAAATGTAAATTAAAAAATAAAAATAGCTAATCAAACGAAATAAATATAATAGTCCAAGATATAAGTTTTTATCCCAGAACATAAATATTGAAAACACAAATGTAAATAAAAAGACAAAGAATGTGTTTTTAAATGTTTTAAAAATTTTGGGTTTTTCTAGTTTATAGAGAATTGAGTATAAAGCTGCGAGCCCTACAACAACGTCGATGGGCTGAATAATTCCAATTCTAATTATTTGCCCAAACGGGAATATTATTAAAAATAGAAATAGGAAAATATTTTGTCCGTTTAGCCTTTTTGTAATATCCATAGTTCGCTCCACGCCAAAAATGAATGGAATGACTGCATTATACTAAAAACCATATTTTTGGATTTGATAAAAGTAACAATAAATTTGCCAACTGGGTAAAAAATAATTTTGAAAAGGTCAGACCTCTTACCTTCTTCCTTGTTTGCCTTGGCATGAAGATCAGAATAAAAGTTCATTTTTGAAATATAATCATGCAAACTATCTGCTGTGTTATGAATTATTGGAGTGTTAATCTTTCCAACAGGGCCTGAGGCAGGTTTCCAAACCTCATGAACCCGTCTTACCCATTTTCCGGTCCCTTTTTTAATTAAACGGATAATTTTGTCCGATCCAACATATTGTCCCAAAAAATAGTTTTTTCTAATAAATTGATAGCAAGAAAATTTATTATTAGATGGTAAATCAAAACTAACGATTTTCTCATCTGAATCAAGAAACATAACCCATTCAGATTTTGAACTACTTAGCAGATTGTTTCGCTCACTGCCAAAATCAGTTATACCTTTTTTATCTAAAGTTAATATTTGGAAATTATTATTCATCTTTTAAAGATCTTGGGAAAGCCAAAAAGTATCACGGGCAAACTAAAGAGGGATCCAAAAAGTGCTGCGTAGGATGCTCCCAAAATACCATAAGTAGAAGTTAACGGAAAAATCAATATTCCTATACCCACAATCCCAAAAAGCTCGCTTATCATTACTATTTTTTGAAGTTTAACAGAAAGGAAAAGTGAGTACGAAGAATTGATTAAACTTTTGAGAACTCCAAATATCGCCAAAATTTTAAGCGCCGGTTCCGCTGGTAGCCAATTGGGACCCAATATTAAAAGTATTATTTGGTGTGAGAAAAAAGTAACAATTAATCCAAAAGGTAAAACCAGTCCAAAAATCATGAGTAATGTTTTTTTGTATGCGGTTTTAAGACGTTCCCTGTCTCCTTCAATATTTACAAATACCGGAAAAGTGACTTTATTAAATATCTGTCCAACTTCCGATACGGGAAGCGTCGAAATTCTATAAGCTTGCTGGTAAAGTCCCAAGAAGGAAGTGCCCAAAAGTTTCCCGACTACAATGTTGTCAACGTTCTGAAAAACGTAAGAGAAAATTCCGGCTCCTGTTACCCATTTTCCAGCATTAACAACTTTTGAAACTTTACCAAAGTTCAAAATAAGTCTTGGGCGATTTTTAAACACCACGAACGACAAAACAACTTCGACTATGGCAGCTGCCATCATTCCCCAGATAAGTCCGATTTCTGACTTTGTGACAACAGATATTGTGATCGCAAAAATCGCGTCGGTCAAAAACAACACTGATTGAAACAAAAATTCTTTTTTGAACTGGAGCTTTTTTTGAAACTCCACTGCCATTGGATTAATAAACCCGCGGATAAAGCCAACTCCAGCGATTAGGTATAGAAGATGAGTGACTTGTGGGGACCCAAAGAACCAAACAACAAACGGAACACTAACCAAAATTATTACTGAAATTACAATTCCACGGAGGATTGAAACTACCCAAGCGCTATCCAAATATTCTTCAATACCATCTTTTTGTTGAATCAAAAACACATTAATTCCCGTTTCTGTGAGGATCTCCAAAAGCCCAAGGACCAAAAGGGCAATGCCGTATGTTCCAAATTGTTCCGGCAGGAGGATGCGGGCAAGTATGGCAATTTTAATAATCGCCAAGCCGCGGACAACCGCCCGCAGTGCGCTCATCCAGCCCAATCCCGAAAGTGTTTCCTTAAAATAACCCATATTTATAAGCCCTATAATATTGATTAAATATAGCTTTTATGTTATCATTCTACTCTACCTTCCGCGGGAAGGAAATTGCCTAAGGAGGCACAATGTTCGACAATTTAATGAGTTTTATACAAGACCTAAATTTTTTGAGAGGGGTCTTAACAATTGGGGTCGTAATGATGATTTTCGAAATATTTGAAATTGTTTCATTAAGGCTTCGTATTAAAAAGGGTGAAGTAGACCCAGCTTATCGGGATTATTATATACGGGGGCTTGGCTTGGCAATAATTATGATCGGCTCGATTATGATAATAGCCTACCTCTGGACAATATCAAATGCAGATCCAACCCAAGTCCCGAATATTCAAAACTATATTCTTTAAAATGGCAAATTGACAATAGGGCTTAGGCCATCTTTTTCCAAAAGAAAAAGTTTCCCATTGTCTGTACTACCCCCTAAATACCCCGGTTAAAAAGCCAGCTATCACAGCCAGGTCACAAACTATTTGCAAAACTGGCCCCCAGAGGGCGATACGCACTTCCCTAAACTCCAAAAAAACTTTTCTAAAAGCCCAGGCAAAATAAACAAATATACAAATAAGCAAATAAACCAATGGGGGAGTACCAAACGTAAAAATAAGAACTAAAAGTGAAAAGCCAAGCAGATAGCGGAGGAGGATAGAAAGTGCCTTAATATTGTGCGACGTAAGACCTTTTTTAGGAAATATCCAAATTTTCGTCCGTGCATCCCACATCGCGTAACTTTTAATCTTTCTGTAAAACTCGCCTATTGTTTCCGGCATCCCCCACTCTACTATTGCATTTTTCACGCGTGCGTATTTCATGCCTGCTTTAAGCGCAGAATAATTAAAGTATGTGTCCTCGGCAGAATTCTTTTCTTCATCGGGGAACCCGCCAACATCCTCCCAAACGTTTTTCCTAAATGCAATAGACCTTGTGGATGGTAAAAAAGTTACATCAAAATTAGAAGGCAGGACACCCAAAAAAATGGATTCTGCTTTTTGCATTTGGGTCTCCCCCACCATTTTGTAGAAACCCGCAGAAATATCTACTTCTGGGGTACTAAAAGGCGCAGTAAGCTTTTCCAGCCAATCTTTGTGGGCCACACAACCCGCATCTGTCATCGCAATAATGTCATTTTTTGCAACTTCTACAGATAAATTCCTGCCCCTTGCCCTGCTACACCTTTCCTTAAGAAGTCTAATGTTGCCGTGTTTTTTTTGATAATGATTAATTATTTCGACAGTTTTATCAGTTGATCCTCCGTCCACAATCACAATTTCATCGGCTTTTTTTGATTGTGCAAAAAGCGAGTCCAAAAGCGGACCGACTGAGCTTTCTTCATTAAATACAGTTACACAAAGTGAAATTTTCATAATCTTTTACGATGCATTAATGCATGATAAGAGTTCCAGAGCGACAAATACTCATCTGCAACCTGATCCCAAGTCTGGAACTTTTTAACCTCCATGATTTCCTTCCAGTAATCTTTTTTCAAAGGGCTATTTGGAAACACTTTTATTTTACATCCATAAGCTTTCGCTTCAATGTAGGAAAGATATCCCCCGGGTACGCAAATTTCTGCTTTTTTAAGGAATGGTTTGGGATCTGTAAATCCATGAACTGTTCCATATTTCTCACATTCGCTCCTTAAAGACCCGTCCCCACAAAAATCAACTTTGCTCCATTTGTTTTCTTTTAGCCACTTCAAGAACTCAAGTAATCCCGTGTCTTTTTCCAATCTGCCAACAAAAACAATTTTATATTCCGCCATATGTTATTTTATCCGCCTTTATTCTGTAATATTTTCCGATATAGTTCCCAACCGCAATACTCCCCCAAGAAAGTTTTGTAGCGATTCTCTTTAGTAAAATATTTTTGAAAGGGATTGGATATACCCCTTCCCATCCGTGGAGTGTCGTAAACACGGGTTTATTTGGATAAAGAAATCTAAATGGTAAATACCAAATGAACACATCATGACAGTGAACGATGTCAACCTGTTTGATAAATTTACGATTATTAAATAACCAAAGCCAAATATACAAAAGCCCAAAGAATTTTATGTGTGGGTATTTAATATCCTCTGAAGAAATTATTGTTACTTTATGCCCCTTTTTTCTTAAACTTAGACTAACTTCCCCAACATGTTTCTCCACTCCCCCTATATGCGGCCACTTGTGCTGGGTGAGAAAAAGAATGTTCATTTTTTTATACAAAACAATACTAACAAATTTGGTTTTTTAAATCCTGGCAAAAATTTAATAGCAAAAGTCTTTATTTTATAGAATTTCTTAAATGCATATATAGATATTTCTTTTTTAACTTCAAATCCAGACTTATTTAATTCCTTAGTTAAAATTTCAGATGTATACTCTCTGACATGCTGATTAAAATTTACCCTTTCTCTATTAAGTTTTGATAAATTCTCATTAATCGGAACTGAAATAACTAGCCCGGAATTTCTCTTCATGATACGATTTACTTCTTTTAGTGCTTTCTGTGTATCCTTTTTGTATATATGTTCAAGAACATCCAAAATTGCTACTACATCAAACAGTCTAGATTTAAAAGGCATTTTATAAATTTCAGATACATAAAAATTACCTTTTATTTCACTTTTGACTTTGTCTATGGCTTTTGATGAAATGTCTACTCCGTATAAAGCAAGCTTAATATTGCGTTTTATTATCTCTTTTTCTAAATTTCCAACACCCATACCTATATCTAAAAAGTTTCCGCTATAATTCTGAATAAAATCTGATACTTTCATAATTTTGTCAACATAAAATGGACTGTTTAACAACGTCCTGTTCCATGAAAACAGAAGATTATTCCACAATTTTTCCGTGTTTGGATTGTGTTTAATCATAAAATTACTATTGACATTTACAAATAATTATTCGAGTATTAACTAACAAATGCCTCAACTAGGTAAATTGTCGTTACTCAGTATTCTACTATATTTTTTCACTTTTTCTTTTCTAACGTTTCCGTACACAGCCCTGGCAGAAGCAACTTTGTTTACTGATGACTTTTCAACCCCGATTGCAACAAATTGGGAAATTCAGGGTGCCCCGGGTTGGAACATTGTTGATGGAAAATACGGAATCTATTTGAACCCTGGTTTAAGCAACACCTTTCCAATAGACACGGTTTGGAATTACGGTTGGTCCAATATTGCATATGATGTTGATTTAACAGGTTTGCAAGGTGTTGATAAAAACATACTTGTAAAATTTAAGGATTCTTCTAACTTTATTGAACTTCATGCAAATGGTAATGGAATATTTTTAGACAAAAGTTCTGCATTGGGTGGTGGGGGATTACAAGATTACTCGAGCATGCTTTTATCAAACAATGTGCCTTACCATTTTAGATTTGAGATTAGGGACAATGGAAATATCAAAGTATTTATTAATGGCTCATTGTTGTTCGATGTTAATGAATCATTACCATTAATTTCAAATTGGAAAATAGGTTTACGAGCTGGAACTGGTGCCGTTTCTCCTACCGAAGTTCGATTTGATAACGTTGTTGTTACACAACTTGATACAACACCACCACCTACTCCAACACCAGATCCAACTCCAACTCCTACACCAACTCCTACGCCAGTTACAAAAGTTATTTTTGCACCAGGTTTTGGTGGAAGCTGGAATGCCGACGCTATTCTTAATTGCCACCCAGACCCTGATCCCTCACATTGGTCACTGGCTTCTTATGCAGAAAGTGCATACAACCCAATTCTTTCGACGCTTGTTTCTTCTGGTTGGAATTTAAAACCATTTTTTTATGATTGGAGAGCGTTAGTTGAATCAAATTCAAATTCTCTAAATAATGTCGTAAACAACTTTGCTACGGCAGGCGAAAAGGTAAACATTGTCGGGCACAGTATGGGGGGACTTGTGTCAGCTGGTTACCTTCAAAACACCGGTTCTGCAAAAACAAATAGTCTATTAACTGTGGGTTCACCATTAAAGGGAGTTCCACAAGCTTATCCTGCATGGAGTGGTGGTGATATTTGGGAGGATAATTTCTTAACAAAAATTGCAATGAATTTATATTTAAGGAGATGCGGTGGTTTTCTTTCTAATCGAGTTGTAATACAAGACCAAATTCCATCAATCCAAAATTTACTACCTGTTTTTGATTATATTAAAAAAGAAAATATATTAAAACCAGTAGGATCTATGGCAAACCAAAATGGATGGCTACCAATAAATATTCCGAGTGACTTTTGGGGAATAAAATTTGGGACATTAACAGGAACTGGATTCACTACCCTTGCACAAGTTCCTGTCAAAGACCCTAACCCAAAAGATATAAAGGTTGGCAACTGGCTAGATGGTAAACCGTTTGGTAAAACAATTTCTTCTGATGGTGACGGCACCGCACTTTTATCTAGTACAAAAGTTGACGAGGCACACAATGTTACTATAAATCAAAATCATGAAGGACTTGTTAATTCTGTTCAGGGCATGGCTGAAATTCTTAATTTTCTAGGTACTTCTCCAGCCTCTGTTTCAAGTTTAATATCAACAAGTGAGCAACCAAACTCATCACTCATTATAATCGGATATCCTGCAAATTTTTGGGTAACCGATGGAAATGGAAATACTAAAAAAGATAAAGATGGCATGATCAGCTTTAACAATCCGGAATCAGGAATTTACAAACTTAGTTTGTTACCAAAAAGTCAAAATACCTTGTTTATTGTTATGCAACTCCTTCCCAACGGGCAAGTATTCTATAAAGAATATAATTTGCCAAATTTTCTTCCAAAACTAAAAACTCTGAAATTTGATATAAACACCCCCAAAGAAGACCTTCTTAATTAATTTAATTCCCTAAATGTCTTTACTCGAGTTCTTTTATCAT
Organism: Patescibacteria group bacterium; assembly: GCA_035692185.1. Lineage (GTDB taxonomy): Bacteria > Patescibacteriota > Microgenomatia > UBA8517 > UBA8517 > DATJGY01. Next base: position 21,206 of record DASSIE010000014.1, on the reverse strand, counting down.
GCATTAATACATGATAATTAAAATAACTTAGGTACTCGTCCGAATGCGGCTTTGATTGCATAATTCAAAACTTTCTGAAGGAGTTCATTTGCCATACCTTCCTTCTCTTTTTTTACAAGCTTTGAGAAAATTACCTTAAACCCATCCATTCTCAAGTTAATCCACATTTTCAGTCTTGAAATTGTCGCTGATGTTAGTTTGAGTGTCTGTGATATTTTACCCTCCTCAACACCACGATCGAGCAAAAAAGCTGCTGCTACTCTTTTTGAGAGCATTATTTGCTCTGTTTCTGTGAGAACAGTTGACAAGAACAAATCAACATCTTTCTTAGTCTTTAGTTCCTTTAGAACATATGAAAATGCATCCAGTATATTTTGCTTTATCTCTGGGTTGAGTATTCTTTTGGATACCTGCGGCATACTTTTATGATGCATTAATGCATGATAAAAGTAAAGAGTATATATAATTTTACATCAAAAAACAGGTAACAAAGATTGAGGTATAAAAATCTAAAAATCTTTATTTTGATCACCCAAAGAAGATATTTTAGAGTAAATTAACTAAATTCTGATATAATTCTCCAAATGGCTGAGCGAAAAGGTGATAAATTTAATTCAACTTGGGTTGCCACTCAAGACCAAATCGAACAGATAGTTAATGCGCTAGTTTATCAAGGATTTACACTTTACAATCAAGGCATGCCTTTGAGGGATGGTTTTTTGTGGTATGTTGATGACGCCGATGATCATGTAACAATTTCAAATTTTCAGAATAATGGTTCAAGAATTCTTACTTGTACACTGGGGGCAAATCCAATCATTAGCGATGCATTAGGAGGACTTGACTCGCTCAAAAAAGCTCGCGGAAAAGATTTCAGAAGATTTGATTAGCTCCATTTGAAGTACTTATATAACTTATAAACTATTATTCCACTAATTATTGCAATTGCTGGGCCGTGGAAAAAGGAGAATGGAAAAGTACCAATATCTGTCCCCACCCCGATTGAATGAATACTAATTAGTATAAAGGATAAAAAATTAATAACATGTAGTTTTTTCCAATTTACCCTTAACCAAGGTGTTGCCGTTCTAAACAGTCCCGCGAAAACTGAAATTGAAATCAGCCAAAAAGAAACTCTACCAAGTGTATAAAATAACTCAAAGCGATTTCTGCAAAGTACACAGACTTCAGTAAAAACATAAAACGGGTCTATCCCGTGCCCCGCGAAATAATTGAATATTACAAACAAAGTTGGATGCAAAATTATTAACCCGTAAATTAAAATTCCTTCAAAAATATGGAAACTGAATATCCACCCTCCAAACCTGGTTGCTAGTTTTGTCATAAACGACCCAAGAATAATTTGAACAAAAAGTAAAGTAAAAGCAGATAGCCCTACAATTCTTTGTACTACATTAAACATCACAGTCGGGTTTTTCATAATTAAGTCGACAGATGGGGTATTTTTAAAAACTACAATTGGGCCAAGAGAAAGAAGTAGTAACCAAAGTGTGTAAAAGATTATCTTGTTTTTCATCAAAATAATTGTACACTAAATTAATGGACATTGAAAAAAGTGGACACTGGAAAAAGATGCACGGTGGGCACAGTGGGGGTGCAGTTTATGGAATGGGTTTTATTGGTGCATTAATTTACTATTTACAACATACAACTACTTTTATGGATGGCCTTATAGGATTTTTAAAAGCAATTGCCTGGCCAGCGTTCTTAATTCATAAAATCTTCTCACTTCTCGGAATGTAGCTCTACAAGTCGACACTCTTGACCTTCAAAAATAATATGAGATACTTTGGCTGTTCGTTTTAAACTAAAAATAAAGCATTTTATAGGTTTAAAAGCACATTAAAATTGATTGGAGAATTTCTTTGATAACAGGACTAAATAATTCCGCTAGGGATTATATTAACTGTTATCAAGGAGACGAGATGAAAACTTTTAAATTTGGATTCCAAGCACTATTTAAATCAGTTATGTTTTATCTTGCTGGATATGCACTTGTAATTGGCTTAACTTATTCTGCAAGAGAACTTGGACCACATGCATCACGTTTTTGGGATGTGTGCACTTGGATTATTTTAAATCCAGAACTACCAGCACTAGGCGCAGCATTTGCCGTTTATTACTTTGATGAAAATGTTTACAAAATTCAAGGTGATAAAAAATACATCATATGGGCAATGCTTTTTTATTTTCTATTAACAGGATTTTTGCTTGAAATTGCCTTTTTAGCGGGTGAAAGAATAATGTCTCAAACAGACAGCTGGTTTTGGTGGGATCTAAATGATTTTGCCAATTTTATACTTGATGGGTCGGTCGTGTTTACAATCGCATGTACGATTTTAAAATTCATCGACGACGGCAATGAAAGACTCGAAGCAGGTACGGTTGTTGCTTTGAAAGTTATTTTGGTTCTGGTTTTGTTAGTGTTTGCAATTTCCCTTGCAGGGAGTGCAGGAATAATTCACGAATATCAAGAATCAAAAATTGTGATAATGACACAAGGCACACCCACAAATCCAGAGTGTTTTGCATATATAACACCGTTTGAAAATCTGTTTAAGTTTCCACTGGAAATAAGGTGTTTTTGGTATGCCGAAAGTTAATATCTCCCAATCAGAATTTAGCCTACCACCTGAGGTAAAACTCTATCGGTGGTAGGTATTCTTAAGGATACAAATATTGATTGTGTTTTTAAGAATAAATTTGTGGACGACGTTGGATTCGGACCAACGACCTTTGCAATGTGAATGCAACGCTCTAACCAACTGAGCTAGTCGTCCATATTTTGTATTTTACATCCTTGACACACTTCTCGCTATCTTGTAAAAATTGTTTTGTTATGTCATTACGTTCCATACTCGTAGGTGGCTCTGAATCCGATATTCTTCATGTACGCTTTCCTGAAACTCCAAAAATAATCACTGTTGAAGGATACGGGGCATTTGAGTATATTCAACCAAAATTACTTGATGAAATGGTCGAACAATTCTCTGCACGCATAAATCTTAATCGTTTTAAGAAAGTTTTCTACAATCTTCGGGGTGGTGAAGGTTTTGCTTATTGGGTTGCTCAAAAGACTGGATATGGAGGCCTACTAGAACCGATAGAGTATCACCCCGATAATCATTGCCCAACCAGAATCGACGAAAAATACAAAAATGATGAGGTTGCTGTTTTTGAAGATGTTTTAGATACAAGTAGAACGACAGAACTAATTCGTGCTGATGCATCCAAATCAACAATATTTTATCTAACTGTTAAGATGATTCCAGGACAGATTATTCCACCAAATACTGATCATGTTGTAAAAGTTGATAATGTCTGGATTTTCGGAGGAGGAAAAGAAGACAAACAAGGAATGAATGGAGATACTGAGAATGATAAAGTATATCCAGTTGGCTGGGGAAGGTCGTACGAAGGTATTGGCGTTAGGATATCAGATTAACTCCCGCTTGTAATCACTACATCTACCTCAATATAATGAATACATGTTCAAACGTCTTGGGACATTTTTTTTGGATATTTTAGAGGTAATAGTTTTTGCTGTCGGAATTTTTTTCTTTGTTTACCTCCTAATAATGCGTCCGCACAAAATTAAAGGGCAGTCAATGATGCCTAATTTTCCAGATAAAGAATTTCTTTTGACGGAAAAGGTGTCTTACTACCTTCATGATCCACAAAGAGGTGATGTTGTAGTTTTTATCCCCCCAACAGCTTCCGCCTCCATTAATCTTATTAGCTGTGGCTCAACAAGTGAAACTCCTACTAATGTTCAAATTTCGGATGAGTTTATTAAAAGAGTGATAGCCCTCCCAGGCGAAACGGTAATGATTAAAGATGGCCATGTTTATGTAAATGAAAAAATACTTAATGAATCTTACATACCTTATTCTTCGAAAACAACTGATGGGACATTCTTGTGTGAGGGTCAGGAATACAGAGTACCGGAGGGGATGTATTTTGTAATGGGTGACAATCGAAACAATTCTTCTGATTCAAGATATTGGGGACCAATCACAAAAAAGGAGATGACTGGCAGAAGCTGGGTAATTTATTGGCCAATAAATCTTGCTGGAAGTGTTAAAAAACCGAATTATTAATTAGAAGTAACAGCCCTGTATATTTTTTGGAGTTTGTCTTCTGTCTCTTCTAGTCCGCCTTTAAATGTAAATACAACTTTAGTTTCGCGCCGAGACCTAATTAACTTTACTGAAGCTTTTTTAACTCCATCGGCTACGCCGTTAACAAGCGCTGTCTGCATATCTTCTTGCATTTTATCAATTTCTTCTGAAATTACCCTAATATGTTCGCTTGGTTTTCTTGTTTCTTGCTGAGACTTAACTTTCATTCGTCTTGCGAGCTCTTCTGCACGCCTTACTGACCCACTCTCCCTTAAAATTATCTTATAGGCTTCAATCATTAAATTACTGTCGTCGATAGCTGCGAGGGCTCTTGCGTGACCTTCACTAATAAGCCCAGAGAGAAGTCCGTCTTTTAAAGCGTCTGGGAGTGACAAAAGCCTTAGGGAATTACTTACATAGGCTACTGACTTGCCAATTCTTACCGCAATTTCACTAGTTGTTAACGTAAACTCATTCATTAAGCGCTCAAAACCTTTAGCTCTGTCAAGCGGATTTAAGTCTACTCTTTGAACGTTTTCGACCAATGCCATCTCAAGCATTCCTTTAGGAGATGTTTCACGAATAATAACAGGAACATGTGTAAGCCCTGCCAATTTTGAAGCCCTCCAGCGCCTCTCACCCGCAATAAGTTGGAATCCAGCTGGTGTTTTAGCTACAACTAGGGGTTCCAAAATTCCGTGTTCACGAATTGAGTCTACTAAGTCGACTAAGCTTTCTGGGGTAATGGATCCACGAGGTTGTAATGGGTTGGGTTGAAGTTGATTAATTTCTAGTTGTACTATTTCTTCTGCCATAAAATTAAGCTGAGACTACAGAAATAACTCTTTTTCCAAGTTTTTGTCCAAATTTAACTACTCCGTCGAATATTGCATAAGCTGTATGGTCACGGCCTAGTCTTACGCCTGCACCTTTACCAAAAGTCTTTCCTCTTTGGCGAACTAAAACTGCCCCTGCTACTACTTTTTGGCCACCAGAAACTTTGGCACCGAGCCTTTTACCTTCTGGACTAATATGTTGAGAGGCTTTTCCTCCCGCTGCTTTGTGTGTAGACATTGTTAATCGTCAATATAAAGGATGTTTTCACAGATGTCAAGGGATCAGAAAGATATATTACGATATCTTTTCAACTAGGAGTCTAGTGTGCTGAGACCTAAAACCAGTATGCTTCCTATAACGAGATTTTGCCTTAAATTTGTAGATTTCTAACTTTTCACCCTTCTCAAGTTCGGTAACAACTTTAATTTTGACCTTAACATCGGTCAAAACTGGCTTACCGACCTTTACCTCTTTGTCGTTTACCAAAAGTAACACTTCAGGCTCAATTTTGGTTAAATCAACGATTTTATCCACCAAAATTTCCTTGTTTTCCTCTGCTTTGTATTGTTTTCCGCCAATTCTAACAACTGCATATTTGTTCATACAGGCTATATTCTATCATGAGGCTATCTGAGTGGCAAGATCTGCTCTGGTCACCTTCGATTGGCACCGAGAGCTATACCCAGACCTATCATAGTGGCTAAAAGTGAAGATCCACCAGCCGAGACTAACGGGAAAGGTAAGCCAGTAACTGGCAACATTCCCATATTCATGCCACTATGAATAAAAACCTGAACTAAATATGTTAACAAAAATCCTGAAATATAAGCCCTCGCGGCCGGGTTCACGCTATTTTCCATGTATTTAGTTAATCTAAAAAGAATTACAAATGTTGCAATTAACATCAAAGCCGCGCCTACGAAGCCCAATTCTTCCCCAGTTGCTGCAAAAATAAAATCTGTTTGTTTTTCTGGCAAAAATGCAAGTTGAGTTTGAACCCCACGCCCCAAGCCTCGGCCAGAGAACTCTCCTGAACCTGCCGCAATTGTTGATTGTAAACTATTGTAACCTGCTCCAAGGGGGTCTTTCGAAGGGGACAAGAAGGTCGTTATTCTTTGCTTTTGGTATGGGGCCATTACATTGTAAAAAATAGGCAGAAGAAGAATGGTCGCTGTGATTCCAATTAGAATATATTTTTTGTTAAAATTTGATGAAATCAGTACCCCAAAAAATCCGATTAAAGTTAAAATGGCCACACTAAGAGACGGCTGAATTAAAATTAAAAAAGTTGGAAGTGCTAAAAATAACAATGCTTTGAATATTCTTTTTGTAGTAATTTTTTGACTTGTTAAATAATTTGCAAAAAAAACCAATAGAAAGGGCCTCACAATTTCAGCTGGTTGAAGACTAAAAAAGCCAATTGGAATCCACCTTACGGTTCCCCTAGTCACACTTCCTATAATTATAGTAAGAACTAACAGAAAAATACTAAAAATATATAAATGTGTCGAAAAAAGAGAAGCAACTTCAAATCCAACCTGAGAGAAAAACCAAAAAGCAATAAGTGATACCACAATAAAAACAAAATACTGTGGAAAAAGTGAGGGTGAAATTGAATTCAAGACAAAAATACTTAATGCGAGAAGAAATAAAATTGAAATTACTAAACCGATGTCTTTTCCAATGAAGCCAAAAATTGATCGCATGTAATTTTACTTGTTAATTTTAAAACTACCTTCCGAAAGTTTCGCAATTTGTGCCTTTTTCATCATCCAATTAACTATTTTTTTGTTTGTTGGAATTTTATCAATTGTCACATTAACTTTTTGAGTAAGATTTAAACCCAAATTTTTTCTTTCCTCCTGAATCTTGCGGACTAAGTCCCGAGCAAAGGCCTCTTCTTCAAGTGATTTAGTTATTTTTGTATCAAGTTCAATTTTTTCTTTACCTTTAACAAAAAATATTTCCTTTATGTTTAATTCCTCTTGTCCGATAGATAATATTTGTTTATTAGCAATACCAATTCCATCACCAAAAACTTTAACACTAGTAAGCGGTTGGCGAACAGGGATTGCAAGCTCTTTTCTTTGGGCATGTACTTTCTCGACGACTTCCCTCATTCTTTGCATTTCGCTTAAGATTACGACATCTTTATCCGATAAATTTGACTTGCTCTTTGAAGCCTTGGGGGAGTGGGGCCAGTCGGATAAATGAATAGATTCCTCTTTAGTTAAATTTTTGTATATTATTTCTGCCATAAATGGAGTGAATGGTGCTAAAAGTTTGCTTAGTGTGGTAAGCGACGTGTGACATGTTTTATAAAAAGCATTTTTGTCTTTCTCGCTTTCCGCTGCTGGGCCAACTCGATCACGAGAGCGCCTTATATACCAAAGAGACAAATCGTCAACAAACCTCTCTACTTCGCCCGAGGCTGTGTAAGCGTCAAAAACTTCTAGTTTCTCAGTTACAAATGAAATAGTTTCATTAAGTCTAATTAAAATCCAACTATCTAAAACGTTCGTAGATTTTGTTTTTGTGTTTGTAGGTTTCCAATTATCTAGATTGGCGTAAGTTACAAAAAAATTGTAAACGTTCCAAAGCTTTAAATGGAATCTACGTCTTGTCTCATCCGCTTTTTTGTAGCCAAACAACATGTTTTCCGCAGGGTTTTGACGAGCTGCCATCCAACGGATTACGTCAACCCCAATTTTGTCCGCCGCTTCATTAAATTCGATCGAGTTTCCCCAAGATTTATGCATTGCGCGTCCATCTTCCCCTAGTTGTGTTGCAAAACCAAGAACAGTACTAAATGAATTTGTGTTCTCCATAACAGTACTCATGGCAATTAATGAATAAAACCAATTTTTAAATTGTCCAGGAAAACTTTCCGTAATAAAACTCGCAGGAAACCATTTTTGCCATTCATTTTTATCTGTTAAATATAGTGGCTTAGTTTTTGTTGGCTCAAAATTAGCAGCCTGATTATTTTCACTAATTGTAGAAAATGGAACTATCCCAGCATCAAGCCAAACATTTCCAACTGATTCGATACGAGATACTGTGTTGCCGCAGCGTGAACATTTAATTTTCAAATTATCAATTTGTGGTTTGTGAGGTGACTTTCCTTTGAATTCTTTCCAACCAGAAATTGTTCTTTTTTCAAGTTCTTCCTTTGACCCTAAAACCTCAAAATTTCCACATTCTAAACATTCCCATATTGGGAGAGCTAGTCCCCAATATCTATTGGGTTTACTGACTAACCAATCATGCATATTGTTTAACCAGTCCATTTCGCGGTCCAAACCAAACTCTGGAATCCAATTAATTTTACCAGCAGTTGATTTCATTCTCTCCCTTAGTGTTCTCGTGTCTTGCGTGTCATTTGAGATTTTGGAAGGAACATCCATGCTTATATACCATTCATCAGCGATCTTCCAAACAAGTTCTGTTTTACATCTCCAGCAAGCAGGATATCTATGGGTGTACCTCTCAATCTTTGCAAAAAAATGTTTTCCTTCTGAATCAAGTTTCTTTAAATAATCCAAAATTAATTCGGGATGCTTTTTAGCATTCTGACCTGAAAACTCACCAAAACCATCTATATATGAAGCGTCATCGTTAATTACGGGAATCATGGGAAGTCCCAGCTTTTTACCCAATTTAAAATCCTCGGAGCCTGCCGAAACTGCAGTGTGAACCAAACCCGTTCCTTCGGTTGTAGTAATGGGTAAAATTTGTTTATCCGTTGCAACAACAATATGAAACTTGTCGTTATTCACGACTTCCTTAACTTTTGGCAGGTCGTCAAATGCACCCTTGTATCTCATTCCTACCAACTTTGCCCCTTTTACGTTTTTAAGTTCGCGAACTTTAACCTCTGAAAAGACCCTACTTACGGCCTCTTTTGCTATCCAATACTTCTTTCCACCAACCTCAACTAACGAATAATCTAAATCTATGTCAACTGCAACGGCGATGTTGGCTGGAATTGTCCAAGGGGTTGTTGTCCAAACTAAAAGGTATTCATCAACTTGTCCAGAAATAGGAAATGCCAAAAAAACCGACTCATGTGTTATTTCTTTATAATCTTCAGTTAGCATTTCGTGCTGACTTATTGCGGTCTGACACCTGGGGCACCAAGGTACTGAATCGTGTCCTTTGTAAATCCAGCCATTTTCAAAACACTTTTTTAAGAAGTTCCAAATCATGTAGTTGTTGTCGTCCGAAAGAGTGTAGTAAGAGTGGTCCCAATCCGCAAAATAACCTAGTCGTTTACTTTGTTCGGTTTGGATTCCAGAATATTTTTTAACACGATCTTTACAAAGTTGAATAAATTTGGCAACTCCAAAAACTTCTATATCTTTTTTATTTCTAAATCCTAATTCCTTTTCAACTTCAACCTCTACCCAAAGTCCTTGGCAATCAAAACCGTTTTGAAATCTCTGCTTGTACCCTTGCATATTCTTAAATCTTGGCCAAAGATCTTTATAAGTTCTTCCCCAAGCATGGTGAACCCCCATGGGGTTATTTGCTGTGATCGGACCGTCCATGAAAGAGAAATATTTTTTGGAGTTTTTGTTTTTAGCAAGATACTTTTTGACAACACCCTTTTTGTACCAATCAGCAAGAATACCCTTCTCCATTTCTGGAAAATTTACGTTGGTGTCGACTGGATTGAAAAACGTCTTTTTTACACTCGCCATGAAGCTATTGTACTACAAAAAAGACCTCTCGAAAACTTACTGGTGGATCTTACGTAGGAAGGCTGGAATTTCAAATTTTTCGCCGAAATCGTCATCGTTCTGTCCATTGTCATCGTCGTCTTTGAGTTCATTGTTTCTATTGTCCTCATTATCTTGCCTGGATGAGATTGGTTCCGTTACAACTCCCTGGGCCATTGGATTAACTATTGGTTTACTCATTTGAGCGAGTCGTGAGCGTGTTTCATCAAATCCTGTTGCAATTACGGTGATTCTAACCTGGTCTGCCAAATCATCTTTAATTACTGCTCCAAAAATAACGTTTGCGTCTGGGTCCGCTGCTGAGGAAATAATTCTTGCTGCCTCGTCTACCTCAAACATTGTCAAATCGTTTCCACCTGCGATGTTAAAGAGTACTCCACGAGCTCCTTCGATCGACAAATCAAGTAGGGGGGAAGAAACTGCAGCACGTGCCGCCATCTGAGCTCTGTTTTCTCCAACTCCAGTACCGATTCCCAAGAGTGCAGAACCTGCATCTTTCATAATGGTCTTAACGTCGGCAAAGTCAACGTTAACAAGTCCCGCATTAGTTATAATGTCAGCTATTCCCCCTACTGCTTGGCCAAGAACCGAGTCCACTACTTTAAAGGCTTCAACAAGTGTCATTTTTCTATCAATTACGTCCATTAAACGCTGATTTGGAATAACAATTAAAGTGTCTACCACTTCTTTAAGTTTTTCTATTCCATCCTCAGCCGCAACGGCACGCCTTGTTCCTTCAAAAGAAAAAGGTTTTGTTACAACTCCAACAGTTAATGCCCCAGTTTCCTTTGCGAGTCTGGCTATTACAGGTGCTGCACCAGTCCCGGTTCCACCACCCATGCCAGCTGTCACAAAAACCATATCAGAATCGATTAAAAGTTCTTTTAATTTTTCAACTGATTCTTCCGCAGCAGCTGATCCAATTGCGGGATTACCACCAACTCCCAAACCTTTTGTTAATTTCTCACCAATTTGTAGTTTTGTTGGAGCTTTAGAAGCAAGAAGTACCTGTGCATCAGTGTTAACTACTATAAATTCAACCCCACTAATGGTTCCGGAGTCAATCATGGAAGTGACAGCATTGCCTCCCCCACCACCAACACCTATAACTTTTATTTTTGCTATTCTTGCTGAATCTGGTTTAACAAGTGCCATAGTGTATGGCCATGATTCTACATGGCTAAATTTCAAATATCAAATGCCAAATAGCAAATGGAGCAGTTTTATCCTAATAACTAACAACTAACAACTTTTTAGGGCAGAAGGTCTTTGATTGATTCTATCAGTTTTCCAAACATTCCAACAGACGGAAACTTTATATTTTTACCAAAGCCTGACATGTTTTGACTTGGAATTTTTTTTGCTCCGTAAAGTAAAAGTCCAATGCTTGTAGAGAATGATGGAATTATAATGTCATCAATTAAACCTCCAACACCACTTGGGGCACCAATTCTAACCGGAAGTCCTAACATTCTTTTTGCTGAATCAATAGCGCCTGCCGTTTCGGCTCCGCCACCTGTAATAATTGCACCTGATGGAATCCTATTAATTACTCCCTGTCTCTCAAGTTCCAGTCGTACCATTGTAAATATCTCGTTTAGACGTGGTCTTATAATTCCCTCCAGCAGAGTTTTTTTAGATACTTTTCTTATCTCAGTTACTCCTAAACTAACTAAATCCATTTCATCGTTATCATCAATAGGTTTTGAACCGTCTATTGTGGTTGGTTTCTTATTTTTAGTTGAAATTGCAATTTTAATTCTTTCTGCGGTTTCAAGTGAAACTCTAAGGCCAATTGCTAAATCGTTTGTTACATTTTTCGCTCCAACCGGAATCACCCCAGAATAAACTAAAGCACCATCTACAAATGAAGCAATTGATGTCGTTCCTCCACCAATATCAATTAGTACGCACCCTAATTCTTTCTCCGTCGAAGTGACTACAGCTTCGGAGGAGGCAAGACCAGAAAAAACCAATTCTTCAATTTTGATTCCCACTTCATTAACCGCCTTTTTAATATTTTTGATTGCCGCGGCGGCAGCTGAAACCATATGGGTATCAACCTCTAAACGTATTCCGCTCATTCCTACTGCGTCCCTTACTCCAGCTTCGCCATCAACAACAAACTCACGGGGTAAAACATGAATAACTTCGCGGGAAGTTGGAAGGGAAATTGCAGATGCAGCTTCGGTAGCTCTATCAACGTCATTTTGTGTAATCTCGCCTGAGGGGTCTGAAACCGCAACAACACCATGCGAGTTTTGAGAATGAATATGAGCACCTCCAATAGCAATATATGCAGACTCTAAATTGTATCCCGCCATGCGCTCCGCCGCTTCAACTGAAGAAATTGCGGATTCAACTGCTTCATCGATGTCTACGATTTGCCCTTTTTTTATACCCCTTGATTCACTAGTTGCTGCCCCCACAACGTTTACAGAAGTCTCCAAACTAACAGGATCAACCGAAACTTGGCTAATTAAAGTCGCAATTTTTGTCGACCCCATCTCAACTGCTGCAACTATTCTTGTTTTTTGTGTACTCATATTAATTTTTTTGTTAATGTCTCTTAAGAGATCATCGTATCACTGGGTTTTTAAAACGCAAGTCGATTTCTGAATAATGTTTAACCTGATCTCCGTTTGTCAGCTTTGAATAAATTAATCTTAACGAACCCAACATTAATCCACTATCGCCCTCTAAAGGGAATATTACCTTAATCCCTGCCGGAAGTTCAACGACCAAAGTATTGTCTTCTAGGTTTCCATTGTTGACTTGATACATTTCGTAAACTCCATTTAACAATTTTAGTGCAAAAAGATCATTCATTCCAATATTTTCACCAATTTTCTTTATTTCAATTTGGCCAAGAACCGTAGGCAATGATGTTGAATTAACATGTGACAATATTTGTCCTTGACTGCTTACGAGTTCGATTCTGTTTGAAACTATATCTTTCAAGGCAAAAGATGGCTTTTTAACAAGAATATTAACCAGAAGTGTATTTGGCAATTTAAATTGTGTCGAAAAATCCAAAACCTGATAATTGGCTTTAAAATATTTTGATACTTTTCGTTTTGTTTGATATAAGTTTCCTGATTCAATACTGCGCATTACAGAAACCATTTCTTCTGGACAATCCCCATATTGGGTTTTGCAGTCAATTTTAATTTTAATTGAAAATTGTATCCAAAAGATAAGAATCGAGACAAAAATTAAAGCAATAAATGTAATTATTTTTCCCACTACTTATATATATTTAGATACTATTTCAACAAGCTTTTTTGAAGCGTCAACATCTGGGCTTTTTTTGGTTGAAACGAATTTAACAATTGATGACCAATTTTCAAATATATTTTTGACTTCACCTAATAGTGAAATTTCTGTAACTTCTTTTTCCAACAACATTTTGGCAATCCCAAAATCTTGTGCAGACTCGGCGTTTTTTACTTGTTCATCCTTATACGTTCTTGGAAGTGGAATTAAAATGGATGGAATTTTGGTGATTAGTATCTCAGAGACGGTGTTTGCTCCCGACCTTGAAATAATAAGGTCAGCCATTTCATAGTATTTTGATATTTCCAATGGATCAACAAACGGTAAAACTTGATAATTTGAGTTTTCATAACTTTTGTATCTTTCAAAATCTCGCTCTCCTGTAATATGAACTACTTTATACTCTTTCATCAGTTTTGGAAGTATTTTGTAAACTTCTTCGTTAATAAATTCAGATCCACGTGATCCCCCCATAACTAATATTTTTGGTAAAAAATTTAGCTTTGTCTTTGGTTTTATTTTTACAACCGACGACATTATTGGGTTGCCAATTACCGTAGTTTTTTTACCGTTAAACATTTTTTCACTACTAACTCTTGCTAGGGTTATCTCATTTACAAAAGGGACTGAGGCAAGATTTGATCTTCCAGCAGTTGAAGTTTGTTCATGAATTATTACGGGAATATTAAGTAACCAACCACAAAAAACTACGGGGAAAGCGGCGTAACCACCAAAGGAAAGTATTACTTTGGGTTTAATTTTAAGAAGAATGAAGAAAGCTTGGATAAAACCATATGGGATTCTCAGAAATGATGATATTGTATGGCGCGTAAACTTTGTTTGTAGTTTGCCAGCCTTGATTGAGTAAAATTTCACTCCAATTTTTGGATATATTTTATACTCAATAGTCAAAATCTTTGATCCTTCGATTGCGGTTTTGGATCCAATCCAGGAAATATCTACCTTTTGGGCACCAAAGCGATCCATTAACTCCTCAACCACAGCAATTCCCGGAGTAGCCGCGTGCCCACCTGTTAAAACAATCCTAATTTTGGCGTCTATCATGTTTCTTGTTTAAACTCGAATATCTACTTATATTAAGTAGTATACCGCAACCAGCCATAATCATAACAAGACTCGAGCCTCCGTAGGAAATAAATGGCAACGGAATTCCAGTTAGCGGTACCAAAGCAACCATTGAAGCGATATTTAGGAACGCCTGCCCCCCAATCCAAGCTGTAATACCTACCGCCAGAACCTGCGAAAATTTGTCAGGTGCATTCATCGCAATTTTAAGTCCCCGTAGTATAAAATATCCAAACAACAATACTATTATTACAGCGCCAATTAAGCCAAGCTCCTCGGCAATAACAGCAAAAATGGAATCAGTTGATGATTCTGGTAAAAATAGATATTTCTGACGAGATTCCCCCAGTCCTACCCCAAATATTCCACCCGAACCTAGAGCCAAAAGAACTTGACGGATATGGTAAGACTTTCCCAATGGATCGCGTGTTGTTTCAAAAAAAGTGAGTAATCGTTCTTTCCTGTAGGGAGAAAATAGAATAAGTCCAAAAGTACCAATCCCCCCAAGTACCAAGGCTTCAATAAAATAAAGCAAATTAACGTCGGATACAAATATTTGGGATAGTGCAATTGTGGCAACAACTAATGTAGTTCCCAAATCTGGCTGAAGCATGATAAGCCCAGCTACAATAACAAGTGGTAAAAAAAACGAAATAGCATTTTTACCCTTTGACGCAACTTTTGCTAAAAAAATCCCAATACTAAATTTAATCAACTCCGACGGCTGGAAATTAAACATACCAACCGAAATCCAACGACGAGCGCCAAGAGCGGAAAAGCTAAAATGTGGTATTAAGACTAATAAGAGTAAAGCTACCGTTGCAAAAAAAAGAATGTTTGCTACTTTTTCCCAAAATGAATAATGAATGTTTAAGGTTACAAAAAAAACAACAAAACCAATTGCAGCCCAAACAACTTGTTGCTTTAAAAAGTAAAACTTATCATTAAAAGCATTTAAAGCTTGCGGGGCCGATGCATCGGCCACAGCAATAAGCCCTAAAAAGACGAAGGTGATAACTAAGATTAATAAGTTCCGATCAACGTGTGGCTTTTGTTTTGAAAGATTAGTTTTTGGCACATTTTAAATTGTAGCAAGCCAGAGACCAAAAATCGCTAGTATAATTCCAAAAAGCCAAGCACGCATCACAATTTTAGGCTCTTCCCAGCCTAGGGTGAGAAACGTATTATGAAGTGGCGCTAGAGGCAAAATTGGCCGCTTTAATACTTTCCAGCCAAATATTTGAATTGCGGAAGAGAGAGCTTCAATAACAAATATTCCCCCGATTACACAAAGTGCTACAACATTTCCAATTAAAAGCCCAATTACAGCTATCGCCGCTCCAAAAGACAAAGCTCCAGCATCCCCCAGCCAAATCCTGGCAGGCCAAGTATTAAAGTATAAAAAGGCAATGATTGCTCCCAACCAAATAGAAATAAACATAAAAAGTGGGGTGTCTAAAACTCCTGCCGCAAGAATAATGTAAGCAAACAAGTAAATCATCAAAAGCCCCGAGGCCAAGCCGTCCAGTCCATCTGTAAAATTAAATGCATTTGTAAAGAAAAGAATTATTAAAGAAGCAAAAAGGATATACCAAGGGCCTAAATGAATAACAAAGTTAACAAGTGGAATATGAATAATGCTTATTCCTAGGTATCTATATAAGAAAAATCCGATAAAAGTGGAGAGTGCAACCTGCATTAAGAGTTTTGGTTTACGGCCAAGTCCAATAAACATTCCCATACTGCCTTGGGTTGCCTTACCAAATATTTTTACGTAATCGTCCAGTAGTCCTAAAAGTCCGAATGAAATAAACGTAAAAAATATTATAAAAAGTTCATTTCTTAATGCATAAGCGGTCTGAATCACTACTCCAAGTCTTGAGGCTAAAGGAAAAATTGTCGCAAAGAGAACAGCAACTATGGCAATCAAAAGTATTCCACCCCCTGTTGGAGTTCCCGCCTTTTTGTCGTGTAATTTATCAAATAAAGATTTATTCTTAGCCCCCTCACCTTCTTTTCTTCTCAACATTTTCATTTTGTATAAAAGGTTAATAAATGGAACAACTAAGAGGCTGGAGATAAAGAAAGAGAACAGGGTAAGTCCTAAAGCTAAGGGGATTACATTTGATATATTCATTGTTTGTGAAAAAATTATAGCATCAATTTGTAGGTTGTACACCTAAATAAGGAAATAGGTCTCTTGCAACACTAAACCACAACGGTGCCGCGGTCTCTGCTGCCCAAGGCGAAGTCTGGGGTGAATGTAAGGTAACCAACATCACAAATTTTGGTTTACCGACTGGAGCAAAACCAACAAACGAATGATTGGTGTTTGTTAAATCATAGTGTCCAGCTATTGGAATTTGGGCGGTTCCTGTTTTGCCTGCCACTTTAAAGCCCGCGATTTTAGCCCATTTAGCTTCTCCCCTATCTGTTGCTTGATACATCATTTCTGCGGTTTCACTAGCCGCCTCCGAGCTTATTATTCGAACTGGAATGTTAGTTTTTGTTTTTTCTTGCCAACCATCCCCAACTAGACTATCAACAACGTGGGGACTAACTAGGTAGCCACCGTTAGCAATCACAGCAACTGCCCTAACCATTTGAATTCCTGTTACAGCTATTCCCTGGCCAAAACTGGTTGTAGCCAGGTCAACATCGCTCCAGGTTCCTTTCTTTCGCATTTGTGGTGCACTTTCGCCCTGCAAATCTATTCCAGTAACTTTTCCTATTCCAAAATTATTTAAATAATCATAAAGTTTTTCTTGACCTAATTTTTGGCCGATAAAAGACATCCCAACATTGTCTGACTCAACAATTACATCTGTCATATTAATATGAGCAGTATATTTATTGTTCCAGGTTTTTATTTCGTATTTATCGATCTTTAATGGGCCACTACAGATGTCACATTCTGTGTCAGGTTTAATTACACCACTATCTAGTCCCGCGGCAACAACCAAGACTTTAAAAATTGAGCCTGGTTCAAATGAATTCGAAATTATAGGGTTTTTAAAAACAGCGTCGGAATATTCATTATATTTATTAGGATCAAATGAAGGCAAGCTCGCCATTGCCAGAATATTGCCTGAATATGGATCCATCACTGTAACCGATCCCCCTTTTGCACCATATTTTTCTATACCTTCTTTGAGTTTTTCCTCTGCCAACCTCTGTATCCTTTTATCTATGCTTGTAGCTAAATCTACTCCGCTAATTGCAGTTACTTTTTGTGATCCATTAATCAGGAGCGGAGCTCCTTTTGCGTCTTTCTCCCCCCCAACAAACCCAGATTTACCTGAAAGTGGCAAATTATAATAACCCTCTAAACCAAAGTAGCCAATGTCGTCTCCTGTTTCATTTTTCCCCACAAAGCCCAAGAGTTGCGCAGAAGAAGAAGCCTCAGGATAGTACCTTATTTCCTGTTGCTCAAAGTTAATTCCAACAATCTTTAATGCCTCAACATTTTTTTTAATTTCAGTAGTAACTTTCTGTTTTAATGGGATATATGAGCCTTTTTTTGATAAAAGTGCTTCCAGCCTTTCGGTTTCTGCTAATAATTCTGCTTTATCCTCAATGTCAATTGCAAAAATAGCAGCCAACTTATTAGCAAGCCTTTTTTTATCATCTTTTATTAAATTGTTGTTTGAATAAATGAGCCAAGCATCAGTTCTAACTGCCCAAAAACTTTCATCAGAGGCTAAAATATTTCCCCTGGGTGCTTTGGTAATTTTTGCGGAGCCATATTGCAACTTTGCCTGTTGGGAAAGGGTATCAGCTTTAACAATTTGCCAATAAAACAACCTTATTATTAAGGCTGCAAAGAGTAGTCCAAAAACTATGGAGAGAAATCTAATTTTGGTAGCCATTTTTAAGGAAGATTAGCAACCGGTGCTTGTGTTGATCCGGCATCTGACGTTGAAACATACACCAAATCAATAGCTTTAGTAAAGCCTAACTCCAGCCCTTTCTGTTCAAGGTCAGAGAGAGAAAGTGTTCTGACAATTGTATCTTCAAGACCTTTCTTTTTGTCTAAAAGTAAAACCTCATCTTTTTCGATTTTTGACATCTCCATTCCGCTTGTTGCAGTTTCAATTGTCATAAATACGGATGATATTGCTAAGATTCCGCAAATTCCGAAAAGAATATAATTCCGAAGTGACAAATGTAATTTTATTTTTCTATTTTGCATATTTTTGTAATATCCTCAGCTTTGCGCTCCTTGCTCTTCTGTTTATCTCTAATTCTTTTTGGCTAGATACAATTGGCTTAAGTGATATAACTTTCGACTTATCGTCCCTAATTTTTTCTTTAAAAAAAGTAGTAACGATTTCTTCCTCTTTAGAATGAAATGTAATAACTGCTAACTTGCCGTTTTGATCTAAAAGATTAAATGCTTTTTCAAGCCCAATTTTTAAATTATCAAGTTCACTGTTAACCGCAATTCTTAATGCTAAAAATGGTAACGTTGCTTCATTTAAGCCAACTTTCCCAGTTTTTAAATCTTTACAAATTTCCAAAAAGTCCCCAACTGTTTTGATTAATTCCTGGCTTCGTCTTTCAATTACCCTTTTGGTTATCCATCTGGCTCCCCCAGGTTCCATTATTGTTGCCAACATACTTTCTAGTTGATCTTCTCTTAGAACATTTAAAAGATCCGCCGCCTTTACACCTTGTGTTATTGGGTCAAGTCTCATGTCAAGAATTGCCTCGGGATTCTCAAAAGAAAATCCTCTCTCAAGGCTCTTAAGGTGTAAGTTGGTTACACCTAAATCAAGTAAAATTCCGGAAACATTTTCCCAGTTATTTTCTTTGGCAATAATATCTATATCTTTGAAATTCCCCTGAACCGCCTTAAAATTTTCTCTAGATTCTAAATTCTTGATTCTAGATTCTGCTATCGATATCATTTCTGGGTCCATATCAATTCCCAAGACCCTGCCACCAAGTTTTAGGATCTCGATTGTGTGCCCACCGTTACCCAGTGTTGCGTCGATGTATGTTGCTCCCTTTGTAATGTGCAAGCTGTCTATTACTTCTTCAATCAATACTGTCTCGTGGTATGTGCTATCCATTTTGTTTATTTGATAGTTCGTCGATGTAACTTGACGCGTTTTTTATAATTTCAGCTTCGCGCGCCTCCCAGTTACTTTTGTTCCAAATCTCAACCTTATCCCCTAACCCTACAAAATAAATATCTTCTGAAAGGTCAGAGTATTTAATTAACATTTCAGGAACCACTATCCTTCCTTGGTCATCCGGCATTACTTCAAAAGCCGAAGCCAAAATAAACCTCTCAGTGTCCCTTATTGGGGTAATAATTAAATTATTCTCTCCCCCAAGCCTTTTATAGAGATCTTGCCAACGATTTATATCAATGAGCACCAAACAATCCTCGTACCACCTGGCTAGAATAAATTTTTCCCCTAAGTTCTTTCGAAGAATTAATGGAACAGCAACTCTGTGACCCGCAACAAATTTGGCTGGATAAGTTCCTAGAAGCATATAAATCTATACAATAGTAGCAATAACTTGAACTGGGCAGGTTCATATTTTTGTTTGATGATACGGTTTAAACCATCTATCACCATTAGAAACCATTTTGATATACTTTCACGGGCATGTCAAGTACTTCCTTCACGAAAACATTACTTATAAAAACTGTACGGGTAAAATGAGGTTACTGAACTATCTTTCCAGTGTGGGGTTTACTGTCTGAAGCAAAAACTGAATAACCATTTTGGGAAATAACTGCCATACCAGCTTCGGGATCTTTAAATGTTTGCATTGTTACAAAAAATACTCCTTTTGCAATTTTGTCCAAGGTATATTTAAACACCCCATCAACTGAGGTTAACTCCGTTACGTCTGATTGTAAATGGAACATGGTTGACAGTTTGCCAATAAGTTTACCTTTACCGTCTCTAAACCTGATTGTCATAGTCCCTTGTTCTACGCCTGTATCATATCTAAATTTACCTGAGGACTCTGATCCTAAAAGTAGCATACGATCTACATCGTTTCCATCTAATTTGACTGTTCCTGGGACACCCTGCTGGCCACCACTAGCTGTTGAGTAGATAAGTTCATAATCCATAGAAGCAGCTCCCAAAACGTTTATTTTTTGTACTTTAAAATCTAGCCAGTGCCCATCTGAATTAGGTACAGCGGGGTTATTTGTAGGAATAAGAGCTACAACCGGTCTTTGCTCAACTGGAATCTCGGGTACTGCCGCTTCATTTTCGTCCTCTGTATTTGTATTTTTAGAATTCTTAACAAGAATAACAACAAAAATAACTGCCAGCAGCCCAAAACCGAGGAGAATAAATGGAAGATACTTTTTCATGATATTTTATGTCATATCAGCTTTTAGCTGTTATTATCTAATTTTGTGAAAAAATGTGTGACTTGTCAATGAGTATCTTTTTACTGAAGTTTTTCGGAAAAGTATTCCGGGAGTTTATCAATCTTTATTCTTTCTTGTTTTGCACTATCGCGGTCACGGACTGTAACAGTTCCATCCTCTAAACTGTCGAAGTCAACTGTTACACACCATGGGGTTCCAATCTCATCCTGTGCAAAGTAACGTTTACCAATGTTTCCCCTAGCATCCCAAGTAACTACCATATTTTTCTTTAAAGTTTTGTAAACACTTTGCGCTTTTTCCAAAAGCTCAGGTTTATTGGCTAAAAGCGGAAAAACCGCAACTTTATATGGCGCAATTTTTGGATTTAATTTTAAAACAATTCGTTCACCGTCTTCGGAGTAAGCATCGGCCAAAAGCATTAAAAATATTCTGTTTATACCTACCGCTGGTTCAATAACGTGTGGAATAAATTTTTTGCCGGTTATGGGATCAACATACTCTAAAGATTTTCCAGAATGGTCCATTTGTTGCTTTAAATCGTAATCAGTTCTATATGCAATTCCCCAAAGCTCTTTCCAACCAAATGGAAATTTGTAATCTAAGTCATATGTATCTTTACTATAAAAACTTCTTTCTTTGTCGGAATGCCTTCGCCATTTAAGGTTTTCTTTTGAAACACCCAAAGTTTCTGTTACAAACTTAAACATGGAATCTTTAAACCCATCAAAAATTTCCTCCCACTTAGAGTTTTCCGGA
>DASSIE010000013.1:0-4064 GCA_035692185.1 Patescibacteria group bacterium | reverse complement strand
TCAGGCTGGACTGGTGGGCCGCATTACAGGGTGGACTCTAATTATAATACTAAGAGTCCATCTTTGAATTGTGGTGATGACGATGCAACAAATACACCAACACCAAGCCCAACGCTAACGTTGACACCAACTTCGACACCGACTTGCGAATGGTGGCAACAGCTCTTGGACTGGCAATGTGTCGATCCAACACCTACCAATACTGATACACCGTCCCCAACATTGGAAGATATACCAACATTCACGGCGACCGCAAGCGTAGTGCCAGATGACACACCAACGTTCACTGCGACCGCAAGTGTGGCACCGGATGACACGCCAACGTTCACCGCCACAGCGAGCTTTGTACCGGATGACACGCCAACTGGCACAACAGCCGTTTGCCAGGAAGACTACTACTGGAACGGCGAATACTGCGTTCCTGACCCGCTGGGTTGTAATCGCGAAACAGGCCAAATTGAGCCCTATTTCGGCGAATCACTTCCCGAAGGTTGGGGCCCGGTCGACGATCCTGTGTGTAATCCTGTCATCGCCTCGGTCACCCCGGTCGGTGAAAGCTTTGGCAGAACCTGCGACAACTCATATGTTGCCACGTTCATTCGGAATCTTCAGAATAAAGGAATTTACGATCCAGAAAAACATTATCCTGAATTCGAAAAGATTTGCCCGGATGGCGCAGGAAGTGTTTTACCACGATTGTGGCCGTGGCTTGTTGGTGCTGGAATGGTCTACGGACTTTTCGCGTTCCTACGCCGCAAGATGTATGCTACAACAAAACAATAAAAAGGATCGGCTATCTGCCTAAACTGATCTTCGGTGTCCGAAACATATCCTTAAATGGAGAATCTCGGACACCGTCAACACAAAAAGCTTCCCTTGATCCACAATTTGACAATTCATTTTGAGAAAAATTAATTGCGAAATTATGGAAAAAAAATATGGATATATTCCTTTAGTTTTAACCGTCTATTTGGCGGGAGTTGCCTGTATCCAAGAAATGCAATATCCACGCCCTGCCTCCGCTACCCCAATTATTCCCCCACCAAGCGAGACTAATACTTTAACAATAACACCAACAGAAACGATGATTCCAAAACCAACTGAAACTATTATTCCGACACCAACTCTTGACCAAAGATTTGTGCTTGGAAGGTTTGATACTCAATACATACCTTTTACGCTTCAGTTGAGCGATTCTCTTAACTCTGATATGAGCTTTATTCCATCGGCAAACCGAGTGCTAACTGCTGACATTCCACAACCAATAAAAGGTCCATATTTTGGTAATTTTGAACAATTTGAAACATTCGAAGGCGCAGCTACAAATAACTCTGAAGGTAATCCATACTATGTATTTACAACTAGTGAGGCAAACCATGTTCTTGTTTATTTTCATTCAATCACTTCAGATTCAGCGGGAGAGGCAATTCGAAAAATAGGTAAATATGTAATTCAAAATCCAGAAAAAGTTGACAAAATCTTGGGTCAAACAATAACCATTACCCCAAAAGACCAAGCACTATTGGTGGGGGAAATTGTAGATTTAAATATTGTTAGTAGAGAATACTTTTTTAATGCGGATAAAAACGCAAAGCCTTTTGGTAAATACCCCGATGGTGAAAATGTCCTATTTGCAAGAACAGATCTTTTTGGAATTTCAGACGAAATAAGAAACGATAGAACTCCGGGAGTGTATTATCTTACGATTGCTGCCTGCATAAGTAAGGATGGAAACATATCACTATTTAAAGCGGATAACATCGCCCAAAGAATATTAGTAACTTTAAAAATAACCCAATGAAAAAAGAAATACTCCTAGCAACACTTTTTTTTACAGCTTGCCAACAAGCCGTAAATTCAAATGTCAGTATTTCAAACAACGAAAATGATCCAAAACTTTTGGCGCCAGCTCCCCTCCCCACATTCACTCCCGAACCTACTCATGTTTGGACACCAACCCCAATCCCGACAGAAATTCAAACTGATTTTGTTTCACACTTGAATGACGTCCTTACACTTCCAACAGAAACTGACCCAATTGCTGACTCGTGTATTCTGCCCTTTGAAGGCGCAACCATGAACCACGGCTTGCAGTTTATGATGCCAATTGTGGATGATTATGATAAACAGAAAACAGATAAAAATGGAAACACACTTTGGCATTTAGGGCTAGATTTTAGTGGAAACAAAGAAGAAGGTGGCGAAGAAGTTGTAAGCATGTGTGATGGAATTGTACTATTTGCAGGCAATGTCCACGAAGTCCCCCAAACAAGTGAAACAAAACAAAATTTGGGCAATGTTGTTGCAGTTGAAACTACATTTTTAGATGACAATGGTGAGGTGCAAAAGGGGGTCATGGTTTATGCGCATTTGGAGGATGTCACAAATTTTGAAGAAGGAACAATCATTAAAAAAGGAACCAGACTTGGGCTACTGGGTAAATCTGGAAATTGGGAGCATGCACATTTACATGTCCACATGTGGCTCAAAAGTACCTGGGACGCGATACTTTACAACAAAACAATTAATGGCAATTTAAGAAAAATGGCAGGGCTTTACCCAGACAACGAAAATACAGGAAATCTTTTAAATTGGTTTATAGATATTAAAAAATTCCTTCTTTCTAAATTAATAAAATAATCCCCAGTTGATTCCCCAACCGCCAAGTATTATTATCTAGGTAATATTTAGCCTAATTGCAGGCGAAAATTTTTAGTAGCCCTTTAAAAGCGAGAGAGCTAGGTTTTCTAAATGGGAGAAGTTTGGGTGTTTAAAAAGTATCCAAACCCTTCCCATTTAGGAAGGTTGAGGTTGAAAAATGTATTGATGGGAAGCTACAAAAGGAGGTATCGAGATTAAATGTAAGGTCCGAATACCGATGTATCCAAACGTATTGTTGTACAAAAAAGGAAACCCAAATCATGTCCAATATGAATTCCCCGAATTGTGGCCGTCGTTTGCATGTGGTTCCTGTCGTAGTTACCTTCTCAACCTTGATCAGTCGCGGCGCGGAATTGGTTGCGTGTCCCTAACGTCCAGGGCGTAATTAGTCCGCGGTAGTAATTTGATGGAGTCCCATTCAGACGCAGATGGGACTCCATCACTACAAAAAAACAAAAAAAACACCAAGCTCTCTCGCAATAAACCCCCATTTTTTTAACATTCAGCCCTATAATATTTACAATTACTTAATTGGGTGTATAATAAGCCTTGTTCCCCTAGTCCGCATTTGCTGGGCTTTTTGGGGGAAAAAATTAGTAAAGCACGTTATCACGCACAAAGTGCGTGTCGAAGTGCTAGCACTTTTACAAGAGATATATATTTTTCGACTTCGGTAATCTGGGGAAGCCAAATGGCTAAATTAAACCGCAGATATTCCGAAGTCGAGACGGAATAAATAAGGAGTGAAACTGGTGTGGGAAAAAGTTCTCGACACAATCGCATTCAAAGTAAGTAATCAGAAAGACAAAAAAAGGAGCATTAGTAATGAACAAAAAACTTTTTAGTATTTTGGGGATCATTGCGCTATTTGCAATGGCATTTGGGTTTGCTTTTACCCCCAACAATGTTGTTGCAAATGCATCGCATGGGAAAGCCATGACGGCCGGGTGTACAACCTACACACGGAACATCAGCGGCGATTCCGACAGCGGTTTTGGAGGCTACTGGGCAAGTGACACATACGTTTCATCATACGAAGTATGTCCTGATTCTGAAGATGGCTATTGGGTCAATCGGACAGACGGCGGCGATTGGGAAACGTTTGGTGGAACTTCACCGAGCGGAGCATCAACTGTCGGCGCCGGGGTAACAGGTACGTTTGAAGGCACATGGAATGGGATCCATATTGACGGTACCATCATGGCTTTATCTACAGACCTGGGCACAGTTGATTTTATGTGTGACGCAAACGGTGTTTGCTCGAATAAATCCTCGACACTTGCGCAAATTTTCAATCCAGGCTACGTCGCCGATTTTCCTGATACTTGGATCTGGACCTACACCGGCGGATGCCAGGGTGATCTTTGGATCAATGCGGCTTCAGGCAGCTCAGGAGACATCAC
>DASSIE010000012.1:0-3637 GCA_035692185.1 Patescibacteria group bacterium | reverse complement strand
TATCTTCCAATGTTGGGGACGGTGTATCAGTATTGGTAGGTGTTGGATCGACACATTGCCAGTCCAAGAGCTGTTGCCACCATTCGCAAGTAGGTGTCGAAGTTGGTGTCAACGTTAGCGTTGGGCTTGGTGTTGGTGTATTTGTTGCATCGTCATCACCACAATTCAAAGATGGACTCTTAGTATTATAATTAGAGTCCACCCTGTAATGCGGCCCACCAGTCCAGCCTGAAAGATCAAGCTGATAGGCAATTGGTGAAGTTCCGCCGGCCGGGATACTGAGCGAAATTCCGGATGACAAAAACGGACCGCTTGGTCCCAAGTGTTTGTCCATCAGGGTGAGATTGAAGCCGGGGTTTGTGCCTGTAAAGTAAACCAAGCCCGAGCCGTCACAACTCGCTGTGATGCTTGTGATCGCGAAACCTGCGGTTGCGCCTACTGCGGAAATGCCAATCGTCGTGATAGCAATCACTGTGGCGATTGTAGTCCAAAAAATCTTTCCTTTCTTCATTTCGGCCTCCTAGTTGATTTTTTTGAAACGCATGCGTTTTAAAAATAACCTTTCAATCCGATTCTGTTTTTTTCTCCTTTTTTCTAGTTGTGTCATTTTTCTCCGCTGCCTCAGAGAACGGTGGATTCACAAAAGTGAATCCACGGCTCTCCGAAGCAATGGTTAAATGCTCACAATCTGCCTAATTTTTCGTCCCACGCAATCTTACTTCTCACCTTAATGAACTATTCGTTCACGGCTCGAATTGCGATTGAGAGGGACTCGTCCTGCTACTGCAGGACTCGCTTCTCTTGTTAATGTACTAACTTTTCCAAAATACCCGTCCTGCCTTGCAGAGCAAGGTCTGGCTTTGCCAGACAGACAAGGGGGGGGAAATGGAACTTGTGAGAATTATAACAGAAGGTGACAAAAGCACAATAGGACTATAGGAGTATTTATGAAATACTCATATGTCATCCTCCCGCACAATAACCCGCCTTTGGTGGGGAGTCTGTCATAGGCTTATCAGACCATTGGGGAATTTAGGGGTGATTTGGGGGAAGAACTTGGTTCAAACGGCGTGTCCAGCGTTCACGGCTTACCTGAATTACTTTTTCGCGGTTT
The DNA here is from genome assembly GCA_035692185.1 of Patescibacteria group bacterium. Lineage (GTDB taxonomy): Bacteria > Patescibacteriota > Microgenomatia > UBA8517 > UBA8517 > DATJGY01. Next base: position 2,523 of record DASSIE010000012.1, on the reverse strand, counting down.
TGGTTACTGGAAATCGGTAGTGGAAGGGTGTTTGCCAAAAATGGGCGAGTGGTGTGGCCCTCGATTGTCATTTTTATGGCTATCTGGAAGTTACTTAAGTTAACTAAATCATTTTGGGTAAATACTTCTGCAAATTCTTTAAAGAGTATTTCAGCATCCCCCGCCCCAAGGGCAAAAGTAGCTACAGTCCCGGCATTACCCAATATTGCCTTGGTTACCTCCTCCGGAATTTGAGCCATATATTGGTTAGCCAGCATAATATCTAAATGATATTTGCGGGCTTCTGACATAATTTTAATAAAACTGCCTGTGGCAAAGTTTTGGAACTCATCTACATATAAATAAAAATCTCGCCTATCTTCCTCCGGCATATCAACCCTGTGCATGGCTGCTAACTGTAGTTTTGTAATTAACATTGCTCCCAACAGGGCAGCATTATCCTCACCCAATCGGCCTTGGGAAAGATTAGCAAGAACAATTTTGCCTTGATTCATAGCGTCATCCAACTTAATAGAACTTTTAGCCTGTCCAATAACGCTTCGCACTAGTGGGGAGGTTACAAACTGGCCGACTTTGTTTAGGATCGGTGAGATCGCTTCTTGTTGCAATTTCTCGGGCATTTTATCAAACTCATCCATCCAGTAGGACTTTAAAGTTGGGTCTTTAATTTGCATTTCTATTCTTTGTCTAAATGCTTTGTTGGTTAAAAGTAGGGGAACATCTTTTAAGGTTGAGCCTTCAACTTCTGCCAAGGTCATTAGGGAATTCCTTAAAATATATTCAAGTCGCGGGCCCCAGGAAAATCCAAATATTTTGTTGAATATCGAAACTATTCCGGAAACAACTAATTCTGCTTCTTCTTTATTTGTTACCTCTAGTGGGTTAATTACAACTGGGTAGTCTTTGTCAGCCGGATTAAAATAAATTACATCGTTAATTCTGTGTTTTGGAATGTAATCTAACAGCACTTCACACAAATCTCCATGAGGGTCGATTACGGCTATTCCACGGCCTTTTTTAAGGTCATCAATTGCCATGTTGGCAATCATTGTAGATTTACCAGTTCCGGTTTTTCCAATTGCCCACATGTGACGTCTGCGGTCTATATCTTTAATTCCAAAAATTGTATTTCTATTTTTAAATATGGTTTTGCCGAAAAAGTTGATATGTGCTTTATCCTCCTCTGTTGCACTAACTGCATTAGGTAAGTTGTCAGGGGGTTCTGATAAAACTGAAGTTCCCCAAAGTATTGTGGAGGTTTTTATTTTGTCGCTGGGCAAATGCCAAAGGGTGGCAAGTTCAAGAATATTTAAAACATCATTTCCAGTTACGGTTCTATTAATTGCATTAAGTGGAAGTTTGTTTTTGCCAAAGATACTTGGCTTTTTTGTTTTAAAATAATTGCCATCGCTCCTGGTGTAAACTCCAAATGACGAATTAAGCTCTGTTAGGGTTTTATTCGTGTTACTAATAAGCCTTATAATTGCCGCAAAGCCTGGGTAAGAAATCTTCTCAACTATAATAGTTTTATCCGATCTTGGGGAATAATTACCATTCTCATTTTTAACGCCGTGATCGGCATAACTAGCCCCTTGCCCTTGCCATTTTCCCCCAGTGGACTCTAGTGCAATTTGGATCATAGCCAACTCCGTTGGCTCTGCTTTAGATAGTACCGAGAGGATGGAAGCCAGGGGATCTATGTCTTTAAACTTGTCGTAAGTGCCGATTGGATAAAAATTTCCCTTGGCAAGTTTTAATTCCTTAACTGTTAATGCTTGCCCGGTTAACGGGTCTGGAATTTTTTCAATAATTACTAATGGATACGTACTTTGGATTTGTGTTTGTACAAAAGGTACAAGTTCTGAGTCGCAAGTAACCATAAATTTTATTTGCTGATTAACAACAACAATCTCGAGTGACAATGCAAGTGGTTTTGTACCAAAAAGTTTTTGAAGTGGGGAGACGGAATTAATTTGGGTTAGGGCGGACAAAAAGGTTTTGGCGGCTTCAGGGGTTACCTCGGTATTCCGGGGCATTTTAAGAAGAAGGGTGGTGAGAGTTGACATACAACTATTATATATACAAAAATGATATTTTGCTCATTCGGGCTAGATACTAGTAGCTAGAATCTAGAAGCTAGTTTTTGGGTAGGGTAGTGCTCTCTCCGATTTAGGTTGTTTTGTCCTAAACCGGAGAGGGTGGGGGGTGGGATTAATGAAATGGTGCTTTTAGAAACTGATAGATCAGAAAACCAATGATTACTAAAAGCGCCAAGATTGCACCCAAGGGTCGAACTGTCGATTGATAGATATGAACTGCATAGAGCAGTATCCCAATTGGTATAAACCAATCGACTACAAACTTTGACACTCCCATTTCTCCTCCTCACAAATTCCAGTGCAAAAAACTGGTTGATATAACTATCGGGTAAATTTTATCATTTGAAGTGTTTGAAGTCAAAAGAGGCTTGGCCAATCGTCCCTAAAATGTTAAACTATGCGGTAGTTCTGGGCCGTTGGTTCA
>DASSIE010000011.1:0-2767 GCA_035692185.1 Patescibacteria group bacterium | reverse complement strand
AAAACTCTTCTTCGTGCCTTCCAAGATTGATTGTGTACAAAAATCCATCAGTTCCTGGTTGCTTTTGAATCATAAGTTTGTATTCCTTTGAAACTTTGAAGGGAAGTTTGTATTGGAAAGTGACTTTAGCAACTCCTTCTGGTCTTAGTTGGAAAAATCCTGCAAAAACAGTTTTACCTAAATCCTCATAAGGCTCTTCTTTTGCTTCCAGTCCTTCAGATGTAATTAAGGTACTACCCTTTGGAACATAAACCCTTACCCAAGTAGGTAAGACTGAATTAAGCCAACCATCGTGCTTTTCAGGATTTTTGTAGGTGATGGTTACAGTCTTGGTTACACTTCCATCACGGGCAACTTCTATCTCCTGATGAACTTCTTCAGTTGCATACAAGTTTGACTTGCGCCCACCTAAATTGGCGTCGTTTATGTGTAAATAGTCCCCTTCATAATCCTTAATTACCCCACTGAGTCCAAAGTCTGAGACCGCCTTTTGAATCTTTGTGTCATACATATAAAAAAGGACATGTTTTTCGATTAAAGAAGTGAAACCTGCCTGGAAAAGGCTGGCTAATTTTTCTTTGGGTTGACCCAGGGAGTTAGCTAAAATTGAGTTCATAAGGGGGCCAATAATCTTTTTTCTGTTGTCAGAATTTTTTGGTCTTAAAATAATTTTACCAGTTAATGGGTCCCATATAATTGGGCCTTCAATGTCTGCAAAACTTTCTAGTTCATGAATTACTTGTGGGCAATTACATTGTGGATCGGTTTTTGTACTAAAGTTACCAAACCCAGGAACACCTATTGGGCCTATTACATTAAGTAAGTTTACGAGTAGTTGAGTATCAACCGCGATAATTCCGTCTACATTATTTATTCCAACTTCTTTTGAAGCTTCAGTAACTGTAGCCATACTAACTGTAAAATCAGGAGACCAATTCATATCCCTAAACCTTAGATTTTTTGAAATTACATATGGGCCTTTAATATATTTAACTATCGGGTCCGGTGCTGGAATAGAAGGTTTGTACTGGGCATCCAAGGCGTAGATATCGTTTGATAAAACTGGTTCAAATTTAGCTTTATCAACCTTCATTATGGTGTAGGCCGTCATAAAACCCCCAGTTGGCCTTAGTTCTTTATCGTTTTGAAAAAGCACTAAATATGTTCGTGGGGCGTCCATTCCTAAAATATAAGGGGCCGATTCAAGTACTGGTTTTCCGTTAACTATAAATGTTGCTGCTTCACTAATTAAATTCTGAACGTTTTTTATTTTTGAACGAATTTCTTGATTTTTATATTTTTCAGGATAACGGTCTGGATTAATTTGAGACAATTCGTTTTGAACAATTTTAACTTTAGCAGCTATTGAATCTATTTTTGGAATTAAGTCGGGTATCGTTTTAATTAAAAAATCAATCCTTTCTTGGGTTGTTTTTTCGCCACTCTCAGCTGTTGTAGCAGCTCCTTTGATACCTAGTAAGTCGCTATATGGCTCAACAGCTGTCAAAACTATATCCCCTGCGTCAATTCCTGCTTTACCGGCGGTTGTTACACGGTTAACATCCTTAACATAAGCACCTGCAAATGGTAATAGTTTAGCCCACGAAATAAGTTTTACGGACGACTCAAACCTAACAAGACTGGATTTTGTATTTTTTATCTCCGACTTTATTTTTGATAAGTCCTGGGCTTTGGCGACAACTGAAAGCGTATTTAATGACTTGGCTAGTTTTGTGCCATTTTGATAAATTAAAAATAAAGCAATTAAATTATAGCCCAAGAAAACCAGCACAAAAATTAAAATTCCAAGCCATATTTTTTTGTTTTTCATATTTTTAACTGGAGTTGGTGTTTGATTTTCAATTGGCAACTCTTGGCTAACTGGTTCTGATACATCAATTTTTGGAATTAAAACAGACGGTTGTTGATCGTTCATACAATTTAATCATAGCAGACTACACGGCTCCAACGCCACTAATCATCACGAATGGGGTTTTGAGGATGATGTAAAGATCCATCAAAAGTGATTTCCTTTTTGCATAATATGCGTCCATTTCAACTCTTTTATCAAAGTTGATATTGCTTCTTCCATTTACTTGCCAATAGCCTGTAATACCAGGTTTAACTTTCAACATCTCATTTATATATTTTTCACACCCTGGAAACTTTTTCTTTTGTTCTTCTAATTCTTCAACAAAGCATGGCCTAGGTCCAACTAAGCTCATTTCACCTTTTAAAACATTTAAAAATTGTGGAGTTTCATCGATTGAGTATTTACGTATAAACCTACCAACATTAGTTACTCTTGGATCTACAGCTAATTTAAAGTTTGAATTTTTATATTCTTCATAGTGTTTTCTAAACTTTGGGTCATTTTTGATTATTTCGTATGCGTTAACCATCATAGAGCGAAATTTATAATGATAAAAAATTCCCCCATCTTTGCCTACACGTTGAGCAGTCTTATTATCTTTTTCAACAAAAATTGGGCCCGGTGAAGTTATCTTAATTACGATGGCAGTAGCAAGCATGATTGGAGAAAAAATAATTAAAAGAATTATTGAGGCGGTAACATCTATTATTCGTTTGATGAAATCATAAATCATACAGTGCTTAAAGAAGTTCGGCCCTCTTTTCTGCTTTGAGTTTTTCGACAATTTTCTTGACACTTTGTGCCCGGCTTTTTGTAGTAACCAAAAGCGCATCTTTTGTATCGACTATTATAAGATTATCAACATCAACAACCGCAACAACTCTTCCATCTGAA
>DASSIE010000010.1:0-74525 GCA_035692185.1 Patescibacteria group bacterium | reverse complement strand
TTGATCGTTCATACAATTTAATCATAGCAGACTACACGGCTCCAACGCCACTAATCATCACGAATGGGGTTTTGAGGATGATGTAAAGATCCATCCAAAGTGATTTCTTTTTTGCGTAGTAAGCATCCATCTCTATTCTTTTATCAAAGTTAACAAGACTGCGACCTGAAACTTGCCAATAGCCAGTTATTCCTGGTTTTACCGTCTGAGTATCTTTTATAAATTGCCCAGTATTTGGGTACTTCAGTTTTTGCTTAACAAGTTCATCACTATGATATGGTCTTGGTCCAACTAAACTCATATCCCCTTTTAATACATTAAAGAGTTGTGGCATCTCGTCAATTGAATATTTTCGTATAAACTTGCCAAATTTTGTAACTCTCGGGTCGTTGTGAAGTTTGAAATTCGATTTTTTATACTCTTCGTATAGGATTTTAAATTGCGGATCATTTTCTAGTGAACTGTCGGCTCTTACGAACATTGATCTAAATTTAAATAATCTGAAAATTTTTCCTTTTTTACCAATTCTTTGCATATGCGAGTTTGTGGATTCAACAAGAATCGGACCTTTTGAAGTTAATCTCGTGATAATTGCAGTTACTAACATTATTGGTGAAAAAAGAATAATAAGGAGAATTGAGGAGACGATATCTACAATTCGTTTAATAAAGTCGTAAATCATAAATGGCTAAAGAAGTTCGGACCTCTTTTCTGCTTTGAGTTTTTCGACAATTTTCTTGACACTTTGTGCCCGGCTTTTTGTAGTAACCAAAAGCGCATCTTTTGTATCGACTATTATAAGATTATCAACATCAACAACCGCAACAACTCTTCCATCTGAATGAATCAAAGCATCAGTTGTGTCAATATTTATAATTTCTCCTCCATCCTCCTCTTTTATAAATACATTGCCATTTGCATCCTTTGGTGAATTTTCCCAAACTTCTTTCCAATCACCAATATCTGTCCATCTATAGTCGGCCACAACCATAAGAAAATTTTTTGCTTTCTCACTAATTGCATAATCAATTGATATTTCAGGCATATCTTTATAAGCAGTAGCAATTGCTTTCTCCTGAGTATTAGACCCTAAGGATGATAATACCTCGTTAAGAGGTTTGTAAATTGCTGGCGAATGTGTCTCCAGAGCTTTTAAAAGTGAGTCTGCACGCCATACATATTGCCCTGCGTTCCAAAAATAGTCTCCTGATTCTATATATTTTTCGGCGACAGATAGCTCGGGTTTTTCAGTAAATTTATCCAACTTGTATGTATATCTATGCCCAAAAAGTTTACCTTCATCCCCGCGCTTTATATAGCCATAGCCGATGTTTGGATAATCCGGTTTTACTCCTGTTGCTATTAAAAAATCTCCACTAAAAGCAGCCTCAGCGGCAGAGAGCATTGAAGAAATATAGTTTTCATCTGGAGAAATTAAATGATCTGAATAATCGTTTACAATTACAGCATTGGGATCTTTATGGTAAATAAACAAAGCTCCTAAACCATGAGCGGGGGCTGTGTTTTTTCTTTCAGGCTCTACTACAATATTTTTCGGGTCAATTTTTGGAAGTTCATTTATTATCTCTTTCTTGTAATTCTCAGTTGTAGTTACTATAACAACCCTATCCCACGAAACCATTTTACTAAACCTGTTTGCAGTTATTTGCGTTAATGTTTTATTGCCGAAAAGCTTTAGAAATTGTTTGGGGGTGGCATTTCTGGATTTGGGCCAAAGGCGAGTTCCACCTCCACCAACTATGATGAGAGCATATAAATGGTCTTTAAAATTCTCCGAGTTCTTTTCGGACGAGGCGTCCAAATCTATTTTTAAAAACTTCTTTAGAAAACTTTTGAACATTTTTTGTTAGTAATTCGGACCTAAAAGTAATTCTATCAAATTTTTCAACTGCCCGCATCAAACTCTTTTTACTTTGATGTTTAAACAATACTCCAGTCCTACCATCTATAACTGTATCAAGCGCACCACCCTTTGCATATGCGATAACAGGAACTCCATATGATTGAGCCTCAATTGAAACAATTCCAAAATCTTCTTCCTGTGGCATTATTAGTGCCTTAGATTTTGAGTAAATTAAAGATAATTCTATATCATTTGGACTTTTTACAAATTTAATATTATTTTTAGCTCTTTTTCTTTGAACATCAAATTCTGAACCCCCACCGGACACGATAAGGGGAAGGTTAAGCTCGTTAAACGTATCAATCACCAAATCTAATCTTTTGTAAGGCTCAAAACGACCATGAATTAAAAAATGCTCTCTATTTTTATTTAGTACTTTGTTTTTTCTTAAAAAACTGACTGGCGGAAAAATTATTTCAGATTCTTTTTTATAATATTTTTTTATACGTCGTTTTACTTCACTCGATATTGCAATAAACACATCCGGCCGACTGGCACCTTTTAAATCCATCTTTTTAGCAAACCAAAGAAATGGTTTTGAAACAAGTTTGTAAAATGGAAAGATTTTGAATATTTTAGGCGGGTTAGTTAGATAAAATTCGTACCCACTCCACAAATACCTAGTTGGTGTTAAACAATAACAAATATGTTTAGTTTTGTTATTTGTTTTTATATTCTTAGCCGCTTCGGATGTAACTGTGATTACGAGATCATATTCATCAAAATTAAATCTCTCAAAGGCAAGTGGAGTTAGCCACCCCAAAAGTTCATGATATTTGTTAAGAAGGGGCACCTTTTGCAAAAAAGATGAATGGACTTTTGGGAAAACTTTTGCCCACGGCGCTTTTTTTGGATTATAAACCGAAGTATAAAGTGGAGCTTGGGGAAACATTTCATGGAGAGTTAAAAGTACACGCTCAGCACCTCCCCATTTGTTTACTCTATCGTAAACCAGGGCTACCTTCTTTTTCGTAAATATTGAGTGTCTCACGCGCCATTTTAGCCCAAGAGTAGCGTTTAATAAAGCTTTGGGCGAATTTGACCTTTTTGTCCTTTTCAGATTTTTGAAGATTCATGGCTTTTTTAAGTGCTTCTGTGATGGAATTCACATTGTATGGGTCAAAATAAAAAACAGAATCTTGATAAACCTCTTTGAGTACCGGTATGTCGGAGACTATTGCTAGTGCTCCTGCTTCTATAGCTTCCATCGGTGGAAGGCCAAAACCCTCGGAAAGGGTCGGGAAAACAAACGCTATTGAATTTTTATATAGTTGATTTAGTTCAGTGTCCGGAACAAAGCCTAATAATTCAACTAAAGCTTCTGCCTTTTTATTTTTAATTTCTTTATTTAATCTATCTATAAACACACCTCTTGCAGAGACTATTTTTAACTTTACATTTAGCTTAACTACAGCATCAATAAGCCTATTTAAGTTTTTATGTGGATAGGCGTTGCCTGTGTAAACAAAATAAGAATTATTCATAGGTTACCTCTACTTTTTTAGGATCAATTTTGTAATAATTTACAACTTCATTTTTAACTGCACTGCTGGGAACAATAATTTTAACTGACCCAAAAACAGCTTTTGCAAAAGCAATGTAGTAGCCCAACCTCCATATTTGGTATAACGGGAAAGGTCTGGTTGTAGCTTCCCCACCGGTAAATTTATGCATAATTAAATCGTGTATTGTAACAATATACTTTCCACGGTAGAATACCGGAACATTAAAATGTGGAAAGTGAACTATGTCTGGTTTGTATTTTGAAATTAAAAATGGCAATTTAAACTGCTCTTCAAATGAGTAATATTTAAAGTCGGCAAGTACCTTCTGCCAATTTGAAGGCAATTTTAGGGAATTGAAATCATCTTTTCTTAAAAAAATAATGTAACTATTTTTTGAATCTATTTTTGTTAAATTCTCAACTAAGTTTTCTGTATACCTTCCATTGCCAGTATTTTTAGATCCGTAAAGTCTGGCATCTATAATAATTTTCATTTTTGAATAAATCTAATTAGTTTTAAAATTTTAATTCCTAAAATAACAAAATAGTTGAAAATTAATGGATATCTACTCCAAAGATTTTTCCTGTAAAAATATTCCATGGAGTTAACTCCTTCCATTTTTCGTTTTATCTGAATATCTGTGAGTTTAGATCTTGAGGCTTTCTTAAGGTGGATAATAGAGGCTTCTCCGAAGTAAATTATTTTGTAACCAGACTTTTTGATTTGAAAACTTAGATCTAGATCTTCACCATCAAAAATAAATTTTTCATCCAACCAACCAACTTTATCTAAAATTTCTTTTCTAGTTAAAAAGAAAGCGCCCTCTATAGCATCAACTTCGTGAGTCATATCTGAAGGAATGTCTTCATACCAATAAAGTTTTCCATTTCCCAAAAAAAGTCTATTAAAAGAAATCCACGGAGTTGGAAACCTGCGCCTCGCATCTTTATCGAGCGTTCCATCCAAAAGAACCAATTTGCAAGTTAGCGCTCCAACAGCTGTATTTTGTTCGAGATATTCAACAGTTTTTTTGAATACGTCTTTTTGAATTAAAGTGTCTGAATTTAATAGTAGTATATACTCACCTTTTACAACACCTTTTGCTCTATTGTTCCCATTTGAAAAACTTATATTTGGTCCTTGGATCAACTTTACCCAACTAAATTTATTTTTAACCATCTCAAGGCTACCGTCAGTTGAAGCATTGTCGGAAACAATCACCTCCAGAGGGATTTCATTTTTATAAGTGAGGATCGATTTCAGGCAATTTGACAACAATTCCTTTGTGTTGTGATTTAGAATAATAATTGATAATTTCATATTATGTACCAAGTTTGGGATTATGCATTTATCTTGACTTCTTTGTACACTTTATTTAATTTATCAACAATAGTTCTCCAATCAAAATTTTCTTTTACAAAAATCTTGCCTGCACTACTAATTTTATCTGCCAACTTTTTGTCATTTAAAAGCTTTACTACATACCCCGAAAGGTCCTTCATCTTTGGAGAAACTAAGGCATGAACACCTGGAGTCAGGTTAAGCCCCGCAACGCCAACTGGCGTAGAAACTACCGGTAATCCCGATGCTAATGCCTCAAGGACTTTGAGTCTTGTACCTCCAGGCCCCCTAATGGGGGTAATTAGTACTTCTGATGACTTGAAAACATCTCTGTTGTCTTCAATTGACTCACTAATTTCAATATCGGGATCGTTTTTAGTATATTCGATTATTTCTGGTGGAACATTTCTGCCACTGATCCAAAGCTTTACGTTTTTAACTTTATTTTTAATTTCTGGCCATACTTCATGAACTAGAAGGTTTACAGCCTCGACATTCTGCATCCATTTGTAATTGCCATGATAAAGAATCCTGGGTGGAGATTTTTTTGCAACCTTTTTAGAATTAAAATATTCCAAATCAACACCGTTTGGAATCACGCCAATTTCAAGATTTGGTAGCTCTTTTTGCATAACATCCTTATCTTCATCAGATACTGCAAACAGCCTGCTGGCGCGTTTCCAGTAGAACTTTTCCCAAAATTTAAGCTTTAATATATCAAATTGATATATAAACTTAAAAATTGTTGGCACTTCATGATTAACATAATGTTGGTACACTGAATATTCAATTGTGGGTTCAACGAGAATTATTGGAATCTTGGTTTTTGGAATGTGGGGCATAACATAAAACGTTTCAGCATGGATTAAGTCATATTCATTTGTCGCAAGTTCCTTTTTAATTGCGGATCGCTCTTCCATTGAAAAATTGCGTATTACTACAAGCGGATTAAAGCTAACAAGTGTCAAAAATAAGTTCCTGATTGTCCAAGGGCTTTTTGGGCGTTTGAAAACATAGACTCTCTTGCAATATTTATTAATTTCTGGAATGTATTTTTTTTCCCAATCGTCTTTGATCAATGACATCAAAGTAATTTCATTCGTTTTGGATAGATTTTTGATCATGTGGTACCATCGAGTCTGACCACCGCTCATTTGATCAATTGGTAGAAACGGAACTAGCATAAGAATCTTCATATAGATTCTCCTTTCAGTCGAATCCGTGCTGAAGGACCTTGCAATATGGTTGTGAGAATCTTCATTTTGTTTTTGAGTTTATTACTTGGTGGAGATCGATAATAACATATCTATCGGTTTTTTTGATAGTTTTAAATCTTGATTCAATCATTTTAGTGTCAGCACTACCCAGATTAACAGACACATAATAGTCCGCCCCTTTTTCTATAATATGGTCAATTGAGTCATCTATTGCAGGCCAACCCCAGCGATTGGTTTGATATAAAAATGCGGTATCCCCATCGTACGGGGCAACAACGAGTGAACTAGGTGGAGTAATTTGATCAACCATCTTTCCAGCTTCAATTAGCTCAGGGTGGTTAACTTGATAGTCATCCTTTATCAAAAACCAACCGACCATAAGCATCATTGGGATCGAAAAAACGACCAAAACTCGAGATATAACTTTATTAAAGATCATGGTATCCCACAAATAACAGACTCCTGAAGCAACAACTAACGATATTGCGGGTATTGCCAAAATTTGATAATAATCGTGGCGAACATTTGCTGTTGCAACGACTACAACATATAAAAACATACTAAGTATTGTGAATTTAACAAAATATTGTTTTGGCCTTAATATACCGATTACAAATAAAACCAGTCCCCAACCCCCAAGAATTAAGCGCCCAAGTCTTTCGTCAAAAATCCATCGCCAAAAGGCCGGTCTAAAACGTATGTGATCGCCGTTAAACATCCATGTAAAAAATGGTATTCCTTCTGGGAACCGACTTTCCCAAATTCTCCATAAGACAAATGGTGCGAACATAATTAACGAAAATATTATAAATTTATTCAATAATTTTTTATTCGAAAAAATATCTTTTAGTTGATATTTGTTTAACGTCAGGTAAATTAGTGGAATTAAATAAAATGCATAATACGGCTTGATAAGTATAGCCAAAAGCATAAAGAATCCAGATGTATATAAATTGAACGTAGATTCGTTATCGATAAATACAATGTAAAACCAAAGTGAGATTACAGCGCACATGGCTCCAAATGGGTCGGGCAAAATTACCCGAGTAAAATAAATGTTGTATGGAATAAAAAGATAAAAAAACGCAGACAATAACCCTCCAGCTTTTCCAAGATATTTTTTACCTATTAAATATAAGAAAAAACTTGTAATCAAAGCCGCAAAAATAGTTACCAAACGCGACCAGATCTCTAAACTAAATTTTGGAAATGTGTTGGATAAAATAGCAGATATCGCGTTGTAAATGGGAAACTCAACATATCTGTAACCATTAGGGTTAAAAATTCCAGTTTGTACACTTGAAATATCGTGATATTTTGGATAAAAAAGGTTAATTCCTTGTTCAATATATGTTTTAGTTACAGATGCGGTATCTGCTTGGCGCCAACTATGCCAATCTGCAATTGGGTTGTTTATTTTATAAAGTCTAACAACGAAGCCCAATATTAAAATTATTGATAATATAAAGTACTCAAAATATTTACTTTTGATAAATTGACTAAGTTTTGTGTTCATACATTATTTTGCATATCCTCATTTACTTTATTTTTAATCGTATATACGGCTAAACCAACTAACAACCAAAACATTATTGCAAATTTTGAAGCCTCAAATACATCGATAAAAACTGCGTTTAAAAAAGTTCCAATAAATCCCCCTATTGTCCCTGCTATAAAACCAAGTTCAATACCCGAAAATTTTTGGGTTAATGGTAAAGCTGAAATAAAAACAAACATTATTCTAACCATTATAAGCATGAATGCTAAAAATCCCAATAGACCAACTTCTGCCAGTAGTCTTAAATAGTCGTTATCTGTTGCTAAACCGATTGATGAATAACCGGTTCCGATCAGGGGATTCTTTGTAAACGAACGGATTGCCCGTGGCCACTCAACATTTAATCTAATTGAAGTTGACCTATCTTCAACTACAGGTATTGATGGGGCTGGAATTGGAGTAGCTTCACGCTTATTCAAAGTAGTCTCCTGGGCTGAAACAACAAATCTAAATGGATTATTGTCAACAATCTTTAAATTCATGATTTTTTGTGAATAAACATCAATTAAACTTTTATACCTTGCGAATAGATTTGATGAAAATCCACTTAACACGATGCTTATTAGAACCACAAAAACAATTCCTTTATATTTTTTAAGTAAAAATAGAGAAAAACAGGCTGATATCAAATAAGAAGCTAATGAAATCCTTGAAGCAGTGCTCACCAAAAGCCAAAAACCGGAGAGCGCGACAATTAACAGTAATGATTTTGTTAGTTTATTCTCAAGAACAAAATATAAACTTATAATAATTGGTAAAACCAAAACCATAAATGCAGCAAGATCATAGTGACCGGCAAAAGTTGAGGTTATTTGGCTCCCAGCAGTCCACCTTAAAGCCAGTCCCTTTGAGGATTCAGAGTCCTGAGTAATTATTACTGGAAAGTTAAAATAACGCTGGCCAAATCCATAGATAAACGCACCAAAAATAACAATCATTAAAACCTTTAAGTAAAATTCTAGGTTCTTTTCTTTTTTATCATAAAGAACAGCGAAGGCCGCAAAAAAAGGTATAAAATATTCAATACGACGAAAAAAGTGGAGAATACCGATGTTAAAAACTACCGTTTTTGTTAACAATACTCCAGAAATAAAAGACACAAGCCCAACACTTAAGAATAATATCATTGCTCGTACAATATCGTCTGTCAAAAATTTTTTAATAGTTGGAGTAAATTTAACTAAAATAAATATCGCCATTGTGGCAAGCAAAAAATCTTCTGCTCGTATAGCCACGTAAGTACCTGGAATCTGGATAAATGGAAATTTAGGATAAAGTGGAACGATAATTAATAGTGCAGCAATTAAATATTTGAATGTTTTGTTAAACAGTGCTGAAAGCTTTTGCATATATTTTTGCTGAACTTGGTCCTTCCAGTATACCAAATAGTATTATTCTGCCCAGAGCGCCAATTTTTAGAATTAGCCTTAATATTGGAAGTTGCCACGAGGGGTAATGTTTTGCGTAAAACTTTATTACACCTTTATATTCAGATATTAAAGAGAACTCACTAGTTTTACTACTTGCCCCTCCAAGGTGGGTTATATTCCATTTTGGTAAGTACCAAATTGAATACCCCATTTGCTTTACTCTAAAACACAAATCAACTTCCTCGACATACATAAAGAATGTTTCATCCCAACCCTTTATTTTTTCTAAAGCCTCCCGTCTACAAAGCAAAAATGCACCTGTTACCCAATCAAGTTCTTTTTTAGATCTATAAAAACTGTCGCCCTTGGAAAAAAATGATTTGGCGTGGTATGGGTGAAAAGGCTTGATTATATTGTCAACAAAAGGCAGATCTTGAATTGTCATCCAAGAAAAAACTCTAGGAAGTGTTGGAAAATAGCCACCTGTTGCCTGCATACTTCCGTCTTTATTCCTTAGTGCACTCGAAGAAACTCCAACTGTTGTGTTATCTTTCATCCAAGAAATCATTTCCCCAAGAACATTATCATTAATTTCAGTGTCAGAGTTTAAGAAAAGGATGTATTTACCCCGAGAAATTTTAAATCCTTGATTGTTTGCAGTTGCAAACCCAAGGTTTTCTTTATTTTTGATTATGACTGAACCTAAAGCCTTGGCTGCTTCGGCTGACCCATCGGTAGAATTGTTGTCTACGACTATAACTTCAAAATTAATATTTTTTGTAAATTTGAAAATAGATTTAATACAAGTTGTTAAAAGGTCTTTTGTATTAAAACTAGTGATTATTATCGAGAGATCCATTTTTTGTTTTTTTCTATAGTTGTTGCCCATTCCATTACTAGTATCCATATCAGGATCATAATAGAAGCTCCAATCGCGATTCTAACAAAAATATTCGAGTCAACATATTTTACAATTACTTTTTGCTTAAACTTATTACCATTAATCTCGAATAGCCCCTTACCGGGTTTTTGCTCATTACCAGCAATAAACAATGATTCCCGCATTGGGTGAACTATTTCTTCCAGGAATGTAGCCTTGGTTTGATCTCTTATTATAGTTTTTGCTTCCTCAGGTGGGTAATTAAGCCTTAGACCCCAATTAAATTCTTTTGAATAATGGTCCATTAATTGCTCTCGAGTTAAATTTGTGTAATATCCACGTCTTAATGGAGATTCCTTATCCGCAGGTTCGGTTGAAGACTCAAAATCCCACAATGTTTTTGGGAAAAGTGGTGCAGGCCAAGCTAAATATACAAATAGCCCAATTCCAAACAAAACAAATAAAATTTTTGCAACTTTTTTCATAAGGACTATTGAAAAAGACGGGGACGACCGAGTTTGTAATTTGGATTTTTATTAGTGCGCTCGCCAATTTCCTTTGCTGGTACACCACCAACAATTGCAAAATCTTGTACATCTTTTGTTACAACCGCCCCTGCAGCAATAATTGCACCTTTCCCAATTTTTACTCCCGGCAAAATTATTGCTCTTGGACCAATAAATACATAGTCACCGATTTGCACGGGCTCGGTACGCGCAGAAAAATCCTCTTTTTCTAAATCGTGTTCTGAATTGTAGATCAAAACCTGTGAAGCTATATCTACATGATTTCCAATTGTTAGCATTGACCTACCATCAAGAAAAACACGGTCACCGATAATTGTATCGTTGCCGATGTTTATATTATTTGGTTCAAAGAAATTTGCCCACATGTGGACTGCTGAACCTTTTCCAATTTTGATTCCCGCCAGGCGATAGAAAAATTTTCGAATAAAATGAGATGGTATATACCCAACCCACCTTAAGACCATAAGTTCAACATCAAGTATGTAGTTATAAATACGGCTACCCGCCTTTTGTAAAACTTGAGAATTTGATAATGATTTCCCGTTTTTGTCTTTTAACATAATTTAATTATCTCTGGCTGGCCTCGAGTATTTTTAATGTTTCCCGGGCACACTTTTCCCAAGAAAACTTGTTAGCCTGGGCTTCACCTGCCTTGACCATACTATTATACTTCGAAGTACTAGCTAAAAGCACCTCTTTAATGCCACCTGCGATACTATCCGTGTTATAGGGGTCAACTAAAATTCCCGCGTTCCCTACTACTTCCGGCAAACTCCCAGCGTTTGATGCAACAACCGGTACCCCAACGGCCATGGCTGATAGGGTGTCTATTCCAAAACCCTCCCAAAATGATGGTTGTACAAACACTTTTGCACCCTTTCTGAGTATCGATTTGTCTTCTTCACTAATATAATCTGTAAAAATAACCTTATCTTCCAATTTCAAACTTTTTACCTTTTCAATAATCGTTTCGTAGAGCCAACCTTTCTTGCCGGCAATAACTAGCTGTATTTTTGAACTTGGAATATTAATTTTAGAGAACGCTTCGATCAAACCCTCAATGTTCTTGCTTGGTTTTAAGGTTCCGATGTACAGCACATAGTCATCAACTATGGAGTACCTATTTTTGATGCGTCGCACATCGGCTGGTGAGATATTCATATCTCGTTCGCTTATGTCAGATGCGAGGTGCGTAATATAAATTTTATTATTCGAAAATGGGTAGTGTCGTACAATCTCATTTTTCGTACTATTTGATATAGCAATGATAGACTTTGATACAAAAATTGAAATAGCAGTCCACAGTTTTAACTGCCAAAAGTCTTTTTTAGTAAATTGTCCCGTATATTCGAGGTAACCCAGGTCCATAATTGAACAAATCGTCGGTGTCGGAGATAAAAACGGAACGTAATGGCTCGGAGAGAAAAAAATATCAGGCATGGGCCGACTAAAAAATAGATTTGGAATTAATTTAGTAACTATCCAAAGTCCGCCCCCAGAAACAATTTTATACTTGAAGTTTTGCGTTTCTTTCGGAAGGTCGGGGAGTGGTTCATTTTTTAAGTAAACTATAAGTCTATGACGAGATTCCCATTCCCCCTGTAGTTTCCACAAATTCCAAATGAGCTTGAAGGCATACATGTTTACCCCTACTCTATTCTTAACATTAGCTTCGTTGCCATCAATACCAATAATCATATTTTTTATTTTGCTTCCATATATACTTCCAATGTTTTTCTAGCTGTGTCCTCCCAAGAAAATTGCTTAACACGAGAGGTACCCTTCTCAATTAGTCCCTTAGGCCCCTTAAGGGCTTTAATTATTCCTTCAGCGATAGAATTAACATTATATGGGTCAACAAGTACAGCCGCGTCCCCGGCCACCTCAAGCATGCTACCGATATTCGACGTAACAACAGGAACTCCACAATTAAATGCTTCAAGTATTGGTACTCCAAACCCTTCGTATATAGATGGGAAAATAAGCCCTCTTGATCCTGTCAATAAGGGTGACAACTCATCTGACTCAATATACCCCAAATTACGCACGTTTCGTACCACTTCGAGCTTTACTCCTACTGGTCTACCTACCAATAACAACTTAATATCCTGGCCATGTCTGGCTAAGTCAAAGGCTTTAATTATGTTTTCTGTGTTTTTAAGTTTTGTAATACCAATAGCAATAACGTAATCCCCTGTTATTCCATATTTTTGTTTTGTTTTCTCGACTTCCGCACTCGTGGCTTTTTCTAAATTCGGAGCCTCTTGAATAACTCTAATTTTATTTTCATCCATCCCAAAACCTATTAGGTCATCTTTTGTTGCTTTTGAAGGAACTATTACTCTGCTGGATTCTTTAAAAACCCATGCTAGCTTTCTTTTGTGAACTTCACGGATTAACGGATCTATCATTCTAGGAAACTTTAAAGAGTAAAGATCGTGTACTGTAGCTACTTTAAAAGCTTTAGATGGCGGTTCTGTCCAGTCGGAAGTATGCAAAACATCTATCTCCCCAATCAACTTCTCAACTGGCATTACATGTAATCTATTCCAAACAAGGTCTGCCAGTGTGGGAGGGATTGGAAATACCTTTGATTGTGGAAACAAATTTAAAATATCCTGCTTTCTACGCAGCGATCCTCCAAACAAAACATATTGGTTTTGGGTATCAATTTTTAGCAAATTTTCCACCAGTTGTTTGGTGTAAAGCGACACTCCTGTTCCGTAAACAATTTGGCTTATATCTATTCCTATTTTCATATATTATTTTCTAACCATTATTTCAATTTCATCAATTTTATCGATAACTTTATAATGCTCATTTATATAGTCGTTAATTTTGGGCATATATAAAATCAGCTTTTTACCCTCAACAACCGCGTTGACGTCTCTCACCACAACCTTTGGTGGATCACTAATTATACCCGATAAAATACGGTTTTCTGCTACAGTCATAAACCAAGGGAATTGAAAAACAAAAACGTTCCCTGGGGGGAGCCTATCTGCCATTTCGTAAACTATCGGCATTGTTCCAAGAGAAAATATTTTGTCTTCCTTTTTTGATAATCTTTGGACCACTTGTGTTACACGTCTTTCTGTTTCTCCCTGGAAAAAAATTTTTGATCCAACAAGACCCTTATAAAATTGTGAGAGTAAATAAATAGCCACCAATATGTATATTGCAATCAAAACCTTTAAATATTTCTTTTTTAAAAGCCAATTAATCGATATCGCGCTTAGTAGTGCTACAAATGGCAAACTCGGTTGGAGGTGTACAAAATCAAACCTGGCATAAACACTCGCCAGCGATCCTATTAAAAATATTCCAATCAGAAGTGTATTCTCTCTAAATTTTTCGTCAAAAAAAGAAAAAGCTGCAAACCCGTATACACCCACCACCCTTGCAATCTCACTTATTGTTCCATATTTCCTACCCATTTCGGCAAAAACACCGGTATTAAAAGTGACAGTCCAAAAAATAAAATCCTTCCAAATGCCTAAATCGTTTACATATTTAATTAAAAATAAGGTTGGTATTAGTACACCCAGACTAAATATGAAGGCTGGTTTGAATTTTCTTTCTTTAAAAAGTATGTAAAGTCCAACGAGTGCAATAAGTGGCGCTATTACTTGTTTAAAAAGAAGTGCTACGCCAAGAAAAAATCCTGACCAAAAGTTTTTCTTAGATATTAGAAAATAAAGCGAAGATAGAATTAGAATTGGCAAAAACGAATCAATCCAAAGAACCCATCCTTCAAAATATGGCTGCCAAATTAAAAATATTAAATTTGCGAGTAATGCTTTTTTTGGCCCTAGTATCTTTTTTGCAACTAAATACAAAATTAGGTGGATAATTACGACCGCCCCATACTGCCAATAGCGAGCAATTTCTGGGGAATGCATTCCCAATGTTCCAAGGTTAACAGGAAAAAAAATAAGACCTGGAAAATGTTGGTCGAGTATGTCGGTGTAAGGAATAAGACCATGGTTAGTTAGATATGGATAAATAAAAAGTTCAGGATACGGAAAAAATACAAGCTTTGACAATACAAAAACGTTAATTAGAATTATTATTATTAAAATTGTGATCATCTATTTTTCTCCCAAGCTTTAACCCAAACTTCCAAATGATATATTGCCATAAGGTAAGACAAAACAAACCCCTCTCGCCCATCTAAAAATCCAAGTCTGTAAAAATACCTGACTACGAAATTATAGAATGGATCCCATATAAGTCTTGCAAATGAAAACCTCTTTCGAACTTCTAACCTCGAGTATTTATTCATCATTTGCAAAAATTCTGTAACAGACTCGTATTGATAATGAATTTTAGGATTTTTAAGTTTTCCAATTTTTCCATCAACTAAAAGTTCCTCATGCACATTTCCAGCCCATTTGCCTTTTCCCTTTTGCCAAAGCCAGATATGGCGATCGAGTTCTGGTTGCCAACGTGTGTGTTTTATAAATTTTCCTAAAATTATATTTTTTCTGGGAATGGAATAGCCACTATAATTCTCATCAATGATAGCAATCTTAATTTCTTCTAAAAGTCCTGGCGTTATCTGCTCATCGGCATCAATTGATAAAATCCATTCTCCAGTTGCCTTTTCTGCTGCAAAGTTTTTTTGACTCGCAAAATTATCAAATTTACGAGTATAAACTTTGCAACCAAACTTCTTTGCAATTTCGAGAGTTTTGTCACTACTTCCGGAATCAACCAATATAATTTCGTCAGCAAAATTTTTTACTGATTCTAAACATCTTGATAAATCTTTCTCTTCATTTAAAGTAATTATTGTTACAGATAATTTCATATTCTATTTTTTAAGTATTAAAAGGTTTCCAAGTGCCAATCTTGGCATCCAAATGTTACCGATAATTTCTGCAATTCTTGGCGTTATAATTTTAACTGGAAAATCCCACTTATCAAAAACAAATGAACTTAATCCTTGATGATATAAGACTTTTGGTTTTGTTATAAAAGCTGTCAAAACATCTCCTTTATCAAAAAACCTAATATGTTCCTTATTTTTTGTATAATTTAGAAGTGGCGACCTGCCGGTTAAAAATAAAGAAAGTCTTAACTGCAATGCTCCTGAATTTGGGAAAGTGATTAGCATTTTTCCACCACTTCTTAAAACTCTGTAAGCTTCATTCAATATATTTTCAGGATAAAATACATGCTCCAAAATCTCGGATATTATTATCAAATCGAAAGTATTCGATTTATATGGAATATTTTGGTTATCAAGATCTACCACTTTACCTTCTTTAATAAATTTTTCTGCTCTCTTAATCTGATTTTTACTGATATCAATCCCATAAAGATCAACTTTATGCAAAGATTCAGCAGACAACAGTCTTTCGTAAACCCCGTCACCGATTCCAATATCTAAAACTTTTATTTTTTCTTTTTTATAAAGACCAGCAATTAACTTCTCAAGATATTTTATAACTGTTACAAATCTATCATCATAAGAAACTAGAGATTTTAAAAAACCTCTTTTTAAATTTACTGAGGCGATTGGATGATATCCCAATCTAATTTTGTCGTTATAAAACTTTGATAAATTCATAATTTATTTACTACTTTACATTATTAAAGAGATTCTCGTACTTTGATTTTACAGTGTCCCAAGAAAACATTTCAGCTTGTTTTCTGGGGATATTGCGCCAATCTGAATTTAGCGCTTTTTCAATTGCACTAGAAAGTTCCTGTTGATCCTCAGGATGATCAACAAAAATTCCTGCATCTCCCACTATTTCTCTACGCACGGGATCATTAATTGTCACAATTGGAAGGTTGGTTGCCATTGCCTCCAAAAAAACCAAGCCAAATGCTTCCCAGGGTTGGGGTACAAAACAAAAAACATCAGCTTTTTTGTAAACCTCAGGCATTTTGCCAAATGAGGTTTCAATTTCGTTTCCTTTTCCGACCGCCATAAATTTTGCTCCAGGTATTAAATCTACTGCTTCTTTGACTAGATCCACTCTTTTACTTGGTTCATTTGCCGCCACACAAAGTACAATTTTCTGATTTGGTTTTACCTTGGCTGGAGTAAATCTTTTCAAGTCAATTGCATGTGGAATAAGAACTATTTTTGTCCACGGAAGTTTAAATTTTTCTGCCCACTCTTTTTGATGAGACGAAAATGCGACAAAAACATTAGGGGAACAAAGTAAGTTCCATTTGTCGTCAGCTCCAGGACCAGAGTGCCCAAAAACAATCATTGGTTTTCTCTTAAACCAAGTAATCAATCTACAAATTAAGGTTTGGACTGTACCATTAGCTGGAATGATAATATCGTATTTGTTCCATTTTGAAAGAGTCTGGAGTGAGTGTTTTAATAGTAAAAATCTCCAATATAGATAATTTTTATTTTCCCAATCAATTTTATTTCCAAAGCTTTTGCCACTAAATATTTCTACATCAAACGACTCCCTCAGTTTCTCTTTAACCAATTTTGACCAGCTTTCAACTCCGCGATCAAGAAGATTATTATAAAAACTAAGAATTGCAATTTTTTTCATTTTCTAATCTGTGAATCTATACTTAACCAAAGTCCAAATTGCTATAAATCCATCTCTCCAGGTAATTTTCTTTCCATCATCATAACCTCTTGGAATTACATTAATCGATACTTCGTGAATTTTATGACCAGCTTTTAAAATTTTTGCAGTTATTTCCGGCTCAAACTCAAATCTATTGGATTTAATTACAATATTTTTAACTAATTCTTTATTAAAAACCTTATAGCATGTTTCCATATCGGTAACCTTACTTCTATAAAGTATTCTTGTGATAAGAGAGAGAAATTTATTTCCTAAAAAATGAGTTAAGAAAGGCGTATGTTTTCTGCCAAAAATCTTTATCGGATAATTTTTAAGTCTGGTCCCGTATACTACTTTAGTTTTACCATCTAAAATTGGCTTCAAAAGCCTTGGATAGTCGTTTGGGTCATATTCAAGATCTGCATCCTGAATTAATAAAATGTCACCGGTTGAATTTTGGATACCTGTTCTAATCGCCGCACCTTTACCTTGATTAGTTTTATGATTTAAAACCTTTATGCCTCTAATTCCATTTAATTTCTTTAAACTATTATCAGTTGAGCGGTCATTAACTACTATCACTTCCCTTTGCAATTTCTTTGGAAGTTTTACCTTCATAACTTTTTCTAGTATTTCACTTACAGTATCTTCTTCATTAAAAACGGGGATAATTATTGAAAGTAACATATTATTTCTTTACTCCGATTGCCAAAACTGATAATCCAAATGGGGGGTTAATAAATTCTTCCAATAATAAAAATGGTCTAGCCAATTTATCAAACAATCCAAGCTGTCCTTCTGGAATAATCTCGCTTCTTAAAATTTTTGCATTAAAGAACCATCCAATTAAACCAAGCCAATTGAGATAACGAGAATTCAGAATCTCGAATTTGGAATCTTGAAGTTTGCTAACTACTTCGCCTCTAGAATACCTGCGGAAGTGCCCAAGGCCTTTATCCATTTCGCCATATGCCCACTGATGTGCGGGAACTAACAAAATTAATTTGCCATCTTTATTTAGAAGTGAAAACATGTTTTCTAATGCTTTTTTATCATTGTTAATATGTTCCAAAACGTTCATACAAACAATAGTGTCAAACAATTTGTTTTTGCCAAAATAATACTTTCCGTTTTCAATATCTCCATAATTTGCGTTTTTGTAAGTTGCGTCATAGTCAATAGCAGTAACTTTTCCATAAATTGATAGCTTTGAAGTGAAGTTGCCCATACCAGCTCCGACTTCCAAAATGTCCCCATTTAGATATCCGGATATCTGACGCATTAACCAGTTGTTATACCAACTAGCCTTACTCATAATTTCAAGTGTAGTTTCTCCTATGTGCATTTTAAAAATAAACAGTTTCTAGGTTATTATATCTTTTTAGCTTGAATAACGATATGTGGAGACCAGTAATAGAATGGATAAATGCCAACTAGTCCCAAAAATCTAAATATTTTTTGAAGAATGTTGGCAGCTTCTAATTCATACTCCCAGGTTTGAAAATTCTTTTCCACCAAAAATCCATTACTTTCTAAATATTTAGACAGACTCAATGAATACGGCTCAATTGTTACATCAAAATCTGATTTGTATTCACCTTTTATTGGAGTTACTTTTACCCAGTTCAAAGTCTTGACGTGTCTAAAAACATTAAGTAAATCATTCAAAAATCCTGAAATAAATTTATTAATTCTAGATCCTGTAAAAGGTGGGGACGCTCTATTGGGAGCACCATAATTCGGACATATTATTACTAAATTTCCAGATGGTGTTAATACTCGTTTTATTTCATTTATAACCTTTTCAACATTGTCTATATGTTCAAAAACATACGCAGAATACAGTAAATCAAATGAATCGTTTGGAAAAGTAAGGTTTTCTAAATTTCCAATTATGAATTTACATTTAGGGTATCTTTTCTTTGCAATACTAATGGCTTTCACACTCACATCAACGCCCGTTCCCACATTTGAAAGCAATGACAACCTTGATCCGTCACCACAGCCTAAATCAAGAATTTTACGACTTTTTTTTGATAAATTTAAAAGAAGTCTTATCCCGGGATTGTTTAGATCCAAACTACTAATATGAGCCTTATCATAATAATTATTAGTCTCCCAAACTTTCTGTTTTTCTACCATGGAGTTAATATAAAATCTGGGCGGGGCCTAAAAAAAACTTCCGGATAATAAAAATCTAGCGGAAAACTAAGACCATTTCGTTTTTTGATTTTTTCAGACTTTTTGCTTGACCTCCTTAAATGCGTTAGATGTAGATAAGGAGTTTCTAAAAAAACCCTTCTTTTTGAAATTAAGTTCTGTATAGGGATATTGTTTTTACCAAAATAACCCTCAAATGGATATTCGTTGCCTATATGAAGATTTTCAATCTTCATATTTATTGCTTTTATTGTCAAAAAACCTTCTTTTTCATCGATTTTGTATTTGCCTTTACCTTCATCTTGAAAATGAAACATGTCTCGTGTCAAATTCTTGAATGGAACAACAATCGAATCAAGATTTTTACCATCCTCGTTTATAACCGCAACAAGTTTTTTAATCGATTCATTCCACCATACTTCATCGCCGTCCAAAATGATAAACCAATCTGCATCTGTAACACCAATCATTTGCTGCCTTGCTTCAGATACCTCTCCTGAAAACTTTTTAAAATCAATCTTTGATGGCCATCTGTTTTTTAATGCCTCAATTACTTTGATTGTGTTGTCTGAGCTCCCGTTGTCCCAAATCATAACTTTATCGACATATTCAACTACTGAGGCAACAGAATACCATATGAAGTTTTCCTCGTTTTTAACCAGACAATGTGCATATATACTCATTTTTTGAAATCTATGCCTTTCGTAATTTGTTAAGTACCCAAATACCAGGAACCACAAAATCAACTATACCAGCAAACAATACGCTGTATGCTATCGCCATAACCCCATATGTGGGGATAAAGAAATACCCACTTAGAGCCACTATAATTAAATGGGCGGTGCTTATCCAGACAAAAAGTTTAGGATAGGAAAAATAATAAAAAACTGCAGTGTGTACTGGTATTGAGATTAATAAAAATAACATTGCAAAAAGTAATACTATAAATATCGGTATTGAAGCCGAATAAGCACTGCCAAAAATGATTGGAATTAAATAGGAGATTACTGGAATTGACAGTATCCCAAGAAGTGCGATTGAAAAAACAAAAAGTTGAGTCTTTTTCATATATTCTATGAATTCACTTTTTGTACCAATTCCTGCCATTTTTGGTGCCACAACTGTTGAAATTGCTCCAACAATCTGAGGAACTATTTGTGTAACACGTGTGGCAGCCGCATAAATTCCAATCTCAAAAAAAGTTAAGTATCTTGCAGTTAGAAAACTATCTAGACGTGCAGAGAAAGCTGCAATCAAGGTAAATAGGGCCACCCATTTGTTGTAATGAAAAAATTCTTTAATTTCTGAAGTCTCCCCTCTTACCTTAAAAAATCGTGTTGAAGTCACGAAAAGACCCGCTATAAAACTTAATAGTGGTATAACTATATAAATCCCCATTGAAGTAATTGGTGAAACCGTTAAAAAATTATAAAAAAATATTATTAATATCACTCTTCCGCTATTGGATATTACTTGAATTAAACTCCACGACCAAAAACGTTCATATGCTTGCAGTGTTGTCAAAATAAAAGAAAAAAGTAACGAACCAGAAACACCGATAAATGCAAACTGTAAAAGATTAGTAAGTTCGGGTTTTTTAAATAAGAAAACTGCAATCCAGGAAGACGCCAAGACCCCAACTACTCCAATAACTATAGATGCCAATATTTTTACCTCTAACCCAAGTTTTAAAAATCTATTTGCTTTTTCCGGGTTGTTAACTCTATTTCCACCTACAAACCTAACAAGTCCAGTATTTGTTCCCAAATCCCCAATATCTGCCACCATGTTTAAAACAAGTGTAGCTATACTAAAAAGTCCAAATTGTGCTGGCCCCAACATTCTTGCAACAAGAATGTAAAAAATTGCACCTAGGAAGCCATTGGCAATTGTTCCAAAAGTCGTTAGGCTTGACTGTCTAAAAGTAGCTGTTAGGAAGATTTCTTTGATCTTTTCCATATAAGAAACATTATACAAGAAGCTAGAGTTATCATGCTTACAATGAGCCCTGGAAGCACATATTTTTGCGGGGAAAAATAAAGATCGTATTCCCCATTATGGTCAATCCAAAAACCATTTATAAAACTGTACAGTTTGTATCCTTTTTGATTATTCAACTCCCAATTACTATCAAAGGTCTCTGAAAAAAATAAAGTGGTCGGATTTTTTAATCCTTCGACCTTAATTTTGTAATGCGTTTGTGAAAGTGTTGTGTATGAAACGATTGGTGTGTCTGCGCCAAACAGCAATTTTTTCTTATCGCTAATTGTTAGACTATCCCATTCTACTATTTTTTTGTCGTTTACTAATTTATCAACACTTTGGAAAATATTGTTTTCCTGTTCTTTTGAAATTACAGCTAAAGTGTTAAGTATGTTTATGTCACCTTTTGTGTTTATTGTTAAATTAGAATTATTCAACAATTCTCCAATTTTCACCCAATGAAAGTTTGCTTTATCATATCTATAAAATTTATCTGGCAAGGTAACGTTTCCTGTTAGTTTTATTACAACTTTCTCGGGAGTTTCAATTTTTGTATTTACTTCCCCAAGTTTATTGTTCCCCTGCCAAAATTCAATGTTCCCGCCTCTACTGCTTTCCATAACTCTTGCGTAAAGTATTTTCCCTTTTGTAAATTGGTTATTGGTAATTGTTAATTCCCTATCTCCTTCAGCAATCGCCCACCCTTCCCCGTAATCAAAATCTAAATTATCAATGCCATATTTTTGTTGCAAAAAATCGCGAGTCCATACCAAGTCGATTGCTTCCCTTTTCCACCAGCCAGTTTTGCCTGGCGAAAATCCTAGAATTGAACTTGGTGAAATAAAGTTGCTGGTTTGGGTGAAGGATAGTGCTAAATCTGTAAGATTTTTATCATAAACAATTATATTTGCACCTGGTGTTTCTACAATTTTATTTATTAAATTTTTGCCTTCTTCAACAAATACTAAAGCGTTATCTTTAAATTTCGCGCCTAATTTTACAATATCTGAATACAATCTATCAGAACCGACCACATAGTACGTATTTTTGGAAAGGAAAATTTTTCCCTCATTTTCTTTTGTTTTAAAAACTGATATTGGAAAATCGGAAACTGTGTCGCCAACCCAAAGTAAACTTTTAATTTGATTTGAGAATGTACCATAATAATCTACTTTTTCTTTTAACATATCGTCACGCTTTGGATCTAGATATGGATATGTAATATATTTTATCCCAGCAATACTAAAAAGCTCACCCATGTAGTCTGCTTCCCTAATAAAGTTTTGCGTTTCATATGCCCCAACCGTACCAATAGCAAATGGGCGAATTGATTCCAATCTATTAGCTTCAATTCCTGAATGCGTTAACGATGCAAAACCCATTGGGGCTTTGAGAGGTAGCCACAATACTCTTCCAAATGATGTGTCCTTCTCAAGTTTATTTCCAAGAGATAAATACTCATCCGTATATGAAGGCTTTGAAAATATTCCTGTCATCTGACCAAGGAAAATAGGTCTCGTTAAAAAAAGGAAAAATAAAATTAATAAAACAGGAAAAATAATTTTAATTTTTGGTAATCTTTTTATTAAACTATCAACTGTATACGAAATTAAAACTGCATACGAAAGGGAAACTAAAAAGAAAAACTTTGTTGAATCGCGGAATAGGAAAAATCCAGGTATATGTGTAAATAACCACGGATAAATTCCTGAAAATGGAGGGTTATCTCCTTTTGTTAAAAAAACTGAAATTATTGCTATCAGGGTCCAAAACCACACTCTTTTGTTTTTCCTATACATAAATAGTGACATAAAGGCCAGAAGTGGTATAAATAAAAACTCTTTTTTAAATGCAGATATCACTCCAAAAATATTTCTATACCAATGTGGCTGAAGGAGGGAGATTGCATTTTTAAACTGAGTAAAATTTAAAAAATGGGTTTGAGACTCACGAATATTTAACAACGAAGCGTCTGTTGACCTTGATAAAATAATCGGCAAAATCCAATAAAAATTAATGGTGATACCGATTATTCCAATTGCAAAAATGGCATTGAACCATTTACCAATATGTGAACTCCATTCCTTGAATGACAAAAAAACTAAGTTAAATATAAAATGAAGGAATATTAGTATTAATAGTACATATATAAATCTAATATCCAAAAATCCTAAAATGGTTATAGACAAAGCAGCGACGATTTTGTCAGATATATTACCATCAACACATTCAATAAACTTAATGTAGCAAAAAGGAAACCATGCATAACAAAGGGCGATTGATAATTGTCCACCATCAACTAAAAGTAGAAAATATGTAGTTGTCATATAAAACACTTTCGCGACAAGTTTTGAATTTTCAGAAATTTTTATTTTTTCAAAAAATTTATTAAGTGAAAAAATACCAAGTAAAATAATCGGAAGGAAACCAAAAATTTTAAGCAGAAATTGGTGGGACATTCCTAATTTTCCAAAAGCCCCAAACAAAAATGTTATTGGCCAATTCCAAAGTAAAAGAGAAGCAGATTGTCCAAGACCAGAAGAACCACTAGATGTCCAAGCTGAAGGAATGGAAAATTGGGATAAAAGTTGATCTTTAAAACTAAGGTGAAGATCGGATGCAATATGTGGAAATGGCAAAAATAAATTAAAAAAGACAAAGATCAAAATCAACATCAGAAAAACAGTATCACGCTTAATCATAATTTATGTTTATATAGATCTATACAGGTTCCGACAATTCCAACAACCCAAAGAATTAATGCCGCACTTAACAACATTTCTGAAATATCAGTTAGTTTAAAAATATCAAAAAAAGCTCCAACTAGCATCATTATTAAACCTGCTTGAAAGAGAGTCCCACTAGCAACTTTATATTTTGTAAAAATAATAATAATTATTAATAAAATCCAATAAATCATATCTTGTTTTTGAATCGCTTTAGATAATTTTTAATAGTAACAAGGATCAAAAATACTGACGATAGTGAAATGGCAATAAACGATATTTTATATCCAATGCTAAGCACTTGTTGAGGCTTATAAACAATATCTAAATTGTAGTCACCATTTTTATCTATCCACCAGGCATTTGCATAACCATTAACCAAAAAATGATTTTTAGTATCTAACTCTATGTTATCAGAATACACCGCCCATCCGGAGTCATAAAGATCAGATAAAACTAATAAGTAGGGGGATTTTGCTCCTTTAACCGTTACACGATACTTCGTAAAGTTAAGTCTATTAAATTCAATTTCGGGTATCTCTACTTTTTTATTTGTATCATTTTTAGATATCAGAAATAATTGTTGTGGAATAAGTGGAGAAATATTTATATCTTTGATTTCGATTTTGGTAGGCCTATCAAACTTTTTTCTTGTTTCTGGGTCTAAACATTTTTTTGAAATATTTAAATAAACCTCGTTACAATTATTCCAGACTGAGGTTGAAAATATAACTTCTGCGGAATCAGACTTTGACGAAGGTTTAAAAATGCCGGAGAAATGTTTATTGTCGTACCAGTATCCATCTGACGATAAACCTTTACTGAATGAATACCGCTGTTCGTTTGTTTTTCGATCGACTTGATCTGTATTTGCCTTTATCGCGAAATTTAAACCAGCCCCATAAAATATTTTATAATCAAAGTTAATGACATATTGCGAGTATGGGTCAAACTTAGGAAACAACAGTTTTTGCTCAGTTGATCCAGATGAAACATCTAGTGAATAACCAAAGTTGTCACTGAGCATATTGCTCGACGCTGGAGAGACAATCTGAATTTCATGTAATCCCTTAGTTAATATTTGAACACCAAGTGATATACCTTCCTTTGTGTCTTGGACGTAAACACTCTTTATATGGTCATCTAACTGAATTTCCAACATCTTTGGGATGTTAAACTTACTTGGAAATAAAGTAGTTTTAGGAATTAACATCTCATAAATTCCTTCTTTATCTGTTTTCCATTGATAAACTAATCTGTTTGAAGTTGAAAAATTGTTATCCCCGATAGGACTAAATCTTGGCAAAATCTTCGCCAGTGAAGTCTCTTCAACCAAGTTTGATTTAATTTTACTAACATATCCATCTTTGTTAATTTCGTTGGTTTCAAATTTATTAAGTAAAAATATGTGGCTACTAAATATAGTAAACATCTCACCTTCTTTCCAAGTTCTCTCATCTGGTTGTTTAAGTCCGGACATCTGACTTATTTCTTTTACAACCTGCGGCATGGTTGAATTGTAACCGTCCAAAGAGATATGGGCGGACTTAAAATCATTTGTGCTTAACGACAATTCAGCCTCTTTAAGTCTTTTGCCCAATAAAAGAATATCGAATGAAACTCTGTCTGTATTATTTAGCATCAATATTCTTTGAAGTTTTTCTTTTATCAAAACTAACTTATATTTATATGAACTAGGTAGAACGCTTACGTATGGAAAAATATAATAATCCTCGGAGTACGTCGGATATTTTTCTCCCAAATTAAAAAAGGTCTGACTATGGGAAATGTTTGCATAAGTTCTATCATCCAAATTTGGATTATTGTAATTGCTGATTACATCTCTTGGTTCATTTTGAACAATTAGTGCATCTTCTAATGATCCCGCAAGATCGCTATTTATATTCTTGTTTGCAGCATATATTTTAGGCAGTGTTATATCTTGGGCAAATTTAAAAATTTTAAGTGGTAAAAAATTTGAATCAAATGATATTTTCGAATTGGGATCCAAAATTCTTTTTGCCAAAAGTTGTTCTATAACATTCGGATCCCGCATACCCGAACGAACATAATCAAAATCTGATCTAAAAACAAGATATTTAAGGTTTAGCATTCCTGCTAACCTGTAAAAATCTGGGTAGCGTATAAACAATTCTTCAATTTTGGAAACTACTCCACTATACAATGGTATTGTGGTGTCGTATGACAAACTGGGAGTTGAAAACAAAACCCCAGACTGCTCGACGCCAACATAACCTTTAAGCCAATTATTGTAAATTCCTTCCCCACCAATAGGCAATGACATAAATCTAAATAACCCAGGTTGCTCAGAAAGATAGTTGTCTGCTGATAAATAATAATCCGGCGGGACAACTTGGTATCCAATATTTATATTGTTACTTGGAGAATAGCCGTTAGTAAAGACAAATCCAGTCCAAAACGGAAAACCTAAAATGGTTATATAAACCCAAGGAATATACAAAATAAATAACTTTGCTGATCGTCTTAAACTGTTTGCATACTGAGATATTTTAGAATATCCAAGACCAACCAGAGGTGTTAATCCAAATGCAATCAGAACTCCAGCTTTTTCGAATGGATTTCTAAAAAACTCTAAGAATGATATTCTTTTGAATAAAAAATCAACAACTTCCCCGAGAGGTTGAGAATTTCCTTTCGAAATAAAAATACCTATTAGGAATACTAAGAAGAAAAAGTTAATCCAATACGACTTAATATTTTTGATCGCAATGGATAATACATATATTATGAATGCCCATTGGCAAATAAGGAATATTGGATGGTTGTAAACAGCTGGCCAATTATATTGAAACCCAAAAGTATCTTCAAAAAATGGTCCGTGTTGCAGTAAAAAAAGATTTGATAATTTTCCCAATTGCCTACTTAATGAGTTAAAAGTTTCAAAATTTCCAACTGATGTAAAAAACAAATTACTTACTGTTGTATAAGTTTGAGAAAATCTGAAAGAAATTTGTTGTATAACCCAAAATGAATTAAAAATAAGCCACAATAATACGTTTAATATAAAATAAAGAAACACAAATTTATCCTTCTTTTCAAATATAAAATAATAGAGACCAACTAAAAACATTAATCCCCAAAAAATTAGAGTCTGCGCAGGACCTATAAAAGCAACTGAAAACACTGCGGTTAAAATCATATTTAAAATCGCGAAATAATATTTTTTTGTCCTTAATCCATAAATAAAAAGCCAAATACCGAGTGGTAAAAATGCATAAAATATTATTTGATTCGGAAGAAATCTGTTCCAGATGTTAACGAGCGAATATGGATTAACAAGATAAAACAAAGAAGCATACAAGTAACTTGCTTTTCCTAATTTGGGCAAAACTTCCCTCATTAATAAATAAGAAGAGATAAGTGTTAAAAGCAAACAGATAAAAAAGAAGGATGCCTGAAGAATATAGCCTTGAACTCCAATATTTTGGAAGAAATTAAAAAAGGCATAATATGCTGCCCCGCCAACACTAAAACCAGTGGACTTGCCTAAACCCCTATCAGACCACGCCATATTGCTCATTTCATACATTCTGGTCAAATTATAAAAAGGGGCCCCTACCTCACCACCACCAAGGATAGACCCATCTTTAAACCAAATTAGCGTCAAAATTGTAGATATTACAACAAAAATTATGAAGGGATTAAAAAAAAAGTTTCTCTTTTCATTAATCATATCTTTACACCGACTAAACAAACTACACAGTGATCACCTTCTCGCTTAAATTTCTTTGTATTTGCTTGTTTTTCGGTCCAAGATCCAAAATTGTGCCCACCTGAACCCAATGGTCCAAAAAATTCCTTCTTTGTAATCTTTATCCCTTCAGTTAGAAGTGCCAATCTTTTTGAATCATAAAAACGTCCTTTATTAGACCACACCCTGTATTTTGGTGCATATGGCACAGTTAAAACAAGAGGCCCACCCTTTTTTAAAACTCGGACAAGCTCTGTCATTGCATCAATGTCTCCATTCTCATCAATCTCTTCACGAAAACGTGGTAGTCCTACATGCTCAATAGTGGATACTGCGGTTACACAATCAAAGGATCTAGTTTTATAT
This sequence comes from Patescibacteria group bacterium, assembly GCA_035692185.1. Classification (GTDB taxonomy): domain Bacteria; phylum Patescibacteriota; class Microgenomatia; order UBA8517; family UBA8517; genus DATJGY01. The sequence continues at coordinate 46,684 of DASSIE010000010.1, read as the reverse complement.
TGGATCTTTTTTAAGTCAACCTTTGCTGCAGAAAAGTTCGGAAATTTAACTTCCCAAAAATTGATATCAGCACCTGTAACTTTAAATCCCATACTGGCAAGGATAAGTGGTAAAAGTGAACCATAACTTCCAGCATCAAGAATTGTTTTTATTTTGCTTTTCTTTTTAAGAACCTCAGATATGGCAAACGGGTATTCAAAATGCCTGGACCCTGTACCAGAATAGGCAAACATTTCAAATTCTTCCTCGATTACTCTTCCAATCGATGTCTTTTGCATTGCATGATAAACAACCTTGACAACGTTCCTAACAAATTTTTTAAACATATTATTTAGTTAAATCTTTTACAGCGTAAATATGGTAATCATTTATAGATGGTATTGCATAAAAAAATGGTGTCAAAAGAATATTAACAAAATATATTAATTTTCTCAAAAAGTCATTCTTCACTTTATGAACAATGCCTTCTTCACCAAAAAGACTTTTTCTGCCGAATTGCAAAGTCTTGTAACCTCGATCCTCAAAATCCTTTGCCTGGAAATCCGATTGATGCATCTGGAGTGGATTACTGTCCACTGCAGGATGATACATCTCACCGACCGGAGTCGCAACAATCACTTGTTTCTTTGCAATTTTTTCCATTTTTTCGAGCACTGACCAGGCTTCTTTCTTGGTAAGGTGTTCTAAAACTTGTAAAGATATCACGACATCAAAAGACTTATTTTTAAATGGAAGCTTTCTTATATCCGAAAGGACGTATTCATTGTGGATTTTCTTCTTTCGAGACTCTTCTATATATGGCTCGAATAAATCTACCCCAACTGTGTGCTTTGGTTTCATTCTAATTTTAATAAAACGCATTGGAAGTCCTTCTCCACAACCAACATCAAGTATTGTTTTTGCATTTTTATTGATAAGCCATCCTATTGGTTCGGTCCAAGCCATCAGAAACAATTTTGATGATGTTAGTTTTTTGTCAATGTCTTTATAAACCTTCCGGAGTCCAAAAAATGGGTAAAATAATATATATAAGATTCCAGACAATATCCCTAAAAAGTACTGCCACAAAACATCAAATCTTCCTGAGGATATTATTATGGCGGAGTGAACTAGGATATATGCAGGTAACATGATTAAAAAGAAAAATATATTTTGAGGAAAAGGGGAATGTTTTCGCATAAAGATCATTTTATTTTTTGCTACTCTGAATGCTCTTTCTTTTGAAGTAATACCCAACCACTCAATTCTAGGGTGAACAAATGTTTTTTTAATTCCTTGATGCCAACTTTTAGCTTTTGAATAACAATACAATTTAAACCCGGCTTCTCTTGCCCTCATCGAAAAATCTGAATCTTCATATGGTATAAAATAATCTTCATCATAGTTGCCGATTTTTTCAATTACATTTCTTTTAACCATCCAAACGCATCCGCAAAGCGGGACCTCGCGAATTCCATCATATTGGCCCATATCTTTCTCCTGAACTCCCCAAGCTCTAATTCTTCCAGTCAATAAATTTACATCGTGACCTGCACCCTGAAGAAAATTCTTTTTGTTTTTGTCGTATATTAAAGGCTGAACAATTCCTGCTTTTTTTTGCTTAGCAAACACATCAATCAAATTTTTAACCATATCACGGCCTGCATATGCGTCATCATCTGTAAAAATTAGATATTCACCTTTGGCATTTTCAATTCCAATATTTCTTCCTTCGGCGGCTCCAACATTTGTATCCCTGGTAATCAAATTTACATTTTTAAATTTCTTTGGTAACCAAGTAAGAACCGGTGGCCGACTTGCATTGTCAATTACAATTATTTCAATATTTTTGTATGAAGATTTAACGTAGGAATTAAGGCACTCTAACAAATCTTTTTTTCTATCTCTAGTAACAATAATTACAGAAACAAGTTTTTCCTTTTTCATTTTAGTGGTAAAAATAGAAGATTGTCATAAACACCAAGATAGCTATCACGAATTATGTGCTCCTGAATTATTCCGGCATTATATTCAAGAACTTTATAACCAAAATTCTTTAAATATTTAACACATTTTTTTGTTTTACCAAACTCTTCTGAAACATCTCCTATTTCAAGGACGATAATTGGTTTTAAATCAGTGATAGTTTTTGTCATACCGACAATAATATCATATTCTGCAGACTCAGCATCAATCTTTATAAAGTCTGGTTTTACACTGTAAAGTTTGGCGTAATCATCAATAGAAATTGCCGGAACACTAATACTTTCCGGTTTTAAACTCTGTGATATTTTTTTTGAAACACGAGGTTTAAAAAAACTATTTAGTCCCGAATATGAAAGCCCAAAATCAAAAAGTTTTAAAATGCTATTTTTTGACCAAACGGCCATATTATTAATTACAACGTTTTTTAACTCTCTAGTATTCTTGTAAAGCAAATTATACGTATTTGGAGTTGGTTCAAAAGAAAAAACTTTACCTTCACTGCCAACTATTTTAGACGACAACAAAGTTTCATAACCAATATGTGCTCCAATATCCACAAATGTCATACCAGTTTTGAGGTACTTCATAATCATCTGGGTTAAGCCTTCATCCGAAAAACCAAAAAGATAAATAAAGGAGAAGTTGGGGTCGGTTATAATTCCTTCCATACTTTGGCCCCAAAAAGTTTTTGCTTTTTTGTAAACTGGCACACTCAACAATCTTGCAGACCTAGAAATGACGAAGTAGACGAAAGAAACAACAGGGTTTAATAAAATTTGAGCCAACAATGGCTTTTTGCTAACTATTGCCGATCTTAAAAATTTTGATTTATTCATAATCTATTTTATTAATTCTAAAACCTCGCTCGCTCTTTTGTCCCAAGACCAATTTTTCCTAATCATTGTGAGGGCTTCTTTTCCAACACGATTCCTTTTTTGACTATTATCTAAAGTGTCTAAAATTGTCTCCGCAAATTTTTTTAAGTCACCAATTTTAACTTTTATCATTCCTTTTGGGTAGTAGGAGCGATACGATTCTAAATCAAAACCTATACATGGCAGTTCAAAAGCCATGGCTTCAGCCGAAGCCATTCCACCACTATCATAAAAGGCAGGGTGGACTACAATTTTACTTTTTGAAAAAATATTGTACTTTTCATCTCCATCAAAAACATATCCGAATAGTTTTATATTTTTGCTTAATTTTAGATTTCGAATTTTCTCTTTGACATCACCCATTAATGGCCCATCTCCAATCATGGCTAATTTAGAATTTGGTTTTATTGTGACTACTTTTTTCCATATTTCAATTAATTCAACAACTCCTTTTTGAGGATGAAACCTTCCTTGAAAAACCGCGTCATAAGTTTTTTTACTTTTACCATGAGACTTTATCCACTTTCTTATGCCCTCTAAATCGATTGCACCGATAACAACTATTGCCCTTCCAAGTTTATTTAACCTTGGGAATTGTTTTTTTCTTTCTTCTTCGTTATTGACTAGAACACAATCAGAAAAATTAGCTACTAATGGCTTTACTGGAAGTTGAGCAAAAAAATACAAAAAGGCACTAAAATTATATGCTTTCTCCCTCTTACCTTCAGCAAACCCAACTAATGGATTCGGAGCAGTTTGATACCATGAAGCTGCCCAAATAACTTTAGGGTAACGAATTTTCAAAATAAAAGCTGGCAAGCTATCCATCCAAAACTCAGAAGCTGAATAGAGAATAGTCTCTGGACTATTTACTAATTTAGTTTTAAATGACTCAAAGATCGAGCGAAAAACTCTATAAAAATAGGTAATTAAAAACTGTGATTTTGCCTTCTTTGGTGTTTTCCATATAACATATTTTAAACCCTGACTTTCTTGAAGATTTTGTCTTCTACACATCTCCCTGCCTTCTTCATTAACGTAAATAATTATGTTCCCATTCTTTTGCCAACGTCTAGCAAATTCTATAAAGATTCTGTCACTTCCTGATAGTCCTTTTCCCAATGCCGCTAATGCGAAAATTTTTATATTTACCATTGTTCTTTTTTTATTCTCTTTTTCAAAACTAAAACCACAATCATTATTATTAACACGATTAAAGTTACAATGCTAATTTTTCCACCCTCAGTAACATAATCTTGAGTTTTGTATTTAATGTACCCTGAATAGGTACCAGTTCTGTTGATAGTCCATGAATTGGCATAAGAAAAAACTATTGAATGTGTTTCGATTTCTTTACCATCAATAAATAACTCCCAATTTGGGCTATATGTTTCCAAAAAATTAAGCTGGGCTTTAGAAGTTGAATTTTCAACATTGAATCTGTAAAAAGTTGGATTAACTTTTTGATAATTTGTCTTTACATTTGGCGAATATATACGATCTACCCCATCGCGAACTTTAACTTCGTAGATATCTAATAAACCAAATGTATTAACCTTTTGTATATTTTTTTGCTTTGATAAATATTGGGAGACCTCTTTTGAGTTTTGTAAGCCACTTAATTTCTCATTAATATCGTTATGTAAAACAATATATCTAACATCAAGTTTGTTTAATTCCTGATATAAATTTTCTGAACGAAATTCAGAGGAAGAAATATCGGGGTCTGGGCCAAAAGCGTTTTTCTGTAAGACGCCAAACCTTTCCAGTAAAACATTGTAGTAAACTTTATTTATAGCCACATTCCTTCCGATCGATGAATTATCAAAAATAAATTCGCTAGGTTCAATTCCCCTATATGCATTTTGCCATGTATAGAAAACACCGTCCCCGGGGTTTAATGGGAATTGAATTATTCGAGAATTTGTGTCCTGGCTTTTAATCCAATCATTGGCTAGTTTGTAATCAACTGGCACACTAGCCCATGGACTCATAACAACCCCTCCTGCAAATTGACCTGTCCACATCGGCCAAACATAAATTCCGCACATTAAAAACATAAGAATCAATAAAAATACTTTTGCAGAAATTTTTTTATAAAATTTGTGTATTAAAATACTTGTTTTTACAAGACCAATGGAAATGAAGGGAATACAAGCAAGCATTAACACAATTCCCATTTTTTCATAGGGATTCCTAAAGACTTGAAAAATTGAAATATTCTTGAAAAACCAAAGAAATAGCCAACCAAATGGAAAATTTGTACCCGAAACAATAAAAATTGATACCAAAAATAAACATAAATAAAATTTGAAGTAACTAAATCTTTTAAAAAGTGGTAATGAAACAAAAAAAGATATTGGTACCAATAAACTTATCAATTTAAAGGGAAGTCCTGAATATATATTTCCGTAAGCTCCTGCAAATAAGAATTTGTGGGTGAGTGTCATAATGACCCAGATTGGAGAGTCCTTACTAATCCCCTTTAAACTTCCAATATTAGATTGCAAATCACCCAACTTATCAACCGTTTCATTAATTGTTTTAAACAGTGGCCAAATCCACCATGAATGCACCAATATCCATGACGTAAAAACTGTTAAGGAGTATAAAATTATAAATTTTCGCTGTGCAAAATCTTTTGTTTTAAATACTTCAAAAACTATATAGATAAAAATTGTTAACCAAATTGAAATAACATAACTAGGCTGACCAAACGATACTGATAGTAGTAGGGAAGAAATAACTGCCAACAAACCATATATAAATCTTTTCTTTTTAACACCCTGAATAAATAAAACCAGAAACAAAGGAAGTAACGCAAAGGGGAAAAACTGGTTATACAAACCTCTTCCCCAGACCTGAACCATTGAATAGGGATTTAATAGGTAAAAAATAGCTCCAATAAGCGAGACTTTACTGTATAACCTTTGTTCTAAAAGTGAACCTGATTTTAATCTGTTGCCCAAAGTTATTTTTAACAAATAGTATACTGATACAACTCCAACGATAATTAACGTTAAAAAGGTGGCGGCTTGGAGAAAGTAAGAAGGTATTGAATAGTTACTTAGAAGTTTAAGAATCCAAAAAAATGGAATTCTAGCTAAATCAGTTGACATTGGAATTCCACCTGAAAAATCTCTCCAAGAATATGCAAAAAGGTAAAACGCATTGTTAAGGTTATAAAATGGTATTCCCTCTTCTCCACCAGCGAATATCAATCCTTTATAAAACCATATAAAAACTAGGGAGGATGATAAACAAATTAGGAAAAGTTGGTCTTTAAAACGAAATATTAATTTTTTCACTTGTGCAAGTATATTATATCCAAAATACAAATACACTGGCTTTAATGTTACAATCAAACCGATTATAAATATGAAAGGGTTTTACTTCTTTATCGGCACGTCCGCAGAATTTATAAAATTAGCTCCAGTTATAAAAGAGTTCAAAAGGAGGAACACAAAATTCAAAATTATTACCTCAGGACAGAACGCCATAAATTTTGACGAGTTTAAGAGCTTCACTGGGAAATTAGTCCCCAATATTGAGTTACCAAAGAAAATTAGTAAATCATCACTCTTTGGGTTCTTTATTTGGACTATGAAGACGTTTTTCCTAAGTCTTAGATTATTTATTAAGGAGTTGAAAAAAACGAAGCGGGAAGATTTTTACTTGATTATCCACGGTGATACGATTTCATCCTTAATTGGTGCGCTAGTCGGAAAAATGGTAAGAGTCAAAATTGTGCAAATTGAATCAGGATTAAGGTCCTTTAATATTTTCGAGCCAATTCCAGAGGAAATGTGCCGCCTTGTAATATCTCGCATTGGGAGTATCTTCTTTGCCCCAAATGCTTGGGCACTTAATAATCTCAAAAAATATAAAGGCGAAAAAATCAGCACAGGCGAAAATACACTAATAGAAAGTTGTTCTTGGGCAATTGGTAAAAATAACAATTCAGATTATATAAAAAGTCTAAAGAACTACTATATATTGTTTATACACAGACAAGAGCATATTTATTTTAATAAAGATCAAACTTGGAATATGATTCAAACAATAATGAATAATGCTCCAAAAAAACTTAACTGTGTACTAGTCATGCATGCATTAACTTCCAAAATATTGTCTCCAACAAAATTGGATGAATTAAGTCAAACAAATAAAAATTTGATAATTTTACCCAAACTACCTTATGTTGATTTTGTAAATTTAATACACAATTCCGAATTTATTGCTACGGACAGCTGCACAAGCCAGGAAGAAGCCTACTATTTAGGTGTTCCGTACTTAGGACTAAGAAATTTGACTGAAAGAGTTGAGGGATTAAATAAGAATGTCGTAATTAGTAAAGGAAACAATAAGACTATGGAAAAGTTTCTAGGGAGTTATAAAAAGTATAAAAAGATTAGAATTAAAACCAATAGAAAACCATCAAAAATTGTTGTTGACTATCTAATAAATAGATATTAAATCGGCTTCCTAATTTTAATAGTAATAAAATGAGAATGATAAGGATCAATTTTGTTTGCAATACGGCTTAAAAAACCAAAGAGTGGATAATAGCCACTCCCTTTACCTTTAACAAACTGAAATCCAAATTCTAAAAATACATCTTTCAAACTTTTATAAGTTAGTATTTTAATATGGGGATAAGCAGAGTCATCACCATCACCGTGTCCATCCAATATCCAGGTACTTGTTTTTTGACCATAATAAATTGATAACGGGTTACCAAGATGCTTTCTTTTGAGAAGTGTATGCGAAAAATCTTGCAATCCAAGAAAAAGTGCAAAAATGTTGTGCCAACTTGCTAAATTTTCTGTAGAGACGACACAATATCCTCCCGGTTTTAATATTCTATAAATTTCTTGAATAAAGTTGTCTATATTTAAAATATGTTCAATTACTTGATTTGAGATAACAATATCAAAATTATTACTCTTGATTGGCCATTTATCTTCCAAGTTAACAAAAACTGTTTTAATTCCACTTTTTTTTGCAATTTTAAGTCTTCTTTGCACGCCATCTGTGCCTACAATTTGTTTACATTTTATTTTACTTTTATATCGGATGGTTGACTGGCCATCTCCGCAACCAATATCAATAACTTTTGCATCTTTGTTTTCTTCAAGAAGCGACAAAATATTATGAATATTTCTCTCCGTGGCTTCATTAAACATTTTTGTAAATAACTTAGATAGCATATGATTTCGATTATTATACAATAAGTAGTAAAATCAATCTCATGAAATCTAAACCACTTGTTTCAATTGTCATACCTACAAAAAATACCGGTGCATTTTTGGATGCATGTTTAAAAAGTATGAGAGATCAAACTTACAAGAATATCGAAATGATAATAGTTGACGGAAACTCAACAGACAACACTCTTCCAGTTGCCAAAAAATATCATGCCAAAGTTTTTCAATACGATCCAAAAATAGCTATTGGAAAAATGGATGCTCCTTATAGACGAAACTATGGTGTTAAGAAATCGAGTGGCAAATACGTTTGGTATGCAGATGCTGATTTTAAACCCGCAAAAAAGTTTATTGAGAACGCGGTGGCCCTTTGCGAGAAAGGATTTGACGCGGTGATATACCCATTTGATACGATCGGAACTGGCGTTTGGACAATGGCAAAACAATTAGAACGAAGGGCTTATTTTGGCGACGATACTGTAGAGTCACCAAGATTTTTTAGAAAAAGCGCCTGGGTTGCTGTAGGTGGACTTGACGAAAGCCTGGGTGGTGGAGGCGACGATTGGGATTTATATCAAAAATTGTTGGATAAAAATTATAAAGTTGGCAGAACAAAAACTGTTGTACAACATATGGAGGGTGAGATAAAAATAAGCAAACTTTTCAAAAAATCATTCATGTACGGTCAAGACGCGCTAAAATATATTAAAAAAAGACCTAAAAAAGCTTTCCAAAGCTATTTCCCCATTAGACCAGGTTACGTAAGGAATTGGAAGTTATTTGTCCAAAGACCAAAAGACACGTTTTTTCTAATAATTGCTAGGGTTGTTGAATACACAGGAGGAGCTTTGGGTATCGCTTATTCTCTTTTATTTAAGTCTTCTTAAAATTTTAGCCGGTATTCCACCAACTATACAGTTATTGGGTATATTTTTTATAACAACGGCATTTGCACCAATTGAAACGTTGTTACCTATTTTAACTTTTCCAATAATCCTGGCTCCAGTATATACAACTACATTGTTTCCCAATGTCGGAGCATAACTTAAATCATATCCCCACCCTTTTACACCTAAAGTTAATGGGGCAATTAAAGTTAAGTTTTTTCCAGCAACAACAAGGTCAGTAAATATAATTCCCTTGTTGTGAATATATAAGCCGCTTCCAATTTTTACTCTTGGGGAGATATCGATATCAAAAATATAATAAGTAATAATAAAATAGAAAGGATAAAAAATTGCTGAGATTATCTTTAAAATTAGATTCTTACTATTAAAAAGGTAGAATTCAAGTCGATAAAGAACTGAGAAGTGCATTCCGGGATTCCTGAACAACACCACTAAAAACAATAACGGATTCATTTTTTTATGAAGACCGGTGTACCTTTTCCAGTCTGAAGCAATTAAAGTTAATATTTCAATCATTTATCAAAAGAGTCCATAATTTGCCTTATATTATTTTCAGAAAAATTCTTGAGTGCATATTTTCTCGCGTTTTTGGAAAGTTTATTTAATTCTCGAGGGTTACTGTAAAAATATTCAACACTTTCTTTAATTGTGTCAGGTGAAATATCTATTAACTTCCCAACTGTAGAATCCATTGCTTCAGGGATAGCTCCTCGGTTGGAACCCAAAACCGGGGTTTCACAAGCAAGGGATTCCAATATTACCCTACCGAAACCTTCTTCTGAAACAGATGGAACGATTAAAAGATCGGCAGCAGAATAATATTTTGGTAATTCATGCTGACTAATGGCCCCAAGGTAAAATATATTTCTATATTTTTTTGCCATTTTTCTAATTTCGTTTTCGAGTGGCCCGCCACCAGCAAGCCTTAATTCTATTTTTTTATTCCACATAGAAGCTGCAGATAACAACTCTATTATCCCCTTTTCTGGAACCAGACGACCAACAAACAAAACTGTAAAATTATCATCCCAACTTAAAATTTTCTTTGCATTTTTAATTTCTTGAAATTTATTAAGATCGATCCAATATTTAAAAACATTTATTTTATTTTCTGGTATTCCCAATTCCAGAATTTCTTTTCTTGATTGTTTTGAAAGTGTAAGAACTTTATTTGAATTATTAAAAATCCAAAAAGAGAAATTTCTATAAAAACCTCTTTTCGGAAAATTATAAATGGAATGGGTTGTTGTTATTATTCTTTTACTAAATATTTTTCCCCAGAAAACTGAAATAAAGCCGGCGATTAAACCATGTGAATCAATTACTTTTATGTTCTTGCCTTTAACTAACAAAAAAAATGGCAGTGCAAAAAAAAGACCTGGAACTAAATAGATAAACTCCAATATCGGGTTCCCCACTAATTTGTAAAATAAATTTCCAAACCAAGGTACTCTTAATATTTTGATATTGTTTCCGCGCTTTTCATATAATTTGGCTTTTACTTTTGTTGTAATCGGCATATAAGTTAAAACCCATGTTTTCCAACCTCTATCGTCAAGGGCCTTTACCAAATCGTCAAAGTGGGTTTCAATACCCCCCAAGTTTGGAGAAAAACCAATTGAAACAACAAGAATTTCTTTCATTTTTTGATTAGTTCTAACATTTTATATTTGAGTGTGACATATCCGTAAATAAAAGTTGTTCCAATACACATTAAAGGATAGACGAACCATGCAATATCTTGAATTTTGATAAAACCTTTAATTGCCTCAAAAATAGGTCCAACTAAAGTCAAACTATACAGCACAAACAAAAATACATATTTTGTGTCCCCTGGCATTACAACACTCCATCTTCTTTTTTTATTATCTTTAAAATAATACTCTTCGACAAATTTCTTCCTTCTTTTTACAAATTTTATAAACCCCCCAGAATGAGTAAGGTGAATCAAGGAGTTTTTTACAAACCCGAACTGATCATGCCCAGATTTTGTAACCTCAAACATAATATCAATCGGATAATGCTCCGTAGCTTTAGTATTTGCATATTTATTTACAATAGTTCTTCTCATCAAACACCCATTTGTACCAATTGACAGAAATTTTCTCGGATCTTTTGGAAGTGTAACCAGATAATAGTCTCCTTTATCTATTGCCCGACCAGCCAAAGTCCATTTGGTTGAAGTTTGTGGCATTCGGTCGGCCTTGTGTAAAAAGTAAGGTAATGGCTCACTTGTACCAAAGAGTGCAAAGTACCTGTCCATCAAATCAAATTTTTTGTCGTAATGATAATAACAAGTATTTGTTGCAACTATTTTTGGATTTTCTATAAACGGCTTTGTCATTTGTTTTAACCAATCCTTTGTTGGCATAAAGTTATCGTGATCCAAAATAAGAGCTAACTCATTTTTTGCCGAATTGTAGGCCACTCCTCTGTTGTATTCTGCGTTTTGAATACTAGGCGGGATGTTAATTATTCGGGCTTTATATTTTTTGGCAATATCGAGAGTACCATCGGTTGATCCACCATCACCCAAAATTATTTCAATATTTTTTTGTGGATAATCCTGACTTCTAACTGCTTTAAGACATTTTTCGAGTGTTTTGCCTGAGTTAAACGTAGCTGTAACAATGGAGATAGTGGGAAATTGTTTATTCATTTTCTATTCCATACAAAATATTGGAGTTTATTCCATAAAGCTGTTGGTAGTATTTTTTGTATGAAGTATATTATTTTGGTATCAGCTCCCAATATTACAGATGGTGGAGGGTTTGGATCTTTGATTATGTCTAGAACTTTATTTGAGATTTGTTCTTTAGTAACCATCGGCATTAAGAAATTCAAAAATTTAAACTTTTCTCTTGCAGTTTTGTGTTTAAACAAAGGTTTAACTTCAGTTTCACTTTTTATTGCCCCCGGCGCGACATTTGTAACTGAAATATGATCTTTAGCAAGTTCGTATCCCAACGATTTTCCTAAAGCCTCTAGTGCAAACTTGGATGCTGAATAAAGCCCAAAATTTGGAAAAGCAATGAGACCACTCATAGAGGTTATGTTAATTATTTTTCCCGATTTTCTTTTTTGCATATTGGGAACTACTTCCTTAATCAAGCGAAATGCTCCAATAACATTTGTGTTAAGAATCAATGAGAAATCTTTTGAACTAAAGTCAAGTGTTGGCCCAGAGAGAGAATACCCTGCCACATTAATAAGAATGTCAATTTTGCCGTCTTTTTTTATTATCTTTTCTACAACTTTTTTACAACTATCATCAATTGTAATATCCAGCATAACTGGGATTATATTTTTGCCTTTTACTAATTTACTTAAGTCTCGGGCTCCTGCATAAACTGTAAACCCTCGACTTGATAGATTAGTTACGATTGCCTTACCCAATCCAGATGATGCGCCAGTAACTAAGATTATTTTGCTCATTTGAAACCTATTTTATGATATTCTTGCTAGAATTAATATAGAGGTTAAAGTATAATCTCCGAAGAATGATTCGAAAACATATATTGCCAATTTTGTTAGTAATAATAATCGGAGCAATTGCCTTTAGACTCAGTTTTGGCCTCAGTTTGTTTGGAGATGACTGGCTAGTTCTTTACATTTTTAAATATCAAGTTCAACACGGTAATTTTGGGTCTATTCCATTTGACTTAGTAAGCTATCTTTCCCCGTATGGCCCAACATACTTAATAATGGGTATTATCGATAAGTTTTTTGGATTAAACCCTATTCCATATTTTGCGGCATCTTTATTTTTTCGAAGTCTAGTTTCGATATCACTATATATATTAGTTTTTCAAATAACAAAAAATAGACTATCTGCTTTTGTTGCTAGTCTATTTTGGGCAGTTAGTGAAATCGGTATCGAATCTACAAATTGGGTTTTTAATATGAATTCATATTTAGGACTAGCGATATTTTTAATAGTTGTAGCACTAGTTTTAAAGTATCACGAAACATCGAAGAAAATACTTTTATTAACAAGTGTTCCGTTATTTCTCCTTTCAGTGATTTCTGTTCCAGTAAGAATGCATGGTGCTTTTATTGTTTTGTTTTTAATCGAAACATATTTCCTTTTCAAAAATTGGAAAGGTATTGTTTCAATTAAAAAATTTATACTGATAAATAGTATTTGGGTTATTTCCTTCTTTATACTTTCAAGCTGGGGAGTACTTGGATCGGGATCCTCTAATTTTGATACATATGTCCGTAAAGGGCTTAAGGAAAACTCAGAAGCTATGGAAAATGGCCATTATGAACAATATCTATACCCACTAACGACAATTGGTAATATGATCTTTACCGACCAATATATGAACCATGTTCAAATTCCGCGTACTGTCTATAAAGCTCAAAATATGTCTTGGTTGAGGGCGTTCCTTTTACCTTTTTGGGTATTATTTTCGATAGTTCTTACCGCACTTGGTGTTTTACTTATTGAAAAAAAGAATAGGAAAAAGTTTATTATTGCAATATGTCTATTAATGCTTATTCTTATATTCACAATAAATTTCTTTGTCCGTATAAGTACAAACACTATGTCACCAAACACTGTATTTTTGACAATGGTAGGTGGCGCATTAATAGTAACGAGTACACTTCTCATTTTTTTTGCTAAACAAGACAATATCAGAAAGAGTCTATTTATTGGACTTTTCTGGCTTGTCGGATTTGCCGCAGTTCCATTTGTCTTTACTCCATTAACTTACATCCCATCGGCTATGCGTTATTTAATTGCGCCCGGAATATCAATTGCAATATTAATCGGTGTATTGTTTGCAATTAAAAAATCTAATTTACAAAATTTTATGTTAGCGCTACTCGTTATACCACTTTATCTTATTCAATATTCCTCGACACAATCATATTTAAAAAATTTGATCGTGACACATTCGGAAGATATATCTCAAACCGTTTGGAAAAACATACTTACTAAAATACCCAATCTGGATCCAAAAAAAGATTATTTATTTTATTTTGAGCCCAAAAACGGTAACGATAGTATTGTGCGCGATGTGATTACATTTGGTTTTATACCTAGAATGATCGTATATGAAAAGTCGCCCGATAGACCGGGAAGTTTATATGTAATTGAAAACAGGGAACAATTCAAATCAGCCATTAAAGACGGTGAAAAGCTTAAGGGGTTTAACTGGGGTGTCGCAAAAAAAATTGATGTAAGAAACACTTTTGCTTTTAGACTCGAGCCCGACAACTCACTAACAGATATAAAATCAGAAATACTATATGGCACTCGCTGATTACACATCAAAAATACGAGGTAAGTTAATCATTAAGGCTTATCAAAGGTGGCTAAAATCAAACGAAAAGGTCGTAGATGTTGGTTGCGGAAATGGAGTTGTGAGTAAGCAGATAGCGGAGGATTTCGATTTAAAGATATATGGATGCGATACCTTAAAATATCTCACAAACAAAATCGCGTTTAAACTAATTAAAAAGGAGGATTCCTTACCTTTCAAAAGAAATGAGTTTAAAAGTGCAATGTTTAATGATGTTCTTCATCATATTCCATACACTATCCAGGAAAAATTAATCCTTGACGCCTTAAGAGTATCAAAGCAGGTTCTAATCTTTGAGGTCCAACCAACATTAATTGGAACAATATCTGATTACATCTTAAATAAAATTCATAACCCGTTTATGCGCATTCCGTTTACTTTTAGACGTCCTGATCAATGGAAAAAAATATTTGTTAAGAACAAACTTAAATATGAAGTTGAACCTGTAGAGACTCCTTTATTTTACCCGTTTTCTCACATCTCTTTTCGTGTTACGAAATAATGGAGACGCTTTTAAACGCCACCAACCTACGAAACACATTTTAGCTAGTACCAAGCCATGCTGAAATGCTTTCATTTTTGACTTACCTGCCACTCTCCTCATATAGTGAACAGGCATGTCTACGATTTTAAGTTTGTTTTCTGCAGCGCCGAATAATAGGTCGAAGTCACCCCATGATTCTCCACCCATTTTAATTTTTAAATAATCCTTTTTAAGCAATGCTTTGGTCCCACATAAAGTGTCTGTTATTCTTTGATTTAATACCCATGAGAATATCCATCCAAAAACAAGATTTCCAATTAAGTTTAATTGCCGCATTGCCTGATCTTCCATTGGATAAATTAAACGTGTGCCATTTACAAAACCAGCTTCTTTAGACTCTAATAAATTGAAAAACCTCGGCAACTCCGATACAGGTACTGCCATATCAGCATCCAAAATCATTACCACATCCCCTTTGGCACCATCAAAACCCTGCTTTACTGCATAACCTTTCCCTTTATTTGGTTTATATGATATTAATCTTAAATTTTTATTTTTCTTCATCAAATTTTTAACAACACTTGAAGTCTTATCTGTTGACCCGTCGTCAACTACAATTATTTCGGTTCTCTTGCCCATCTTCGGCACGGAATTAATACATTTCTTAATATTTTCCTCCTCGTTAAAGCAAGGTATTATTACCGAACAAGTAAGTGGTTTTGCCTTACTTTTGATCTTCGACTTTGCAACCAAATACTGCTCAACACAAAAACGTGAGTTAAACTTATTAACCCAATTGCTAATAAGTGGTATATGCGTAGGTAAAAGAACTTTAAAGCCTGTATTAACTATTTCATAGCCAGAAATTTCAACAATATTAACCAGATCTTCAAGTCTTAACCAATTTTTTGGAGCCTCAGGTCTTTTAAGTTTGAATTTCTCTAATATGGAAAAAAGCTGTTGCCAGCGAGGATTTACAGACGTGATAATTATTCTTGAATCTTTATGAAGGCTACTCTTTACTTTCTCTAAAACAGTTTGTACATCAAACATGTGCTCAATTGAGTTTGGAAATATCACATAATCAAATTTTTCTTTTATGTTTGTTTTGGCGATATCTAAATTCTGAAATCTAATATGGGGATATCTTTTAGTTGAACTGATAATTATATTTGGATCGTCATCAACACTTAAAGCATTTTTTGGAAAAAGTGATGCTAATATGTCACCCAAACCATACCCAACTTGAAGCACTTTAGAATCCTCTGGAATAAAAGTTTTAAAAATATCCTTTAAGGCATTATGAAAATACCAATTTTTATCTCTCCAATAATCTAAATCCCTTGCAATTGAAAATGAAATTAAATCTTTGGCAAATTCACTATTTTTACAAATATCCCAAATGGTTGCATCTATATCGTATTCATACTTCCATTCTGGATAGTGCGATTGAAATTTTTTTACTGAAGAAACATACCAAATATGGTCTCCTATTCTGTTTTCATCAACATATTCTACATTGGCTTTTTTGCCTGTAACTTTTTCTATTTTATCAATTGCCTCCAACATCGAGACGTTAGAGTATCTTGATCCTCCAATATTATAGACTTCACCAATCCTGGGTTTTAAATAAAAATGATAAAAAGCGTTTACCAAGTCGTGTGAATGAATGTTATCCCGAACTTGTTTTCCTTTGTAACCAAATATTGTATATTTTTTGCCTGTAACAATACTTTTAATTAAGTACGACAAAAATCCATGGAGTTGCGTTCCAGCATGTCGAGAACCTGTAAGACACCCACCCCTAAAAACTCCAGTAAATAAACCAAAATATTTCCCGTACTCCTGAACCATTAAATCAGCTGAAGCTTTTGACACACCAAACAACGAATGAGTGCTATTGTCGATCGACATTGATTCATCAATTCCATTTTTATATTTATGACTTGATTCAATCTCATATCTAGTTTTTAGTTCAATTAGTGGCAATTTGTTTGGTGTGTCACCATAAACTTTATTAGTTGAAGTATAAATAAAAACTGCTTTTGGAGAATATTTTCTAAAATTCTCGAGCAGGTTAAGTGTCCCGTTTGCGTTAACACTGAAGTCAGTCTGGGGTTCCCTCGCGGCCCAATCATGTGATGGTTGCGCAGCTGTATGAATAATTAAATCAAAATTATAAGTTTTAAATATTTCTTCAATATTTTCAGAGTCCCTTATATCACAATTAAAATGTTTATAATTTTTGTATGTATCAACTATTTGTTTAACATTACCTTTCGTACTTGCCTCTTGTCCGAAATAATACTCCCTCATATTATTGTCGATTCCTATAACATTAAATCCTTTTTCGCAAAAAAAATGCACTGACTCAGATCCAATTAAACCACCCGACCCTGTTACTAATACATTTTTTTTATTTTTAGGCATATCTGTTATTGCTTGCCAATGATATTGTCAGATTGGCAATATGTCAATTGTGTATTATGATGTCGTAGGATGATAATAATAACCGGGGCAACAGGTTTTGTTGGAAAGCGATTTATTAAATTGGCTGTTAAAAAATATGGTGTAAAAAATATTTTATGCTTAATAAAAGATGCCAACGGCCCGTTAGAAATCGAGGGGAGAAAATTGTTAAAAGAAATGGAAGTTAAAACTAAGTACATAAACTTAGTTACCAAGAAGGGACTTAAAAATCTACCCAAATCCCCAGAAGTCATAATCAATCTTGCAGCGATTACCGATACTGCTGTTACAGACCATAGGTGTAATGATGTTGGTGTAGAAAACTTGTTAAATACATTTGGCAAGTTAGGACCCAATACGCACTTTGTACATTTTGGAACCATGGTTGCATGGAGCGGAAGAATAAATTGTTCAAAACCGTTTAGTAAATATTCACCTATGTCGCCAACGAATGAATATACGAGAAGTAAAGTAAGAGGCGAAAATATTTTAGTTGAACGACAAAAAATTGATGGATTTAAATTGAGTATTTTAAAACCAAACACTATTTATGGATCTGGCATGAGGCCAGATAGTTTGTTTGATTTTCTAAGTGGACTTATTCAAAAGAAATCTATTTTTGCAAGACTAAATTGGCCAGGATTATCAAGTTTGATACATGTAGACAACGTAGCTCAATCAATAATTTCTACAATAAGTAATCCCCCATCAGTATATAGTAATAAAATTTATCTGTTACATGGTGAGCACCTAACCTTGGCCCAGATGAGTAAATTTATGCATAAAGAGATAGGTGTAGATTATAAATCTATAAACCTTCCCAAATTGTTTTGGAGTATTTGCAAAACTGGCAGATTATTTATTCCTATGTTTGAGCTTGTTACGAGTCTAAAAATCTATAACTTGATATGGCGTGCTGGGATTATTACAGATAATGTAATTTATTGTAAATCAAACGACATGATATTCCTGCTCAATGGCAGACAAACAAAAAAACTTAAAAATCATATTAAAGAAGTTTTAAAGTGAGGTTGATTCTTTCTCGATCATGCCTTTTATCCAATTGTAAGTTTTCTCGATACCTTTAACTAACGGGTAGTTTGGGGCCCAATTAAGTTTTTGCATAATTAATTTGTTGTCAGACCTCCGGCCCCTCACCCCTTGAGGGCCATCGATGTGTTTAATTGTAATTTTTTTGCCTGCAATTTTCATAGCCATTTTAGCAAGTTCATTGATTGTTACCATTTCTTCTGATCCGATGTTAACTGGTCCCATAAAGTTTGAGTCCATAAGTCGTCTTATGCCTTGCAAACACTCATCAATATATAAGAATGATCTGGTTTGCTCTCCGTCTCCCCACATCTCCATTTCCCCACCGTCTGGAGTTTCGGCAACTTTTCTGCAAATCGCGCATGGAGCTTTTTCTTTACCATTGTTCCAAGCACTTTCTGGGCCAAAAATATTATGAAACCGTGCAATACGAACATCCAGACCGTGATTTTTATGATATGCCAAATACATTCTTTCACTAAATAATTTTTCCCATCCATATTCACTATCTGGCGCAGCGGGATAGGCAGAGTCTTCGGCACAATTCGGATTGTCTGGGTCTACTTGATTGTGGGCGGGATAAATACAGGCTGATGAAGAAAAGAATATTTTTTTGGCACCAACTTGCTTAGCTTGCTCCATAACGTTGAGGTTAATTGTTGCAGAATTATGCATCACATCGGCGTCGTGTTCACCTGTAAAAATATAGCCAGCGCCTCCCATATCAGCGGCTAACTGATAAACTTCATCGAATGGAATATCTAAAGCTTGCTTAACAATATTGATATCTCGTAAGTCGCCTTTAATAAAATCGTCAGCGACGATTGGACCATATTCGGGGTACCTTATATCTACTCCCCTAACCCAATATCCGCGATCTTTTAGGAATTTCATTAAGTGGCTTCCAATAAAACCTCCACCTCCACAGACTAATGCAGTTTTTTCAGTCATGGATATTAAAATAACATATGAAGTAATGATTAAGCAAGTCGCAATATTTTCGCCCAATATTTTTTAATAAATTTTTTGTGCGAAGAGTGCATGTTGTCTGGGATTTTTTTAAATGCTTTAAATTGTTTTGCTTGATCGCCTCCTTTGACTTCACCTGAATTAATTTTCACAATAAATACTAAACTAACACTATGAACATATTCACCGTCATTAATTATTTCCAAAAATCCTAAAAGTTCTTCGGTTTTAATTTTAACGCCAACTTCTTTTTTGGCAATTCTTGAAATTGCGTCATTAATTGATTCCTTATATATCACCCTTCCACCAGGAAAGTGCCAACTCTTTTTGAATGGTTCAATTAATCGTTTTGAAAGAAGGAGGCCTTCTGGTGTAACAATTGCTAAATCAACACACAATCTGGGAGATCGACTATAAACGTATTTATATTCCTCGTCATTAAGTCTTTGCATTTTTGTAATATAGAAATTATCTCGGATCAATTACCGGAAGAGGTAATTTAACACGCTGGTCAAGCGGATAGAAAAACCCAGCGATTGTGCCTTGAATTAGCTCGTACCATTTATTCATTAGGTTGTATCTTATGGCTTCCCTTAGGTAATATGCAAATAACAAAGGTGTGAATAATATGTAAACCAGAATATTCTTGCCGTGTTTGCGCATAAACAATGTTCTGTTTTTACCAAGTAAAAACGCGCGGGACATTACCCTTGGTCGCCAATAATCCTCATCTTTGTCCTGATCGTGATAACAAATTGCCTCTGGCTCATACCAAGTCGAAAAACCAGCTTTCTTACCTCTTACAGAATACTCTGGGTCAAAATAACAAAGGAACCAATCCTCAAATCCACCAATTGTCTCTATTAACTTTCTTTTAAATATCATTACAGTTCCTGAACCTTGAACTTCTTTTGCCTTTAAAAAATTTTTCCTGTCTCCCCACCCAATTGTTACTTTTCCAGTCCACAAGTTTACAGTTGATCCAGCTTGATTTACCCAATTTTCATCATTCAAATATAAAACCATTGGGGTGACAACTCCAATTTTTGGTTTACTTTCAAGTCTACTAACTAAATTTGTTACCATGTCTTTATCCACAACAACATCTGAGTCAACCATCATCACGTGATTTTTAGGATTGGCGTGTGCAAAACCCAAATTGTAACAACCTGTTTGGCCAATATTTATTGCTCCCGCGTCTATCCACTTAACCTTCTTGTATTTCTTTTTGCCTTCTTGCCACGTGCCATCAGTGGAACCATTATCTATAACTATTATTTCCAAATTTGGATAATTTGACTTAAGTAAAAAGTCTAAAGTTCTAAATAGATTTTTTTTACAGTTAAAGCTGGGGATCATTGCGGTAACACCTGATAATTTTTTATTCATAGTCGGTACATTCTACTATATTTTATTAATTAATGAAGTACTTTCTTTTATACTTTGCTCCCAAGAAAAGTTTTTGCTCCATTCTTTTGCATTTTTACTTAACTTTAAATAAAGATTTTTACTTTTATATAATTCCAAAATCAGTTTGTATAACTCCTCCGGAGTCTCTTTATTTGCCATTAAACCTGTTTTACCTTCCACTACGGCGTCTCTAACCCCTGAGACGTTGTAGGCAATAGTCGGCGTACCAACACTAGCTGCCTCTATTATTACAAGTCCCCAACCTTCATGTACTGATGGAAATATTAATAAATGAGCCCGCGACAACAAATCAAATTTATTTTCATCCGTTACATATCCCCAAAACTTAGCTTCCGGGCACATACTCTTTAAATAGTTTGTGTATTTTGGATAACTTTTACCAACTATCCAAAATTTAGCATTTGGAATTTTCTCTTTGACGATATTAAAGGTTGCAATTGCATCCTCTACCCCTTTGTCTTTAGCAAGAGCTGATAAGTATATTAAAGTAAAATCTTTATCCTTTTTAACTTTTGGTAATTTTTTTGGCAACAAAACACCATTTGGTATCACTGTTACTTTTTTTATACCCCAAGCTTTTAAGTCGTGGGCAGTTGAGTTTGAAACCGTCATAAACGAAACTTTAGTGTATAAAAGTTTAAATATCCAAGGCTCACCAGATTTACCTAAAATGGCAGCAATTTTATTAAACGGCCAGGGCCAAGGGTTTAGCGACCAAACCTTTTGGGCAACTTCATGGATAAAACCTATTTTTTTTACATTTGGAGCCCAAAGTGGTGTAAAAAATGGTAGGCCATGGAATTCGTCAATTATTAAATCAAATTTCTCTTTATTTTCAAACCAATACCATTTACATGCCGCCAATTTCACGCCAAAAAACTGATCTCCCCTCCTAATAATTTGTATTCCATCTACCGTTTCACTTGGTTTTCCACCCTCGAAACGTGATGTAAACATAGTGATCTTATTTCCGGCTATAATCCACCCTTTTGCATGCTCACGGGTAACCTGCTCTGCCCCACCCGCTAGTGGATGGCCTGGACCTCTCCAGCTAAGTATTAATATATTCATCTTAAAAAATGGTAAATAAACCAGCCAGAATTATCAATCTGCATTACGCTTGCCAACTTTCCTTTTTTAAATCTTTGTATTTCGGTTGCGGGGTCGTTCCGTACAACCTGCTCACTGGACGTCGAAATTATAAACAAATGATCAGTTATTTGATACTCATTCTTTGTCAAAATATGAATATTACCGTCAACAAGTAGCAGATCTCGGTATTTTTTACCCGACGTAGTGGTGTCCGGACTTGCTAGAACCGCGATGTTTATGTTCTTCAAATTTCGTGACACAATTTCGTTTTTTATATTTTTTTCAACCTGTCTTGTTATTGAAATATCTGGAATCGAAGTTGGGGTTGTAAGTTGGGAATAAATTGAAATAAATCCTCTCAATATCAGAATTATTAAAATTGAATAAGACAAAAGTTTTCCTGAAAATCCTCTTTTATATATCACCCAAACTAGAAAAAATATTAGACCAGGTATCAGATAGTGTGGAAAGAACTGAGGTAAACAGGCAATAATAATGGATTGAAATATCCAAGGGGTAAAATAAATTAAGGAAAAGGACTTTCTCTTAATATCTTGGATCAGAAGCATCAAAGAGAGAATCATTAGTGGAACTGCGAGATAAGTTGCTTGGGTGTATTCAATCATCAAACTCCATATATTTGAAGTAAATTTTTGGAGAATTAGACCCATGTCCAATCCACCTCCCACAGACTTCGATTGAGAAAACAAATTTGGTAAAAATATTCCAGGACTATGGCGAAGATCAAAAATTACAAAAGGCAGAATTGAGATTGTAAAACCTAATCCCAAAAATACAAATGATGAATATTGTTTTTTATATAAGAAATATGCAGACCACATTGCCATAAATATTCCGACAGCAAAAATTGAATAATAATGACTGTGAACTGCAAACCCAAATATAATTCCGGCCAAAAGCCGGGCATACTTTTTGGGAATTTGAATTAATATAATTCCCGAAATTACCCACAGTGGAATTAAATTTGGATTCCAAGCCCACCTACTAGTTTCCAAAAATGGAAACCAAACTAGAGTGAGTAGTGCTATTGGAACCGTAAACTTTGAGTTTATTTTATTAACAAAATATATTAGAAGTATGGATACAATTACACCCCAAAAGGCAGCTCCATAATGGGGGCTAATCGGGTCAAACTTACCTATTATCGTAAATGGAAGCAACATGTAAAACGTTAGGGAGCTAAAAACTTTTGTACCTTGTTCATTTGTTGGGCCTACAAGAGTAAGCTTTTTATCTACAAAGACTTGATGTATCCCAACCAAATCTTTTGACTCATCTTCCGTAAATCTTGCGGTTCTGTCTAAATTATAAAATCTTGTAAAGATTAACAGGATAACAAAAAGTCCCCAAATAAAATATTTGCGCATCCTCATATTGTATATGTTACTATTGTTTAATCAAAATGAAAAAAGAGATTATTGTAGAAAAAAAATTGGGAATTTCACCAGATTACCAGTATAAGGCGATTAGAAGTAAGAACTTTCTCCAAGCTAATTGGCACAACAATAAGTTAATTATTATTGATGAAATATTAAAATTAACAAAACCCAACAATATCTTAGATTTGGGAACTGGGTCAGGAAATTTTGAACTGAATTATGCTAAAAAACTAAAGGCTATTACAGGGCTAGATTATAACGATCAAGCATTAAGGTTCCTTAAAACAAAGTTAAAACAAAAAAGAATTAAAAATGTCAAACTTATAAATGCCGATCTTAGAGAAATTTCAAAAATTAAAATTAAAGAAAAATTTGATCTAATTATTTCAATTGATGTAATAGAGCATTTAAAAATAACGGATGCTAAAAAGCTAGTTGCCGGACTACACAAATTTCTTAAGCCAAATGGCTTTGTTTGTATAATTACGCCAAATTATAAAAGCCCCTGGTTATTAATTGAGAATATCTTAGATAAGTTTACAATTTTCCCTCATTTTGACGGAGAACAACATCTTGCCAAATTTTGTAAGGAAAATTTACAAAATATATTTATGATTCAAAGGTTTGAGCCAATTTTATTTAGTTCATTTAATCTTTTCTCTTTCCTATTTTTTAACAAAAAACTTTCAGCAATTTTGTGTAGATTGGAAATGATGCTTAAATTACCTTTTGGAAACTTAATAGTCGGACTATTTCAGAATTAAATATTTTGGGATAATCCAATTCTTTCTGTTTTTGTAATCGTAATAATGAAGGATGTGCAAGCGATAGAATACTGCCAACGTATCTATAAAAACCGATAAAACAGTCTTTAAAAAACCTTTAGACATAATTGTCGAGGCATTTGAAAACTTCATTTTGAGCTCAACCGGGGCTTCATAAATCCGTTTATAACCTAAATAATTTGCAACTGATAGCATTTCTATGTCAAAAGCAAATGCTTTAACCAAAAGTCTTGGCAATACTTTTTTTACAACTTCTTTCTTAAAAAATTTCATGCCAACTTGTGTATCTTTCACCTTAAGACCAAACAATATCCCAACGATGACCTGATAGCCAAAGGACATTACTTTTCTGTACCAAGGGTAATATATTTTTGATGCGGCGTGCCTCTTTGACCCCACTACAATGTCTGCACTATACCATTCAAAATGTTCAAGTAACATAGATATGCCGTTTGGATTAAGTTCAACCCCAGCGTCAATAAACCCTATTATATTTCCTTTTGCCCTGGCCATGCCAAATTTAACAGCGTTACCTTTGCCCATGTTCTTTTTGTAACCAATAACCTTTATTTTTCTTGGATATAAACCGGCAAATTTCGTAGCTTTCTCAAAAGTTTTGTCGATTTTGCCATCAACGACACATATAATTTCGTATGGGTAACGAATTTGATCGAGTGTATTTTTAACACCCGTGAGGGTTTTGACAATAAAGGTTTCAGCTTTATAGGCCGGGATCACTACCGATATTAAGTTTGTTTTTGGCTCTGGTTTCATATACAAGGTATATTAACAAAGAAACCAGAAGAAGTGTAGCCGAAACCACTGAAACTTTAATAATATCGATTATGGAATCATGAACAAATATAATTCCAATTATCTGGAGTATCGCAAAAATTATTGGCAAGATAACAATTCGTACCTTTCCAATAGACATATAAAATGAGCAAATTAAACTTGTAAGACTATAAATTGATGCAAAAAGGCCAAACCAGATTAAATATTTATCACCTTCCAAAAAGCTAGTTCCATATAAAATATTAATCGCAACATCTGGCAAAAATTTATACACTGCTAAAACTACAACTGAAGCCAAAAATGTTAGCATTAGACTAAGCAAAAATACTCTCATATAACCTTGTCCCTTTGAGAATCTTTTAGAAACCATTGGAAACATTACAGCTCCGATGGGGATAGTTCCGTATAAAATTATTTTTCCTAAATTAGAAAGTGAAGCGTAAATACCCGCATCGTGTGCGCCAATAAAGTGTTTTGCTAAAAGTGTGTCCGTTGTCAAAAAAGAAGTGGAGGTCAATGAAAAAAGAAATGCAGGCAATGAATAAGCTAAAATTTATTTATTAAAATTAATTTTTTTACCTTTGAACAATACTTTGTAATCCCTTAGAAAATAAAAGGTTATAAAAAAACCAATTGCTCCAGAGATTGCTATACCTAATATTGCGCTATAAACTGAGAAGCCAAGGTAAACAAAAAGTATGCCCAATAACAATCTTAGAATAAATTCTGTATTTAACGATATTACTGTTTCATAAAACTTGAGGAGGCCTTGCAAAAAAGACTTAAACACCATCGATAACAATGAGAAAAACAAGAAAAATGGAACTAACAACACAACCTTTAATTCAATATGGAGAAAATTTGAAAATATTGGGGAAAATATTAGTGTCAAAATAAAAAGTGTTAAGGCAATAAAAAAACTTTTTTGAGAAAACCATGAAAATATATAGTTCTCTTCATCTCTATTCTTAGCGCTTGATGTAAATTTAATTACGACAGTGCTTAGAAAAGTAAAAATGGCAGAAAACATTGTGGCCAGTGAAATTACGGCAGCAAGTTCCCCGTAGTGAACAGGACCCAAAAGTCTTCCAATAACAAGGTGGTAGATAAATGCCAGTGCATTTGCAAAATTACTTCCTAAAACCATAATTGCACTGCTAGTAAAAAATGGGTGAGCGATTATAGATTTAATTCGTTTTATCATCATTTGTAAACACTCATCATTTGTAAACACTCATAATCATGCAACCCAATAGCCTCTGATAAATAAAATTGTCAGGATAACTCCTAGGATACAAGAAATAAGAATAGCAGGTTTAATATACTTTCTAAATCGGATAATTAGAGTTGGGAAAAGTAAAACCATAGGGATTAGGACATATCTTGGCATGGATGAAAACGTTCCAGTGAATGTTGGCAACAAAAGTGTACCAACTGAAAAAATCCAGTAACTTAACCTCATTTTCTTAAAAAATACTATCAGAAATGTCAATGGAACGAGCGCAAATGTAAATTCTAAAAATGCATTTAAAAAACCTAATGTAGATAGATCAATCGATACAAATATCTTTAAGTATCTGTATATGACTTGGGGCAATAGAATTATTTCTCCTCCAGAACGACCAGCGCCAAAAAGTGGCTGACTTGTTAAAAAAGAAATTGGATTATTAAATTCAGTTTTTAAAAAATACATATAGCTCAATATGCCTAGAGGGGTGATTAATGTCCAAAGATAATTCAGTTTATTTTTATTTTTAACAACTTCAATGATATACAAAGGAATTAGTAACACACCAAAAACTCTTGTTGCAGTTGCAAGTGAAATTAGAACAGCCGCCCAAAAGAAGTTATTCTTCCTAACAAGGTAAACAGATAACACTGCGAGAAGCAAAAATAGTGACTCAGTGTAAACCGCGCCGAAATAAAAAGAAGTTGGAAATACTAAAAGTAGGATAATTGTCAAAAATGCTACATCCTTCTTGAAATCAATAAGTATTAACTTGTATAAAATATAAAGGGAACCGAGAAAAAATGAATTAGCGAGAATCAATCCTGAATAAAAATATGCAGGGTCTGTAAAAATATTGGTATCAAGATTGGGAACTCTCGGGAAAATAGATGAAAAAACCTTAATCAAAATTGGAAATAATGGGAAAAATGCCTGTGAAAATTGAGCAAAATAACCATCTTGGGCAATACGAAGATAATGAACACCATCAAAACCACCAAATCCCCAAATCCAGTTTGGAAGGTGTGTAATTTCCAATACCCTATCTACATACGGAAATCTAGCACCATAGACAGGGATAATATAAATAGCCAAAAAAGCAATTAAAAAAAGTGCAACACGCCAAATCAAAAACGAAAGAGTGATTTTTTTATACATGGCGGTAAACTTCTAAAGTTTCTTTTGCAGTTTTCTCCCAAGAGTA
The DNA here is from genome assembly GCA_035692185.1 of Patescibacteria group bacterium. Lineage (GTDB taxonomy): Bacteria > Patescibacteriota > Microgenomatia > UBA8517 > UBA8517 > DATJGY01. The sequence continues at coordinate 19,510 of DASSIE010000010.1, read as the reverse complement.
ACTTTTAGCAAGCACTTTTCCACTTTCAATTAATTGGTTTCTAAGAGTTTTGTTTGTAAGAACTTCAGATATTTTTTCAGAGATGTCGTTGGTACTTTTTGGATTGGCGAACAGACAACCGCCTTGACCTATTTCTACTAAGGCCTGTGCCTTACCAGCAACCACCGGAACTCCATACGACATTGCCTCTATTATTGTTATACCAAAGCCTTCATACAAAGCGGGGTGTACAAAGACGCTTGCCATGCTAAATATCACAGGCACATCCTCATCTGGGGCATACCCCAACCTAATAACCCCTGACCAATTGATACCTTTTAGATGCGCTAATTCTGGGTGATTTAAATCTTGATTTTCTATGTCTTTTACTTGTTTACCAGACATGACAAGTACTATTTTCGCCTTTTTACAAGCTTCCACCATCCTTGGAATGTTTTTTACATAGTTTATATCACCTACATAGAAAGCATATTTTTCAGGAAGATTATATTTCCTCCTAATCCTATCTTTCTCGTTATTTACAATTTTCGGCCTTACCGCCGGAGCTAAGAAAATTGGAAAAACTTTTTTAGCGGGAATTCCCAATAACCTAACGATATCTTTTTTGGAGGTTTCTGTAAGAGTTATTACCGCGCTTACCCTTTTGAGGATTAACTTATTAATAAAAAATCTAATTCTTCCCTTTATTCCAGGTTTGTAAATATCCGGATAGATCAACGGAATTGTGTCATGAATTGTTACTACTAACTTTGGCTTAGTAACAAAAGGTATGTCGATAAAAAATGGATTAAAATATGGTAGATGAATAACATCGTATTTACTCAAATTTGCTTTACTAAAATCAACAGCCTCAACATTGTCTCCAAGCGCTGCTATTAAATTTCTAGTATAAAAACCTACTCCTCTAATCTTATGTCCACTTGTAAGCGGACTGCTATCGATTGCTATTTTCATTTGTCTTTACCTTTCTCTACCCAATATTTAAAATATGCTATTGGATAACGCAGTGATGAAAATAATGCCCACACAAAACCGCGCATACCGTCAAGGAAACCAAGGTGACGAATGTATAAATTTAAAAAGGTATACAGGGGTTTGTATATTGTATATTGAAAAAGACCGAAAAATCCTTTTGAGACTTTATTTTCTTCTAACTCGACTGCCTGCAAATCTGTATATCTGTTTAAACGGGTGAGGTACCTTTCAAAAGTTGGAGAGTCGTAATGCAACATGTCGTTTGAAAGCCAATAGACTTCTCCATCAAGCTCTATCTGTTCATGAACTGACTTTTGAGGAAAATGTGCCTTGCCATTTTTCACAAGCCTTATAACACCATCGGGGTATACACCACCATGAATTAATGGTTTACCTAAAAACATGTTGCGCCGTGCAATAAAATAGCCCACTATCTCCCCAGTTTTTTTACCTATCAGACCGTCTCTATTTTCTATTAATCTTTGGTGTCGATTAAACAGTCTTTGTTTTTTGGGGCTAATGGCTAATGACTGATGGCTAATGGCTAATTTAATCTCTTTTGCAAGCTCATCAGATATCACTTCGTCTGCATCAAGTTGGAGTACCCACTCCCCCGTAGCCTTATCTAATGCTTTTTGCTTTGTTATATGAAAAACAGCATGATGTGGTTCAAGAAAAACTTTTGCCCCGTATTTTTTGGCAATTTCAACTGTTTTGTCTGTAGAGTATTCATCTACAACAATAATTTCATCTGCAAACCCCTTAACAGACTCCAGACATCTTGCTAAGTTTTCTTGCTCATTTCTTGTAGCCAGTACTATTGAGAGTTTCTTCATTTTCCAGATACTAAATAGAAGGCATCAGTGCCGTCTGGATATTTTACCAGTTTGCGGACGACAAAGCTTGATATATATCTTAGCCCTGAATAAAAACTGGGTGTAATAATGTATAAAATATCAGCAGAAGGATAACTTTCTATTGGATCCCAATTTCCAAAATTGTACTTTCCAAAAGAAGAGACTGTATTGTAACTACTAGATATTGTTTGGTCATATTTAACCGAACGCAAGAGCTCGGGAAGTGGGACTTTTAAGTAATAAAGGAAGAAAATATATGGCTGTTGTCTTATTTTGTCCATATATACAAGGCTATAATCGGAGTGCTTCTGAGCATAGGCAACTGAGTCTTTCATCCCATATTGCCATTCAATGGCATCTTTTACGGGATAAGTATTGAAATAGTAATTTATAAAGTTTAAAGCTTCCCATCCCAAAAATATTAATATAACTACAATTGATAAATACTTTGCCCAATTTTGTTTTAACATTTGTACAATTGATGTTGCTCCATATGCAGAAAGGAGTAAAATCGGGGCTAGCATAAATATCCCCCTTGTTGCACCTGGGTCAACCGAAGATACAGCACCTGGAATTGGGGCGAGTAACAGCCAGGAAAACAAAATAGTCAAAACTTCCCATTTCTTTTTGACAAAAAGAACAGAAAGTCCAACAAGAGAAAGAATAAAATCTATTCTGTAAAATTCGCCAATCACTTTTACCGAACCTCTTGGGGTTTGATCTCCCTTTTCAAATAAATATGAATATGTAAAATAGTCTTTATAATTGTGGGCAATTGTTCCAAACTCACCACCATATTTTTGAGTTACTTCTTCAGGAAATCTTGTTTGATTAATTCTGGCAAATCCTAATATTCTAGGCTCCTTTATAATGAGGCCTGCAAAAAATATTGTTATTAGTATCGCCCAAAGCAAATTTTTTTTATTTATAATAAATTCTTTAAAATGAGTTACTAGTAGAAATAAAACTAATGGAGGAACAACAATTTTTGCGGAATGATACGAAAAAAAAGATAATCCCCAAAATAAAAACGATAACGGAATAAGAAAATTTTGTTTCCTAAGTCCTAAGTAAAAAGCGGTAACTCCGGCAACCATAAAAAAAAGCGCAAAATTTGCTTCCCATAAACCTCTAGAAAAATGTATTGCATATGGAGAAACCGCAAAAAATAAACTTGATAAAATTCCCGCGAGTTCACTTTTAAATATTTCTTTTGCAAGAAAATAAATTGCAACAACCATAAGCATGCCGACAAGTGCACTACCTGCACGAGTTGAATAATCTGAAAATCCAAATATTTTCACAACTGCCGCGGTAATATAGATATGAACAGGGTGTTTGTCGTCTCCAAAATTTTTAAAAACTATTGGGAACTTTTTACCATACTCATCCGCTCCCCAATTGGCAATTGTGTAAGCATTATAACCAGCCGCTACCTCATCCCAATTAAGCGAGGCTGGAACTTTGTCAATTTTATAAAACCTTAAAACAGCAGCCAAAATAAAAATAAAAAATAAGGCAACTAGTTTCAGTTTATTCATTTTATAAATTTGAATCCGTTAAATGATGAGACTTTAGAAAACCCCCAATCGTTAATTGGGTTTAATTTAACTTCATCTCTAAACTTTTGAGGAGGGTACTTTAAATAATAAAGGGCAAAAATATATGGCTGAGCATATTTATCTGAAACATTACCACTTTTTTGCGTCGCAAATATCTCTTTATACTGATATTGCCAATCAGAAGCAGAAAGAGATGGGTATTTTGTTATAAAAGATGTCATGTATGACTCAAAGGATAGGTAATAACAAATTATTACAAATAAGACAATTAGGCTTGAGTATTTTTTAAAATGGGCCGCCAGAAAATATATTCCTAATGCGGACATCATTGCAAAAGCAGGAGCCGCGAGAAGGGATCTTAATGCATGTGGCGACTCACGAGTGAGAGAGGCCGGAATTGGAGCCAAAATAAGAATTATTAAAGGTATGTAATATAATGCTTTTTTGCTCTTAATGATTGCAACTAAACCAAGGAGCAAAAGTGGTAATTCAAACAAATAAAGTTGACCATGACCCGGAATTTGGCTGCGAGGATTTGTGTCCCCTTTTAGAAAAAGAAAGTTTGGAGAAAAATGGGCAACATAATTTTTAATAAAATCAAATTTGCTAGTAATTTCAACTTGGGCGAAGCGAGCACCCCCCGAATCAAATTTATAAAGTCTATAAACAGGAATTAAACTAACCAAAAAAATTGATATCGAAATAATAATTATAGGGATGTTCTTTTTACTGTATGTGTAAATCAGCATTAAACTTAACCATATCGGGATAATAACTCTAAAAGAGTTATAGCTATAAAATGACAAAATGAAAGACATTATTCCAAAGAGAATATAAATACCCTTTTTGGTATGCTCAAGAAAAAGGTAGGTTCCTAACAAGAAGAAAAAAAGGCCTGCCGTTGTCTCATACCCGGTTCTTGAAAATATAAAAAACCAAGGGGAAAAAATAAGAATAAAACTTGCAAAAATTGCAGTGTGTTCATTGTCTGTAATTTTTTTTGTTAATAAATAGACAAGTATCAATGAGCCCAATGAATAAAAAACTGCCGGAAGTCTTATTGCATATTCATTTAATCCAATTGCTTTTACAAAAATCGCTACCGTATAAATATAAACTGGGAGTTTAAATTCTCCAAATGCTCGAAAATGTAATGGCAACTTTTCTCCCCATTCATCTTTTAAGTCAGTTGCAATTGAAAATGCATTATATCCAATTGATGCCTCATCCCAATATACAGACTTTGGAATTTCTGCAATTCCATAAATTCTTGAGACAAGAAATAAAAATAAAACAAAGGCGAAAATAAAATTATTTTTCATTTATTTCAACAATTTCAAATGCTGGATTGCCGTTCAAAAAATTTACTGTCAATAATTTTTTGACTGAGTCGGGAAAATCGCCATCTTTACCAATAAACAGTATTTTCTTACCCTTGTTTTGCTTCTTAACATCTTCAAATTTAGTGCCACTGTCTCCTAAATCTGGGAAATAAAATTTGTCGAACTTAGAAACCCAAATCCATCTGTATGCCTCATATCTATCTAAATTTGGATTGTTCTGGAAACTTGCTGGATCCCAGTTTAGGAAAAATAAAGTAAACATATGGGGTTCCCCATAAGTACGACTAAAAACTATTAAATCGTAATTATTATAATTAGCTTTTATATATGAAGCTACCTGTTTGTAACCATATTGCCAGTCACGAGAATAGCTCTTTGGATAAACGTTGTAGTAATTATTTAAATATCCTGAAAAGCTGATAATTAAAATTGATAGTGATACTAATATAATAATTCTATGGTTAGAAATCTGCCAAACGCCAAGTGCCGTGAGTATTGCGTAAGGAATCACCGCCAATATCGTCCTTAATGCATTTGGAATACTGTCTACAGTAACTGCAACTGGAATAAATGCTATCAATAACCATGAAACAATTAGCCACCTCCATTTGTTTTTATTTTTAAAAAGATAATAAAGTCCAATTAGTATAAATGGTGCTTGAATCCAGTAAAGCTCTCCAATTCCTTGCACATGTTGTTGTTTATGCCCAGCGCCGCTAATGAAGAGAAAGTCTGGAGAAAAATGACTTAAATAATTTCCAACAAATACATAGACATAGTGTGTTACTTTGTTATGGATTAATTTAGGCATCGGAGCCACTAGCTTGGTATTTCCCCTAGCCTCATTTGTTCTTAAAACAAAACCTGGGTCATTTGTGATGCTAACCAACTTAAATCTTGCCGTAGCTTCCCCACTTACAAAAAAATTAGCTAGAGGAATCATCGATATCGCAAAAATTAAAAGGCCAAAAATGACAATTTTTATATTTTTTAAGATATCCCTTCTGTAAACAATAAAAACTGTAAATAAAAAGATCGGTGTAAAAACTCTTGCGGCGTTGTAGGTATATATTGATATAATGAACGGCAATATCGACCATAGCCAATACTTTTTGTCGCTGAACCCTTTAACAAAAAGCCATGCTCCGATAACTACCCAGAAAACTGAAAATGAAGACTCAAATGATGCCCTGGTTAGCTGTAAATGCCACGGAGAAATTGCCAGGAGAAATGCTGAAGTTAATGACACATACTTATTCCCAAACATTTCCTGCACCAAAAAATATATAAATAGTATCGTCAAAGTGCCATAAATAACCGGCGTTATCCGTACGCCAAATTCATTAAGCCCAAATATTGCAATTGCCGGAATTGAAGCGTATATCTGAGCGGGTAATTTATATTCCCCGTACGACTTAAAGTGAACCGGTAAAAATTTACCCCATTCATCCCTGCCGGTTTTTAGTATTGAATAAGCATTATAGCCAATTGATACTTCATCCCAGTTTAAAGAAGGTGGAACTTGAGTAATTTTGTTAACACGTAAAAAAAAGGCAACTCCAACTATTAAAATTAAAAGCATTTTTCTCATATAAGTTAATATTTTGGCATAAATTTAGATATTATTGGAAAATGCACAACTGATAACGGTGTCGTTGGAACAAAAGTGCAAGTCTTACTCTGGCATTCAATTTCAAAGGCCATATAGATATATATCAAGTTTATAATAAGGCCGGTAATAATTGCCAACCCAACAACAAATTTTGACAGCTTTGCAAGCCATTTCTTTTGAAATATTGTATTTATTATTGACGGGGCCATTAATAATGCGAAAATAATTCTATAATTCGTAGCAGAAATATTAGGGTGAAATGCGTTAACAAGAAGCACCCGATTACCTAGAAGAAGCCCAACTGCAATAAAACTAGTAAATAAATTAACATTCTTGAGTATATATTCAATTCCCCAAGCGCCTAAAATTGCCATAAATGGGAATATTGGAAATCTATACCAGGGAAGTAAATCTCGCTCCCCTCCCGAAACCATTACGACACTGACCCAATAGACAAATGCAAAAACAACAATTTTGCGTAGTTTGTCTTTCTCACTAAACTGAGAGGCAGAGAACATTAAAAATATTGCTGAAACTAAACAAAATATATACCAACCATCAATCAGTATCTTAGTTTCAAATGCTGGACTAATAAAAAACCATGCAAGACTGGCAAATCCTACTGGCCTATTGGACTGAATGGTGGTAATTATCTTAAAAATCTCAGCGTCAAAATGAAAACCGTACCAATAGAAAAACCCAATGAACGGCAAAGTTGCCAAAAGCAAATATGTACAATATTTTAACCCTAACACAATCTGGTTATCTTGATATTTTCGCCAAAAAACCATAAAAATCGCGATTGGGATAATGAAAAAACCGGTAGGTTTAGAAAGGCCAGCAATTCCAGCTAAAATTGGAATTGGTAAAATATAATAAATACTTGGATTTTTCCAAAATTTTATTATCAAAAATATCGCCACTGCAAAAAGGAATGCAATTAAAGTTTCAGGCATTGCGTTACGGGACGCAAATACAAAAATTGGGGTAAACCCGTATATGGTCATTGCAAGAATTCCGCTTACAAACCCTGAAACCTCAAATGCAATTAAAAAAACTAAAACTGAGGTTAATGTGCTAATAATCACCATTGGCATACGTATGTAAGATGATGGAACAAACTGATTCCTATCTGCATGGTATAAGTGAGCAAATTCACCAACCAAGAGCGAAAAAAGAGGTGGCTCGTCCAACCAAGGTTTATAAAGAGTAACTGAGGCATCGGGTTTCCCCCCTTTGTAATTTATGACTCCTTTGAATACTTCAGCTCTTTTAGGATAATCCAAAGTTGACCACGATACTGGGGTTCCAGTTTCAATCAGGCTAAGGCCTGACCAGGCATACAACATCTCATCAAGATGGTTTGGTGTTGGGACTTTTTCGTAATTATGAGCCCTAAGAATGAAGGTTGTGACAAGAACAAAAAGAAAGACAATTACTTTTGGGTATGATAATCTTGTCATATATGATTCCTTATTATACTGCCCAAAATTTTCTTTTTGCAGAACTAATACATAAGATTGTCAATGTTAACGATATTTTTTATATTATTTACCCAATTTTAATTCCACTACTTATTTGGGCAATTAGTAAAACATTGTTTAAAAAACCTTTTTCATTAATCGCTCCCTTAATCTACCTTGTTTCACCATGGGGGTGGTACCTGGCATACGCACATTCATTATACCTGTTCTTACTCTTTTTGACCTTCGCCGTTATTTACGGAGTGATTCTGACTAATAATGACAAGGTAAAGTTGGGAAACATTTTGATTATTGTAGCTGGAGGAATTGCAATGTACATATCTTCTATCTTCTTGATATTTATTCCTCTAATTTTATTATTACTATTAATCTCGAAGTTGGTTAGTTTCAATCAAATCAAAACCTCTGTGATTTTTTTGGCAATACTAACATTTCCTATTTTTATAAATATAAATGTAAGTAGCTTCAGTGCCGAAGTAAAAATATTTGAAGATCCTTCACTCGTTAATACGGCTAATCGTTATCAAGGCAATGCAAGCCAAGATGGTTTCAAAAACTTAGCTAGAATTTCTGAAAATAAGTATATATTCTTTGCAGAATCGCTGGTATTGCGCTATACGACGCTCTTAAGTCCAATCGCCTTTTTTACACCCGAATATAAACTTTTAGGTTTCTCATTTAGTCCGCCAATTTTATTTGGTTTTATAATACCGTTTGGCTTTGGTTTATATAAGTTACTCCAAAAAAAAGAGACTGTAAAATTATTATTTATCTCAACTGTTTTAGTTGTTCCTGCTATTCTTGCAAACGAATTTGCTCCGTTAAATCGTTTAATTTTATTTTTTCCAATAGTGCTGTTTATCATTTCTCATGGCATTAATATTTTATTTGAAGCTAAAAACAGATCAACAAAGTATTTACTCTCTCTTACAATTATTTTAATAATATTCCAATCGCTCACTGTATTAAACGATTTGCAACATCGAGAAAAAATTAGGGCCGAAAGATATTTTGGTGATAAATACCAAATTACAGAACCGTAAAAATATGAAGAAAAATATATTAACAACTTTACTAATATTATTTGGAATTACTTTTTTGGGTGGATTTTTAAGGTTCTACAAAATTGCGGCAAACCCTCCAAGCCTTAACGGGGACGAAATATCTTTTGGTTATTCAGCGTATTCAATACTTAAAACCGGCAGGGATGAATTTGGAAAATTTTTGCCTTTAGTTTTTAAGTCTGTTGGTGACTACAAAAACCCAGTACCAGCTTATTTAATGTTACTACCCATAAAGGCACTTGGCTTAACCGATTTTGCTGTAAGATTTCCAAATGCTTTTTTTGGAACTATATTTATTCCAATCTTTTATCTTTTTTTACTATATATATTAAAAGACAAAAAACTTGCATTTGTTGGATCTTTTTTAATGGCAGTTTCCGCATGGTTTATATTTTACTCAAGGTTTGCGTATGAACCTTTGATTGGTAGTCTTTTCGCATTCCTCGGCATCTGGTTTTACATGATGTTTCTTGACGGGAAAAGGTGGTTTTCTTTACTGTCTGCTTTTTTCTTAGTACTAACAATGTACACTTCTTTTGCGCAAAGGTTTTTTGTACCGTTATTTATAGGTATAGTAGTTGCCTTTAATATCAAAAAATTAAAAGGTAATTACAAATGGTTAGCACTATTTTTATTTACTTGTCTCTTACTGGTTAGTCCACTTATTTATTCGACATTTTTCCAAGGAGCTGGAACCAGACTGTCAATGGTCCTAATAAGTAATGATATCGATTTCAGCCGTTATGTCTTGGTAAAATATTTTGATTCTATAAATGATTTACCGCTTCTGTTTATATTTTGGCTTAAAAGATATCTAAATTATATCGATTTTGATTTTCTTTTCTTTAACGGTCTACACATGACAACATACGACATTTTTGGCTTGGGGCTTTTGTATATTTTTGAAATACCCTGGCTTATTCTGGGTATATTTTCCTTTATTAAAAAACAGATTCCACATAAGAATATCTTTATTATTTGGTTATTGGTTGGAATTATTCCTGACTCATTAACCAATAATCAGCAGCATGGAGGTAGGCTTCTTCATATAGGCCCAATTCTATTATTAATAACAACTTTGGGACTTATTGAATTTATTAAATGGATAAAAACAGTTAACTACAAATATTTAAAATTTTTAATTAGTTCTTTATACGGTTTATTTATCATCATAAATCTAATACATGCTTTTCTGGTTTTTTCAGTACATTTTCCAAGAGATAGGGGAGAATATTACGACGAAGGTTTAAAACAAGCAGTTCTCTATATCGGAAAGCATCAAGATGATTATAAAGAGATTGTTTTTGACCAACGACATGGTGTTGATGCACCAAACATGGTTGCTAATCCATTTCTATATGTTCGTTTTTATTTAAAATATGACCCTAAGAGGTATCAAGATGAGACTAAAACCCTGGGAACAGATATTGAGAGTCCGTATTTTAAATTTGATAAATACACATTTAGACATATTGAATGGGGAGATGATAAATTCAAAAAGGGGGTTTTGTTCGTTGGTAGTCCGTGGAACTTGCCTGAAAAAGATCTCAAGAAAGGTGAGCTTCTTAAAAAGATTTATTTAACAAACGGTAACGCAGCTTATTTTATTGTTTCTCCGCAGTAAATCATGTTTACTTATCCACTATCAAAACACTCCCAAAAACTTTTGGGAATTTTCCATATTGAGATATAACCAAGTTCGGATCTATTTTTGCATAAACTTCATACGCATATTCGATATTATCTATTTTTGTAGAAAGTGTAACTTTTTTATCTTTTTTTGAACTATTAATTGCCTTCAATGACTCGGTTTTTGCATCTGCCGACCAAAAACTTGCAAATTTGTTCGGAGACAAAAAATAAATCGCGTTTAGTATAAGAATGAGTTGTAAAAACATCAGTCCGAAAATAAAATAAAATTGTTTTCTGGTGAATTTCGATAAAGTATATGAAGTTATCAATAGTATTGGCGGTAGCATAAAATCGCTTCTTAAGGCGTGCGGTTCACCCATTAGCATTGTCGCCAGGGGTGTAATGAGAATCCACCCTCCAAGAAAAATTATGTCTTTCTTTTTTTCAATCCAAAGTTTATATATTCCAACCAGTAAAATCGGGAATTCTATAAAATATAACATTCCCCACTCTCCCGAATTGTGTCTTGGATTACCATCACCCCTAAGAAAAAGGAATCCGGGTGACAAATTATCAATATAATTTTCTGATACGATTCTAAAATATTCGTAAGGTCTATTGTAAAAGACTGGTTTAATAAATTTTGGAAGACTAGATAGGTTTCGCTCGTCATTTATCTTTTGAATTAGTTGCTCCTTCATTCCTGAGTCAGAGAAAATATTCGAACTCAAAAAACGCTCTTCGCTTCTTCCCTTTAAAGATTCACGAATTACCAACACTCCAAAAAGCGTCAGAACTATCAAAGATGCAACAAATAATTTATTTTTAACTATTGTTTTATGTACTCCAAATTTATGTTCTCCAAATTTATGTTCCCAAAACCAAATTAATAATGGAAAAATTATTGGGAGGGTTAATTTAAATGTTGGATATGTAAATATTGTTAGTCCCCAAGCGATCGCCCAAATTAAATATTTACTATATATAAAGGCTGTAACTCCAAGTAAGGCTAATAAGAGGGCGAAGTGCGCTTCAAAACCACCTCTTGAGAGATAGATATCCCACATCGAAATTGATGTCAAAAAGCTAGCAATAAGTCCTATTTTCTCATTATCAAACAGCTTTTTAGCCAAAAAGAACATTAAAACTATTATTCCTAAACCAGACAAAACAGATAATGATCTTATGCCAAGTTCGGTTGGGCCAAAAATGCTCACAAATGGAATTGAGGCATAAATATATCCTCCAGGTCGCCCCGCTCCCATTCTAAATGTAAGTGGCATACGCTCACCTGTCGCGTCCATTCCGGTTTTAAGGATAGAATAAGTGTCATATACCATCGTAAGCTCGTCGCCATACATTGGAAGTGATGTAATTCTATAAGCTCGCAGCAAAAAGCCAAAAAAAACAATCCCAATAAGTATTAATGTCGTTTTGCGTATCATATAAGTTATATATAGTATAATTTACCCATGGAGAAATTACTAATGGGTGGAATAGTCGGTTTTGTAGCTCTTACTCTACTTTCATACATCTTTATAGTTTTACACATTCCTTTTCTAATTATTCCTATATCGATAATTCTTACAATCTGGATATATAAACCTTTTATCGCTGAGGTTAGAAATATTAGATTAAAGTTTGATTTCCAAACCATTATAACGATTTTAGTTTTTGTGGTTGGAATTGCCATACAGCTTGCAGTGATTTCGCCAAGTGGAACCTATCAAAATGGTGACCTTGTTTTTTGGAGTGCACATGGACATGACGCTACTTGGCATATTGCCTTAATGGAAGAAATTAAAAAGGGATATCCGCTTCAAAATCCAAGTTTTGCAGGACAAAAACTTGTAAATTATCATTTCTTTTCTGATGTTTTACCGGCAATGGTTAGCAAATATACCCCAATATCTAATTTAGATTTATATTTTAGAGTGTTTCCGCTAATTTACTCTCTGTTTTTAGGTGCTTCTGCATTCTATTTGACGAAAAGAATGACAGGTAGTTTCGGTGCAAGTATTTGGGCTGTTGTATTTACGTATTTTGCTGGAAGTTTTGGTTTTATAGTTACCTACCTTAAAAATAAAACTATTGCTGGAGAAAGTATTTTCTGGGCCACCCAACCCCAAAGTTCAAGCGGAAACCCACCACAAATAATATCTAACTTTTTGGTTTTAACTGGGCTATATTTTCTTCTAAAACTACTAAGGGAAAAGGGGAAGCTCAACTTTGCAATTTGTGTTCTTCTCCTTGGAACCCTGTCTGCTTTTAAGATATATGCCGGCTTTGTTCTACTTTTGGCGATCGGGATGACTGGAATTTGGCAACTTATTAAAAATAAGCAAAGCTTGCAATCTGGTGATCGTAAAACTCCACAGTTACTTCTACTTACTTTTTTGAGTGGAATACTGGCTGCTATCTTATATTTTCCAAACTCTTCTGGTGGAGCATCATTTTTAATATTTCAGCCATGGTGGTACATAAGAACAATGATTGTTGAACCGTCTCGCTTGAACTTTTTAGATTGGGAATTAAAACGTCAGACATATGTTTATGAACATAACTTAAAAAGAGTAATTTTTTTGGAAGGGTTGGGACTTACAATTTTCTTCTTTGGGAATTTGGGTATGAGGTTTATAGGGCTATTTGATTTTATAAAACAAGCAAAATTATCTTTCAAAAATTACTTTTCTTTAATTTTTATGCTCGTAATAATTTTATCTATAGTTCTCCCACTACTTTTTCTACAAAGGGGAGTTGCGGGCAACACTAGTCAATTCTTACAGTATTTTGTATTACTATTTGGAATATTAGCTGGAATTTCGACAAATTATTCTTTAAAACTACTCAAGTACCCTGTTTATCAGATTTTGTTTTCCACATTATTGGTTGTTCTGATGGTTCCTACTCAAGCTGGTTTGTATCATGAACTATATTCACGTCCTGCATTTGCAAAAATATCAAAAAACGAATTAGAAGCTTTAAGGTTTGTTAAAGAAAATACAAATGAAAACGATGTTATCTTAACCCCGCCATATAACTCAGACCTTAACCTAAAAGATTCTACCCCAAATATCTGGGATTGGTTTGACACTTCATATATACCAACCTTTAGTTCAAGAAGAGTTTATATGGACGATTACGAACAAAACGACATAATGGGATATGATTACAAAAGTAGACTTGAAATAAAAAGGTTATTTTTCGAAAGCAAAGGGGCGAGCGATGTTGATAAGGCTTTTTCTAAAACAAACGCAAATATAGTTTATTTTCCGAAGATTCAAAAGCCAAATATAAGTCCAAGGGAAATTGGTTTATCACTTATCTTTGAGAATTCAGATGTAGAAGTCTGGAAAGCCAATTAGAATAAATTTCTTTTATTACTTCAAATTTACTGTTGGGTTTTGTATATAAGACGATAGGTATTCCTCCTGTGTGAATTTTCTCATCATATATATATTCAACTATCCAGGCGGGCATGTCTTGCCCGTAAAAAACTTCTGTTGTTTCTTCAGGACCTGTTTCGGGGGAGGAAATGTTAAAAATATAAACTTTGTCTTTGGAGTCTTTAATTGGATCAAATACAAACTTCGTAAAGTCACCATCTTGAACATTTTGACCATTTAAAATTGATGTTCGAATTAAATTATTATTTAGATCATATAAATTGAAAATTATATTCTTCTTGTTTTTTAAATTTGGATTTCTTAGCGAGGTCCCAACTGCAGACAAGTTATTTTTATCTGATACGAATTTTTGGCTTACTGCTCTAACCCCATAAATACTTAATCGTCTGTTTGAATCATACCCAGGCTGATCTCCGTTTGGTATTAACTTAATTCCAAGTGCTAGGATTCCTGGAACAATAAAAACTAAAAATAGAACAAAAATTGCTGTAAACCAAATTAATTTTTTCATACAGATTCTTTAAAAAGTTTGTAAATCATAACCAGACTTCCTCCGGCAAAAGCAGAATGAATCACATTTTGTAAATTACTTGGATCGTAGACCTTCTGAATAAAAACAAACGGAGTGGGAAGCAAATCATACCAAGTGCTATAAACTCTAAATAGAGAAATCGTCATATATCTGTCTTCATAAAGCATGGGGACTAAAAATGCCAAAATACTTAAAATAATAATAACCCAGGAAAGCTTTAAATTTTTAACTGCCAATATAGTTAAAAACGGGGCGATCCAAAGTAGCCATTGAATATGAAATAATGCAAACGAAAAAATTATTAGAAACAGTATGATCCAATAATTAAATGTATTAATTTTCTTGTCAATTAACACGGCATAGAAAAATAGAAGCGACAAGGCCAATACCGCAAAATCCGACATAAAAATCCCAGTTGTAAGACCTGAAACTAAGGCCGACTGAAAAAACGCAGGAGAAACAAACGGAAATATTACTAGTCCAAATGTAACTAGGGGAATAACGCTTAAAAGCATTTTTTCTTTTAAATTACGACCTGATAAAAAGAGAAAGGGAACAAAAAGTAGTGGGTATAATTTAAATCCTGCAGCGATTCCCAATAAAAAAGATGCCAAAATTAGTTTTTCCTTTTTGATCATTAAAAATGAAAGAAGAGTTAAACTTACCGAAAATATATCTATATTTGAGAACGCATAAATGATAATTATTGTAAATGGATTAAAAAGCCAGAAAATAAACGCCTTCTCTTTATCCTCACGTGTTTCAAAGAACCTCATTAGAAGAAACGCAATCGCAATATCCATTGCCAGAAGTGGCAATTTTAACAAAATTAAGTATTTAAAAATATTGGAATTTGTGACTACTGAATTTGAACCAGCATCAGAAAGCCATAAATCAAAACCTTTTCCTAAAATTGGAGATGCTAACCACTGGTATCCTCCAACTGTAAAATATGTAAGTGGAAAGTAAACAAAATTATCTTTAAGCGGTAGAGTCTTTTTGTTTTCGACTAAATAGGAATAGATATTAAAAACTCCATGTTTTAAAAATGAAGTCTGAAAGTTTATCGTTTTTATATCAGGGTGAAATAAAAACCCTGCTACTAATAGGCGTAAAAATATTGCCAGCACTAATAGTTTCTTTATTTGTGTTGTCATATTACTTTGTAAATATTAGCATCTTCATTCTCAAAAATCTTGACCATTGAGTATTCCGCTTCTGCCATAGGTAGCTTGTAAATTTTTGGCAGATAAATATATCTAATATTGTTATCGATTAAGAATTTATTTGACCATTTTAAATCTTTTTCAATAAAAAACCTGTTTGCGTCAGCAAGCCTGTTTTTATAATCGGTATTTAACACTATTTGCTGTTCTACATCTTCAATAAAAACACTTTTGCCGGAAAACGCTGATACGTATATGCTATCCGCATACACAGCAATTGGAAATGGGTCTTTAAACCTATCTCTTAATATATTATCAAATGGATGTTTAAGCACTATTCCCTCTGGTTTCTTTGACAGGTAATTTAAAGCCTCAGATTCTTTGATTGATAAATATGCAGGTGGATTTGGATATAACCAGCTTCTAAATGTAGAGATAGAGCTAATTGGGGTAACGGCGATAATTAAGATAGCAAGTACTAGAGGCATTCTTCTTAAACTGTAAGCTGCCATTAGTCCAGCAAAATAAATAAAATAATAAAAGAATTGAATTATATTCCAAGGGTTGCCTTTTTGGGTAAAAATTATAATTGGTATAAAAGAAATCGTCATCATTGAAAATATTAAAATAAACAGGTCACTTTTTAACTGGCTTTTCTTTATTGCAAAAATTACGATAATTCTTGTCCCTAGATTGCCAACAAAAAATATTATTAAACCAATTATTTCTATGATTGAAAACTTAAACCATTCACGGCCTCCGAGATAAGCAAATCTTTTCGCAGTAAAATCAGGTATCCCAACTCTGTCCCCTGCATCAATCATGGTATTTACTAACCACATTGGGTTAACTTCAAGAAGTTGCGATGCGGACCTACTTTGGGGTATGAAAATTGAGAGAGAGATCAGTAGCGAGAATATGAATATTATTAATATCTTTCGGTCCTTATCAAAATACAATTTTTTAATACCCAAAATAAACAAGCCAAAAAGAAGTACTACCCCGGCATAAACTTTAAAACCAATTAAAGTCCCTGAAAGAATTGCTATCAAAGTTCCTTTTGCAAACTTTGGTTTATTTATATATGAATCAAGAAGGATCATTACAAAAATTATGATCACTAAAGATATCGCAAAGGGAGGATTTAAATTCATTGAAACAGGCTGATTAGCCCAAAAGGCAGACTCGCCTCCAACTTCCCTATGCTTAATTAAATCAACTACCCAACCAAAACTACTTCCGAAATATGCAATAAATACAGATATTAAACTTACGTACTTATCCTTAAAAAGAATAAGCGACAGTTTATATGTTCCAATGCCAAAAAGGGTCGAGAATATTATTGGGAAAATAATATAAATTAAAAATGATGGACGAACGATCATGAACGACGACATTTTAGAAACTAAAATGTCATAATAATAATGGTAATTAATCAAATCGTTACCAGCAAATCCTGGGTTTTGTGGAGGAATTTTCTTACCAATTTGTCCAACTAAAGCTTCGTGCCATACCCCGTCGCGTGCAAGTGGCCCCCAGTAACCAATTCTTTGATTCCTTATAGATCCACTCTTAAACATGGCCACTCCTTGAAAGAAAATTCCAATCAAAATTAATATTGAGGTAAGTAGTAAAAATAATTTTTTCATTATTCGTCTTTGTGTTTAAATACGATAACTAATGTTAGCGCCAAACTTGCAATGGATACGATATCCAAAATTCTCCTAAAAATAGTTTCGCCAAAATAAACATGCACTATATGCTTTCCAGCTGGAACTTTAAATTCAATTTGTCCGTATGGTTTCCCGGCATATGCTTCTACCTTTTTACCATCAACCTCAACTGTCCACCCTGGAAAATAATATTTATAATAGTCAACAGTTTTTTGGTTTTCCGTAGTTACTTCAAAAGTATTATCTAAACTTAAATTAGGAGAAACCACAGTCGGCCTTTTTTCTGTAGCATTGGGGAGTCTTAAGTACTCTTCCCCTGTCTTTAAATATTCATTTGACGCAATTGGAGTTGGAATATATCTATTAATATAGTAGTCGTCAGTTCGGCCCAAGAAATCGTGAGGCTTGAAATAATTAAAATTTATGGCGACTACAACTACTACTAGAACTATAGCGATCTCTTTGCTGTATTTAAATTTATCCAAAACAATTACGAGTATCGAGGTTGCAAATGTAGTAAGTGACAGAAATCTCCACGGGAACTGAAAGTATGGAATAAGTGGAAGATATTTCCAAAAAATACTCGATCTAAAATTCATCATGAACACAGAAATTGCAACCATCCCAATTCCCCAAAGTAAAATTTTATTTAGTTTTTTATAATAAACAAGTGTGATCCCTATCAAAATTAGATTAATTGTTCCCATAAAGAAGCTCATACCATCATAAGGCCCAGCTACACTTGCTCCATAACCAAAAAATGGAGTTATTAGCTGCTTGATTGTTGGAAAATGATCAACAAAATTAAAAACCGTATCGTATTTCATTAAAGAGCTCTCAACAATAGCAGGTAACCAAAAATAAATGCTTATAAGAAACCCTAAAATAAAACCTTTAAAAATTTTCTTGTTAAAACCAATGACAAAAGCAAAAATCAACAAAAACGGTATAAACATGTAGGCCATAATATTGTGGGATAAAATAAGTCCAGCGATGCCCATTCCCAAAATGCCAGTCCATTTTATATTTTCTACCCTTGAAAGCTTTGTAATTGCGTATGCAATTAATGGTGGAAAAATAAATGCAAAAGCCTCACCAAATGCGCCCCTAATGTATATATCTGTAGAACGATACGGTGTGTAAATATAGATAGTAGCCCCAGCAAGTGCAAGAAATAATGACGCGTGTTCTTTTAAAAATTTATACATAAAATAGCCAGAGAGGGGGATACTCAAAATAAATACCGACTTGACGCTATCAACTAGGGAAAGTCCAAGAAAATGAAATATTTCAGCGACATAAAAGGGTAATGGAAAAACAAAATTAAAAAGTGGGTAGCCATAACCAAAACTCAAATCTGGGGCAAACCTAGGGGGGAACTGACCTGAACGAAGAGCTGCATCCATTTGATGAAGCCAGGCAATATGAAGGTCATCGCTTGCACCATAAAAACCATAAACAAATAAGGCCCAAATTGCAGGTATTGATAATAATAAAATTACTAAAAATATATTTCTAATTAAAAAATTTTCGACCTTTTGCATATGTTAGGACTAACAGTAAAAAACTTATTATAGTTAATGTATTGCCAAAAGTTCTAATTGGTGTATTTGTAAACTCTCCAACAATAACATGATCTCCCGCGGGAACCACAACACTAATTATTCCCAGAACATTTTTATTTGAATGAGTTGTTTCTTTACCGTCAATAAAGACCTTCCATCCTGGAAAATCAAACACGGGGACTTCGATCACAGATTCTTTATCAGATGTTGTTTTTAGTTCCCAACTGTTTGAATTATTTACAAAGTTTTTTAATTTTTCTGGAAGTCTCCTCGGTTCAAGAGCTGTTTTTGGCAGGTAATCGAGAAGTGACCCTTGCTGCTGCGCAGTAAAACTTTGACCAGAAAGTTTTGTTTCATCTGTTACATCTTTATAAAAATGCTCAGGCTTAAAATATTGCCAATTTAGCGCCACTGACAAAAATACAATGATAATTGATATCATTCTTAACCATTTATTTTCAATCAATGTCAAAAAACATGCCCCTATTAAGCTTCCAGAAAAAATTACAATTGATAAAAACCTCCAAGGAAATTGAACAAAAGAAAGTATTTTAATACTCTCCCAAATAAAAGATGATTTATTGTGGGTCATGAATATGGCAACAGAAAAAAGTAAAAGGTAAAAGGTAAAAAGTGGA
>DASSIE010000009.1:0-3649 GCA_035692185.1 Patescibacteria group bacterium | reverse complement strand
TTTTTGCTACAATTGGGCCTGTGAAGTCAATTCTTACCTTTTTTTCCGAAGTCAGAAGTGAAGTATCTAAGGTTACATGGCCAAAAAGAGACAGTGTTGTTAGGCTCACCTTGATAGTATTCCTAGTTTCGGGTATATTAGGACTCTACGTTGGAGGCCTTGACTACATTTTTACAAAAACCCTAGCATTCGTAGTATCTAAATAATAGCGACTCAAATGGCAGACGATATACAAGCAGACATCACAAAAGAAATAGAGATTAACGAGCGTGGAGTCGGGAAAAAGAAGATTCCCGGCCACATTGTCATTGCTAAAACCGAAGATCCCAAAGCCAAATGGTATGTGGTTCACACCTCTTCGGGGCACGAAATTCGTGTTATGGAAACGCTTAGGCAAAGAGTAGAAACCATGAATTTGGCCGGTAGTGTTTTTGAGATGTTAGTCCCCACCCAAGACAGAGTTATAATTCGCGGTGGTAAAAAAGCAACAGTTAAAGAAAAGATTTTCCCGGGTTATCTTTTGGTTAAAATGATCTTGGACGACACAACTTGGTTGGCAATTAGAACCACAGCTGGAATAACTGGTTTCGTAGGTTCGGGCAATAACCCAACCCCATTATCCGAAATTGAGGTTTCTAACATTCAAAAGTTTATTAGCTCCCCAGCCCCCAGATTTAAAACTAAATTCAGCGTCGGTGAAGCTGTAAAAATTAGTGATGGTCCATTCAGCGACTTCCTTGGAACAATCCATGAAATGGATGAGGAAAAAGGAAAAGTTAAAGTATTGGTAAGCATTTTTGGCCGTGAAACTCCAGTTGAGCTAGATTTCTTGCAAATACAGAAAGTATAAGATACTCTTTCTCGACCCTTCGGCTGACAAAAGGTGTAAGACACCTTTTGACTCTTGCGAGTGACAAACAAGTCTAAGATACTCTCTTGACCCTAACGGGTGACAAAAAGTTTAAACTACTTCTTTTTTTGAGGTAAGACAATCGTATTAACACGCACTTCCACCTTTGGAGCTTCTCCAGGCTTTTCCACAAGCTCTGTCTCAACTCCCCGCATTTCTTGCAATTCTTTAAGCATTTTCGTGCCTATTTTTTCAGGTGAAACACTGGCTATCTTTCTTGTGTATATCCCAGGTTCTAATGGCTCACCCTCAAGTGCATCCTTTGGCATTTGAATAAATTATACACTTCTGATACAATTCATCTACCTCAGAATTTCTGAGGCAGACGCAAGTCGAAACTTCTTTACAAAAAGCTTCGTTTGCGCACCAAAATAGAATGGCAAAAAAAGTCAAAACAGTAGTCAAAATCAATCTTAAAGCAGCTGAGGCTACCCCAGCTCCACCCGTTGGTACCGCTTTGGGTCAACACGGTGTTGCTATCATGGAGTTTGTTAAACAGTACAACGACAAGACAAAAGATATGAAGGGCCAAGTTGCCCCGGCTGTTATAACAATTTATGAGGATAGGAGTTTTGATTTTATTATCAAAAAAGCCCCAGTTGCTGACATGATCAAAAAAGTTTTAGGGATAGAAAAGGGATCAGGTAAAGCTCCAAGGGAAACCGCTGGAACTTTAACCAAGGCACAAGTAAAAGCTATTGCCGAGGACAAAATGGACGACTTAAATACCACAAATATTGATTCAGCTATGAAAATTATAGAAGGCACAGCAAGAAGTATGGGAGTAAAAGTAGAAAACTAATATGGGAAAGACTAAAACTGCAATCGTTTCAGACGAAATAAACAACAAAAACAAAGAGAAATCTCAAAAAGCACATAAAGGTGAAGCTGAGAAGATTCATGTCGCTGGCTTAAAAGGTGGACAACGCGTAAAAGTAGTTGAAGCTGCGCCAACGGAAGAAACAGTAAACGAAGTAGCATCTGAAAAATCTTCAAAAAAATCTCGTGAAGAAAAAGTAAGGGGAAAGAAATACGTTGCTTCAAAAGGAAAGCTTGAAGTAGGTAAGCAATACTCAGCTGAAAAAGCTGTTAAATTAGTTAAAGAACTCTCCTACTCCAAGTTTGACGGAACAATCGAACTTCATTTGGTTATGAAAAAGGTTGGAATTTCTGCTCAAATTAAACTTCCACATGCTGCAGGCAGACAAAAGAAAGTTGAGATAGCAACTGAGGCTACAATCGAGAAATTAAAAGCAGGCAAAATAGATTTTGATATTTTAGTAAGTACACCAGACATGATGCCAAAATTAGTTCCTTTTGCAAAATTACTGGGGCCTAGGGGCATGATGCCAAATCCAAAAAATGGAACATTAGTTCCAGACGTTAAAAAAGCAACAGCGTTTTCTACTGGAACAGTTACTTTAAAAACCGAAAAAGAAGCTCCACTTATCCACACGGTCCTAGGTAAAGTTAGCCAAAAAGATGAAGAGATTGTTAAAAACTTAGAAGCTATATTAAACGCTTTTGGAGGCTCAAAACAAGTTGTCAGGGCATTTGTTAAGTCAACAATGAGCCCCTCAGTCAAACTCCAGGTAGTTTAAATTAATTTGACTTCTAAAGATCCTTCTAATAAGATATCGCTATATGACTGAGGCGGATTTAGGCTCAAGAATAGCCGACGAAAACACGCACGTTAAGCCTGTACCAGATTTAAGAAGGACCGTCATACACAAAATGAGGTCACAAATTAAGGAATATGGTAAATCTGGCAATTTTCAGAAAGCAGCGATTGTTACCAAAAACCTACAAAGCGTGGAAAAAGGTGCAGGTCTTTAGCTCTAATTGATTTCTCCTAATATACAAGCTATAATACTCTTACAGTCCTAAGAAAGGGTGCACAAAACTAAGCCACTCTGGAGGAAGAAACAATCGCTTTTTAGCCTTATTAAACGAACTTCTACCCTCTTCAGGACTCAAACAACAACATGTTAAAAGCTGATAAAGTTACCTTCGTAGATAATCTTACAAAAGAGCTCCAGACAGCCACGTCCCTTACGTTGGTTAATTACTCAGGACTGGGAGTTAAAGGCCAACAGGAGCTTAAGACCAGACTTAATGCGGTTGAGGCCCACATGGTGGTTGTTAAAAACACACTTCTTAAACGCGCCGCAGAATCTGCTAAAATCGATGCCAAAGCCTTAACTTCGGAAGTTCTTAGTGGTCAAACTGCACTTGTCATTGGAACCGGTGACGCTGTTGCCCCTATTCAAGTACTTGGAAAATTTTCTAAAGAATTTAGTCTCCCACAATTTAAAGTCGGAGTTGTAAATGGTGTTTTTCAAGATACTGCATCTTTATCTAAAATTTCGACTCTACCTTCTAAGGACGTTCTCCTCGCCCAACTGCTTGGAAGTTTAGTAGCCCCAATGTACGGTTTAACCGGAACACTAAACGGCAATTTACAGAAATTAGTATATATTTTGGATCAAAAATCTAAGATGAATTAATTTGATTAGAAACGAGGTGATTACATATGGCAAACAATATTGAAAAATTAGTAGAAGAAGTTACAAAACTTACAGTTTTGGAGCTTTCTGAGCTGGTCTCCAGCCTTCAAGATAAACTTGGAGTCAGCGCTATGCCAGTTGCAGCAGCAGCCCCAGCAGCAGTCGCAGGAGCAGATGCAGCAGCCCCAGAAGCTAGCTCAACCCAAACTGTTGTAATACTAGACGCGGGAGC
>DASSIE010000008.1:0-2286 GCA_035692185.1 Patescibacteria group bacterium | reverse complement strand
TGGAAATGTGGGTTTTTGAAAACCATGTGGAGAAGATTGCAGGGGAAACTGAAATTTTTACAATCTCAAGTGTATCGTGCCAAATTTCATTATTGTTCATGTTTATTTTAACAGTACAAGGTTTGGCAGGAGTCCTATGTTTACCGAGTTATCCACAATTCGTCAATAGGCATTATATTGTGATCCTGTCGAGCCACTGGAAACTCCCGTCCGGAGACTGTATAATGAATGCATGTCTACAAAAAGAACTTATCAACCAAGCAAAACCAAACGCAGGCGTGTACACGGCTTTATGAAGCGCATGCAGACCAAAACCGGCCAGAACGTATTAAAAAGAAGAAGATTAAAAGGTAGGAAAAAACTTTCGGTTTAATTCCCCACTCACAAATATGCTTGCTAAAAAATTTAAGCTTACAGGATCTAAAGATTTTGAAAGGGTTCAAAATGAAGGAATTGTGCGACAATTTAAAGCATTTGGCCTTGCAATTTTAAAAAGAGACGATAACCTTCCCAGCCGATTTGCTTTCATTGTATCAACTAAGATTTCTAAAGACGCAGTGGACCGAAATAGGTTTAAAAGAACAATGAGTGAGGCTGTTCGGCTTTCTTCAAGTATCCTAGTCCCTGGTTTTGATGTTGTCTTTTTGGCTAAAACAATAATTGTTAAATTTCCAACGAGTGAGGTTATGAATGAGGTTAAAAATGCCCTAAAAGAAACTGGACTTTCTAAATAATTGAAAATACTACTAATTTACTTAATAAAAACCTATAAAGCAGTCGTCTCTCCTGTCTTTGAGGCTCTTTTTGGTAAAGCTTGTAGGTTTACACCAACTTGCAGTCAGTATACAATAGAGGCTCTCGACCGTTTTGGAGTCTCAAAAGGATTAAGTCTAGGAATTACCAGATTTTCAAAATGTCACCCTTGGGGAGGCTCAGGTTATGATCCGATTCCAAACAAGTAATTCATATGAATTTTTTTTCTATTATATTAACCCAACCACTAGCCAACGGGCTTATATTCTTTTATAACTTATTTTGGCACAACTTAGGGCTTGCCACCATTTTATTTAGTTCCACTCTATTTTTAATTACCCGTCCATTGAGTAAGCCTCAAATGGAATCCATGAAAAAGATTAAAGATGTTCAGCCCCTTGTTGATAAACTTAAAAAGAAATATGGAACCGATAAGTTGGGATTTTCTAAAGCCCAAGCAGAGCTTTACAAGGAAAAAGGTATTAATCCGGGAGCCGGATGCCTTTTCCAGATTTTACAGATTATAATTTTAATCACTTTTTATCAAGTCTTTGCATCATCGTTGTCCAACACCCCTGAATCAATTGCGAAGCTAAACACACTTTTATATTCACCTTTGAAAATTGAGTCAACTGCAACATTGAATACTGGGTTTTTATACTTGGATATAAGCAAACCCGACCTATTTAATATTCCAGGCTTACCATTTGCCATTCCAGGTATATTTTTAATATTAGCTACAATCTCACAATTTTTGTCAATTAAAATTACTGCTCCATATGTTGAAGCAGAAAAGAAGGTTGTTAAATCCACTAAATCAGAAACAGACGATATGCAACTGGCCATGCAATCCTCAATGATGTACACAGTGCCTTTGATGACTTTATATTTTGGATATAAATTTCCTTCCGGCCTCGCCCTTTATTGGCTTGTATTTTCAATTGGAACCGTTTGGCAGCAAGTACGTATGTCGGGCTGGGGAGGCCTCACCCCAACTGTAAAGAAGCTTTCCTCTTTCTTTAAATGATTTAATCTGGTAAAATCCTAAGCACGATGAATACTAAAAAGTCTCCAAAAGAGGCAAAAAACGTGTCTGAAGAAAAAAATTTAAAAAACCTCCAAAAGATATCAGAGGAATTATTATCTCAGATGTCAACCAAAGCCATAGTCGAAGTTTCATTTGATAAAGAAAACGAAGCCTTTGTGGTAAATATTGAGGGTGGGGAAGAGACCGGCCTTCTGATTGGTAAAAAAGGAGAAACTTTAACCAGTATTCAAACAATTTTAGGAATTCTCTTAAAACAAAAAACGGGTGAGTGGAGCAGGGTAGTTGTTAATGTAGGAGACTATAGAGAAAAGGAGGAAGACTACCTTAAAAACCTTGCCTTAACTACTGCCGAACGTGCTAAAGAGACAAAGGAACCTCAAAGCCTATACAATTTAACCGCAGGACAAAGAAGAATCGTTCACATGACTCTTTCCGAAGATGAGGATATAGAAACCGAATCGATGGGAGATGGGGGAGAGAGGTAT
>DASSIE010000007.1:0-44320 GCA_035692185.1 Patescibacteria group bacterium | reverse complement strand
TTCTACAAGGGCAACAAAGTTGGCTGGGAAAGTTGTTTGGAGGCGGGTGTGTTTAAAAATATTATTTAGAACCGACTTTGGTTTGGCATCCCTTTTAAGTTCAACCACAACACGCATACCATCTTTGTCGGATTCGTCCCTTAGGTCACTAATTCCAACAACCTTTTTATCTTTTACAAGTTCGGCAATTTTGGCCACCATTTCGGCCTTATTTACTTGGTATGGGATCTCTGTAATTATAATGGAGCTCTTTCCTTTATCTCCATCGACTATTTCTGCAATTCCACGGACGGTAATTTTTCCGCGTCCTGTTGCGTAGACTTCCTTTAAACTTGCGGCGTCGTAAATTGCGCCCCCAGTTGGAAAATCTGGGCCCGGGACAATATCGGTTAACTCATCCAAAGTAATGTCTGTTTCAAAACTTACTTCACTTGGGTTTAACTCAGTTTCAGTTAGTGCCTTACCCTCCCCCGCAGCAACTAAATTAATTTTTTTAATTATAAAATCGGTTTGTTCAACTTGTTTGGCGTTTTCTGTAACAACTTTACCTTTTTTAATCATGGCCATCACAGCGTCTACAACTTCTGATAAATTATGTGGTGGAATTTTAGTAGCCATACCAACGGCAATTCCCTCCGACCCCATCAAAAGTAGGTTAGGAAGAAGTGCCGGCAGATACACTGGTTCTTTTAAAGTTGCATCAAAGTTTTCCGTAAAATCACAAGTATCTTTTTCCATGTCAATTAACATTGAGTCTGAAATTTTAGCCAATTTTACCTCGGTGTACCTTAGGGCGGCGGCTGAATCCCCATCAACCGATCCAAAGTTTCCCTGACCATGCACAAGTGGGTAGCGCATACTAAAAGTCTGTGCCATACGTACCATGGCATCATAAACCGCCATGTCCCCGTGTGGATGATATTTTCCAAGTACTTCTCCAACGACCTTGGCGCTTTTAACAGTTGTGGAAGTTGAATAATGAAGGCCCATTAAATGCATGGCGTATAAAATGCGTCTGTGAACGGGCTTTAAGCCGTCCCTGACGTCGGGAAGGGCGCGAGCTACGATAACGCTCATTGCGTAATCTAAGTATGACTTAGAAAGTTCACTCGTTATTTCTGTATTCTGAATTTTACCGATATCCATATATTATCTAATTTCTAAATCCTAATTTCGAAATTCGAAACATTTTGAATTTGTAATTTCTTATTTGTTTCGAGTTTAGTATTTCGTGCTTGAAATTTGCCTTGTTTTATACACAAAATAAGGCTGTTACAGCCTCAACACATTGTATATCTTAGAAGTTTAGGAAGCAAGAGAAAGATATTATTTTTTGCGCATCGCTTTGGTTACATCATTAAAATTAGGGTCCCAATATGTTGTATTAAATACCGTGCCTGTAATTTTTGAAGTTTTTTGAGTTTTGTGATTAGGATTAAGCTTATCGTTTTTACTATTTATAACAGCCTCTCCGTGGGTTTCTGTTTGCTGAGTTTCGGCTGCCAAGAGTTCTTTATATTTTAAAAAATTTTCTGGATCTGATGCTAAACTATGAAAGGCCTCATCAGACAGATCTAAAGAATAGGCAATGGCTTTGTTTACTTCAATTACTTCGGAGATTGTTTCATCGGATTGTATTTTTTTGGCCAACCTTTCAGCTTCTTCTGCAGCTCTGGCTGCAAGCTCTTGTGCCAATGATTTTTCAAAATCCCAACTCACGAATCAAAAGTATCAGACAAAATCTACTAGTTGCAACAGGGCAAAACTTTGTATAATGATTTTGTCTCACCCAAAAAATTAGATTGGTCTTGCCTTAATTACAGCTCTATTTTGGTCAAATAAACCCCAGCAGGTATAAATTGTTAGCTCTTCTTTGTTTGTCGGGTTAATCAAGTCTACCCTGTCACTCCCAACAAAATCCTTTTGGTAGGCAACGTACGAATGCACCACACCATCTTGGGTTTTAATGAAAATCTTTTGACCAATGCTTAAGTAAGGTAAGTTGCCAAAAATTGCCTTTTTATTGTGGCCATAAATTACGGTGTTACTGCCACTAACAGGCCTGGCTGATGAATCTAAGAACGTAGCATTGCTGTAGGAAATTTGCCAAACACCGTCTTTGATTGTTCCAATATCAATAGGTAAATCAATCCCAATAGAAGGAATCATAATACGTGTTGGGTACTCCCCGATTTGGGTAGCAGGGGCTGCAATTGGGCTTTTAGTGAATGAGAGAATCCGAACTCGATAGTAGTTTATGCCACCAAAAATTAACAAAAACAAACCAGAAATTAAGAGAATGAATGAGGATCTAAATTGCTTATTTTTCTTAAGCTTTTTTAGAAACTTTTTTGAAGCCTTTGATACCGAATGCAGATAGTGTTCCACCTAATGTCATTATAGCTGTGTAAAGGATTTCGTCAAAGCTTCCAGTTGAAGCCAATGTTGATGCTCCAAGTACTTGGCCTTGAACGTTTCCGCTACAATCGTGTGTGGCACAGCCTCTACCATCTCCGCCATCGTAACCTGTATCAGTGTTGCTAGGTGTTGGTGTAGCTGTTGGTGTAGGAGTTGCCTCAGGTGTTGGTGTTCCTTCTTCGTCATCATTTGAACAAAGTTCATTGTCGGATACTTCTGTTTCTTGGTTAAATTGGCCGTCTTCTCCACCGTAGTTGTCGTAGGAATCATCGGTACAGACGGGGGTTTGTTCATCAGATGGTGTAGCAGTAGGTGTAGCTGTAGGAGTAGCTGTTGGTGTAGCTGTAGGTGTAGCTGTAGGTGTAGCTGTTGGTGTAGGTAAATTTATAGGACAATCATCAGCATCAGGTTCTGGGTTCATGGGTACCAATCCCAAGACATAAGATCGTCCTTGACTGTCATTAAAATGACCACCGATGGTCCAGTTATTTGGTAGTGCATTGGTTGATATTTCGATTGGATTGTTTCCAGTCTGAAGTGTTTCGTTGATACCCGGAGTTCCCACGTATTTACATATATAAGCTTTGGGATCAGGTATTGCAGATGCTGTGCTTAATGAATTTAAAAGCAAGAACGAAGAAAGCACCAAAGTGGCGCAGAGTGCTAAAACGGATGCCTTACCTGCATTAAATTTAGTCATATAATTAAACTATATCGGGTATGATATCACCATCTTTTGACCCTGTCAAGTACTATTACAGGATGCTTTATAAATATGGATATAAGGTAATAGTTTTTAGATTCTTTTTGCGGTCACAATAAGCCTTTTTGAATCCTGGTATCCTGTGCAGGTGTAGATGGTCAGGGTTTCGTCCAGTGTTGGAGCAATTACTTCGATTTGATTGGGCAAAACATCCTTTATTTCTTTGACTTCGTAGGCAAACCACTTGTCATCCGTCATAACATAGATTTTTGCGCCAATCTTTATGTCCTTTAGCGGAAGAAATAAACCCTCTCTTGCGTGGGCAAAAATTACCTGATTACCAGGTTGGCCTGGGTAGCCCGATTGCTCCCCCCAAGCCGCAGTATCATCAAACACCTGCCAGTAGCCCGCAATAATTTTTGAATGTTGAACAGAAAGATCAATTGAAACAGTCGGGATAATCACACGTATTGGCTCTTTTTGATCCTTTTTGATCGGGCCCAAATTTTGGAAAGCTGAGGCACTAACTGCGCCACTTTCCACCGCTTTTTGCGTAGTGAAGGTCCTAAGCACCCCAACAACAATGTAAAGACCTAAAAAAAGAAAAATCAGTCCAAGTGAAAGCTTGTGGGGGTCAAACTTACGGAAATCAAACTTTTTCTTTTTGGGGCTAACTTTTTTTGAAGAAGATCGCTTTTTTGCCATATCCTTTAGAAATTATTCCAAGTCCCGTCATCATCATGACGGCTCCGAAGTATAACATAACCATACGTGCGGTTTGGCTCGAAGTATTGGATAATCCCAAAATCGCGGGTCCTATCGAACTTCCAGATGTGGACCCACCGCCACCACTACTTGATGCTACTGTTGGAGCGGGCCCTGGTGTGGGGGTTGGATCACCCGGGTCCCCTGGGTCTCCTGGGTCATTTGGATCCTCACAACAGTCAATATGCGCTTCTCCCACATTTCCCATATTTTCGATAAGAATATTCAGAGCTATGTTTCCGGTTCTAATGGAAACATCTCCAATATTGCCGTTTGCATAGTTTTCACCTGTGTTTAAATCCCAGTTGTTTATATTAGAAAGAATAAAAATGTTATTTGCATTAATTTGTGAAATATTATTTAAGACGCCATTTATGGTGTTTTGGCTGTTTGCACCATTTCCGGAAATTACGGCGATGAAAGATCCTCCACCACTTCCCGCAGTTGCCGAATAAACATTTACAGGAGAATTTTTGACCGATGAGTTGGCGATAATATTTCCTGTTTGAATTGAAACGTTCCCACCATTGTTGTTGGCTTGATTTCTACCTGTATTTGCCTGTCCATCCACAGAGTTTGTGATATTGGCATACTGATTTACATTAACTGTAGTTCCATTTTCAATGTTCATTGCAATTAAATTATTTGATCCCTCACCGTTTGCAGAAATGTTTGCAGAGATATCGTTTTCGCAGCAAGGAGTGTCGGTGACTATAGTATTCGCAGTATTTGTTACATTAATACTCTCATAAATATCCCCTGTTGTAATGGAGGCTGTCCCAGAATTATTGTTTGCTTCGTTTCCTCCGGTGTTTGCTGAGGAATCAACATTGTTTGTGATATTGGCGTTATTTGTTTGTTCAACTACTGCGGTTGTTGCTAAACTCAACGAAATTTCACTACTGCTCCCCCCACCATTTCCAGAAATAACAAACTCTTCAGCCCGTACAACCGTTGTCATAAGTTGCGAAGCCACCAGAAGCACTGTTGTGAAAAGGGGCAGGATTCGTCTTTTTTTAAATTCCATATCTTCTTCTTACTATCATCGAAACTATCCCAATTGGGAATAGACCGACCAAAACCCAAGCCAAATTAACATTCACGGTTTTCTTTCCGTCACTCACATCTGGAATAATCGAGGAGATTCCTGCAACTTGAGACCCCGCTGATACTATTTGAGAGTTGAAGGGCAAAAACCCAATAAGTGGATGATTTGTTTGGGTTTGAACAGCACCTGCTGAACTTTCAGCAGACGTGGAATTGTTGTTATTTTGACTTGCGGAGGAATTGCCTGTTCCACCACCTGCCACATTTTCTGTATTTGCTGTGGCTAGAACTTCTTCCTCAGCTGTAAACCCTGGCCCTACAAAGTTCCCTAGCCAACTGCCAAATACGTTTACAACTGTAACCAAAAGCCGTCCGCCTCCTGAGATATTGTTGTTTACAAAATTAACAATGTTTGCGATTATTTTTGCATCCCCAGTTTCAATACTTGAATTTCCCCCTGTATTCTTACTTGCCGAATTGTCTCCTGTATTTGCAGTAAGATTAACATTGTTAGTGATGTGGGCATTGTTGGTTTGAACAAGTGTGTCGTTGGTTGTTTGATTTACAGATCCCGTGTTTGTTGAACCCGATCCGTTACCTGAGTTAAGAACAGTTATTTCACCGAATTCGTTTACTCCAAATTCAAATTCTTCAGAGCCCCCATAAACTACTCCCTCGTCGCTTCCCAAAATTCTTCCGATCCAGCGCCCTGCTTGGTTAACAATCACAAGCCAGTAATTTCCTCCTGAAATATTATTGTTAAGAATATTTAACACTTGGGCATCTATACTTGTGTCCCCCGTTGTTATCGAAGAATCTCCATTCGTATTGTCACTGGTTGAGTTTCCACCGCTTGTCGCGTCAAAGGTAAGATTGTTGTCCAGGTCTACATTATTAAACTGATAGGTTGAGTCATTTGTGGTTTGATTGACGTTTCCGGTATTTGTAGACCCACTTCCATTATCGGAGTTAACTACCGCAAGATCGCCCGAACAACAAGGTGCGGAAAAGCCGTCTGGGAGAATGATGTCCCCAATAAGATTTCCGAAAATGTTAACAACAGCATAGATCACATTTCCTGCAATATTATTATTGGCAAAAGTTAGAACATTTGCGGCGACAGTTGCGTCCCCCGTTTCAATTACGGAATCCCCTCCTGTATTTTTATCTGCTTCATTATTTCCCGAATCGGCCAAAAGAGTCATATTGTTTTCAACTGTTGCGTCGTTGGTTTGAAAAGTATTGTTATTTATAATTGAATTGATATCAGAAGTATTAGTAGAATCTGCTCCATTACCTGAGTTTTTAGCCAAGAGTGGGCCGGTGTTGCAGCCAACTAGGCAACCTGTACCAAAATCCAAAACAATATCACCCAACTGATCATCCATTACATTAAATTCGGCAACTGCAACTCCATCGACATTGGTGTTAACAGCGGTGATTATAGTTCCTGTTGCAACTGCATCCCCGGTACTTATAAAAGAATTACCAACATTGCTTGAGGTAGAGTTTTGTCCGCTTATCGAATCTTGATTTAAGTCACTTACTACTGTTGCGCTATTGTTTTGGAAAGTATTGTTGTTTTCGACAATGGTGACCGAGCCGTCATTTGTTGAATCAGATCCGTTTTCAGTATTTACTACAGAGATTCCCCCACTTCCATCCCCTGCCAAAGTAGCTGAGGTGTTTGTATTTGCATCTGTTATGATTGCACCGGTACTATTTGCATCGCCCGTGACTATTGATGGGTCCCCAATCTGTCCGTCTGAGGATTGGCCACCTGACTCAGTATTTCCACTATTGCTGGTTGAGCTATCAGGAGAGGTTGTTGGGGAAGCTTCGGGGCTTGCTTCCGGCTGAGCACTTGCTTCCGGTGTTGGAGTTGACTCGCTTGTTGCTATTGGTGTTGGAGTTGGCGCTTGTGTTGGTGCGGGGGTTGGATCCCAAGGCGCTGGAGGAGTAGTCGGTGCTGGTGGAGCGGTTGGTGCGGGTGGTGCTGTTGGTGCTGGTGGCAGAGTTGGAATATCAAATGCCAATGCAACTTGTGCCCCGCCACTTGTTAACAGCATTACAGCCACCAGTAAAGTGGCTAGTAATTTTTTAAATGTTTTAATTTTCTTTCCTATCATTTCGTTGTTACTTTTAACTTTTAACTTTCTCTTCCTAGGTTTCCCGGCGTCCGCCGAAGTGCGAGCGGTGCGCCAGAAAAACCAATAGGATTAGCTATGATCGCTTAACCAATCCAATAAATCGCTTAAATCAAACGAAAAATTGAAATTGAAATCCCATTCGGGAAGCTCCCAATCGGAAGCTGCGCCATAAACGTTAGAGTTGCCTGAGTTCTCAATTTCTATATTGTTCTCGGCATCTCCTGTCACGATAGATGGATCTCCGTCTGAATCTCCTCCATTATCGTTTGCATCATTGTCGCCAGTATCTGAGTCTGCATCGACATCGTTATTAAGTCCACAATCACCATCCTCTTCATGCTCCAAGCTGACTGGTAAACCTTGTCCACCAGCACAGTTTCCTTGGAAAACACTAAGAAGCGATCCTAACGTGGCGTTAATATCGTTGTTTGTATCAGATCCATTGTCGGCAATTTTGGCCAAAAGGTCTTCTAAAAGACATCCGCAGTCTGCGTCTGCCCAGTTGAAGTTAACCTCATTGTCAATGCTTACGTCGGTATCAGCGTCTCCAGTTTCGATTGAAACTTCTCCGCCGGTATTGTCCTCCGCATCATTGTCTCCGGTATCTGAGTCTGCATCGACATCGTTTTCTACATCAGCTACGTTACCTTGGACTATGGCTAACATATCCCCAAGTGTCAAGTTAATTGTATTGTCGCTGTTTGTACCGTTGTCGAGAATTCTTACAGAAAGAGATCCTCCGGAACCGTTGCCCCCGCCAACTCGTGCTGAGTTTGCGTTAGCTGTTGTTGCTAAAGTAACTCCAGTGTGAGCATCTCCGGTTTTAATGGAAACGTCGCCTCCGGTGTTATCTTTTGCATCATTGTCTCCAGTATCTGCATCTGCATCAACATCGTTGTATACATTTGCATAGTTGTTCTGGAAAACTTCGATGCTGCTACCCAAGGTAACATCGGCATCATTGTTTGTTCCAGATCCATTACCTGAGATTAAAACCTCTGTATCTCCACCTACACAACAATCAACTTCTGCTGAATTGCTGTTTAGGGTGTTATTTACTTTGACATCAACATCAGCGTCTCCAGTTTCGATTGAAACTTCTCCGCCTGTATTGTCATTGGCATCATTGTCTCCAGTATCTGCATCTGTATCAACATCGTTTACTACATTAGCTACATTGCTTTGGACAACTGTTGTAGATTGGGTGAAAGAAACATTAGATGTATTATCACTATTTGTTCCATTTCCGCTAATCTGAATTGTGGTTGTGGCAAAAACAGGTAAAACTGTATTTACCAAAAGAGCACCGGTTGCTAAAGCTGAAGCTAATGCTTTTTGAAATTTGTTCATATATTTTTCACCCCCTTTCCTTTTACTCCTCCTGAAACAAGTTCAAGATCTAAGAGTCACTTCGTTCTTCCACCGTTTTTGATATTCTCCTTTCGGGTAAAACCAAAAACGGAGGCTTCCGTCCCCGAATTTATCAGGAACAAAAGCCTCCGTTTGCGGTCAGCTCAAACTTATTACTTAATATATATATTTACTTTTCACGGTTGTCAAGTGTTTTATCACGGTTGTTAAGTGTTTTATCACGGTTGTTAAGTGTCTTATAATCCGACATTATCCATACTCTTACCATTTGAGTGTCCGTTGCCATTTTCAAGCACGGTTTTCTTTATATGTCTTGTTGAAATTTGAGTAACGCGTCCGTTTTGAACAAATATTTCTATACTTCCATAACTCGTAACGCTTTTAATTGCATGCTTTAACTCATCGATTAAAAGTGGTGAAATATTTTTTGTTGAGTATGAGTCGTTCATAGATTAATAAATAGTATTGCTATTTAAAAATTTATTGGCACCTCTTGTTTGTCACCGTTTATTTCCCCAATTCTTAAAACAAGATCTTTATCCGAATCGTTGATTGCAAAACCCACTCTTGTATATTTTGTTGAAATTGCCTGTATTTCGACAGGGTCATTGTGAATATCTGGGGCAAGAAGTTCCGCTTTGTCTCCATTTTTAGAAAGTCTAACGTAGTCGCGGGTTGTTATCTCGATCGCTTGATTGTGTGTATTCCCAATTTTTAAATTAAGTATTAAAAATGTTCTTCCTGAAACGGAAGTTGCCCTTTGTCCCTTGACGATTATTTCGTCCCTAAGTTCCGCGTTTTCAACTTCAAATTTGATTTTACCGACTTCCACACCTTTAGCGTCTTTTAAAGGGAATTCAAATTCATTATTGATTGCCTGAGCGGCTTTTGCGTCTTGGACCTGGACTTTGGAGGACTTTCCTAATAATTTAAACATTCCAAAAAGAATTGCAATTATAAAAACACCAATTATTAGAAGTGCAAATTTTTGGCCAAAAAAGGGTCTGTCAGAATGAAGTTTCCCAGCAATTGAGGAAACCTTTTGCTTCAACTTAAGCAGGTAATTTTGAAAGGAATTATTTTTCATTGTTTACATTCAAAATAGCCGTAACAATGTAAACTTACACCCATTATATAAACCTGACAGTAACGAACCTCACTCAAAATATGTTTGCAATCTAACAAAATAGTGCTAAACTGCTGGCCAATGAACAATGCAGTTGCAGACAGGATAAAATCGTTCTTTAGCCAGTTTCCCGTAGTAAGATACAAAAAGGGTGAAACAATTCTGCGCGCAAACGATCTTCCACATTGGGTCTACTATTTATCAAAGGGAAATGTAAGATTCTATTCATTAAACGAGGAGGGAAGGGAGTTAACATTTAACATTTTTAAACCCGGCACTTACTTTCCGATAGTTTGGATGATAGGAAACGAGCCAAATATATATTTTTTTGAAGCTGTAACTCCAATTGAACTAAGAAGAGCACCAAAAGAAAAAGTGATGGAATTCATTAAAGCAGACCATGAAGTGCTTTATGAATTGACACAGAGATTGGTAAGAGGTCTAAGTGGGATCCTTGTTAGGATGGAATATCTTATGTTGACCGATGCTAAACGTAAAATAACCAGCACCATTTTAATGTTGGCAAAAAGGTTTGGAGAAAAAAAGAAAGAATCTATTCTTATTACATTACCAATTACTCATCAAGGAATTGCTAGTTTGGCAGGTGTAACAAGGGAGACCGTCAGTATAGAAATCAAAAAACTGGAAAAAGAAGGTCTAATTATTAAATATGGCAGATTGATAGCAGTTACGCGCATCCGTAAGTTAAAAAATGAATCCTTGATGTATCTTGAAAATGATCCACTGCCGTATACTTTCTAAAAAATCACCTCTATTTTTGTTTGGGTATCGGTGTCTGATTTTTGAATAGTTACCTCAATCTTTTTACCGGTTTTGGCTCCAGAAAGCTTATTCAATATATTTGAATTAACAGCGGTTTTTGCAAATGACACAGAAGTGAAACCTTGAGATTTTATTTCTTTTTCGTACCAATCTGTAATACTTGCGGGGTCACTACCCGACTCAAGTAACATTTTTGTTTCTGTTGACGACAATAGAATACTTTTGGGATAAATTAATTTGGAAATATCGGAAACCTGTTGCTTTACGGCTGGGGTATTCGGCGTCTCAACTGGTGTGGGTGAAGGAACGCTGGTTGTGTCGGCAGAAAGAACATTTATCGTTGGGGGGGGTGTGAAATTAGGTTTTGTATTTTTGGATTCAGAAAAAATCGCCCCAATCATTATCAAAACGATTGATATGCTGATTATAATGGCATTCATTAACAAATATTTTACACTATATATCAAGAGTTACTGACAAGTGGAATGTGTGGGGATATATTGACACCACCATGGTTTGGGCGCTGCAGTTACGGTTGGTGTTGGGGTGGGTGTTACGGTCGAGATGGGAGTTGGAGACAATGATGGTGTAGGCGATGCGGTCGCAGACGGCGTTGCAGTTACGGTTGGTGTAGCTGTTGGGGTTGAAAGCGGTGTGGCCAGAGCACAGCCAACGGCTCGGCATACATTTATTCTTCCCCATGTCCAATAAGTCCCGGTTCCTGCAATTGCGTCAGCCGTTGACTGTATTTGGTTTCTGACTTGAGTATTCGTCCACTCCGAGTTTTGGCCGAAAAGAAGTGCAGCTAGGCCGGTTACATATGGCGTTGACATAGAAGTTCCAGATAGTGTGCTGTAATCATTTTTGTATGTAGAAAGAATAGAAACTCCAGGGGCTGCAACTTCGACCCATGTTCCATAATTACTAAAGCCTGCCTTTTTGTCGTTTTGATCGGTTGCAGCAACTGCAATGGCGTTGGCGTAATAAGCCGGATAAAGTGCTCTGTTTTTTCCACTGTTGCCAGCCGCGGCAACAATAACCGCTCCCTTACTCCACGCATAATTAATTGCTGACTCCAAAGTTGCCGAGGAGCTTGTCCCCCCCAGACTTAAATTGATAACCTCCGCTCCATTATCTGCGGCTGCAATTATTCCATTTGCGATCCAAGAATAATATCCTGCTCCGCTATCGTCGAGTGACTTAATTGATATAAGGCGTCCCTCCCACGCGACACCTGCACCTCCAATACCATTATTTGTAATACTTCCCGCAATTCCCGCGACGTGGGTTCCATGTCCGTCAGCGTCGGTTGTTGTTTGTACTGGGCATCCGACGACTGTACAGTTTATTGAAAGAACGATTTTACTTGAAAGATCAGGATGATTGATATTAATTCCAGTATCGACTATTGCTATGTCAACATTTCCCGACCCGTGAGTGGTGTTCCATGCATTGGGGGCATCAATTTTTGTTAGTCCCCACTGGCTGCTAAAATTAGGGTCATTCGGAACTTCTTGAGTGGTCGCTATTTGATCAACTTCACTGAATTCAACAAGAAGATTTTTACTAAGCTTTCCTAGAATTTCTTCTCTTCTTCCTTTTGGAACATTCAAAACAACAGTATCTTTTAATTTAAGTTGTTCTCCTCTGGCAACGCCAAATGAGGAAATCAATGAGTCTCGTTGGGATTTTAGAATTGGCGCCCGAAACTTTACAATCAGGCGCTCAGTACCTACCGCAGTGTAATTCTGAGCGAGTGCTACTTTAGGAAATAGTAGTGAGAATAAAAATAATATTAATGGAATAACTTTCACAAAAAAATACTACACTAAACATGGAGCAAATAACAGCCGT
Source organism: Patescibacteria group bacterium (assembly GCA_035692185.1). Classification (GTDB taxonomy): domain Bacteria; phylum Patescibacteriota; class Microgenomatia; order UBA8517; family UBA8517; genus DATJGY01. The sequence continues at coordinate 32,103 of DASSIE010000007.1, read as the reverse complement.
ATTTTACAATGGTTTTCCTATTTCAGCCTTCTTAATTATTGTTTCCTTAGGCAAATATTTAAGAAGAGCCTTTTCCATTAAAGAAGTTAAACTTATTTCTTCAACAACAGCCTGAGCTCTGGCGTGTTTGGCAATAGAACTGTTTATGAATATGGTTACTCGTTGTTTATTGTTATTTGTCATGTTTTTCAATACATAATAAAATTAAGGTAGTGTCGGAAGTATACTAGTTACCTACATCTTAGGCTAGTACAAAAGTTAGTGGGAGTAGGACAGACAGAAAATCCAGGAGGCGGTGTTGGTGCTGATGGTGCTGTGGGAGCTGTTGGTGCGGTTGGTGCTGATGGTGCTGTGGGAGCTGGAGATGGTGTTGGCGCCGTAGGAGCTGTAGTTGTACATGAACCAGGCGTGGTGATTTGGCTGTTATCCAATGTTACCTGAGCAATGCGCGATAATGCCCTACCTTGCAATGTAGCACCAGTTGCTAGAGATATAAGTTGCGTGTCTGCGATAATGGTTCCAACCATTTGGGTGCCCGTACCAATAGTCATTGCGGCAGGAATCTGCCAGAACACGTTGCATGCAGTAGCTCCATTAGTTAACTTTACCATTGCGGAACCGGAGGTTGAGATACTGGATGAGCTTCGGAAGATGTAAACGCCTGAACCACTAAGAGTTAGTGTGGTGCCGGCCAAAGTAGATGCTTGTACATCATAAACGCCCGGGCCGACTGTGTTGTTCACGGCCAAGTTGATGGGTGTGATTGTAGTTAATGGTTGAGAGGCTAGCGCGCCATACGCGCTCAAGATGGCAGACTCAACCCCAGCCGCAGGGGCAATTATCGCTCCATCTACCTGTGACGCAACAAGGTTAGTGATGCTTGATAGTAAATCAGCACCAACATTTCCCCAGAGGTGGGTGGTTCCGACAGCGGAATTATTTGTTACTCCCGCTTTACCAAAAGCCGAATAGCTACCGGCTGTGCCAAGATTGGGTGCTGTTGCTGCATTTACAGAACTAGCTAGTGTAAAAAGAAATATTGGAGTAAATATCACAAGAGTGATAGAAGTTAACAATGCTGGAAGTCTTTTTTTATTCATATTCATAATTTATATTAGTTGTAGTACTTCAATATTGCAACTAGTTGTAATACTTGTCAACTGGCAATAATACAACTAGATTTAAAATGGATTATATTGCTACTTTTTAAGTGAGGACTAAAGTAAATAATGTTGTAAAAAAACCAATATTATTTTTTGTTGTATCTTTCAATACATTCCTTGATTATTGTCCAAGCTTCAGTAATGTCCCCCCAACCTTCAACCTTTGTGCTACCTGGTTTTTTAAGATCTTTGTAGTGATTAAAATGGTGCTCAATTTTTGCTTTCCAGGCGTCTTTAATGTCCGCTAAAGATTTAATTGAATCTCCACTGTTTCTATCGTCCTGAGGTACACAGATAATTTTGAAGTCCTTTTCGCCGTCATCCATAAAGTTCAAAACTCCAACTACTTTGGCTTTAACTGTTACCCCCATTGGAAGTGGCTCATCAGTAATTACCAGGGTGTCTAAAGCGTCCCCATCTCCATCTAATGTTTGTGGAATAAAGCCGTAATTAACTGGTTTTGCAAAAATTGAAGGGTCTACCCTATCTAACATAAAAATTTTCTTTTCCATACTGTACTCAACTTTGTGCATGGAGCCTTTTGGAATCTCTATCACGGTGTTTACAAATTGGCCATCCTCACCTGGGGTTAAAACTGAATGAAAGTCTGTCATATTTTTAATTATATAAAATTAAACACTAAACGTCGAGTGTTGCTAGTTTTGTCCTCTACAATTTTACCTTTCGGCTTTAAGTACTATTCGTACACGCCTCAAGGTGCAATTGAGATGGACTCCGTTAGCTACTATTTAAACGTCTAAGGTAGCTAACTTCGCATGGGTTTGAATGTACTTCTTGCGTGGTGGGACTTCCTCCCCCATTAACATTTCAAACATATTGCCAGCCGCTTCAACATCCTCAACTGAAACTTGTTTTAGGGTTCGCTTTTCCGGGTCCATAGTAGTCTCCCAAAGCTGAGTAGGATTCATTTCTCCAAGACCTTTATAGCGCTGAATAATAACCTTGTTATCTTTATTTTCTAGCATTATTTTATCTTTTGCTTCATCATCATAAACATAACTGGCATTTTTGCCTATTTGAAGCCTGTAAAGTGGTGGGAGCGCAATATACAAATATCCGCGCTTAATTATTTCTGGCATGTGTCGGTAGAAGAAAGTTAAAAGAAGTGTTTTAATGTGAGCCCCGTCTACGTCCGCATCGGTCATTATAATTATGCGGTGATATCGGGCTTTATCGTAGTTTAAGCTGTCCCCAATTCCGGCACCAATTGCAATGATAAGATCTTTAATCTCCTCAAACTTTACGATTTTGTCCAAATGAGCCCTTTCGGTATTTAAGATTTTTCCGCCAAGTGGCAAAATGGCTTGGTGTCTGCGGTCACGGCCTTGTTTGGCAGATCCCCCAGCTGAATCCCCCTCTACTATATATAGTTCTGAAACCGAAGCATCTGAAGATTGGCAGTCAGCAAGCTTTCCTGGGAGAGTTGCGCCTTCCAAGGCTCCTTTACGTAGTACAGCGTCTTTGGCGGCACGGGCTGCCAACCTGGCACGAGCTGCAAGCATAATTTTCTCAACCACTTTACGGGCTTCCTGCGGATGCTCTTCAAAATATTGATCCAATCCTTCTTTTACAGCTGTTGCTACAAAGCCCTGAATTTCGGGATTATTTAACTTGGCTTTTGTTTGTGATTCAAATTGTAAAGACTCAGAAGGCATTTTTACATAAACTATGGCAGTTAGGCCTTCCTTCATGTCATCCCCCGTAAGGGCTGTATCTTCTTTTGTATTTTCACTGGCTATCTTTTTGTAATAGTCGGTTATTGCGCGAGTTAGGGCAATTCTAAAACCAGTTACATGGGTTCCACCATCTGTCGTGTAGATTCCATTTACGTATCCTTTAACATTTTCGTTATAGGAGTCTGAATATTGGAGCGCCACCTCGCAGGAATTTTCTCCGTTTGTTTTGTTAAAATAAATTACGTCGTTTAAAACGTCTTTACCTCTATTGTTGTGCGCAACAAGAGATTTTATTCCACCTTCAAAATAAAAAGTTGCCTCGTCATCGTTAATTTTGTCGTTAAAATTAAATGTAAGCCCAGCTATTAAATATGCACGGTCTCTTAATAATGATTTAACTTTATTTGATTCAAGTTTTATTTCCCCAAATATTTCTTTATCTGGAATAAAAGTAGTTATAGTTCCGGTTCCCTTTAACTCAATTCCCCACTCTTCAAGCTGTTTAGTCGTTGCTTCAGCAACACTTTTGTTTGGTTTTCCTTGCTTATATTCCTGATAATAGGCTTTGCTTTCTCGGAGAACTACAACTCTAAAGTACGAGGATAATGCATTAACAACCGACGCTCCAACTCCGTGCAGACCACCCGAGATCTTATAAGCTCCGCCGCCAAATTTTCCACCTGCGTGGAGTTTAGTCATGGTAAGCTCTAAGGCCGAAACTCCGGATTTATGTTTTTCGACTGGAATTCCACGGCCGTTATCCCTTACTGTTGCACTGCCATCTTTATCTAGTGTTACCCAAACCGCATTAGCAACACCCGCGAAAGTTTCGTCTACGCAGTTGTCGACAATTTCTCTTAAGCATTCATGGAGACCTCGGGAATCTGTTGACCCAATGTACATCCCAGGCCTTTTCCTGACCGGCTCCAAACCCTCTAAAACTTGTATTTGATCTGCTCCGTATTGATTGTCGTTAGCCATAGTCGTACCGATATTATATCAAGCCTACTACCATATTTGTAAGTTGCAAATTAACATTTCCATTCTTTTTTAAATTATTTAAAGTTGTTGTCATAATTTCAATATTATGAACAGTACTTGTGTAGTCTACTTCATTTGAATGCATAAAGGTATGAAGATTATTTATTAAATTACTAACAAAATCAATTGCAACTCCTCTATCTTTAATTTTATCTGTCTCCATTATTTTTTCATTCAATGTTTTCTTCATGAATTCACCTGTTCCCTTGTCTAGGATTTCGTGCTTCGTGTTTCGAATTTGTATCACTTGGCATCTCGAAACAATTGTCGGTAAAACTTTGCGGATAGAAGGCGCCGTTAGGGCAAAATAAATATTCTCTTGTGGTTCCTCTAAATTTTTGAGGAAAGCATTTAAAGCTTCTACTCCCGTCTCGTGTATATTCGGACAATATATTAGTGTGGGTTCTGTAATAGTTAATCTAAGAAAGTTGTTTAAATTTCTAACATCCTCAATTTTAACTAGTGGATATTCCATAACTTTAGCTCCTAGTTTTGAAGCCAAATTGGAAATTGATAATTGAAAATTGGTAATTTCTTGTTCGACAAGGAGAAATGCATGCATACAATAGCTACAAGTTAAAAGGTAAAAGGTAAAAGGTCAAGGGGGACCTTGATACATAGACTAGTTTAGGTAATAATGAGTAATTACGTTTTAATTGCGTTCATTTGGCATTTGTCAATTGATATTTGTAATTTAGAGCGTAGCGAAATATGCCCACTGCTCAAACTGCGCCAAATCCTACTGATACAAATGTTGGTACACTTGCCGATGTTCTCGTAACCCTTGGCGCACTCGACGAGTCTCGTGCAGCACAAGTAAAACTAGCAGAAGTTCAAAGCGGAAGTAGCCAAGAAGACATTATTCGTAATGGAAAGCTAGTTCCGGAAGAAAAACTGGTACAAGCCAAAGCCCAACTTTACAATATTCCGTATTTAGATCTTTCCCTTTCCCCGGTTGACCCGGCGGCTCTAGCTACCCTTCCCGCTGAAGTTGCGGAAAGATTCAGAGTTTTCCCAGTTAGTCTAAATAAAAAGGAAAAAAGCATAGTCCTTGCCATGGCAGATGCCCTAGACCTTTCGGCAATTGAGTTTATTGAACAAAAAACCGGCTACCATGTTAACCCCCGCGCGGCCTTGGGCTCTGAAATTGATACTTTTATACAGACCAGATATACAACTTCTTTGACGCAGGAAGTATCACAAGCCATGAAAGATGTTGAGCCGGGACAAGTTGATGCAAAAACACTTGAGATAAACAGGGGCGGATTTATAAGAGAAGAAAAAATTGCTCAGATTGTAAGCCAAATTTTGGATTTTGCTATTAAGTCCAGGGCTTCCGACGTTCATATTGAACCACAGGAAAGTTCAACCCGCGTAAGGTATAGGATCGATGGAATTTTAACTGAAAAACTTACAATTCCAAGGGAGTTGCATGATTCATTAATATCCCGTATCAAAATTTTAGGTGGAATGAAGATAGATGAAAAAAGAATTCCACAAGACGGTCGGTTTAACTTTAAAGGATCGGAAGAAGAGGTTGATTTGCGTATTTCCAGTCTTCCTACTAGTTGGGGTGAAAAAATAGTCATGAGGTTGCTTAAAAAATCAGGCGGAGTTCCAGAACTTGTTGAACTGGGCTTAAGGGGCCGTGGTTTAAAAAATTTACAGGATGCAATTTTAAGACCGCACGGAATAATCCTAATTTGCGGACCAACCGGATCGGGTAAGACTACAACTTTGTATTCTGTTATTTCAAAACTTAACACTCCAAAAGTTAACATTGTTACATTGGAAGATCCTATTGAGTATAAAATTCCGGGAGTTAATCAAGTCCAAATCAATACCGCAGTTGGGCTTTCATTTGCAGATGGACTTAAAGCCTTCCTTAGGCAAGACCCAAATATTATTCTTGTGGGAGAGATCAGGGATAGGGAAACCGCAGATTTAGCCATTCAGGCGGCATTAACTGGACATTTGGTTTTCTCTACTCTTCACACAAATGATGCTTCAGGTGCACTACCCCGTTTACTCGACATGGGTGCTGAGCCATATCTTTTGGCTTCCTCTATGACTTGTATTGTTGCCCAGCGCGTTGTCAGGAAAATTCATGAAGACTGTAAGGAGGCATATGTTCCCGATCCAAAGATTGTGGCGGAGATTAAAACAGAACTTGGGAATCTTTGGCAGCCGACAGGAGAGGTTAAAATTTATAAAGGTAAAGGGGACGAAGAGTGCGGTAACTCTGGTTACTATGGACGCGTTGGACTTTTTGAAGTATTACCTGTTACTGAAAAAATTGGTAAACTAATTTTGGAGAGGGCAAGCGCAAGTGATATTGATAAGCTTGCCAAGGAAGAAGGTATGATTACCTTAAAGCAAGATGGGTACTTGAAGGTTGCAGAAGGAGCAACTACAGTTGAAGAAGTACTAAGGGTAGCACAGGAATAGAATTTATAATTATTCTAATTGCACTAATTATTCTAAATAAATCCCAAGCACCAAATGTTTAGGTTAATTAGAAATTAGGTTAATTAGACCAATTTAACAACATGGACATAAAACAATTATTACAAAATATAGTAGATAGCAAAGCCTCGGATTTGCATTTAATTTCCGGGATTGCGCCAACCTTAAGAATAGACGGCGAACTTGCTGCGATTTCTGGAATGGGCGTGTTAACGCCAGACATTATTAACGATCTTTTAAAACAGGTTTTAACTGCTGAGCAAATTGAAAGGTTAAACGTTAATAAGGAAATAGATTTTTCACTCCCTTTTAGTGATAAAGCTAGGTTTAGAGTTAATGCTTACACTCAAAAGGGTTATTTTGCTGCAGCTTTTAGGCAAATTCCACTGGAAATTCCAAGAATTGATAATTTGGGGCTTCCTAGCATTCTCCACTCTTTTACTTCCCTCAGGCAGGGACTAGTCCTGGTTACCGGGCCAACGGGGCACGGAAAGTCAACCACACTTGCTGCAATGTTGAATGAAGTGAACGAAACCAGAACTTCCCACATAGTTACAATCGAAGACCCAATTGAGTTTGTTTTTAAACCAATTAAATCTATTGTTTCCCAGCGCGAAATGAGGAGCGACACTCATTCTTGGGAAATCGCCCTAAGATCCGTTTTAAGGGAAGATCCTGATGTAGTTCTGGTTGGCGAAATGCGCGATTTTGAAACAATCGCTGCCGCCCTAACGGTTGCCGAAACCGGACATTTAGTTTTTGCTACACTTCATACAAACTCGGCAGCTCAGACAATTGACCGTATTGTCGACGTTTTTCCAGATGAACAGCAAGCTCAAATTCGCTTGCAACTGTCTAACGTTATAGAAGCGGTTTTTTCCCAACGCCTAATTCAAGGTACAACCAAAGGCCGTGTTGTGGGTTATGAATTAATGTTGGGTACAACTGCAATTAAAACCGCGATAAGAGATGGTAAAACTCACCAAATAGAAAGTGTTATGGAAACCTCGCAAGAAGCCGGAATGGTAACACTGGATAAATCTTTGGCCGAGCTTGTCAAAAGCGGTAAGGTTTCATTGGAGGTTGCACAAGGTTGGAGTTTAAGGCCAGAAGAGCTAACACGTTTGGTTCGTAATATTTAAGTACCCTTCAGAAAATGAATAGATTTAATTACAAGGCTAAAGATAAAGAAGGGAGATTGGTTACCGGAGAGGTGGAAGCGGCCAGTACCAGTGATGCCGCCAGACTAGTTAAAAGTAAAGGCCTTTACGTTATCTCCATTACGCCCAAAATAGATTCTCCGTTTACCATAATCGAAAGATTTAGAAATAGAGTAACTCCAAAAGATACAGCAACTTTTACACGTCAGCTTTCTACAATGATAAACGCGGGTTTACCTATTACCGAAGCACTTTTGATTTTGCGGTCACAATCAAAGGGGTCGATGCAAAAAATAGTTGCCCAAATTTTAGCAGACGTTGAGGCTGGTGAATCTTTTTCAACTTCTTTGGCCAGGCATCCTAAGATTTTCTCGCCTACTTATATTGCACTTGTAAAATCAGGTGAGGTCGGAGGAGTTATGGATGTGGTTCTACTTAGACTTGCTGACAATTTGGAAAAAATGCAGGAATTTGGGGGCAAGGTTAAAGGAGCCTTAATCTACCCTGCTATAATCGTTGTTGGAATGTTAGTAGTAGGTCTTGTTATGATGATTTTTGTTATTCCCCGTTTGACTTCCCTCTATTCAGAATTTAATGCAGACCTTCCGTTGCCCACATTAATACTGATTGGAATGTCGAACTTTGTAATTAATTTTTGGTTCATAATTGTTTTGTTAATTATAGCTGGTCTTTATTTTTTTAAGACGTATAGAGCAACCCCGATCGGCAGACGAAAAACAGATGAACTTATGTTTAAACTCCCAGTATTTGGAGACCTTCAACGGCAAATAATTTTAACTGAGCTAACCCGCACCCTTTCTTTAATGGTAGGTGCGGGAGTTCCAATTTTGGAAGCTTTAAACATTACTTCCGGGGTGGTTGGAAACTCTGTAATATCCGATGCTCTAAAAGATTCGGCAAAACAAGTTGAAAAGGGATTCCCAATAGCATTTGCCTTTGCAAGGCACCCTGAAGCTTTTCCTTTTATTCTTTCCCAAATGGTAGCAGTGGGTGAGGAAACTGGGAAAATGGATGATGTTTTAACCAAAATTAGTCATATTTTTGAAGTTGAATCGGACGAGAAAGTTAAAGGGTTAACAGCAGCAATTGAACCATTAGTAATGGTCTTATTGGGTCTTGGAGTTGGATTTTTGGTTATCGCAGTAATCCTACCAATATACAACTTGACAAGTCAGTTCTAACGATTAATACTTAAGTATAGAAATGAAATTTAAGCTGTCCAAAGGTTTCACTTTAGTCGAACTTTTAATAGTTATTGCGCTTCTTGGGGCTATCGCCACAATTGTTATTGCCGCCATTAACCCCATTGAACAAGCCAATAAAGCCCGCGATGCAAAATATACGGCAGACGCGTCACAAATGATTTCTGCAATCGAAAGATTTTATGCTAGCAACAGCCAATTTCCATGGCAGGTTGTCGCGCCAACTACATACGATTCGGCTGACACGGAGTTTCCGTTTGTAAACGCTTCCGACTCAAATGTGGGTCTTTGTGGAACAAGTTGTACCGCCGCAACTTTAGGACCACTAGTAACTAGTGATGAACTTAAAAATGAGTTTTTGAGTAGAGATTTTATTACCCAAGCTGCAAGCTCTGATATAACCAAAAAACTTTGGATCGGTAAAGGTAGTGGTTCCTCATCAAGTGTTTATGCCTGTTTTACACCACTTTCAAAGTCGGCAAGGGACACTGCAATAAACAATAGTAAAGTTGTCGACATGACTGTTGATTTTACTCCCGCTGGTATTCCTACATACACAACAACAAACTGTACAGCTGCATCTTCCGCCGGCTGGAAGGATAGAACTTGTGGTATCTGTATTCCTCAGTAATTAATTGTGTTTATTTTTAAACTTCTATCAATAATTTTAGGACTAGTTTTTGGGTCTTTTTTTTCTGCATTAAGCTATCGTTATCCTAGGGGAATTTCTAACTCAAAAGGTAGGAGTATGTGTCCAAAATGTAAAAATAAAATTTCCTGGTTTGATAACATACCTGTTTACTCTTTTTTACTGCTGGGTGGAAAATGCAGGGAATGCAAAGGCAAAATTTCTTGGCGTTATCCGATAATTGAGTTAACTACCGCATTCTCTTTTTTATTTTTATATACACAATTCTCAGATAGGCCTTTACTATTTTTTTATTCGATCATAGTTTTATCTATTCTAATATTAATTTTAATAATTGATTTTGAGCATAAAATTATTCCTGATACATTTGTCTTCTTAGGTATTTCGTTCTCTGTTGTTTATTTGTTGCTAACCACTAACGGCTATCAGCTAGTGAGTGGTTTATCTGCAGGATTTTTATCAGCCTTTTTACTGCTCCTTCTGCACATAATTACAAAAGGACGTGGAATGGGTTTGGGAGATGTTAAATTTGCCGTGTGGGGAGGAATATTAGTGGGCCTTAAATTAAATTTAATATGGCTATTTTTAGCGTTCTTGACAGGCGGAGTGGCTGGAATCATACTAATTACAACCAGACGAGCGGGATTAAAAGATCAAATAGCGTTTGGTCCGTTTTTAATAATTTCGATTGCGTTAACATTTTTTCTCGGTGAGAAATTAAGATTATTTATGGGATTTTAGATTATGAAATACTTAAAAAAAATGAAGCCAGGTAATCAGGTAAAAGGTATGACTTTGATAGAATTAATCATAGTTGTAACAATTATAATAGTTTTAGCACTTATCATAATTGCATATTTCAGAAATCAACTATTTAAAGGTAATGACGCAAGACGCAAGGGTGATATAAATAGAATCAAAATTGCTATTGAGGAATACGAAAAAGACCACGACTGCTATCCCCCACCCCAACTTTTAACCTGCGATCCAGGAAATGGATTAACGCCTTATATAAGCAAAGTTCCCTGCGACCCGAAAACTCGGGCATCGTACTACTATGACTATGAGAATTCTGCATGTCCATCTTGGTTTAGAGTTTATGCGGATTTAGAAGCCACTGCCGATACTTCCCAAGCTTCTTGTGGTCCAAATTCAGCCTTTAATTTTTATGTTTCAAGTGCAAACGCGCCCGCCTGCAATTTGGCCGATAGTAGCTTTTATGGATGCAGGAATAATATTTGTGTACCAATTCTTTGGGATACAACAAGAAATGGCCCCGAGTGTGATCCTAGCTATCAAAGCTCAAGCTGTTATGGACAATGTGGAACACCCGTCACTGAATGTAAGGATTGGCATTAGATAAAAATGAAAGGATTTTCTAAACAAGAGATTTTTTGGATATCTATAATATTTTTATTCCTGTTTGCAATTTCGTTCCCAAATTTTGCACTAAGCATAAGGCGTGCAAGGGATCAAACAAGAAGAGACGATATGGGTTCACTTGAAAATTCCCTAAATGAGTATTATGCAGATTTTGGCGTTTTCCCAAAGTCATCAGAAAAAGGTGAAATGGTTGCCTGCGTTGACCCTTCTAACAAAGTTGAAGTTAATAAAAAAGGAGGCCTTATGATTAACTTAGTTCCTTGCGCTTGGGGAAGTGATTCTTTGGCTGATTTAACTCCGGGAAGTACTAAAGTTTATTATCAGAAGTTGCCGCTTGATCCAACACAAAACAAAGGAGACATTTATGTTTATATTTCAAATGGCGCAAGGTTCCAACTTCTTTCTTCTCTAGAGGGTGTGGAAGAGGCTGGATATGATGCTAGTATTGCTGCCCGAAAAATTACGTGTGGAACAAGAACCTGCAATATGGGAAGATCATATGGAGTACCACTTAATAAATCAATTTCAGAGTACGAGGAGGAATTAAACAATGCAATTCAACAGAAAAAGAAAAAGTAAATTAGTATTTACAGGCTTCACACTTGTCGAGCTTTTGATTGTTATGGCCATTTTGGCGGTCTTGGCTTCCATTGGCATCGTCTCTTTTAGAAGTTCTCAGGTCAGGGGCCGCGATGCACAGCGTAAAAGTGACTTAAAACAAATTGCCAGTTCACTTGAACTTTTTTATTCTGATTACAGTAAATATCCAGATGCGGCTGGAGGGAAAATACAAGCATGTCCATATAACAGCATAACCAAAAGCGGCGCCGATTGCCTTTGGGGGTCTGGTGAGTTTTGGGACGGACAAACTTTATATTTTAAAGTTCTGCCAAAAGATCCAAGTGTTTCAGGAGACTATTTTTATAGGACATTGGATAGCGGTCAAAAATTTCAGTTATTTGCAACTTTAGAAAATACGCAGGATAAAGAATGTTTGGATGGTGACTGTGCCAACTCCCCTGTTTCCTATTCTTGCGGAACTGGTATGGTTTGTAATTTTGCGGTAACGAGCCCAAACACTTCTGCTACTGAATAGTGGCGATGTATATGGGGATTAGTATATAGTATATAAAAGTAACAAAATGAAGAAATTTTCTGCCCAGTATTCCCATTCGGGGTTCACCTTGATCGAGCTTCTCGTTGTAATTTCCATTATTGGTATTTTAGCAACCTTAATTTCAGCCAACCTTAATTCCGCAAGAAGCAGAGCCCGGGATGCTCAGCGTAAATCCGATTTAAGAAGTATTGAAACAGCTTTAAGGTTGTATTACAACGATACTGGTAGCTATCCTACTAATAATGTATCTGGGGAAATTATGGGCAATGCTGGTGGCGCAAAAGTGGACTGGGGCTCAGTTTGGGCGGTCGGGGGAACTACTTACATTTCCAAACTCCCAAAAGACCCATTAGATGGCCAGCTTTATAAATATGAAGCAAATAGTGCAACAGATACATACACACTTTCTGCATGCTTAGAAAATAAAAGCGACGCCAGTGGTGTTGTAACCGCTGACGCTTCTTGGTGCCCAAGTTTAGTTCAATTTCAGATAAACCAACAATGAAAAAATTTTCTAAAGGCTTCACATTGATGAATCCAACTTCTGAGCGTGCATTCACGCTCATTGAACTACTCATCGTTATCTCCATCATTGGAATTCTAGCGGCACTTTCCTTAGCCTCTTTTACAACCAGTCAAAAACAAGCTCGCGACACGCAAAGAAAATCTGATTTATCACAATACCGTTCATCCTTGGAATCATATGCCAACGTAAACAACGGTCTTTATCCTGTTTTATCTTCGGCAGTTAGCGCCGCTACAACTCTCTGTACAACACTTACCCTTACAGGTTGCCCGGAAGACCCTAAAAGTTCTGTTTCTACATATCATTATTGCAGCGATACAACTGGTACAAAGTACGTAGTTTGGGGAACATTGGAAAATTTAGCATCAATGAATTGGATAGTTTGTTCAGATGGCAAAAGTGGCTTGTCAGCCGGTACTCCATCATGTGGAGGCGGTTTTAATTGTGGTTTACCATAATCAAAAATATACAAATATGCAAATCTACAAATATACAAATAAAAAGGTAAAAGCTGGCTTTACGCTCATCGAGTTGTTAGTAGTAATTTCCATAATTGGAGTTTTAATTGGGCTTTCTATTTTTGGTTTACAGGGGGCAAGGCAAGCTTCTCGGGATGCTAAAAGGAAATCAGATTTAGAACAAATAAGAAGCGGAATTGAAATTTACAAATCGGATTGTGATATATACCCCCCGGCTCTTGGCTCAAGTCTTATTGGAAGCGGAAATACGACAGATTGTTCTGTCGCAAATACATATATTAGCCAAACTCCGGTAGACCCAACTTCTCCTAATAGTTCATACGTCTACACCAACCTCACACCAACAACTTATGAAATCTGCGCCGCGCTTGAACAAAGCGGAACGACAGTAACTTGTGGCGGATCTTCACTCTGTGGAAATGCAACTTGTAACTATAAAGTTGTTAACCCCTAGGATGGTATCTAGAAATTAGAATATAGAATGCAAAAAAAAAGACAAAACCAGATCAAGGGTTACACGCTCATTGAAATTTTGGTTGGCTTAACAATAATTGGTGTTCTTTTTAGCCTTGGTTATGCTACCTTTAGAGATTTTTCAAGGCGTGAAGCACTAAGCGGAACTTCTAAAAAGATTCAGGGTGACTTAAGGCTTGTGCAAAGCATGGCTCTTTCTGGCCAAAAGCCTCAATTTGATAATTCAGGGTTTCCGACTTCGCTTTGTGCCCCCCCCAAGTTACTTGATGGTTATAGTTTTCAAGTTTATTCAACAACAGAATATAAAATTGAAGCTAAATGTGGAGCTTCAACTGTAACAGTCAAAGATGTTGTTTTCCCGAGTAGCATTTTAATTTCAAGTCCTTCACCTAACCCAATTATCTTTAAAGTTTTAGGATCGGGCACAAATATTCCTGCAGGACAGGAAACCGTAATTAATATTACACAGGCTGGAACAAATAATGTGGCGACAATAACAATAACTGCTGGGGGGGAAATCAAATGAAGACAAATTTTAACAATGGTCAATCGCTTTTCGAGGTTGTCGTTGCAGTTGCAATTTCAGCTCTTATTATGGTTGCTTTGGTTTCCTTGGTAAGCAATTCCATACAAAACGCAAGCTTTTCCAGGAATAAAGGCCTGGCAGGTACTTATGCTCAAGAGGCTACAGAATGGCTTAGGGGTGAAAGAGATAGAGACATTGCCTCGTTTTCTACGAACGTATTAATTCCAACATGGTGTTTAACGGGGCTAAGTTGGACTCCGTCACAAGCTGGAGATTGCGACCCTGATAATGATAAAATTCCCAATACTCCATTCATAAGACAGGCGACATTTAATATAACAAGTGTAAGCAATAACGGCGTTCTTAAAGATGTTATCCAGGCTGACGTTGTTGTTTCTTGGCAAGATTCAGGCGGTAGCCACCAAGTAACAAGTGCAACAAACTTTGCAGATTGGAGACAACGCTAATAAATTTCCAATTGCCAATGATCAATTTCCAATGAATTTTCAATTTTCAAAACATAAATTTAAAAACACTAAGACTAACTGGAGACTGGAAAATGAAGACTGGAGATTTCAACACGGGGTTTCACTTCTTGAGATTCTTGTCGTCATTGCGATTTTTGCGATATTGGGAATTATTACGACTCGTGCAGTAATTTTGACGATTGGCGGATCCAAAAAAAGTGAATCTTTAATTAAAGTTAGAGAAAATTTAGGCAACTCCATGGGAATAATCGAGAGACAACTTAGAAATGCTGATTCAGTTATAAACTGCGATAATACTGAAGCAACACAAATAGATTATACTGATCAAGTTGGTAACCCCGCCTCGTTCACCTGTTTAGGTGTGGGGACGGATGACGCGTATGTTGCATCAGGCTCAGCGCGTTTAACCAGCAATTTGATTAAAATTACGTACTGCGGTTTTATATGCGTTCCTGAAACATCTACAAACCCTGCCTCGGTAAGTGTTTCACTTAATGCACAGGACGTAACCCAAACCGGAGTTGCAACTTCCAAAGTCACTATGAAAAATCAGATTTTTTTGAGGAACTACTAACTTTTGTTTTTAAAGTTGGGAACGCAATAACGTCCCTTATTGAGTCGGTTCCTGTCATTATCATAATCATTCTATCTATTCCCAAACCCAATCCCCCAGTTGGTGGCATTCCATATTCCATGGCGGTTAAGAAGTCCTCGTCCAGTGGATGTGTTTCTCCTGCCCCTGCATCTTTGGCTTTAACTTCCTCTTCAAAAAAATGTCTCTGAAGGTCTGGGTCGTTAAGTTCTGTGTAGGCGTTACCGATCTCTTTTCCTGCAATATATGGCTCAAATCTCTCAATTAACCCGTCATCATGCCTATGTAATTTACAAAGTGAAGTTGTTTCTTTTGGAAAATCGGTAATAAAAACGGGTTGAATTAATTTTTCTTCAACATCCTCAAAAAGTGATGAAACAGAAAGCCCTCTATTAAAAGCACCGTCTCTTTCCCCAACCTCAAGTTTTCTGGAAATTAGCTCTTCTTTTAGTTTTTCGTCCGACATTTCGTCTAAATCAATATTTAGATATTTTTTAATTGCATCTTTCATTGTTAATCTTTCCCATGGTGCTTTTAAATCAATTTCGTGACCTAAATATTTTACTTTCGTGCTCCCCAAAACTTTTTTAGAAATTTCAGAGTACATATCTTCTGTTAATTTCATTATGTCGTTGTAATCCGCATAAGCCCAATAGCATTCCATCATTGTAAATTCCGGGTTATGAGTAGAATCTATGCCTTCGTTTCTAAAGTTGTGGTCTATTTCAAAAACTTTTTCAAATCCACCAATAATTAATCTTTTAAGGTAAAGCTCATCCGAGATCTTTAAGAAAAAATCACGTTTTAAAGCGTTGTAGTAAGTTTTAAAGGGTCTGGCGTTAGCCCCGCCATAAAGTGGTTGCATTGTGGGGGTTTCAACTTCCATAAATCCTTTATTTTCTAAAAACTTTCTGACTTCAGAAACTATTTTTGATCTAGTGGAAATGATATTTTTTGAATCCTTGTTCATCAAGAAGTCTACATATCTTTTCCTATATCTTTCTTCAACATCTTTAAACCCAAACCAAGTTGAAGGCAAAGGGCTTAGGGATTTTGATAAAATCGTGAGGCTGGAAACTTGTACACTAATCTCCCCCGCAACAGTTTTAATGATTTTGCCAGAAGCTTCTACAAAGTCTCCAATGTCAGTTAACTCCAAAAGCTCCATTATTTCTTCCCCCGCTACACTTTTACTAACCAAAAGTTGGATTTTCTCTGATTCGTCAACTATATCCACAAAAACAAGATTGCCGTGTCCACGTTTACTCAAAATTCTGCCCGCAACCACAACTTCTTTGTTCATCATGTTGCGGGCCTCTGCAATTGATTGTTGTCTACCTGAGGTATTTGGGAATGGATTAATTCCCTTAAGCCTTAGGGCATCCAATTTCTCTCTTCTGGTTTTAACTAGTTTATTTATCTGTGACATTTAGGAAGATTATAGCAGAAGCTTTGCTACTGGGCTACTCTCTAGACCTAATTATTTCGTGTTTAAACCACTTTTCCTGAAATTCGATTGGAACACTGTTATATGTTATCAATAATATTTTTTATAAATTCAGCGTCTTCGGGTATTGCCATTTGCTTAACAGCATCATCAATATCAAACCAATCATATAATTCATCGGCTTCTTGATGAAAATTAGGCTTCTCAGAAGTTATTAAATACATATGAATATCCTTTAATACAGGTGTGCCATCCTTCTCTGTTGCTGCACGATTAATTATGCCTAATTTCTTAATAATTTTTAGATCAACAAGTCCTGTTTCTTCAGTAACTTCTCTCATTGCAGCTTGTTCTAAGCTCTCACCGGTTTTAACATGACCTTTAGGAAATCCTAACCCTTTAATATGTGTAAAAATCATTAACAATATTTGTTTGTTTGGATTATCTCTAACAATTATTCCACCTGCAGATATTATCTTTTTCATTTTAATTTATTAAATATTTCAATTGCCCCATCCTCATACACTGGCTCTTTTTGTTCATTTCTAAAACTATGGTCGGCATTTGGAACTTCAAAATATGTTATATCTTTTGAAACTGCATTTTCTAAATCTTTTTCGATCACATTAATTCCGCCATATTTGTCTTTTTCTCCTTGGATAATTACAATTTTTCCTGGAAAAGTGTTTAATTTTATATCCCCAGTGATGTAGCCAAAAATTATTATGGAGAATTTACTTTGCTCCTCGACATCTAATGTGGAAAGGAACTTTGCACCAATAGCGCCACCCAAAGACTTTCCAATTAGTCTGATCTGTTTGTATTTATCAAACTTTACGGAATTTAAGATATTCTTTAAAGTTTCTACTTCCTCAACTAGATCGGGACCAGAGGACTGTTCCTCTCCTCTTTCAAAAAATGGAAAATTAAAATTAACGACAGAATGGCCTTGTTTAACACTGGCATCAAAAATCTTTTGCATTAATGAGTAATTCATTCCACCCTTTCCACCATGGAGCAAAACATCTAATGTGTCCGATTCTGTTTCAACAAGATTCATATGGCCTTATTTTACCACGCTTTAGAGTAAAAATTGACAAAACCAAGTAGGAATACTAGAATACCTATAATATGTTCGCAAAACACACATCCGTTATGGCACTCTGTGCCGAGATCAATCCCTACAAAGCGGGATTATTGGATGTGTGGACGGCCACTTCTAGCTAAGTCTTCAAATTCTTTAAATTTTAACTAGTCCAATAATCAACTAAAAGGAGGAGATTATGGATTAGTTCATTAACAAAAAGGAGATAGCCATGTTTGGAATAAATATGCGTTCAGAATTTGACGGCTTTGGGGTCAATTTGCGACCCTTAGAAAAGCTGGATATTGCCGTACTTACGGCTCATTTTTCTTCAATGAAAGTTCATATGTATACGATGGGACTTTATGCTCAACCCTATGAAAATGAAGAAGAATGGTATAACAAAAACCGAACCGACAGTTCATCCTGTGTCTGGGCAATTTTGCCAGATAGTTCAAAAGAAATAGTCGGCGTTACCACTCTTAACAATATTGATAGTTTTGGTTCTGCCACAAGTGGAATCATTATTTGGAATACAGAGTGGTGGGGCAAAGGAGTGGCTACACGGGCGCATTTGGCTCGCACACTTTTTGCTGGAGACTATTTGAACAGGACGACAATTAAAAGTGCGGCAAGGGTAAAAAATGAAGGGTCGGTTAAAGCATTGACTCGGGTTGGTTACAACTTGATTGGCCTCGAACCCCGCACATCCTATCGTGCCGGCGAATATCTGGATACACAGCTTTACTGCTGGATTCACCCTGAAAAAGTGAATTTACTTTTCCCTGAAGGGTTACCAGATATATATGCTAATGGAGTCGCCAGGGCGTTAACTGCTTTGTGCAAAGCTCGCCAAGTGGTTACCCTGCCCTAAGTCCCTGTTCTTTGGTGTGTGGAGTTTTCCTCCTAATCTTCACACACCTGTAGGCATTTTACTACTTTATCTATTTGAATTAAAATTGCCCAAATGGATGGAGTAATTTGTTTGACCTCCAACGATAAGGGAAACAAAATTTTGTTGGTAAAAAGAAGGGACTACCCCATTTGGGTAATGCCTGGTGGTGGAATTGAAAAAATAGAAACTCCTAAGAAAGCAGCTACTAGAGAAACATTCGAGGAAAGCGGATTTAATGTGAAAATTGTAAGGAAAATTGCGGAATATTCGGCTGGTGGAAACAGGATTAGTCATTTTTATCTATGCAAAATCGTTTCTGGCAAACCAAGGACATCAAGAGAATCAAGTAAGGTATCATTCTTTAGTCCGAAACATTTACCCAATCCAATTAGCCCACTGATTGCTAACTACATAGATGACTTCAATAAACGCCATAGTATGGTTATTAAGAAGTCTTCCCCCAAACTTTCTGGATTGGATATTGTCAAATTTATTATCTTTTATCCACTTATTTCTATAAGATTTTTGTTAACCAAAATTGGAATCAGGATAAACATCTAAACTTGTTTATTTACAACAACTTTAAAGTTTGCTTGGGTAAAAGGTGGAGTATTTTCAATTCTTCTTTTTCCAAGTCCGTATTGAATAAATGAAACGGTTGAGTCAGGAAAATTAGGAACATCTTTGATTACATGAGTTGTTCCAAATGTCATAGAAACTCTCCCCAATCCTTTTGGCCCAAATGCGACTTCATCTTTCCTATCATTTAAATCTACCCAAACCCAATTATTTTCTTGTCTATCAAAATACCAAGCCCAAGTATGTGGATTATCTTGGCTTGTTAATCGAAAACCGATGTCCAAAACTGCAGGAATCCTCATTGATCTTAAACAACCCACTAAACAAGAGTGGTATCCTAAACAATCTTGTAAAGGATGTCTTTCTGGATCACTTAAAAGTAAATCGTCGATATATACGTATGAATCTCGATCTCGTGAATAGTTTAATTTTGTCTTTACAAACATCCCAATTTTTTCCACAATCTTTTTGTCAGCGGCTTGATATGGAATTATTTCTCTGCCCAAGTTCTTCATTTTCCATTTTGTATATCTTTCGTCGTTTGATAAACATTGGGCCAAAAACCCCTTGGTTTTTGGAGGTTCTGTTGGAAGATTTGGTGCTATAAAATTAAGTTTATATTCTTGGCCTGGATTTAATTCAACTGAGCTTACTTTATTATTATAAGGAGGAATTATAAAAATTCCTTTACGATAGGTTTTTGAAGTAATTCGATCCCTGGGAATAGGAACAAGAATTTGGTCATAAACAATATTTTTAAACTCAATTTGGCACTCAACTGTCATATTTGTTCGATTATATCAAACGGACAGCTTGTTGCGATATAATTGCTAATGTAATGAAACAAATGAACATGTATTTTGCGTACCCGCTTAAAAACCCGATTATCAACCAACAATTTGGTGAGGATAATTCAAAAGATCCGATTAAAAAGTCATTTTACAATTTATTTGATAATAAACATCCTGGAGTAGATTTTCCAGTCAAAATAGGGACTAAAGTTTTCTCTTCATTTCCTGGAATTGTTGTCAGAAAGGAATTTCATAAAGGGATGGGGAATGTTTTGGGAATTAGGAATGGCAATATAGTTGTCCTGTACGCACATCTTTCTGAATTTAAAGTTGAACTTGGTAGTATTGTTGAACAAAATGATCTGATCGGATTATCTGGAAACACAGGTGATGCCACCACTGAGCCACATTTGCATTTAGAAACCAGGGATGTTACAAAACCTACATTAAAAGAAATGGTTTTTGACCCCCCTTTTGAAAAAGAGCTGAAAATAAAACCTGAATTTAAATATAAAGTAAACAACTCTGGTACTGTTAAAACTTTAAAGTTTCTCTCAATTCGGTATTTTGGTTCCGAAAAATATTGGAGAAAAATATTGGAAGATAACCCCTCACTTTATGTCAAGTCAGACGAACAAATTGATGAGGGGGTAAATATTTTGATACCAAATTACTAAGGGGCTACTTCTTTCCAGTTAATTTTCCTTGATCCCAGCCTTGCTGGGTAAAGCATTATTTGGTCTGGGGCATATTCATAGAATTCTGCTGGATCTGCATTCAAGCCTGCCGAGGATAGGTCCCTTTTCATTACAACGCCGTCATATCCCACAACAGACCCGCGTACAAAAAGAGTAATTGAAGCTGTACCTGTATCAAAAACTCCATCTGCTTGGTAAATTCCTTCCAAGTCATATGCGGTGCCACCAACTGTAGGGTCGACGTAAATGTTCCCTTTGGTTAAACTTGCGGTTTTGCCTACCGAAGTCATAAAGAATCCTTGGCCATCGTTTAAGTTGATGGTGCCGTTAATATAAAGATTGGCCGAAGAAACCATCAAAATCACTTTTCGGTCGCCAATATTGGTTGGCCCGTTGATTGTAAGATCTAATCCACTTGACGAGCCATCATACTTGTACCAGTAGTAGCCGTATTTAAAGTCCCCTCCACTTTCAAGCTCACTCCCCGCGATTGTGCTAGAAAGGGCTGTTGGGAGAACATCTTTAGGAATCTGATTATTAAAGAATGCATAATCATAGACTCTAGGCCCAATCGGAGTACTATTTACTAGCCACCCAGGCGAAGAAACGTTTGCTCCATCTAAGTTAGTGTTGCCACCATAAGCAGGAACACCTGGGTATCCGGCGCTGTTTGGTAAACCAAAGAACTCCCCTGCCGGAACTTTACTTGTTAGGTCTCCTAGACTGCTTATATCACTATCCTTAACTTGCCACCAAGGCCCTGGGATGACAACGTTTACAGCACTAATAGATGTACAAACTGAAGCGCCACCGATGATAACATTAGATGTTATTGTGGTACTGCCTAAAGCAGACCCATGAACATTTGTTGAATATACATAAGTAGTGTCTGGGGAAGTAACTGTAGCAATGCCACTATTTCCGCTTGCAAAAGTAACACTATCAATGTCAGCTGAACCATTAACAGTTGAATTAACCGGGATTGTTGTCCCCAAATCAACACTTATAGTGGGGCTTTCCAGTGAGCAGGAAGCAACAAAAGTCAAAGTTGCAGAATTGGTGTTGCATGATGCGCTTGCCGAGTTAACTACTCGGGCGTAATAAACAGTTCCAGGGGTCATAAGTCCTGCAAGGCTATAAGGAGAAGAAGCCGTGGTAGTGTTAACAATACACCCTGGGGAGGTGGAAAGAGTACAGTTGTTTTCCACTTGGGTTTTGCTTGCAGAAACATATAGTTTTTGGCTTGTTCCCCCAGTTCCCGCAGTCCAACTTAAAGATTGCCCAGGTGTACTAAACGCTAAGCCAGTTGGAGCGGTTGTACTACAAATTGACTTACAGGCATATTGGTAAATATTCCACCTGGTACACCAACTTTCTGCAGGTTGATCACAGACCTTTTCGCATTTTGGCCCGCCTTGCACTTGAGGACAGTTTATCCATTCACATCCGCTTTCCGGGATATTTACAGAACCGCAACAATTAGCATCGTTCACGGGCATTAATTGTGACGTGCCCACACCGCAAATTTGACCGCAAGAAGTTCCAACTAGCTGAGTGGTATCTACTTCTGTTCCCGCAGCACAATTAATAGGAGTATACGGGCAACTACCCCCACCACCACCACCCCCACCTCCCACGGCTCCACAGGCACCATCACACGTGTATTCGTGCCAAGAGTAACCAGGGCCACCACAATAATCTTCATACCAACCCGCAGCATAATACGCTTCACCTTCGGAACCGCCTCCTGCTAAGGATCTGCAATCATCACGTGGTTTTTGGCCACAGCCAGTTTGAGAAGGGCCGGCTTGGCAAGCCAATGTCTGTTGTGGCATAAAGATTGCCAGAACAACAAAAACACCTAATACAAAAGTAGTTATTGTTAATTTTCTTAACCCCATATTAATTATTTATCGACAACCGGCAGTTTTTATTTATTTCGCTACACCCCTTGTCCTTGCATAATCCGCTAAATTTAGAATTTTCTTTAGAAACACTTACAGCTTTTGTAAAAAGTTCGGCGAGTGTAATATCTTGTGGGTTTGGATTTTGTTTTGTGGTGAGTTTTATGTCGCCCTGTACGCAAGTAATTTTACTTGATACTTTTACTTTCATTACCGCCAAACTTTCTGGCCACGCATAATCTAGATGTAAAACACTGTCGTCAGCGTTTACAAAATCAATATTAAAAACAGCCGAATTTACTGTGGGGTCAAATTCTATAGATAGCTCATCTGGTGGGGGTAAGGCAGGGGTTGCCTTTTGTGTAACAGAAGTAATTTTCTGTTTATTTGTAAAATATAAATAAAGCTCACCAGCAAGGACTAAAATCAAGATACCTAATATTACAGTAATAAATATCCATTTCTTGTCCACACTTCATGGTAGAAGAAATAGAAAATAAAATCAATGTATAGTAGTTAGCTAAGGGGTCTGTTTGGCAAAGGGACTGTTATTAGTCCATTTCGTATTCCTTCCTGAACTTCTGCAAGATCTTGTTCGGTGTAGAATGCATGAGGATTTCCATCTCTATCAACATATGTTATTAGAGTTCCGTCGTTATAACGTGCAATACCAATTCCAATGTTGCTGTTGGCTCCCGACTCATCGTAAAGTGTAGTTCCACCTGCATACGTTATCATTGATTTTGGTATTAAAGATTTATGGGTCCTGGCGTATTCTTCGCTTTTGGAATTTTCGTGATTTTCTTTTAGGGTTCCAGTTGCCCCGTCAACGATCACAGCATAGTTAATACCATCTTGGGCTGTAGCGAAAGATAAAACTTCCCAATTTTCGCCAGTTGTAAGCGGGATTATTTCCTTTGGCATGTTTTTTATGGCTTCTGCCTTTTGCTCGTCTGTCATTTGTGCAAGTTGCTCGTTGGTGTAAGTTGACACTTCAACAAAAGGTTCCCATAGGCCTGTTTCTGCATTTTGTTTGTATCCTTTAATACTGACTCCTCCATCCTGATCATTAAAAATTACGTCAGTAGGATCAACACTAATTTGCTCGCCATTTACCAGTAACGTCATTTGACCCTTTTTATCCACAGATAACCCAGTCACTTCTTTTACCCCGTCTACAATCTTTTCTTGAATTGTTCCGTTTGGCATAAGGGTAAAATTTTGACTTGTGGCAACTTGATCCATCACAGTAATAAATTCTGGACTTACATATTGGCCCTTTCCAATTTCTGTCCAATCACTTGGATAGACTTCCATTACTAATTTTTGTGATCCATCAAATTGAGGAACAAAATTAACGGCAGCAACTTGCTGATCTTTCAATAAATCGTTTCCGGCAAGCGGATCCAAAGTATCTTTCAATTCAACAATCGTTGCTCCTTCTCCGCCAGAACTCATCGCAAGCCCAACCGCCATATCAACCAATCTATCCTGGCCGGCACTGTCTTTTTGGATATTTAATGCTGTTTTCATCAAAATTCGGACGTCCACGCCTTTATTTTTTGCTTCATCTATTACAGCTTGCATGTTTCCGCGACCATCCTCACTCATATTCTGCATCCACAAAGTTGCATCGTCGACACTCATTACTTGCACAGTCTCGTATCCTTTTTGTCCATTTTGGTCAGAATATGCGAATACTTCGCTATCGGTCTGGATAAACGAATCACCTGTTACAAATATAGTATTTTTGTCCAAATCAAAGTTTATTTTACTGTTTGTAAACACTCTGGGGGCTAGTGCTTTTCCATCCTGATCAAATTGGTGAAAGGCACACAGTGCCAAGTCATCTGAACAATAAGTTTCTGTTTCATATATACCGTTATTTAAAAATTCAGGGGTTGGTATAACTGGGAATGTAGCAGGTCCGATTTCTGGCGCTGTTGCAACATTTGTAGGTATTATTTCCGGTGCAAGAAACGCTTGCTCACAAGCAGTGACAGCTCCGTATGAGCCAAGTATGGCAAAAGTACGAAGTGCTATTTTTGATATGTCTGATAATCTATCGCTCATATTTGATCTATCTATAGTTTTTTCTAAGATTCCGACAGGTCCAATATTCCATAAGTCTGACTTTCCAATACTGTTTACAAACTCTGGAACTTTGATAACTTTGTGCCCAATTACTACTCTTTCCATGCTCTATTTTAGCACAAAGTAGCAAATACTATCTAGATTTAATATTATAGGCCTTTTGGCTGGTTTGTCAAGGTTTTGCATTAAAAAACCCGCCGTAGCGGGTGTTACTTAAAGTGCTGGTAAGGCACTTTTTTCTAGGTTTAGAACTTCCATGTAGTTGTTCATACTTTAATAATAGTTTTACTTAACACTTAAGTCAATTGTATTTTTTCCTCTTACTTGTTATATTAAATTGATGAGTTTACAGACTACAGACTACAGACTACAGCGTGGGCAGGCATTAGTACTAGTTCTCCTTTCTTTGGCTGTTGTTTTAACAATAGTTCTTTTTATACTTTCCCGTTCAATTACAGATGTGGCGGTGTCTAGCCGTCAGGAAGAATCAGTTAGGGCTTTCTCGGCTGCTGAGGCGGGAATTGAAAAATCATTAGTAATTGGAGCAGGAACTTCGCAAGATTTTGGTACGGCAAACTATTCATCTGCAGTTTCAAACTATGCCGAAGGCACTCAAGACTTTTTATACCCCATCAATATGTCCTCGGGCGACACTTTTACAACTTGGTTTAGCAATCACGATACCGATGGCAATATGATTTGTGATGGAAGCCACCCCTGCTTTAACAGCTCTGCTGCAAGTGGTTCAAATTTTATAAGAATTTGTTGGGGTAAGCCTGGAACTGGCGCTGGGGACGAGACTACCCCTGCAGTTGAATTAAGTTTTTTTTATGAAGCTATACCAGGAAATGTTTCTACAATAAATATTACTAGAGGTGTTTTTGATCCTTTTGTGGGGAGAAGATCTACTAATGGCTTTTTTGCAAATGACTCTGGTTCGTGTACAATTTCCGGCACAGATTATGCTTTTTCCAAAACTCTTACATTTGCCGATGCCGACATTCCAGTTAGTTCCTACGGCGTTTCCGGTGGCCTGCAATTTATGAGAGCAAGAATGTTTTACAACACTGATCAAAGCCACCCCATTGGAGTTACGGTCGCTTTTGCGGGCAACTCCGTTTTGCCATCCCAAGGACAATCTATAACCTCCACAGGAGTTTCTGGTGAAAGTAACCGCAAACTTGAAGTTTTTCAGGGTTGGCCAGAAGTGCCAAGTGTTTTTGACTACGCGGTTTACAGTTCAAATGGTTTAACTCAGTAAACCCTATTTACTCCCAATCAAATTTTCTGCTATATTTAAACATAGCTTGCCTATGGTAAGAGAATCTTGCCATACGGCAGTTTGTATAGAAATAATTGTCGTATGGTTGGAATTGATATTGGTAGTAAAACTATAAAAATTGTTGAGATAGATAAAGATGGTACTCTTTTGGCCTCAGGTATTGTTGGCTATACAGGCAACAAAGTAGAGAAAATGGTTGACGAGAAAGAGATGGCTCTCTTGGCTCAGGTAATTAAAAAATTACATTCCGAAGCTGGTGTGGGTTCCAAAGAAATTGTAATTTCCCTCCCTGAACCGCAAGTTTTTACCCGCACAATTAAGTTCCCTTTGTTGACAGACACAGAAATCTCCTCTGCTGTTAAATGGGAATCAGAACAATATATTCCAATTCCAATTAACGAGGCTGTAATCCAGCATACAATTTTAGCAAGGAACGAAACCTCTGTTCCCCCCGAAGTTTTAGTGCTTTTAGTTGCCGCTCCCCGCGTGGTGGTTGAGAAATATACAAAAATAATTACGTTAGCAGGCTTAGTTCCAATTGCTGTTGAAACTGAATTGATAGCTTTAACTCGCGCTCTTGCACCACAAGATAGAACTATTCTTTTAGTTGACTTGGGGGCAGGATCCACAGACATTGCTATTGCCAAGAATTCACTTTTGAGTTTTTCCAGGTCAATTCCAATTGCGGGGGAGGCTTTTACCCGTGCTGTTTCACAGAGTTTGGGGATAAATATTATGCAAGCGGAAGAATATAAAAAGACCTATGGCTTGCAAACAAGTCAGTTAGAAGGAAAAGTTAAAACTGCCTTAGACCCCGTTTTGCGTTTAGTTGTTGATGAAATTAAAAAAGCGGTTAATTATTACCAAACAGAAGAAAAAGGTTCTCCCCCAACTGCAATTGTAGTTTCGGGTGGAACTGCTGGGATGCCCGAAATAATTACGATGCTCACAACTTTAACTGGCATGGAAGTATTGGTTGCTAACCCTTTTAGCAAAGTTAAAACTGACGTAGAAACCGCAAAAAAACTAGCCCCTTACGCACCTCTTTATGCAGTTGCTGTAGGTCTAGCCATGCGCGAGCAATGAAACGTGAGGGAATACTAAAATTTTACTAAAATGGCAATTACACTTAATTTACTTCCACCCGAACTTGCGGTTGATAAAAAGCTTGGGTCTTTGTTAAAAGGAGTTCGTGCAATGGGTATAATTTTGCTTGCACTTTTTTTGGTATTTATTTTGGGAGTAGGAGGTATTTTTGTAGTTAGTACAATTAGTCTAAGGAGTACCAATGCCAGTTTAGATCAATTAAAAGTCCAAATTTCTTCTCAGGAAAAAACAGAGCAAAAATTGGTTCTACTTAAAGATAGAATAAAAAATATAGGAGTTGTAAACGCTAAGCCGGGATCTTTGAAAAGTTTAAATTCCATTGAACCTCTGCTTTTAACACTCTCCCCAGATTCAACTGTCACCGAATTAAATATTGATCCAGTGAAAGTTAGTTTAACAATTAATTTTAGATCCAACCAAGATTTATCAGACTTTTTTGAGAATATAACCAAGTCCGAGCAGTTTAAATCGGTAATATTGTCTTCGTTTGGATACAACCCAGGCACTGGATATTTGGCGGGAATAACTATTTTAAACCAATAACATGAAGGATTTACTCAAAAAAATTCCAGTTAGTACTCAAAAAATAATTGGTGCCGTGTTACCAATTATAATCGTCATTCTACTTTTTATTTTTGTCGGCAAATTTGGAATTACAAAAGTAACTGACATTAGAGCAAAAAGTGCAGAGGCCCAGAAAGACCAAAATGTCTTAACTCAAAAACTCTCTGTTTTGCAATCAGTTGACGCTGCTGTTTCCTCAGGAACAGATATATCAATTTCGGCCCTCCCCGATTCCAACCCATCACTAATAGTTGTTTCTCAATTAAAGATATTGGCAGGGGTAAATGGAATTTTAATTTCTAATATTAAGTCCGGTGCAGGAGTTGTTGAAGCTTCGGGTCTTGTAAAAGTCGATGTAACCTTTGATATAACTGGTGTGAGGCCACAAATAACCGCATTTTTAAACAGTACTCAAAAATTATCTCCCCTTATGGTTTTGTCTAGAATTAAGATTGTAGAAAGTGCAGGCGAAACGAGAGCAAATGTTGTAGTTTCATCATTCTTTGCTGGGTTACCCAAAACACTCCCCGCACTAACTGATAATATAAATGATTTAACTCCGGCTGAGAAAAAAATATTAACCGATATTTCTACACTAACTCAGCCCCTGTTTGTCCAAATTCCTGCGGGTGAAACTCAAGGGAGTGCTAATCCGTTTGGGGAGTGATTTTACTCAACGTTAATGGAGACCGCTTTTTTCTCTAGAGTTGCGCGTACTTTTAGGATATTTCTTAAAGTTTTGATCATCTTTCCGCCCTTACCAATAATCATTCCAAGGTTTTCTTGGCTGGTTTTAATAGTGTAGAGGAATCTTCCTTCTACTTCGGTCTCGATTATCTCGAACTTTTCTTTTCCAAGAAGTCCTTTAAGCAAGAAGTTTAGTAGGTCTTTCATTTTAAGAATAACTTTTTGACAGTAGCGCTAACTTGTGCGCCTTTAGCTACCCAAGCGTCGAAATTAGCTTTTTTAATCTCTTTATCACCCTTAACTGGGTTCCAGAAGCCTAAAACTTCCAAAAAAGCTCCGTCTCTTTTTTTGTGTGAATCAACAGCAACAACCCTGTAAAAAGGGGAATTCTTTCTGCCGTATCGGGATAGTCTGATAGTTACCATATGGGTATTATACATAACCCTTAGCCTGAAGTCCATACATGTGGGCGTATTTACCGTCTAATTTCAAAAGCTCTTCGTGGCTTCCTTCCTCGATTATTCTGCCTTTATCAAGTACAAGAATTCTGTCGGCATTTCTTACAGTTGAAAACCTATGGGAAATTATAATTACAGTTTTTCCGGTCATAAATTTGTAAATATTATTAAATATTTCAGCTTCGCTAACTGCGTCAATCGAGGCTGTTGGTTCGTCTAAAATTAAAATTGGAGCATTTCTGTAAAAGAATCTGGCAATAGCAATTTTTTGCCACTGGCCACCCGAAGGTCTAATTCCACCTTTATACCTTTCAGAAAGAATTTGATCTAGTTTTTTTGGATATTTTTCAACAAATCCCATTGCGTCAGCCTTGATTAAGGATTTTTCGATTAGATTAGTATCGACATCTTTTGAGATTTTACCCATTTGGATGTTTTCTGAAACTGTCAGGTTTCCGTATGTATTAAAATCTTGGAACAAAACGCCGAATTTACTATAAAGACTATCTTTTTTAACACTATTTAATTCAATTCTATCAATAGAAATTTTACCAATTTGTGGACGATAAATTCTAGTTAATAATTTTACAAGTGTAGTTTTACCTGCTCCATTTTCCCCAACTATAGCAATTTTTTCACCCGGATTTATAACTATATTTAGGGACTTAATTACACTATTCTTGCCATTTGGATATTTAAAACTGATATTCTCGGCTTTGATTAGCGGAGGTTCATTTTTAGATGAAAGCATTTTGACTCCATCTGCTTCCGGCTTATAAAGTTCAAATATTTCCAGAGCGTCATTAAGACGATTTCCAGAATCAATTGCGCGGGAAATTCTATAACTTAGACTGCTAAGTTGGTCGGTGAATGACCCTAGTGAACGAAGATAAAAAGTAACTCCACCAATACTGACTGTACCTTCAATTGCTTTTTTAACAAGTAAAAACATTCCCCAAGTAAAAACTGAGGCATCACTAAAAACTTGAAGACTTTCAAAAAAAGCCCAAGTTTTTCTCAATTTGGTATATGAGTTGTTATACCAATCAGTAAATTCCACAAATTTTCTTCTTAATAAATTAACTCCATTTGTTAAAATAATTTCTTTAAGATTTGCGGGGTCTCCTAAATAACTGACTGATGACCAAGCGTTTCTTCTTTCTTCAGTTTTTTCAAGATATAACTTCCAAATTTTATATATGAATCTTCCGTTGTTTATGAATTTGATAATAAAGAGAGTAAGAACAGCAAAAACGATAATTGGCGCAAACGAAAAGACCACAATTCCATATGCAAAAGTCGATACTACTGTTGAGATTATGTCGACCAAGAGTGAAAGATGTTGGTTCATTGACCCATAGACTTCGTTAAATCTGGTAGATTTATTTGTTAAATCCGGATTTTCCATCTGGGGAATACCAAGTTTAATCATGAAGTCGATTTGTTTTAGCCTAATTTTTGAAATATCAATTGTGGTAAGGATGTTGCTAAAATAGTTATTTAAGATTCCTACAAGATCGAATATTAAGAAAGAAGATCCAAGAGCAATAATGGTTGGAAGCACTTGGTCGACATTTTTGGTAGTTGAGATGGCATTTAGAGTTTTGTCTATAAACAAACTAACTAAGTATGCTGTTGTTATCCCCTGTAACTGAGAAATTACTTGTGTAATTAATACGCCAAGGGTTAAAAATGGGGCTATCTCCCAATATAATTTGAAGACGTCGCGGGTAGTGTGAACAAACTGTTTAAATCTTTTCATTTGAAGCATGCGCCAAGAACGCATCTTTTGCAGCCTCTTGTTCGGCAGTTGCCTTGCTTTTTCCTTGCCCCTTACCCCAAACCTTGCCGTTTACCCAGACTTCGAGTTCAAAAATTTTATCATGGTCCGGTCCCGACTCCTTTAAAACTTGATATTTTGGAGCTGGGAAGCTTTGAGATTGAACCAACTCCTGAAGCCTGCTTTTAAAATCTTTAAGAGGTTGCAAAACTCTTTGGCCCAAATCGACTAACAAATTCTCCCTGATAAAAACTTCTGATTCCACCACTCCACGGTCTATAAAAATTGCGCCAATTATGGCTTCTACCGTATCGGCTAGAAGGGAGGGATTAGTTCTACCACCGCTATCTTCCTCCCCTTTGGAAAGAAATAAAAACGATCCCAGGTCAAGGGTCTTGGCAACTTCAGCCAAGGACACGGTGTTAACTAAGTTTGCTCTTAAGGCTGTTAGGTAGCCCTCTTCTTTGTCTGGAAACTTTTCGTAAATCTCTTTTGAGACAACAAACTCTAAAATTGCATCTCCCAAAAATTCCAGTCGCTCATTGGAAGACCTTACCCCCTTATGCTCATTTACCCAGGACCTGTGAGTTAGGGCAAGGTCAAAAAGTTCTTTATTTTTAAAATTATCTTTAAGTTCTTTAATGTCCGTCATCTAAGTGTTATTCGTGGGTAGTTAAGGCCTCTATAAGCTCTAAAAAGCTTTCTGTTTCTGTTAGGTCAACATTGGTTGTATCCATTCCCATTCGATTTAAAATTTCCAAAAAATCGGTTAAGTCAGAAGCCTTCATATGTAAGCCTTCCGTTAAGGTTGTGTCGTCTTCTATGTCATCAGTCTCAACACCCAGGAAATTGGCCAGTTCTTCCTTAACTTTTAATTTTGTCTTTTCAAATTCTGTATCCATCATTTTTCAGTTTTGTCTTTGTATATTGTACCCAATACACCGTTTATAAATGAAGAGGAAGATTCACTCCCATACTCTTTGGCAAGCTCAACTGCCTCATCTATTACAACTTTTGGGGGAGTTTTACCTTCATCAAGTTCAAAGACTGCCAGACGTAGTATAGCAAGGTCCATTTTGTTTAGGTTATCAAGCTCCCAAGCTGGGGCTGATTTGTGTATCAAGTTGTCTATCTTTGTTTTTTTCTTGAGGATTTTGGTTACAAACTCGGGGTTATCTGGTTGTTTGGTAAAAGTTTCTGCAAAAAGGGCTTTAACCGCCTCACGGCGCCTTATATGCCTTGGGTCTGTTGAAGTTTTCATTACTTAGATTTTACACTATCTCCGTTGCGTGGCTGATCGCCATAATGTCCGCAGTAACGGCAAGCTCTGTGGGATTCTCTTAATTTTCCACAAGAACTACATTTCATTAAATTGCTTAGGGTCATTTTTGGTTGGCCTCCACGCCTAATTCCACTTCTGCTCCTTGTGTGCTTTCTTTTTGGTAGCGGTGTCATATATGTTTCGTACTTTCTTTCGCAGAAAGTACAGCAAAGAACTTGATACGAGACTGCATTTTAACTCAAAACAGGCCTTTGTTGCAATAAGGAAGATAACTTTGGGTAGTTCTTTGGATTATTTAAGATATCCTGAGCCAAATCTCTCGTCTTTTTAATTAATTCAAAATCGCTCCAGGAGGCGATTTTAAGCTCCGCAAAACCAGATTGATTTGTGCCAAATATTTCCCCTGGGCCCCTAAGTTCCAAATCAAGCTCCGCCAGTTCAAATCCTGAGTGCATTTTCTCCATTGC
>DASSIE010000006.1:0-3966 GCA_035692185.1 Patescibacteria group bacterium | reverse complement strand
GGTAACCTAATTTTCTTTGGTGTTAAAATTAAAAGTGTAACAGCTACCAAAATAGTTATTGCCCCCATTACCGAAAACGTTTTCTCCTCCCCTACTAAATTTGAAATTATTCCAGCCAGGGCCGGGCCAATAATGTAGGCTATACTTATGCTTGAATTAGATAAACCAATAAGGTGTTTTCTCTCCACTCCCATTCTTGCAATTATGTCGCTATAAATCCCATTTACTAAGGGGAAAGCAACAGCCAAAAGAATACTGGAAGCTAAAACCGAAAGTAGTATTAAATATATAGAATTAACAAAACCTAAAATTGTTAAAAATATTCCTGAAACTAACAAGAACTTCATAGCAAGTCTTTTTTTGCCATTAAAAACAGTCATTCTAGCCAAAACAAGTCCCATAAAAAGTGATGGAAGCTGGTAAAGTGGAATAAAAAATCCTCCAAAAATATTTTCCCTAGCTAGTCTTTCGGTTAAAACAGTTCCTGTTGTCCAAAAAGTTGAATCAATTAACCCCAACACCAAACTCAAAACTACCATTGGCCAAACATATTTTATGAGCAGTCTCCAATGTTTAATTTCTTGCCAAAGATTAACTTCTTTTACACTAAAACTAAAAGGGCGTTCGTGAGTTTTCTTAAAGAAAAAGATTACAACAAGACCAATTAAAGCAAAGAAAATTGCGAATATTGGCGGAGCCCATTCAGCTTTAATAACAACCCACGCGGCAATAAGTGGGCCCAAAAAATATGCCAGATTTTTAAAAACTCCATAAAATGCCCATCCACTTGAATGCATACGCAGTGGCAGGGTGTCAGCAATAAATTGTTGTTCTGCAAAACCAAAAAATTCATAATAGACTCCCCAAACTGCCATAGCTATTAGGAAAATTAAAATGAGTGGAAGTTTTAAAGAAGTTAAAAGTATTACGGAAAACAAAATACTCGTAGTTGCCCCAAAAGTAACAAGTCTTTTAACTGTTATCCCTCGAATTAGTTGCGGAAAAATTAGGTCCATCCCCAAACCAATAACAGAGGAAAAACTTATAACAAGTCCCATTTTTACAGAGTCACCTAAAGCGTCTTGTAAAAGGTTTGGAACCCAAAAAGAAAGTATGGCATCCCCAAGAAAAATAAAAAAAAGTGTTAGAGAAAAAGAAAGTAAACGAAGCCAAACTGGGTCTTTAACAAAACTTTGAATCCTCCTTAAAAGCATTGCTAATGATGGAACAATTGAAAAGAAAGTGCAACTGGGTTCCCCCTAAAATGTTGTTTTTCATACTTATTTTTGTTAAAATTCTAACACTTTGGAAGGTATCCAAGGAACAATTAGAAGATAAGGAGGCTAGTATGCCAGCAAGCAAGAGGCTCGACGAACTAAAAGCAGATCTTACGCCCGGAACTGTTTTTAGCGTAGAAGACGAGGAGTACGTTTTCCTTGAAGCAGACGACAAGGGTGTGAAGGGGAAACATATTTTACCAACACCGGCAAGTGCCACAGAACTGCTTGGAAGCGATG
Organism: Patescibacteria group bacterium; assembly: GCA_035692185.1. GTDB lineage: Bacteria > Patescibacteriota > Microgenomatia > UBA8517 > UBA8517 > DATJGY01. The sequence continues at coordinate 2,449 of DASSIE010000006.1, read as the reverse complement.
GTGTAGTTCTAGAGGGTAATGTAACAGAATTTCCCTGGAAAGATAAACGGATGTTTACCATCGAAGGTTACAAGTTGCTGATGAAGTAAAATTTAGTAATTCAAATTGCTACGGAGGCAAAAATGGATTTGTTAACCAGCTCGATGTCCGCGTCAAAGGCTGAAAGGGTTTCAGTTTGTTCGAGGAACCTGGTAGTCGAGGTTCAAGTAACTCTGAACAAGTTGGGCGAGGCCAGATTCAGGACACTGGTATACGATGTTTACATCGCTGCGCTGAACCGTGACAAAGGTAGAGTAGCAAACCTTAACAGGCTCGCTACCTATTTTGCAAATGACGTAGTACCAGCGCTACCAAACATTCTGGTGGACTATCAGTTCACTAAGGAAGAAGCGGACGAAATAGTTCACAGTCTGTGGAAGGTTATCACTGCAAAAATGAAAGTGAGTTAGTGAGAAGTTGTGGACAGACACAAAACAAGTGTCTGTCCACGTTCTACTTCAATCTCTTTAGATGCGCGTCAACCATTATTTTTACTAATTCCTTAAATTTAGTCTTTGGTTTCCAACCCAATATTTTTTTAGCTTTTGAATAATCCCCAACCAGTGGGCCGGTTTCGGTAGGTCTAATAAACCTTTTGTCTATTACCACATAATCTTTCCAGTTTAAATTGACACACCCAAACGCCTCCTCACAAAGTTCTTTTATTGTATGAGTTTCCCCGGTTGCTACAACAAAATCGTCAGGTGTTTCAGCTTGCATAATCATATACATCGCTTCAACAAAATCCCCAGCAAATCCCCAATCTCGTTTAGCGTCAAGATTGCCCAAAGATACTTTGCCATTTTTGTAAATTGGCTCCCCTTCCTCATTTAATATCGATGAAGTTTTAATATTTAATTTAGCGCAAGCCACAGCGTAGGTAACTTTTTGTGTTACAAACCCCATATGCCTGCGGGGAGATTCATGGTTAAATAAAATGCCTGTTGAGGCAAACATGTTATAGCTTTTCCTGTAAATCCTTGTAATGGCATGGGCATAAAGTTTTGCCGCGGCGTAGGGATTGGCGGGATTAAACGGTGTTTCTTCTGTCTGTGGAATTTCTTTTACCCAACCAAACATCTCACTGCTTGAAGCTTGATAAAATTTTGCTTTGGGATTTAAGTTTAATACTGCATCAAGTACGCGGTGCGCCCCGATTCCAGTAATTTCCGCTGTATGAATTGGTTGCTTAAAACTCTCCGCCGGGTGGGATTGTGAAGCTAAATTATAAACTTCATCTGGATTTACTTTTTGGATAATCTCCCTCAAAGAAACTGGGTCCAAGAGGTCACCCTGGAAAAGGTCGACATCATCCTGAATGTGGCCTATATTGGTATAATCCTCGTGTGAAGTTTTTCTTACAATTCCACATACTTTATAACCCTTTTTAAGCAAAAATTCAGCCAAATAGCTTCCATCTTGGCCTGTGATACCTGTAATTAGTGCCTTTTTCTGTGACATTGCTGTTATATATTAATGATAATTACTAGTAGAATCCAGTGGACAATGCTAAGTGGCTGAAACATAGAATAAGTTAGAAATGCAAAAAACGCAAACTTGCTTTCCACACTTTCCAAACCAAGAAAACTTAGTACCATCCACCCAACAAAGAATATAAGGCCCACTATACCCGACCACATGGCAATATCTAAAAACAAATTGTGAGTTCTATCTATAATTATATTTTCAAGATAAATATCTTGATTTAAAAACGCTTTATTAAAAATAAATTCTCCCGACTCGGCCCCATACCCCAGAACTGATTTTTTAGAAATTTCACCTACTGCAATTTTCCAAATAACTGGTCTGCTTTCAAGCCGCGAATTTCCCTTCCCTTTCGTTATATATAATGTTGCAATTATTATCAAAATAATGACAAGTAAAACCATTGGCTTTCTAAAATTTGATTTTAACTTCCCCAAAAAAATTCCTGAGGATAAAACCAATGACAAAAGTGCCGAACGAGACATTGAAAATAAAACCAAAATGTATAATGGTATTAAATAAAACTTAGGAAAATTTTCCGTAACAAAATACACTCCCATTGCCAAGAACCCAAAAACAGCATTGGACTCACCCATTGTCCCTAATGGTTTTCCAAAATATAAATGTCCTGTCAAATATTGGACTATCACTATTAAGACTTCTACCAAAACCACTGCCCCAAAAATTTTAGACAGTAATTTTTTTTGATCAATGGAAAGTAGATTAACAGTTTTCCCTATCAACCAAAGCCCAACAAAAAAGATAACCCCCTGGTGTCTATAGCTACCGCCGATTATTGATTCCAGTGGGTGAACTCCGTAAATGCTTGAAACAGTAAGCGCTATTAGAAATGTAAAGAAAAAAAGGTCGGGCTTAGAAATTTCCAGATTGTGTTTTTCTATAAGGATTCTATAAAACCAAAAAA
>DASSIE010000005.1:0-51492 GCA_035692185.1 Patescibacteria group bacterium | reverse complement strand
TTTGTTGTAAATTTCCACAAAGCTCTGTCAACGATTTATCGCTTGTTTTCCAATCGCTCCAATAGAAGACGCAAAATTCGTAAGGATTTGTTTTCACATCTGGGATGTCTTCGCCTAATTCCCAATTTGAGGGTGGCCACTCATTGCCCCATACATTAGGATCAAATTCATGTACCGCGCATCTTGGAATTTCCATTGCATCCAAAGTTTCGAGGTTTGGTATACGACGAAGTTGGCCGTATGGTATATACATTTTATCGTCTACTATTACGACTTCATTGACAACACATGGGTCTACAATGCAATTTTCACAATCGTGTTGTGGGACGGAAGGATTTATATTTTCCGGTGGATTTGATCCCGCTTTTTGTGTTGGAACTGGCTGACCATTTGGAATCATATAATATTCCCCTTCAGGCCCTACTTCTGCACTCCAACCATCTTGTCCATTCAACCCTACTTCAAACCACCTATACCCCCCATCGCAAATTGGTCCCGCGATGATTGTTACATATGTATATGGTTGAATCTTGAGAATTTCTTTTTTGTTTATTCCCGGGCGCTCACGTAATTTCAAAGTCTGACCGTCTGGAACAGTGACTACTGCAATGTCAGTCGGTTTAAGTTGCGCTTGTGCATCTGGGCAGGCTCCCTCTTGGAGTACTACCTTTTGCGGTTGGCTAAAAGCTGTGGCAATCAAAAATACAACGATCGCCTGGGTAAACCACTTCTTGGACATTTTTACTCTCCTGCCTCATATGAGGTCTACGTTTGGTTTTTAAATTATTAATGTACCCCTACGGGGACATTATACTATGAGTTACTAATTAGTTATAGTCAGATTTATTTTAGCGATTAGTTTGGGGAACTCTTTTGGCTTTTTGATTATAATCTCAGCCAAATCTCTCGTCTTTTTAATTAATTCAAAATCGCTCCAGGAGGCGATTTTAAGCTCCGCAAAACCAGATTGATTTGTGCCAAATATGTCCCCTGGGCCCCTAAGGTCCAAATCAAGCTCCGCCAGTTCAAATCCTGAGTGCATTTTCTCCATTGCTTTAAGGCGACGAAATGCATTCCCTGAGTGAACATTGGCAAATAACAAGCAGTAAGATTTTTTGTCTCCCCTGCCAACACGCCCTCTAAGTTGATGAAGTTGAGCTAGTCCAAACCTTTCAGCGGCTTCTATAACCATAATTGTAGCGTTTGGAATATCTATTCCAACTTCAACTACTGGAGTGGAGACTAAAATATCAATTTTCCCTTTTCGAAATTTCTCTAAAATTTCATTTTTCTCTGTTGGTTTCATCCGACCATGCAACAGACCAAGGGTGAGATTTGAGAATTGAGATTTGAGATTTGAAAATTCCGTTGTGACGGACTTAATGTCTTTCATGGTTTCTTTGTCAGAGTCTTGGATTAGCGGGCAGACTATAAAAGCTTGGGATTTGTTGTCTTTTACCTGTTTTTTAATCCAATCATATGCACCATCTCTTTTTACATCTGGAACTGCCCAGGTTGTGATTTTCTGTCTGCCGGTTGGCATTTCATTCAAAACCGACAGCTCAAGGTCACCATATGTAGTTAGTGCAATTGTTCTGGGTATTGGAGTAGCAGTCATTGTTAAAACGTGTGGTATTCCAGATTTTTTGGTTAAGATGGACCTTTGTTCTACTCCAAATCTATGTTGTTCATCTATTACAACTAGTGCAACTTTCTCGAAATTTACTTTGCTATGGATTAAAGAATGAGTTCCTATAAAAACATCTGATTGGCCCAAAGCTTGAATTTTGACATCTGAAGTTAGAAGCGAGATACGAATATTGAAAGGTGAAAAGAGATTTTTGATTGTTTTATAATGTTGTTCAGCTAATATTTGGGTTGGTGCCATAATCATAGTTTGGTAGCCGTTGGTAAAAGCTGCAAAAGCCCCGATTGCAGCAACAACTGTTTTTCCACTTCCCACGTCTCCCTGAAGTAACCGGTTCATTGGGACTTCATTTTGCATGTTAGATAATATTTCCCTTACAGACTTGTTTTGAGATTCTGTTAATTTGAATGGAATGGAATTTATGAATTTCTTAACTATTGAATCCTCGATTTTTAATTTGAATAGGGTTTTATTTTTTTGCCAATTAATTTTCTTGCGCAAACTTTTGAGTTGCAAAAAAAGCATTTCATTAAACGCTAGTCTTTTCTTTCCTACCTCAACTTCTTTTTCATTTTTTGGAAAATGAATTTTATCAACCGCCTCCTTTAGGCTAACAAGTTTTTCTTTTGTCAAGATTTCTTTTGGCAAGAAATCTTTAAAATCTATTGTGGGGAGTACATATGCAGTTAGCACAGTTCGCCTCAACCACTTAGAAGATAAGCCCGCAGTTTCGGGGTAAACAGGTACAAGGCGACCAGTGTGCACTGTCTCCTCATTTCCGGTTTCCAATATTTCGTAGTCAGGAGAGCTTAAACATAATTTTTTGTTAAAGAATCCAATCTTTCCTGAAAGTGAAACCAATTTACCAGGATACAAAATTCTAGTTAAAAATGGTTGGTTAAACCAAACGACCATAAGTTTCCCAGTTGAGTCTTCCACCGACCCTATTTGCATACGTATTCCCTTTTTAGAAATTATATTTGTTATAGAAACTATTTTTGCATGAATTGTAACCGTGTCACCTAAGTGAATTTTATTAACAGTTGTTATTAATGAATAATCTAAATAATGAGAAGGAACATGGTAAAAAAGGTCATTTACAGTATTTATGCCAAGTTTTTTGAATTTGTTAGTAAGAATTGGCCCGACTTTTGGCAAGTCAGTAATTGGAGAATCTAAATTCATTTAGGCAATTATACCCTATGCCTAGCGAGTGTAAATAATGTAAGGCAAAACCGCACCAGCAATGAGAGCAAGACTAGAAATTATTATAATTATTGAAAATATTTTTTTACCTCGTTTAGATATCATTTGGCTTTTAAAAATGTATGTGATCCAACTTGAATTTCGTCCCCCGGTTGAACCGTTATGTTTCCATCATTTACTGTTTTACCATTTATGTCAACGGCGTTTTGTTTTAACAACTCTTTAACGGAGGATAAACTTCCGCGTGGTGAGTATGGCATGATTGTTGCCATCAAACTTTCGTTTGCTTTAACAATAATATTAAATTCTGGTTTCTTTTCTTGAAAGGTTTTCTCAAACGACTTTTGAGATTTGCGGGCCGATGCCTCCCCCCAAAGCATTTTTATTATCTCGAATCCAAGCCGTTTCTTTTCTTCCATTGGATTTTTTTTAACACTTTCTTTAATTGCCTCCATTGGAACTTCTGTCAAAAGCTCAAATCCAAGCGCAATTACTTCATCTGGAAAACTCATTATTCCTGCATAAAAATTCTCGGGAGTTGAATCTAAAAAGAGTGCATTACCAGTAGTTTTTCCTACTTTTTTACCATCTTTATCTACCAAAAGTTTTGTAGTTAAAACATATTTTTCTTTCCCTGATACGGCTTTCATTAAAGTTCTACCTGCCATCATGTTAAAAAGCTGATCATTTCCACCAATTTCCAGATCGACTTCCATTTCTACTGAATCTTGGGCTTGTGCAATTGGATATAAAAATTCATGAAGATAAATGGGCTCTTTACTCTTTAATCGTTCCTGAAACATATCTCTCTCAATCATTTGCTGAACTGTAAAGTTAGAGGTAATTTCGATTAAATCCTTAAAACTTATTTTGTCAGACCACTTGGAGTTAAACATTATTTTGATGGGATTATCTCCCCCAAGATTTAAAAGCATAGCAATTTGTTTTTTCCATGCTCTAGCATTTTCCAAAACTTCTTTTCTTGTTAATTTTTTACGAGTCGCAAGTTTATCAGTTGGGTCCCCAATCATTCCTGTAAAATCTCCAACCAAAAAAATTACTTCATGGCCTAGTTTTTGGAATTGCCTAAGTTTCATAAGACCTACAAAGTTTCCAAGATGCAAAGATGGAGCTGAAGGATCAAAACCTTGATACAGCTTTATTTTTCTTTTGGCCATCAAATCAGCAAGACCTTTCTTACTTGGTAAAATTTGCTCTACTCCTCGTGTTAAAACTTCGTCAAGGTTCATAATTGTTAATTTTAGAATGATTTTGCTACAATGACAAGGATGTGGCGAGACAGAAGACTATACAGACAAGCGGTTGGTAGAAGCCGAAATTTAGTTAAAATTGCAAAATTTGGTTTCTTTGGAGTAATTGTGTTTTTTGCTTTCCTTTTATTTATTCTTCCCGTTCTGGCTTTTAATCTTCCGTCACCCGACAAGATTGTAAGAAACGAAGGGTTTTCTACAAAAATTCTAGATAGAAACGGTCAAGTTTTGTATGATATTTTTTCTGACAAGAAACGTACGCCGGTAAATATTAAAGATATTCCCCTTTACCTAAGGCAAGGAACAATTGCGATTGAGGATAAAAACTTTTATACACACGGAGGTTTTGACCCACTTGGAATTTTAAGAGGCTTCTTAAGAATTTTTATCAAGGGTAGGGCTGAGGGTGGTTCAACTTTAACACAACAATTGGTTAAAAACGTACTTCTTACAAATGATCGCACTGTTATACGAAAAGTTAAAGAGTTTATATTGTCAATTCAAATTGAAAAGAAATATACAAAAGACCAAATTTTACAAATGTATTTAAATGAAGCACCTTACGGCGGAACTGCGTGGGGAGTTGAAGCCGCAGCCGAAACTTATTTTGGAAAGAAGGTAACAGACTTGGATTTAGTTGAATCTGCAATTATTTCTGGGCTTCCACAGAGTCCATCTAGGTACTCACCTTATTCCTCAACTCCGAAAGCATACATTGCAAGAACTAAAGACGTTTTAAGACGGATGAGGGAAGATGGATATATTACAAAAGACCAAGAGAAGCAGGCTGTTAGTCAGTTGGACTCAGTAGTATTTGAGCCCCGTGGGTCGGACTTTAAAGCACCTCACTTTGTTCAATATGTACAGAAAATTCTGGAAGACAGATATGGTGAAGCTGCGGTTCAAGCGGGAGGTTTAACAGTTACAACTACACTGGACCTTGATTTACAAGAAAAAGCCCAAGCAATTGTAAGTGAAGAGATTGCAAAAGTTGAAAAACAACACATAACCAATGGTGCATCAGTTGTCATGAACCCAGAAACCGGAGAAATCCTATCAATGGTAGGGTCTAAAAACTTTTTAGCAACAGATTACGATGGACAAGTAAACGTTACAACTTCTCTAAGACAACCAGGAAGTTCATTTAAGCCGTTTACTTATGTTACAGGATTTAAGAAAGGCTACACTCCTGCAACACTTTTAATGGATGTTCCAACTACATTTCCTGGTGGCGTTGGCCAGCCCGATTACACTCCAGTTAACTATGATGGTAAGTACCGTGGCCCTATTCAAGTCCGTTATGCATTGGGAAATTCTATTAACGTTCCGGCTGTAAAAATGTTAGCGCTCGTTGGGATACGGGACGTTTTGCAAACCGCAACCGATATGGGTATTACCACCCTTCCCCCAACAAAAGAAACATTAAGCCGAGTTGGGCTTTCGTTAACTTTGGGTGGAGGCGAGGTACGCCTTTTGGATATGACTGATGCATATTCTGCATTTGTAAATAAAGGTTATAGAGTTGACCCAGTTGCTATTTTAAAAGTAACAGACGTTAACGGCAAGGTTTTGGAAGACAATAAACCACAAAAAGGTAAGAGTGTTTTATCCGAAGAATCGGCATTTTTAATTAATAGTGTGCTTTCTGACAATTCTGCGCGTAAAGACATTTTTGGACTAAATTCGAATCTTAACATCGCGGGACGAAATGTGATGGTTAAAACCGGCACAACAAATGACAAAAGAGACAACTGGACAATGGGGGGAAACAGTAACGCAATGGTAGGTGTTTGGGTGGGCAATAACGATAACAGCCCAATGTTGAATGTCGCCTCAGGTGTTAGCGGAGCCTCACCAATTTGGCGAAGGATTTTGATCGAAGCCTTGAACCATAAACCAGATGTAAGTTTTGAGGCGCCTAAAAATGTATTTTCTGCAAGTGTCGATACTGTTTCCGGTTTTGCTTCACACGATGGATTTTTAAGTAGAAATGAATTTTTTGCAAAAGGTACTGAGCCGGGTGTTGATACTGTTCACATGATGCTTAAAATTTGTAAGAGTGAAGGAAAACTAGCAACCCCGGGGGATATTGCGGGGGGCAATTATGATAATAAAGAATTCTTTGTGTTTAAAGAAGAAGACCCTACAGCTGGCGCAACTGGTAAAAATAGATGGCAGGAAGGAATTTTAAATTGGTTAAATGGTCAGGGGGACACAAAGTATCACCCACCATCAGACTATTGCGGAACAACAAATCCGATTAGCGTTGATTTTATAAGCCCTACAGACCGATCATCAGGTGTTCCTAACAATATAACTATCAAGTTTTCAGCTGATTCGACAAATGATATTGTGCAAACCGATCTTTATATAGATTCTGTAAAGGTGAGAAGTTTCTCGTCCGTTCCTTACGAATTCCAAACTAATTCTACAAGTTTACCAAATGGGGTTCACACAATTCGAGCTGTTGCAAAAGATTCTTCGAACAAAGAGTCTGACAGAACAATCACAATTGGAGTTAACACTAATTGGGATGCCTCTCCAACTCCAACCCCTTAATTTTTTAGGTTTCCACCAAATTTTTCACCAATTTCTTTTAGAATTTTATTTCTGATCTTTTCAACCTCAGAGTCGGTTAATGTTTTTTCTGGATTTTGATATTTTATGTGGAAGGTGTAATTGCCCTTAAATTCTCCGACATACTCTACTTCGCTAATGTTTGCATCGATTGAAATTATAAATGCTACAACTTCTCCAATTTTAGTTTTTTCTGGAAAAGCTAAAGTTATATCCTCGATCTGTGGTGGATATTTTGGCCAAAGTTTTACCTGGTACTTTTCTTCCTTTCCCAAAATATTATCAAGATCTATTTCTATAAAATAAATATTTTTAATTTTACCACCAAATCCTATGGTAACCTTGTCTAACAAAATTTCGAATGAATCCGATATCGGAAGCAATAAGGCATCTGGTTTAAATTCAGGTTTTGGAATTCCCAATTTAACAAAAAACGAATCAATTAAGGATTTAAAATCGGCAAAAGAGTTTTGCTCGTAATGAAAAAAAGTAAATCCAATCTTTCTTTCTTCAACATATTTTCCTTTGTATTTACAATATATTTTTCCAACCTCAAATAATCTTATATCAGTTTCCCTTTCGTAAATTGCCTTTTGCGAAAGCTCATACAAGTTAGGTAAAAGGGTTGTTCTTAAGTTTTTATTGTCAGGTGAAGGTGGGTTAATTAAAGATACAACTTCTGCATCTCCTTTTTGTGGATGGACGTTACATTCAGATGAATTTTCTTTAACAAATGAAAGGGTTATGGCTTCATTAAACCCAACGGCGGTAGCGGAACTCTTTAAATTGAACTCCTGCATAATGTATAAAGGTGTAATTTGATTTGGAATTTCAAGCGACAAAACGTGAGCGGGTATGTTCTCATATCCGTAAATTCTTAACACTTCCTCTATCAAATCTTCATCTATTCTAACATCAGTTCTATATGTAGGAACCTCCACTGATATAGAATCTTTGGTATGGGAAATTATTTTAAAGCTTAAATCTTTAAGGATTTTTAAAACCCGAGCTTTAGGTATTTCAACGCCGCCTACTTCGGCAAGTTGCATTAAGTTAAAAGTTAGTTTCCAGGTTGTAATTTTTGTCGGGTAATAATCATAAACCAAGCCATCGCAATCTCCCCATCCATATTTTTGGACAAGATATAAAAATCTTTCAATCGCACCACTAACCATATTTGGGTCCAAATCTTTCTCGTGTCTTAGTCCGGCTTCTGTTAGAAGATTATGTCTATAAACAGATTTTCTTATGTTGGCCCTGTCATAAGTTGCGGCCTCCAATAAAATGTTTTTAGTAGAATCTGAAATTGAATTATGTTTCTCACCAATTGCACCCGCAACTGACAAAACATAATCTCCTTTAGTCCAAACAAGGTCGTCTTTTGTAAGTGCTAGCACATCATTTTTAAAGGTAGTTATCTTTTCACCTTTTTTTGCGAGTCTTATTTCTAGATTATTTCCAATTAGGTCCAAATCAAATGCATGCATCGGCTCGCCAGTCTCAATCATTACATAGTTAGTTAGGTCCACAATGTTGTTAACACTCTCCATACCATAGAGTTCAAGTTTTTGGGACAACCACTTTGGAGACGGAACTATTTTAACATTTAAAATTTTTGTGATAATCGCGCGCTTTACCAACGGGGTATTAATATTCAAAGAAATTCCCTCAAGTTTATTGACCTTAATTAATTTTGAGGTTTTAAGAGGTTTAATTTTATTTCCATAAATAGCGGCTACTTCGCGGGCAATTCCCAAGATTGAATAACAATCAGCACGATTACCTCTTAGTTCAAGATCAATAACTGTTTGTCCATCGACCTCAATTTTTTTGTCAAGCATATGCCCAACCATAGTTAATTTATCAGTTAAATCTTTAGTGTCTTTTGGTAAGACCACAACTTCTTTAAGCCAGTTTAGTGGGACGTTCATATATATTTAATATCTCCGTTATAAAGACTTCTAATATCTTTAATTTTAAATCTGTCCATTACAATGCGATCTAGACCCATTCCAAAAGCAAATCCCGAAATCTCTTTTGGGTTTATTTTAAAATTCTTAAGGATATTGGGGTGAATCATGCCGGCCCCTAACATTTCTATCCATCCTCTACCTTTACAAACTGTGCATCCTTTTCCATTGCAAAATTGACAATCAAGATCTAGTCCCACTCCTGGTTCTACTTCTGGATAATATTTACATCTAAATCTAATTTTTCTGTTCTCTCCAAAATAAGTTTTGGCAAAATGGAAAAGTGTACCTTTTAGGTCTGCCATAGAAATTCCTTTTTGCAAGGCAAATCCCTGGAACTGATAAAACATTGCGTTGTTGCTGGCATTAACATTCTCAAATCTGTAGCACTTTCCTGCGACAACTACTCTAAAGGGTGGTTTCAAGTTTTCTATCGACCTAGTTTCAACCGATGAGGTGTGACTTCGTAAAAGGACTTCCGGTTCTTCTATATACAAAACATCTTGCAAACTGCGGGCGGGGTGGTCCTTTGGAAGGTTCAAAAGTTCAAAGTTATAGTGGTCGGTTTCAATTTCTGGACCTTCCGTAACGGAAAAACCTAAGTTTTTAAATATTTCTGTCATTTCGGAAATTACAATTGAAGTCGGATGCAGTTTTCCAATTGAAGTTAATTTCGAAGGGATAGTAGGGTCGAACCACTCTCGGGCATTCTCTTTAAAACTGTTTTTTTGGGTTGCTATTAAATTTTCAATTGTATTTTTTACTTCGTTAATTAAAATTCCAACCTGTTTCCTTTCATCATTTGGAACTTCCTTTATTCTTTTGGCGATTTGTGTGAACTTTCCACTTTTGCCAAATAAATCAATTCTCAATTCTTCCAATTCTTTTGCGTCATTGGCTGAAGTAATTTGTGCAACTGCCTGGTTTTTAAGATTATTAATTTCTTCGTACATGTTCTTTATTCTATTACAATTACCCTCCTTCGCCAAGGCTTCGGCGGGCAAAGAAAAAACCTCTTTTCGGAGGTCTAGTTCTAAAATACACTTACACCTCCGAGCTACTTCTCGAGTGTAAATTTAAATCCAGCGGACTTTACTATTTCTTTGAATGTGTCGATATCATGAGTTGCGATGTCACTCAAAATTTTTCTGTCGATTTCAATTTTCTCTTTCTTTAGTCCAGCAATAAACTTGCTGTAAGAAACTCCTTCTGCTACGACTCCAGCATTAATCCTGGCAATCCAAAGACTCCTTAAGTCTCTCTTTTTAAGTTTGCGTCCTGCAAAAGCGTAAGCTCCGGCATGAACAACAGCTTCTTGGGCTACTTGGAACCTTTTACTACGTGCTTGTCTAAATCCTTTGGCTTGCTTTAGGACTTTTCTATGTTTTCTTGCCGATACTGATTTTACGCGCATATTATTTTTGTACTTTTGCCTTTCTAGTTCTCTTAGGTTGTTTTGCTATTGTTCCTGTTGCCTTGTGAACCTTCTTAGCATAAAAACCTGTTAATTCTATGGTTCTGCTTAAGTTCCCCAATCTCTTGGATGATTTTGCAGCTTTCAAATGCCTTCTAAAGCTTTGGCGACGTAGAATTTTACCATTCTTGGTAATCTTAAGTCTTGTTGTAATTGAATTTCTACTCTTTAATTTTGGCATATACATTATTCTTCAAAGACTAACTAACTGCAACCCCTTCGGCTTTTTCAATCTTAGCTACTTTCTTACTTGTTGGCGAAATTACTGTAACTAAGTGTTTGCCTAAAAACTTAGGTGCCATGTCGACTAAAATTCTGTCTCCAAGCTCTGCATTGATCTTATTTAAAACGTCGTAACCCGTATGTTTTACCCTCATTTGTGGGCCTTTAAATACGACTACAACTCTTACTTTATTTTTATCGGCTAAGAATTCATTAATTCTTGCGAGCCTGGTTTTAAAATCATTCTCAGCTATAAAGGGGCTAAACCTGATCTCTTTAACCTCTCCGCCTTTAACTTTTTTGCTTTGGGTTCTTAGTTTCTTCTCTTCAGAATATCTAAATTTGCCAAAGTCGACTATTTTAGCTACAGGTGGGACAGCATTTGCTGCGATCTCCACAAGCGTTAAGCCCATTTCCTTGGCCTTTTTTAAGGCTTCTTCCTTAGTTAAAACCCCAATTAACTTGCCATCGGCCCCAATAACACGCAGGCTACTTGCTCGTATTTGATAATCTGTACGCCAATAAAGTTTCTGTTTTCCCAACTTATCTAGTGAATTGTAGCTAAAAAATGGTGTTTTATCAAGGATGAACTTAAACAGTTGCCAAATGCTTGCCTTGAGGGTGGATTTTCTCTAGCTTTTCTATTCTGCCTTTATTCCTCAGGTGTTGTTCTGAACCTATCAATCTGTCTTCTCGGCTAGCCACAACCTCTTTTAAAATAGGGTCAATCTTGATATAAAAATCGTCTCTAAATTGGGTTAATTTATTCTCGAAGTTTTGTTCCAACAAATCAAGCTTCTGATCAAGTTTTTGATCAATCACTTCTCCGATAAACTCCTTGTCATCTTTTGTTAATGCCATAACTTTATTAAATCACATGGTGACTTTTTGTCAATTGATTATTTTGTTTGTAAAACTATAATCTAATCGTATGGAAAAGAAGATTCTGAATTTTTTAGCGAAAGAGCATGTTTCTGCTCTAACGACAATTCTTTCTAGTAAAACTCCTCACACGGCCACAATGCACTTTGGTTTTAATAGTAAAACTTTTGAATTTGTCTATTTTACAAAAATGACAAGCAGAAAATGCACCAGCCTTAAGATTGGTAAAAAATTCCCCGCTTCTATTGCAGTTGGTTTTGACGAAAAGAAAATGGTCGAGTTCCAAGCCGAAGGACAAATCGAAATGATTGAAAAAGTTAAGTCAGAAAAATATGTAAAAGTCTTCGCAAACAAGTTAAAAGGTGCAGAGTTGGATGCAGACCACATAGTTTTAGCCTTCAAACCAAAATGGTGGAGATATACAGAATACAAACCCAAATTTGTTGTTATAGAATCAAAATAATATGGACCTAAAAAACAAAATTGCAGTAGTAACAGGCGGATCCAGTGGAATCGGCCAAGCAATCGCAATTTCTCTAGCTCGCGAAGGTTGCAAAGTAGTTTTTACATATAACTCCAATGAAAAAGGTGCAGATGAAACCTTAAGTAAAATTGGAGAAAATGGTATTAAATTTAAGGCAGATATGCACGAGGAAAAAGACTTGGAGGGTCTTTTTAATTTAGTAAAAGAAAGATTTGGAAAATTAGACATTCTTGTAAACAATGCAGGTGTAAACACGCCTCGAGATTTGTTTGATACAAAAGTTTGGAGGGAGATTTTCCAGGTTAATCTATTTTCTGTGGTTTTTTGTTCTGGAAAGGCAGTTGAGCTGATGAAAGATGGTGGAAGAATACTCAACATATCTTCAATCTTTGGTGAAGATAAAGTATCCTGGAAAGGACTTCCTGCTTACGGAGCGTCTAAGGCGGCCATTAATCACTTTACAAGATCTATGGCAAAGAATTTTACCCCAAAAATATTGGTTAACGCTATCGCCCCAGGATATGTAAAAACTCCACTTTGGAAAGGCACGACAGAAGATGCTTTTAAAGAAAGTGGTAAAGAGCAGTTGATTGAAAGAATGATACAGCCCTCAGAAATCGCCGAAATGGCTATCGCAATTATTAAAAGTGACGCAATGACTGGTGAAGTTGTAGTTGTTGATGGAGGCTTAAGTTTAAAAACCGTTTAAATAGTTTTCTCTTCAATATCTTTCTCTATCAACTTTATAAATTCTTCTACACTCTTAACTCCCAAGTCATCCCCAGACCTTTTGCGGATTGCTACACTTTTTGCTTCCTCTTCTTTACCCCCAACAACTAACATATAAGCTACCTTTTCTAGTTGTGCATCGCGGATTTTGCCTTGCAATCTTTCGTTTCTGTCATCAAGTTCGGCACGGATTCCATTTTCTTTGAGCCTAGCAAGGACTGTCCTTGCATAATCATTTTGTTTTTCTGTGATTGGTAAAATTTTAACCTGAACCGGAGTAAGCCATGTTGGAAAGTTGCCACGGTATTTTTCTATCAAGAAAGCAATAATCCTCTCAATGGCTCCAATACAAGAACGGTGAACTACAACTGCTTCAGTTTTAGTTCCTTCCTCATTAATATATTCTAGGCCAAACCGCTTTGGCATAACAAAGTCATATTGAACTGTAAAGGCTGTGTCTTCTTTACCATTAGCGTTAATCATTTGGATATCAATTTTTGGGCCATAAAAAGCTGCTTCTCCCTCGGCTTCAACAAACTTAGTGTCACGATCTTTTAGCGCACTTCTTAAGATTTCTTCTGCGTGGTCCCAAGCTTTGTCATCTTTAAAATATTTCTTTTCATCTTTACGATCACCCAAAGAAAGTCTATAGCTATAGTCTTTATCTTTAACAAGTCCTAGAGTTTTGGTAATGAAGTCGATTAAGTCCAAGACCGAACTAATCTCATCCTTGGCTTGTTCTGATTTACAAATAATGTGAGCATCAGATAAGCAAAAACTTCTGACTCTTTCTATTCCCATCAACTCTCCCGATTTTTCAAACCTATATAATTTTGCAAGTTCTGCATAACGGAGTGGAAGTTCACGGTAACTGCGGGGTTTATCTAAAAATAATTCAAAGTGGTGTGGGCAAGTCATAGGGCGGAGCATAAACTCTTCATCTTCGATCTTGAGTGGAGCATACATGCTTTCTTTGTAGTATGGGTAATGGCCAGACTTTTTGTATAAATCTAACTTTGCAATGTCTGGAGTATAAACGTGGTCGTAACCGCGTTTTATTTCTTCATCAACTATAAATCTTTCTATTTCTCGCCTAATTGCAGCGCCTTTTGGAGTCCACAATGGTAAACCTTTACCCACTACGTCACTAAAAGTAAAAAGATCAAGCTCGCGGCCTAACTTTTTGTGATCCCATTCCTTTTCCTCTACTTTGCGTTTGTCATTTGTATCCATTGAAGAGATTATAGCTTTTTACCGTACTTTTTAGCAACTTGTGAAGCTACCCAGTCATAATGAATTTTAATTGCATCTTTAAGTTTCCATTTTGGTTTCCAGTCGGTTCTATAGATTCTGCTATTACTAAAATTCCTAGCATGTACCCCAACTGGTCCTTTGACGTGTTTAATTTTAAGCTTTTTGCCAGAAGCATTTATAACCGCTTGGGCTAGTTCGTTTACAGTTACGTATTCATCGCTTCCCAGATTGGTTGGCGCTCCAATATCCGATTTAACAAGTGCACGAATTGCGTCAATCAAATCCTCAATATATGTAAAACACCTAACGGCCTTACCGTCTCCCCAAACTTCCAAGTATCCACCATCTTTTGCCAACGCGGCTTTCCTATTTAGATCATCTGCTGCTTTAGGCTTTAAGCCCTCCCAAGTGCCTTCTGGGCCAAAAGTTGTATGGAATCTGGCAATTCTAGCTTGAATTCCAAAACGCCTTGCGTAGGCAAGTAATGTTCGTTCTGAATACAGCTTTTCCCAGCCATATTCATTTTCGGGGTCGGCTGGATAGACATTTTCCTCCTTAATAACTTTTGCCCCAACAGGCATATCTTTATAAACGCATACTGATGAACTGTAGAAGTATTTTTTAACCTTAGCTTTAACTGCCTCGTCAACCATGTAGGTGTTAATAAGAACATTGTTGTACATCATCTCAACCTCTTTGGGGATCATATAGCCTGCACCTCCGCGGTCGGCAGCGAGTTGATAAACTTCATCGAAGCCCCCTTTGATTTTAAGCGCCTTTGTGCAGTTCTTTTTTTCGCGCAAGTCCAGAAGCATAAATTCATCTGCAGCCGTTTTACTGAAGTCTGGCTTTTTAATGTCCACACCACGGACAAAATAACCTTCTTTTTTGAGGCTTCTAACCAAATGCGTACCAATGAAGCCTCCTGCACCACAAACCAAAGCCTTTTTCATACTTAGTGCAATTTAGCTTTTAGTTAACAGGAAGTCAAATTATTTGTTATTTTTTTGAAGATTTGCTTGTTTCCTTGCTTCCGTTTCGTCCAATATAGTTTTTCTGATTCTAATGTTAATAGGAGTTACCTCAACTAGCTCGGTGTCGTCAATGTACTCCAAAGCATCTTCCAGGCCCATTACACGAGGAGTGTTAAAGTGTTCTGCCCCACCGTCACCTTTAGACCTCATATTGCTTAATTTCTTTTCTTTACAAACGTTTACTCTAAGGTCTCCGTAACGGCTGTTTTGGCCGACTACTTGGCCTTTATAGACTTTAACAGCAGGGCCTACAAAAAGCTCACCCTGGTCTTGAACTCCAGTTAAACCATAAAGTCTAGTTTCGCCTGTTTCGTATGCAATTAAGCTTCCACGTTCACGGTCGCGGGTAAAACCGTCATCCTTTTGGAACTCTAAGAAAGCGGCGTTAACAATACCCATACCTTTAGTGTCAGTTATAAGTTCACTGCGGTAACCAATAAGCTCTTTTGTAGCAACTGTAAATTCCAAATAAACTGTTCCATCTGTTGTTTCCATATTGTCCATCTTGGCGTGTCTTTGTCCCATCTTTTGGATAACTATTCCTGAATAAGCTTCTGGAACTTCTATATAAACTTTTTCGTAAGGAGTCATTTTTACGCCATCAATCATCTTAGTAATAACGTGGGGTCTACTGACCTGGAACTCATAACTTTGTCTACGCATTCTTTCTATTAAAATTGCCAAATGAAGTTCACCTCGGCCACTAACTGTCCAAGTTCCGTCTACATTGTCTTCAACTTTCAAAGCGACATCTGTTTCTAATTCTTTATATAAGCGCTCTCTTATTTGGCTAGAAGTTTTAAAGTCCCCTTCGTGTCCTCCAAAAGGAGAGCTATTGACCATAAATACCATTTTGACTGTTGGCTCTTCTATGTTAATTAAAGGCAAAGCAACTGGGGACAATGGGTCTGCAATCGTTTCGCCTATATTTACGTCTAAAACTCCGGTTACAGCAACTAAGTCACCTGCCTCAGCTGTTTCGGCCTCAACTTTTCCAAGACTTTTAAAGGTGCTAAGGGAAGTTACTTTGTATCTATTTATTTCACCTTCACGGTTAATGTGGGCAATATCTTGGCCATTTTTAATGTTTCCGGCTAAGATTTTTCCAATAGCAATTCTGCCTTTGTAACTATCTTTACCGATATTACTGACAAGCATTTGCAATGGTTGATCTGGGAATGCTTTTGGTTCTGGAACATATTCTAATATTGCATCAAAAATAGGAGTAATATCAGTCATTGTGGCTAAGTCTGGCTTTTCCCCCGCTAGTCCGTCACGGCCGGAGGCGTAAACTGTTGGGAAAAGTGCATTTTCCTCGTTTGCTCCAAGTTCTACAAACAAATCAAAAGTTTTGCCTTGAACCCATTCTGGTCTGGCATCCTTTTTGTCGATTTTGTTAACCACAACGATAACTTTTAAGCCCATTTTTAAGGCTTCACGGAGTACAAATCTAGTTTGAGGCATTGGTCCTTCTTTGGCATCAACCAATAAAAGTGCACCATCTGCCATAGATAATACGCGTTCAACTTCCCCACCAAAATCGGCATGGCCCGGGGTATCTATAATGTTAATTTTAGTGTCTTTGTACTGTACTGAAGCATTTTTGGAGAAAATTGTAATACCGCGCTCACGCTCCAAAACGTCACTGTCCATGATCATTTCTTCACCCTGTTGTTCTTTGTTAAGAACCGCGTGGGATTGGCGCAACAGTGCATCTACCAAGGTAGTTTTACCGTGGTCGACGTGCGCGATAATAGCAATGTTACGTATTTTCATATTCTGAGAGACTCAACTATGGGGTAATTTTACAACAAAAGTACCGAAAAAGCTATCTGCGGATTTATTATACCAGTTTTTTACTTCAAAATGCTACCGTCAAGATGGTATAATTCGCTAGTATTTTGGGCTTGTCGTTCAGTGGTAAGCAAAGCTTGCCACTTCACTAAAGTCTATTTTAATTTAGTAACAATTTTTGGGCTTGTCGTTCAGTGGTAGGACACGTGGCTGGCAGTCATGGGATGCGGGTTCGATTCCCGCCAAGTCCACAAAATATTGGTATACTAAAGTATGAACTTTATCCACGTTCTGATTCTCTCCATTACTGAAGGTTTAACCGAATTCTTGCCAATCTCCTCCACAGGACACTTAATACTAGTATCTAGAATTTTGAATCTAGAACCAACCAACTTTGTTAAGACTTTTGAGATTGTAATTCAACTTGGGGCAATTTTGGCTATAGTTGTACTCTACTTTAAAAAGTTTTTACTGAACTTCAATTTAGTTAAAAAGCTATTGGTAGCTTTCATTCCAACCGCGGTAGTAGGTTTTACACTCTACCCTTTAATAAAAGACCAACTTTTGGGCAATTCTGCCATTACATTAAATGCTTTATTTTTAGGTGGTGTTGCTTTAATTGTTATTGAGTGGTTTTTAAAGCGCAAAAAAACTGAAATTAAAAATCCAACGGAAGTTACTTACAAGCAAGCGCTTTTGATTGGAACTTTTCAGTCTCTTTCCGTTATCCCAGGGGTCTCCCGCGCGGCAGCTACAATTATGGGCGGGCGTTTAACTGGGCTTGACCGCGGAACGGCAGTCGAATTTTCATTTCTTTTGGCGGTA
The DNA here is from genome assembly GCA_035692185.1 of Patescibacteria group bacterium. Taxonomy (GTDB): domain Bacteria; phylum Patescibacteriota; class Microgenomatia; order UBA8517; family UBA8517; genus DATJGY01. Next base: position 34,122 of record DASSIE010000005.1, on the reverse strand, counting down.
CCCACAATGCTTGCTGCGACAATCTTAGATATCTACAAATCTCGTGAAATGATAACTCCTGGCGGATCTATAACTTTATTTGTAGGAAGTGTTTTATCCTTTTTGTTTGCGATAATTGCAGTTAAGTTCTTAATAGGCTATGTTAAAAAGCACGACTTTACCATTTTTGGAATTTACAGAATAATCCTCGCCATCCTCTTCTGGATGTTTGTGAAATAAATTTAATTAGAAGCAAAGAATCTTATTAAAATTTCTCTGTGGTCGAATGCAATATCAATACTTTTTAAGTTGTTTTCATTAACATAAACAACTTCCGGGACCTCGTCCTTTTTAAGATTCAGCTCACCACTTGTTTCACCTAAAAAATAAAATGTGTGCCAAGTTTGGCCTGGTATTGTTTGACTGTTTTTACTTTCAAAAAATAGAATCGGATTTGTAAATATTAGCCCTGTCTCTTCCTGGACTTCTCTAACAACTGCCTCCGCTGGTGTTTCTTTTCCATCGGGCTTACCTCCAATTAATGCAAACTGACCCTCACCACCACCTCCTCCGCGTTTTCCAAGCAAGACTTTGTTGTTTATTACAATAATTGCTCTTGTTGCTATTTTCTCGACCCCATGTTCAGCTGACATTTGTCAGATTCTAGCATAAATGAGTTATAATCTTCTAAATTATGAAAAACACTATTAAATGCCCACAGTGTGGTGAAGAAATTGAAGTTAATGAGGCGATTCAACATCAAATAGAGGAAAAGGTTATAGCCAGTACTAAGTTAAAACTTCAAGATGAGGCAGACAGAAAAGCCTCTGAAAGATTTGACTCCAAAATCTCAAGAATAGAAAAAGAAAAGGAAGAAGAAAAGGAACGCAACAAAAAACTCTCCAGTCAAATTGACGAACTCCTAACTGAAACACGCGAGTTAAGGCGAAAAGACGAAGACCGTGAACTTGAGATGAAAAAGAAATTACTGGATGAGGAAGAAAAAATAAGATTGGATGCCCGCAAAAAATCAGAAGAAGAACACGACTTAAAAGATAAAGAGAAGGAGAAACTCATCGATGATCTTAAAAAGTCGTTGGAAGACGCACAAAGAAAAGCCACACAAGGCTCACAACAAACCCAAGGAGAAAGTTTGGAGTTAACTCTTGAGAGCAAACTAAAGTCCGAGTTTCCTAGTGACATTATTTCTGAAGTTAAAAAAGGCCAACGCGGGGCAGATATTGTGCAAGAGGTGGTAGATAAACTGGGACGCAAATGTGGGGTAATCTTGTGGGAAAGCAAAAATGCCCAGTGGACAGATAGTTGGATAGAAAAGCTAAAAGAAGATCAAAGGCAAGCCAAGGCAGACATTGCAATCTTAATTTCTGTTAATTTACCTAGTGACGTTAACAATTTTGCTTACAAAAATGGAGTCTGGGTTTGTAGTTTATCTTCCTTTGTAGCTCTTGCACTTGCCATGCGATTTAACTTAGTAAGTGTTTACCATGAAAAGCAAAGTGCGGTTGGGGTAGATGAAAAAATGAAAACACTTTACCAATACCTAACAGGAAACGAATTTAGACATAGAATTGAAGGCATTGTTGGTGCGTTTGCCTCAATGCAGGACGATCTGGAAAAAGAAAAACGTTGGTTTAATGTTAAATGGGCCAGACAAGAAAAGGAAATAAGAAAAGTTATGGATCACACCCACGGCATGTATGGAGATCTGCAGGGTGTAATTGGAAAGTCCCTCCCCGAAATTTCGAGTTTAGAACTTCCCGAAAACACGGACAAATAGTGTGGACGCTAAGGGACTCGTGCGCATAGATTATTTCAACCCGGCGCTACTCGAGTACCGAAGCGGTAACGAACAAAGTGAGTGGACGCTAAGGGACTCGAACCCCTGACCTATTCAACGTCAATGAATCGCTCTACCAGCTGAGCTAAGCGTCCTCAGTAGCTATTATACCAAAAAATTACCTTGAAGCTAACCCGCAGATAAATTGTCCAGTAAACTTTTTGGAGAACATTCGCCACAAAGTGCGTCCCAAAATACTTGTCCCATATGGTCTTTTTCGTATTTAAGGAGTTTTGGACTTTTCGCAGAACAAAATGTACAAATTTGCTCAACACCGCGTGCTGGATTAAATTCATAGTAAATAGTTACGTGAGACATTTCTGAATGGCAGTCAACAAGTTTTCCCATATAAATATCAAGATCTTTTCTAAATGTCTGTGGCCTTATGTTTAGTTCGTTTTCCATACAATTTGCATTAAAAAAACCTCTCGTGGTGAGAGGTTTTTTGTACTAAATAAAGTTTGTTTTTAAAGTTTACGTTTGCCCTTTCACCACATTGTTTTTAGTCTTCCAGCGTGGAAGATAAAAACTAATGGAGTGGGACATGAATACTTTGCTAAAATCTAAAGCCTTTTTGGCAAGTTTTGTGTCAAAGTTTTCTTGAGTTCCGTGCATGTTGCAGTCTTCATTAACAAATGGAATTAAAAGCGTATCAATTCCCAATATCTGTTTGACATCCCCAACAAACGGAATTGCACCACCAACATTTTTTCTGTTTACCCGTGTTCCATATACTTTCTCGAGCATTTTCTCAGCCGCAGTCACATACTGATTATTTGTATTTACCTTTATTGGATTGTGGAGTCCATTAAAGCTAAGCAAATATTCTACATATTTTGGAGTATTTGCTTTTACAAACTTTTTAAAATCGTTTGCAACATCTTGGGCTTTTTGAGATGCTACAATTCTAAAATTAAGCCTCACCTCAGCTTCTGCAGGCACAATATTGGCGTATCCTGTGTCGATGTACCCAGTTTTGATACCTGTTATCTGAATAGTTGAGTTGAGTCCCGTTTGTGTAAAAAAGTCTTTACTCTTTTGCAAAAGTAAAGTTTTTACACCCATCAGTTTAGAAATATTTTTAGCTTCACTTTGGAGCTTTTTATTGTTTTCAAGCTGAGATTTGTCAACTCTATCTATATTTTTATAAAAATCTTTAAAAGAAATTGAACCATCGGGCATGTAAAGCTTACCTAAAAATTTGTTAAGCTCAATTGCAGCATTAGGTACTGCCCCACCGGCAAGGCCAGAGTGCAGATTGTTTTTGCCTGTTTTAAAGTTAAGTGTGCAATTAAAGCCACCCCTTAATGAAATCTCAATTGTCGGCTTGTCGTTTGTGAGTTCGCCATCAGAAACCATCAAAATATCGCAGGCCAACTTTTTCTTATTCACTTTCATAAGTACAGCCAAGTCGGGGTTACTTGTTTCCTCGTTGCCCTCAATAAGAAACTTAACATTGTATGCAAGCTTTTTATCTTTTAGTAAATTAATTGCAGTAACTATGTGTGCCAAAATTTGACCTTTATTGTCTGCAGCGCCGCGGCCAATTAGTTTCCCTTTCTCCTCGACTAGGTCGAATGGCTCAGATTTCCAACCATCACTTTTTTCTGCAGGTTGAACGTCATAGTGGCCATAAATAAGTAGAGTTGGTAGCGAATTGTCGGTAAATGTTTGCTGTGCAAAAACGACAGAATTACAGGATTTTCCTTTCCAAATTTCAACCATAAAACCATTTTTTGTTAATAGGTTTTTTAACCACTCTACAGTTTTACCTATTTCAGGTAAAAATTTTGGGTCAGTTGACACACTTTTGAATGCCACAAATTCTTTTAATAATTTTTTGTACTGATTAAAGTTGTTCATAAATGGATTACACCCTCCTATTCTTAACACTCGCCTTCACGTACTATTCGTACACGGCTCGTGTAGCGAATTTAGGAGGGTTGTTTGTTATCTTGATTTTTCAAGGTAAACAAAAAAACTCTCCTTTTAAGGTGAGAGTTATTTTCGACTGTATTAAAATTTGTTTAAAAACTATTCTCTCACCACAAAAACTTACCTCCAAAAATGGGGGTAGCGCTTAATTGTGCGAGACATCAAGGTCATAATACAAGAATATTATTATTGAAATTGCTGAAAGTCAAATTTAGCCAGCAGAGCGCTGTGAATAGTGATCTGGGGAAAGTAGGAAACTGCTCCCTTTCTTTTTGTACATACTCCAATAGTTTTTCTTTTCTGCCCTTTTATTAGCCCCACCTAGCCAAACTGAAGCTTGGTCAATTTTCTTGCGGAACGATTGCAAAAATTCCAAAACTTTCTCAAAAAATACAATGTGGTATAAACCAGGGTTACTTGGAGCCTCAATCATTGCAATTTGAGTTTCCTGTGCAAGGTTACCTGTACTTTGTGCTACTTTAATGACCTCCGAAGTTAATGCCTGAAGTTGAAGCCTTAATTTATCAGTTTGATCATTTGAAAGCTTTCTTTCATCAGCCGTAAGTTGTCTTTCTAAACTAATTTGAGCTCTTAGCTTTTTGTTTTCCTCTTCTTTACCACTAAGAGCTTCACTCATTTGTAAACTTTGTCCAGGGACCATTTCACCACTTCTTTTAGGTTGAGGGGCTTTGGAAATACCTAAAAGTTCTTTAAAAAAGTCCTCAGAAGTATTTTTAAGGAAGTCTGTCCCTTGGCTACCGAAGTCGCTACCCAAATCCTTAAGAGATTCGATTACGTTCCTTTTAATGACAGCAGATTTTTGCTTTTTACTATCTGACATTTAGCGCCATATTAACTCAAATTGATTAAAAAGTCCAGGGCAAGGCGGCGTTGTAGGATCGATTCAAGTAGTCTTTTGCGGGATGCAGGGTCTTCATTATCAACTTTATTTGTGGCCTGTGACATGGCTAGAGCCGAATCAACTTCTTTTGGATCAACCTTAAGCTTCTCAGCTTCGGAAATTTTGGTTAGTAAAATATCAAGTGTAATTGCATCTTTTGCCTGGGTTTCATATTCGGCCCTTAAGGAGTCTACAGTTTTACCAATTGAAGACAAATAGCTTTCAAGTGAAAGTCCAAGCTTTTCGATTCTAGCTAGTAAGTTTGAAAGCCTACCATTAACTTCCTCCTCAATAAGAATTTTAGGAAGAGTTAGGTTAAATTTTTCAAGAAGTGTCTTAACCACTATTTGTTCTTTTTTGTCTCTAGTTGTTTCCTCGTTCTTATTATTACCCGGAACAACAATTGATGCAGCTCTGTTTTCACCTTTGATTACTTCTTTGTAATCACCTAAGTCAACCTCTGGAAGCTCACAAGTTAAGCCCCTTATTTCCCAATCTTCGTCATTTTTTGCCTTAATAAGTTCAAATTTGGGGTAAATTGCAAGCTTAAGCTTTTGCTCGTTCATGACTTCCGAAAGTGCTTTGGGGAGTAAATGTCCTAATGAGTGTTCAATTAAGGTGTTTTCAGGAATTTTAGCTTCAACTTTATCAAGTGGAGCTTTACCTTTACGGAAACCTGGGACTAAAATATCCCCTGCCATTTCAGCAATTGTGTCATTCTTAGCCTTTTTAATTATGGGAAAAGGGATAGTAAATATAATTTGAATATTTCCGTCTGTTTCCTTTGCAACACTTGTGGTTATGTTTTCGGCTATCTTTTTGTCGGTCATGGAGGCTATTATACTTGAAACTACTTCCCACCGCTACCCTTGTTTTGAGTAACGCGAACTGGGGGTGGGATGAAGCTTTTTGGTGTTGATCCACGATTTATAGACCCAAAATTGGTCGGTTTCTTGCCAAAATTAAGGCTAGGGAATTTTGGTATGGAACTTTCTTTTTGCTGCTTATTTGCCATTTGCCCGTTTATATTATATAATATTTATATTGTTTTCAAGGGATAGTAGTGAGTCCTCGTACTCCTCTCGGATTGCTTCCGGAATGCCCTGTTAAAGAAAATTCAATGGAAAAGGGGGTGAATTTATAACATCAAACTAGACACAAGGCAAAAATGCCTTAGTTCTTTTTTGTAACAAACACATGCAAAATTCAAAACTTTTCGTTGGAAATTTAGATTTTACCGTAACAGTCGATGATCTTAAAGCTTTATTCGCTACAGTTGGTACAGTTACCGACTCAGTAGTAATCATGGATAAAATGACTGGAAGAAGCCGTGGATTTGGATTCGTAACTATGAGTTCAGATGCCGAAGCTAATGGAGCAGTTGAAAAACTTAACCAAGCTGACCTTAAAGGTAGAAAAATTAATGTCAACATAGCCAGGCCTATGGAGCCAAGACAGTAATCATCTAACAACTAACACCACCCACGGCAAAAGCATAAGCCACAAGTGGTGTTTTTTGTGGACCAATTTACTCGGAAGCTAATGTATGAAGAAACCAGGAAACTAAAGAAAGAACTATAGAGGCAATTATAGCTGTCGTAAAAGTATCAATCGTAAATCCCGGAACAAACATGGAGGTTCCCCAAAGTAAGGCTACATTAATTAAAAATGCAGTTATGCCGAAGGTTAAAATAGAAATTGGAAGAGCGATAAGCTGTAAAACTGGTTTAATAAAAGTGTTAACAATTCCAATTACGATTGCAGCTACAACTGCAGTCCAAATGTTGGCTAAAAGGAATCCAGGAACTAAATATTCTACAACCAGAAGTGCAAAAACGTTGATTGCGAGCCTTACAATAAGTGCCATTAATTAATAATGATATATTTGTAATTAATTGTCAAATTTAATCGGTTTCTAACAAGTTTTCAATCCGCTCTAATTCAGAAAAAAATCGTTCCTTATATTCTCCAAGAGTAATATTCTGCGCCATCTTAAATACCATCATGACGCCATTTGAGTTTTTAAATGAATTCGATTTTCGGAAAGCACTAGATTCTCCGTCAGTACCCGTGATTCTGATGGGTATTTCCATTCCCCTAACTAAAACTGAAACAACATTCTTTGAAAACTCTTTGATGTGAATCATGAAATCGGGAACAGCACTAGAACTATCGGGGTTAATAGGAATAATCGTATCAAACATCCAACTAAAACATTTTCTGGCATTGTCTTCCCAAATATTTACTAGATCAGCATGTTCACTTATAGTACTCCCGTTTGCAATATCAATAATGTCCTCAGATTTCATACTTTTATTGGATCGAAGACTAATCAACATTTCCTCCAATCTTAAACGTTGTTCTCTAGTTTTTTGTTCAACCATGAGCCTTATTTTATATTCTTTTCGAAAAATTCCAATGAGGTCTGAGCTACTCGATCCCAACCAGGGGTCATATCATGACTTGCACCGAAGTGTTTTATGTAATTTATTTCAAGCCCTTGCTTCTTTAAAATTTTTGCTAACAAATCACTCCAAGCAACTGGTATTGCATCATCAGCTGTCCCCTGGTGTAGTTGAATTGGAGCTTTAATTTTATCTAAGTAATTTGTTAAAGAAAACTTTTCTACATCATAATCTTGTTCAAATTTGGCAAGTTCCTGGCGAATAAATTTACCATGGTCGTCTGATTCATCTGTGTAGAACAAAATTGAGAAAGGAAAAGGTTTACTAACAGGTGCCCATAAAACTGTTGGATAAACGGCTCCAGTAATTTCTAGGGTGGTGAGGGCTACTTGCCCACCGTTACTATGTCCCCAAATGAAAATATTTTTCTGGTCCCATTGCTTTATTGTCTTTACTGACTTTATTGCGGTTACTGCTGTAATGTAGGTTTGGAATCGTGATTCAAATATATTCGAAGATTCTAGGTCACTACTCCCGTACCCTAAAAAGTCTGGTGCAACAGTAATATAGCCATTGTTTGCAAACACTTCCCCCGCATGTTGAGTTCCAGTGCCAATAATGTACTGCTTTTGGTCTACATAGCCCCTAAACATGACTACAAGCGGGTACACACCATTTCCCTTAGGGATATTGATAAGCCCAGAAACTCGTTTGCTGTCTACAGTAAAAAAGAACTCGTAAGATGAAAACTTAGGGTAATCTTTAATAAGTCTCCCAATCTCGATGTCAGAAGCTTTAAACTCAGTTTTACTTAAATTTTCTATCGAGTATTTGTAAAGTGGAGTTGGTCTAATTTCTGCAATTGGATTGTTTGGGGACTTTGGTAAATGGTAGGCAACATTCAAAAACCAACCGATTGATATAAAAATTATGGCGATTAAAAAATAATAAAGAAAATTTTTCACTAATCTATTTTAGTTCATTATTAGTGCCACCATCAAATTCAATTTTTAAAAAACTTTTTTCTGCAGAGAACCCTTTCTCTGTTGTCCCACCTACATAATCCCAGGGGGTATAGATTGTCACTTTGGCTCCAACTTTGACCACACCAGACGTGTCGTAGTCTGTTATATAAGGAATGTTACATGTAGTTTTTAGTGATTTTATGGCCTTTCCGTCTGATAGAAAATGCATTTCGACACCTTCAATATATATTCCAGGTTCTTCGTTACCACAAAGGCCTTCGTTCGTTTTAATAATTCTTTTAATTTCGCCGTAAAATATGGAATCCACTGCCCGTGGCGCCTCCGACCATAATAAATGCTTGGATATTTCCATAATCGAATATATTACCATATCCTTCTTGACTTCGTATTTTATTCGGATATATAACTAAGTATGACTATCGATGAAAGAGTAACTGTGGGAATGGTAAACGACATTCCAAAATATATGATTTGGAAAGGTAGAAGCCACAATATTGTAAAAGTTGGACTTCGTCACCATTTTATAGAAGGCAAAATTCTTTATCACATCTTCTCTGTTACAACACCCAATTTATTTATGAGATTAAAGCTTAATACTTCGAATTTAATCTGGACTCTTGAACAAATTGAAGATCAATTAACCTAATTATTCTAATTTCTAATTAACCTAAATAAGCTCCAATTTCCCAGATGGGGATTTACTTAGAACAATTAGAACAATTAGAACTTAGAAATTTATGGATACTTTATTTTTTAATCCAAATAAATCCTATGTAATGCATATAGATGTTAATTCCTGCTTTGCTACGGTTGAACAGCAGGCAAACCCTTTTTTGCGTGGTAAAGCTTTGGTTGTAGCTGCATACAATTCTCCTGGCGGGTGTGTATTGGCTGCCTCAACTGATGCCAAAAAACTGGGAATAAAAACCGGAATGCGGGTTAAAGAGGCAAAATTATTATGCCCCATCGTTTTAGTTCTAACTCCAGACCCTGACAAATACCGCTTTGTGCACTTGGGGATTAGAAAAATAGTTTCTTACTATACCAACGACTTTAGCCCAAAATCAATCGACGAGTTTGTGCTTAATTTAGAAAACTACCCGGCTTTAAAAAATTCAACAATGAAAAATATTGGAGTGGAAATAAAAAATAGAATTAAAAAAGAAATCGGAGATTATATTACAGTTTCGGTTGGAATCTCCACAAATAAGTTTTTAGCCAAAGCCGCCTCAAATTTAAAAAAGCCTGATGGCTTAGAAGAAATCAACAAAGATAATTTTTTAGAAATTTACTCAAAGTTAAAGTTAACTGATTTAACAGGAATCGCCAGTCACAACGAAGCAAGGTTAAACAGAATGGGAATAATGACAGTTTTGGACCTCTACAACTCCCCCATCTGGAAAATAAAATCCGCTTTTCATTCCATTACTGGTTACTATTGGTATTTAAGGTTAAGGGGAATAGAAATTGATAATGCCAAAGAGGTGCGTCGTACTTTTGGAAACTCATACGCAATTCCAAGTTCAAATGGAACCTTAACCGAGCTTTACCCGATACTTGCAACACTGGTTGAAAAAACAGGTTTTAGGTTAAGAAGAGCTGGGTATTTTGCGAGAGGGGTTAACGTTAATTTGTTCTTTAAAGATCATACTTCTTGGCAAAAAAGCCAAAGCATAAACCAAGATCTGTTTGACTCGCGTGATATTTTAACAAGTGCCATAAGCATTTTAAATACTGTTCCCAATATTTCGCCAGTTCACACGATTGCAGTGTCAGTTTTTAAATTGAACAAGAAAGATTCCATTCAAGGAGATTTGTTCCAGGATGTTTACAGAAAAAGAAGGTTTACTGAAGCTGTTGACACAGTAAACAAAAATTGGGGAAGTTTTTCTTTGATGCCAGCAGGAATATTAAAAAATGAACATAAAATTCTAGACAGGATTGCTTTTGGTGGCGTTCGCGAGCTTTAAAGGTCTACCTTGTCGCCCACTTTGATATTATTCGTATCCGAAAAACCTGCGTTTACTTCCAAAACATAATCTATTGGTTGTCCTGGACCGTAAGTTGTTAACTTTTCGTCAGGTGTACCCGTCTTTGGAAAATCGACATTTTTATCTATTTTTACAATTGTATTGTCGTTGATCCAAATAATATCTAGGGGAATAGCCATATCCTTCATCCAAAAACCAGGGATCGTATTTTTTTTGTCAAAGATAAAAAGCATTCCAGATGACTTATCCAAACTAGTAATTCCAGATAGCCCTACCTTTCTTGCATCCTTGTTATCAGCAACAGAAACAGAAATAGAAGTAGAGCCAATAGCTATTTCTTTAGAAGTTTTAAAAGATGATGTTGGGTTTGGGGTTCCACTCAAGTTAAAGGTTGCAGACTTTTGGACAAAAATTCCAACCAGCGCTATAAAAGCCATCACACCAAAAATTGGGAAAAATACTTGCTTGATCATTATATTTGCAAAAATCTAGACATTAGAGCCAAAACTGCAAAAAAAGTTAAGATAGGGATGAGTAAAAAAAGGATGTTACGAAAGGATGATACGTGACCATTATGAAGATGAATGGGTTTAAAAGACATAATTTATATTATCACTTTTTGAGTGCCGAGGACAGGAGTTGAACCTGCACGCCTTTAAAGGGCACTAGGTCCTAAACCTAGCGTGTATACCATTTCACCACCCCGGCTCGTCTAAGTAAGCTTCACTTTTCGCAAACCGCTTTCGCTTTTTGCTTTTCGTTTCGCTACTTCTCCTCTCAAAATTGCACTGCAATTTTGGTAGGGACAAGGAATATTATATCAGCACGCAGTTAAATATCGAAAGTTAGCGGAAGTGCATCAATTTTAGATACAAAGAAGGTGACGTTTGTTCCCCAAGTTGTAGAGGGTGGTGCATATCTGCGCGCAATTTTGGCAATTGATGGAGCACCTTTGTCTATATATTTAGTCTTTAAACTCATGGAAACATGATCAATTGAGTCTTCCCATGAATCAAAGCTATATTCTCCATTTGCCCAACCATAGGCATTGTAAGATTTGTATGGAATATGTTTACCAAAAGTAGATTCAACTCCAGTGATAGCGGGAACTAACCTGTAATCAATTCCATATATGTCGGCGTAAGCCACAAACTCATCTGAATAGTCAACTAGAGGTGAGTTGTATTTGGTTAAGAAGTTTCTTAAATTTGAAACACGGTAGTCAAACTCAACAGGTTTTGAGTTAATGATAAGTGTTCCAGATTCACCAGCAACTAACTCATCGGCCCACGCAACCTTAGCACTTAATGCAAAAAGTGCAATGAATACAAAGATATAGGTTAATATGGTTTTCATATGGCTTGTAAAAAAGAAGGGAGGTACATTGCTGTACCTCCCAAATATATATCCCAACGCCGTGCTCATGTTTCCATGGCCTAGCCTCGGAATCTAAGGAGAACTATAGCATAATATTATGGGTCTGTCAAGCTTGAGGGTAATAAATCCTCTTTTATGAAGTGGTTAAAAAACTATCGCAAACTTGACGACTCTTATTGCATATCTGACATGAATATAACTTCTGTCCTCATTGCATATCGGCCATGAATATAACTTCTGTCAGCTATTGCATATCTGACATGAACTGATTAACACCAAAAGCCCAGGAGCCGTTACTTTGTGGGGTGTATTTAGACATAATGTCCTCAACTGTAGTGTAGCCCTTATTTAGATATTCCTCCCTTATACCTTTAGACACAGTTTCTATTCCATCTTCAAAAGAAGCAAAGCCCAATGACCCCTTACTGTGAATTCCCCAACCCCAGCAGTTGTAAGAATCAGCTGGAATAATTTTACAAAGATTGGATTCTTGTTGGGCTATAGCTGGAATCAACCTAAAATCCAGTGAATATTTATCTGAAGTTTGTACAATTAAATTTGCATATGGGACCAGTGGTGAATTATAAGCTTCTAAATATTGGGCGATTATTTCGGGCCTGGCATCTTTTGCCTCAACACTTCCATCAACTGAGGAGAATTTTGTGGGGAGTGAAGCATAAATTCTAATGCCTGATTGTGGTGAAACTAACAAGTTTTGTGAGGCTAAATTATCTTTAACTGTTGAGGAGGTTTTAAGTGAAATTAAAGAAAAAAGACTAATACCAAGTGTTATTGGGGTAAGGGTAAAAAATATAACTGCGACGATCATATTTTTCCAAAAAGAAATGTTCTCGTCTCTTTCAAAGAGGTTTGTTTCCATTAATGTATCATGTCAGAATCTCACAAATGGAGGGGCTGTGTCAAATTTGTGGAGCGGCGGACCGGATTTGAACCGGCGACCTCTTCCTTGGCAAGGAAGCATTCTACCACTGAACTACCGCCGCGAATAAAATGAGCGAAGGAAGAAAGTGGCAAACTTGTTTACCACTGAACTACCGCCGCGCGTAAAAACTAACCTTCACTTTTCGCAAATCGCTTTCGCTTTTTGCTTTCCGTTTCGTTGTTTTTCCTTTTCCAAATTTGTAAAACAAATTTGGGAGGAGAAGTAGACTGTAAACAGCAAAGTTTTTGCAGAGCAAAAACGAAGCGCAAAAGTCTAACTTCGACGAGTGCCGAGAGTAGGAGTTGAACCTACATATGACGCTCTTCAGGCGCCCGCCTTGACCACCTTGGCTATCTCGGCATGAACGAAGTGAATGCGGAGAAAGGTTCTTGCGAAGCAAGGTTCTTATCTCGGCTAATCCTACACTTCATCATGTGATCGCTGAGGGATTCGAACCCCCGACCTTCTCGATGTAAACGAGACGCTCTAACCAGCTGAGCCAAGCGATCATGGTGCGCGGGACAGGAGTTGAACCTGCACACCTTTCGATACATGTTCCTTAAACATGCGCGTATACCATTCCGCCACCCGCGCTTAAAAATAGGACTGAACTAGTGCAGGTGGGAGGATTTGAACCTCCACGGACGTTTTAGGTCCACAAGCTTCTGAGGCCTGCGCGTCTGCCAGTTCCGCCACATCTGCATATTATATCAAACCTGTGCCCTTGATGTTCACAAGTGACCTTGAATAATCAAGGCCTGTGCCCTTGATAAGAATCGAACTTATATCTCCTCCTTAGAAGGGAGATGCTCTATCCATTGAGCTACAAGGGCATATGTGTATTTTACCACGAGAAATTGCCAGATGCCGAGTGGCAAGCTGTGCTTACCATTTACGAAGTAAATGGCCAAGCTGTGCTTATCATTCTCCCGAAGAATGGCCAATAAGTACTATTAATTTGCTACAATGAAAGTTCAATGAAAAAAGCTTTAATTTCACTTATACTTTCGTTACTTTTATTATCCATTAGCACCACTTCAATCTTTGCAATTTCCGATCCACTTTCCTCTCCCAACAATAAATTTGGAATACACATTACAAGTGAAGCGGATTTGGATAGTGCAACAAAGCTTGTTAATTCAAATGGTGGAGATTGGGGTTATGTAACAATTGTAATTACAGAAACAGAACGTGACCACGACCGTTGGCAAAAAATATTCGATCAAATGCGTAGGGATCATATTATTCCAATAATTCGGCTTGCAACAAAGGCTAAAGGTAACACTTGGGAAATTCCACAAGAATCAGAGATAAATAATTGGATTGCATTTTTAAACTCCCTAAATTGGGTGATCCAAAATAGATATGTAATTATTGGCAACGAACCAAATCATGCTGTTGAGTGGGGTGGAAACATTGACCCAGCAGAATACGCAGTTTATTTAAAAAGTTTCTCTGAAAAATTAAAGTCAGCTTCACCTGATTTCTTTGTTCTGCCCGCTGGGCTGGATGCATCAGCAAAAAATACAATTGGCACAATGGATGAAGCGAGATTTATAAATGGGATGATTAAAGCCGAGCCTATGGTTTTCGATTATATAGATGGCTGGACATCACATTCTTACCCTAACCCTGCCTTTTCAGGAGAAGAAACTGATATCGGACGTGGTTCAATTGACACTTTTGATTGGGAGCTTTCTTATTTAAAAACGCTTGGTGTTAGTAAAAATTTGCCGGTTTTCATTACTGAAACCGGTTGGTCTAACAAGAATCTGGATGAAGTTGAAATTGGTAAAAAACTGACTTTCGCATACCAAAATGTTTGGAACGACCCAAACGTAATTGCTGTTACACCTTTTATTCTAAACTATCCTCAAGAGCCATTTGGAGTTTTTTCTTGGACAAAAGCTGACAAAAGCCTTTACAGTTTCTACACTGATGTTCAAAAACAAACAAAAGTTAAAGGTGAGCCGATTCAAATTGTAAAAGGAGAAATATTGGGAGCTTTTGTACAGCCAATTATTCCAATCGGATCAGATTATGTAGGAGCTATTTTGGCCAGAAATACGGGACAATCTATTTGGACCCAAAACTATTTACTACTCGGAACTGACTCCAATGATTTAGTTGTTAAAAGTCTTACCTTCCAAGATATCGAACCGACCCGCCTTGGCTTAGTTATATTTAAAGCTGCTGCACCAGAAAATACCGGGATTTACAACAGGTCTTTATTTTTGAAGGATAAAAAGAACGCAAAGATTACCAACAACTTTTCGATTGAAGGTTATTTAGTTAGGTTAGACAAAGCCAAAATCCTAGAATTCTTTGGTGGCCTGCTTCAGAAACTAAATTTTAAGTGAGCTCAGATGGATTCGAACCATCGACCTTTTCCTTAAGAGGGAATTGCTCTACCGCTGAGCTATGAGCCCAGATTACTTACGGTTCTCATGTGAGCCCGAGCTATCTGGTTTACATAGCTATTTTACCACATCTGCAGACCACCTCGCCCAAATGCCTGTGGAAAGTAAACGCCCTGCAGATTTTTCTTTTAAAGTTAACTCACCATTTTCTATATTTCCTCCTAAGTCTCCAAAAGTTCCCTGCAGTGTATTCGTCAGTGTTGTTGAGGAAGAAGAGATTGCATAGGCATTGACCTGTACAAATAATGGATTATCAGACAAAAGCTGTTTACAATTTTCTAAAAGTTTTGGGAAATCACGACTGAATTCCCAAGGTGTTCCCGTTGGTCCATGGCCGTATACTGGTGGGTCCATAAGTATCACGTCATATTTATTTCCACGTTTTACCTCACGTTCAGTAAACTTTAAAACATCGTCAACTATCCATCTTATTGGCGCATCCTGCATTCCATTCAACTCCCGGTTCTCATTTGCCCAAGTTACTGCTGGCTTAGATGAATCAACATGGGTCACTTTTGCACCAGCTTTTGCCGCAAAAAGAGTTGCAATCCCAGTGTAGGCAAAAAGATTGAGTACATTTATTTGTGAATTTGTAGATTTGGCTATTTGTTTATTTAAAAAGTCCCACTGAACTGATTGTTCGGGGAAAACGCCGGTATGTTTAAACGGCGTCAGCTTCGCATAGAAGCTAATATCGTTGTGATTTAGTACCCATTTATCGGGTATGGATACATTTTGTATCCACTTAGCATCGAACCGGGCGTCAGCTTTTTCCCAATCAGACCGTGATAGTGATTTCTTCCACAAGACCTCCGGGTCTGGTCTGTCAAGCAAATAATCACCAAACCTTTCAAGCCTCCGTCCGTCCCCACTATCAATTAATTCGTAGTCCATAATATTTTAAGAGAGAAATCGTATTTGCATTTTTTCTGCCACTTTAGTGTCAATCGAAACTTCCTGTCCTTGGAATACCGCTTTATCTCCCCAAATCTTTACCAATTTCTTGTTTGCTGCAAACTCATTACCAATTTTCTCGGCAACGTCTTTTAAAGTTTCTCCCTCTTTCATGATAATAGAGTTGTCAAAATTAGGTTCTGCCAAAGGCTCCACTAAGTATACAGTAACAAATTTAAGCGTATTCCAAATTTGGTTAACTAACTCTTTAACTCCAATTTTCTTGTCCGCACTAATTCCTACAAAGTCACCATCTATTAAATCTTTATAACTGGGAAGCTCATCAATTTTATTTATCACAAAAATTGCAGGAACATAAACACGATTAGGTGAAAATGCATCAAAAAGCCTGTCCAAAGTGAGTTTTTCTTTTAAAGTAATTACACCGCTTTTAATACCATATTCACGGGCAATTTCTTTAATTGTTTCTTTATCAATATCCTGCTTTATGTTTGAATAAATTTCCAAACCTCCACTAACTTTCTTCTCTATTAAAACATTTGGCGCGGTTTGGTTTAATCTAATTCCAGCTCCAGTTAGCTCAGAAACCATACTGGCAAAGGCCCCAACTCTTTTGACATCCGTCATTATTAAAAGTAAGTCTGCACCCCTAGCAACTGACAAAACCTCGCGTCCTCTGCCCTTACCCTCCTTAGCGCCTTCTATCAGCCCCGGGATGTCTAAGATCTGAATATACGCTTCGTTGTGCTTGAGCATTCCTGGGACTACTGTGACGGTTGTAAAGGCATAAGGAGCCACCTTGCTCTCAGCATTGGTTAATTGGTTAATTAAAGTCGATTTTCCAGCAGAAGGAGGCCCAACCAGAACAACTGTTGCATCCCCCTGTTTTTTAACAGTAAAACCACCACCTCCGCTACCACCCGACTTTCCACTGGATTCAATTTCTTTATCCCTTAGACGCGCAATTTTTGCTCTCATTTGTCCAATAAAACCATTTGTAGCCTTATGATGTGGAGTTTTACGCAAAACCTCTTCAATTTCCTCTATTTGTTCTTCAATTGTTAGCATCAAGGCTAATTATATCAGTTTCTAGGTAAAAAAATTTACCAGCAAATAAACAGGAAGCAATGTTTTTTGGGGATTTCTGCGTTTGATGGCTCTTGTAACTCTGAACTTGGTGTTAAATTGTTTTCCTGGTCCTCAATTTTATTGTTCTTAATCAATGGTGTTGGGATGTTAGAATATCCACCACCTACAATCATATAGTAGCCACCTTGTTTGGTAACAATTACCAATTGGTTTTTAACTGTATCAAGAGTTGAGGGTATTATTTTCCAGCTCTTTCCATCAGTTGAATATGCAAGTCTGAGGGAAGTTTCTTTGATACTTTTTTCTAAAGCTGATTGATCATATTTAAAAATTAATGTAAAGGGCTTAATTACTTCTGATGGCAGAATCTTGGCTCCATTAGCAAAGCTTTTCCACCAGACCTCTTCTTTTCCTCCCACTTGCCAGTAGTTAGTGTTAGGAAGTCTAAATGATCCAATCTTTGGAGTATCAACCACACTTAAAAAAGCATCATATTTAAATGCACCGTAGTTGACCATTGAAATAATGTTTTCTCTTTGAATAACTGTTAGTGGTTTGGGAGCACTGAACAGATACTCGGCAACTGCTGGGGTTCTGGATCCTTCACGGTAAGTTAAATAACGAGATCTTGAAGTATATGAAGTGTTTGTATCGTACGCTCTTACAAATACAACATGTTCGGCATTTGTGTCAGGTATTGTTGCAGTACAAGTGAAGTTTTCAGTTAAACTGTTAAATGTTCCATCATCAGCAGAACATGAATTCCAGCCATTAAGTTCACTATTTCCATCAGTTTGATACTGTACTCCTGATATGGGTGTAGTTGAATTTGGAGCAGATACATTACCTTTGATTGTAACCACACCGCCATTCCTGACCATACTTGATTCTGTAATTGTGTGGGGAAAGTTGTATGTGATCCAGGCAGAATTTGAATTGGAACGTGTATTATCAGTGGAAAACCCCATAACTAACAAATCCTTTTTACCGTCATTATTAACATCATCAAAACTCATTAAAAACCCAAAATTATCAGATGCCACAGCCCCATCAAAACGCAAATCATAATTGGTGGTAGTTGCCATATCAACCAAGTTCCCCACACCTGTATATGAAGAAATGTGGTTATTGTATATAACATATACAGATCCTGATGCATCTCTGGAGTTAAAATCAGTTGAAGGGGCATCAACAATTAAATCGAGAAGGCCGTCATTGTTATAATCACCAATTATAGAGGTATATCCAAAAGTATCTAGCGCAACGGCTCCGTCAAATCTAATGTTAAAATTTGATGTCGTTGTAAGGTCGACGTTATTACCAGTTCCCGGATAATCATCGATTAGGGTGTTGTAGATAACATAAAGGGATCCTGATAAATTTCTTGAATTAAAATCAGAAAACCGCGTCCCTACAACTATGTCCGGCTTTCCATCGTTGTCTAAATCGTTAAACGTATTATCTACATCAGCCAAAGTGTCGCCAGCCAGGCCGTCATATCTTAGGTTGTAATTAGTGGAAGTTAAAAGATCAATGTTGTTGCCAACCCCCGCATAATCATCAATTAGTGTGTTGTAAACAATATAAAGTGATCCTGATGAGGCTCTTGAATTAAAGTCGGCAGTATGTGCGCCTATTGATATATCGAGTTTATTATCCATGTCTATATCCTTTAAAATAACTGAAGTAAGTCCAACCGCATCCCCAGCAACAGCCCCATCATATCTTAGGTTGTAATTAGTGGAAGTTAAAAGATCAATGTTGTTGCCGGTCCCCGAATAGGAGTTAATAAGTGAGTTGTAAAATACATATAACGAACCTGAGGCGGAACGGGAGTTAAAATCTGCTCCTGAGGCTCCAATTACTAAATCATTCAAACTGTCATTATTTAAGTCGCCCGTCCTTACAACTAAATTTCCAAGACCGTCACCCAGAACTGCCCCATCGTACCTTAAGTTGTAGTTTGTTGAGGTTGCTAGGTCAATATTGTTTCCGGTTCCTGAATAATCAGCAAGAAGCGAGCCGTAAATAATGTAAACTGAACCAGAACCCGCTCTTGAGTTAAAATCGCCCTGCGAAACTCCAATAATTATATCATTTGAACCATCGTTGTTAATGTCAGCTACCGCGACTGCAGATCCAACTCCTTCATTGGCCAGGGATCCATCAATCCTAATATTATATTTTGTTGAGTCTGCCAAATCGATTAAATTACCTGTGCCTGAGAGTGATTCAAGAAGTGAATCATAGATTATCCAGACTGATCCAGATGTAGTACGGCTATTGTTGTCTGCCCCTGAGGACCTAAAAACTAAATCATTTTTGCCGTTATTATTAACATCCGCTACAAAATATGGATAAGATCCTGCAATATTGTCGGCAACAACTGCCCCATCGACACGAAGATTCCAATTTCCGGATGTGGCCATATCATAGTTGACAGCTAAGGAATTTCTGACACTAAGAGTAAATAGAAGTGTTAACCCTACAAATAATGAGGCGAGCTTTTTCACCATAATTTCATATTAGACTGTTTTGATCTTTGTAACAAGAAATTTTTTACTCTTATCTCCTAGCTTGGTATAATGTAACCTCCACGCGCCCATAGCTCAACGGATCGAGTACTTGTCTTCGGAACAAGGGATGGGGGTTCGATTCCCTCTGGGCGCACATCTATTTCGATGCTAAAATACCACTAGGAAAAGCCGAGGTGGCGAAATGGTATACGCAAAGGCCTTAAGAGCCTTCGAGTGCATAACTCATGCGGGTTCGAGTCCCGCTCTCGGCACCGCGTTTAACGCGGTTCACAGATGTGTTATACGCATCACTTAGTTTTAGTTATTTCGGGGTGTGGCTCAGCTGGTAGAGCGCTCGCTTTGGGAGCGAGAGGTCCCCGGTTCGAATCCGGGCACCCCGACACGCGCGGGTATAGTTTAATGGTAAGCTACTTGGCGATGAGCCAAAGCAATAGCTTGCCATCAACTTACCAGCACGAAGTGCGGGTATAGTTTAATGGTAGAACGAGAGATTTCCAATCTTTCGGCGGGGGTTCGATTCCCCCTACCCGCTCACACTCTAATTTTCCTAAACATTGCCAGGAAAATTAACTCCAATCCAATAGGAATAAACACAAAATAGGAAAGTTTTAGAATGAACTGTTCTAAGCCTTGAATACTTTGATAAATATAGGTAAATGGTGAATAAATTTTAAAAATGACTAGGAAGGCAGAAACAACACCCACAAAAACAACTAATTCCAAAACTGCTGACAAATCTTTTTTACTAGAAAACATGGTGTGGGTTAGCTGGAATATTAAATAAACTAAGCCAGTAATAAACCACAGGTCTGTTAGTTTTCCAGTAGTATAAATATAAGTAGTTACCCAAAAAATAATTCCCGCGCCAACAATTAAAGGTGCAATTCCAATGATAGATCTTCTTATAAAATCACTTCTGCCAATTGACACACTTCCCAACTTTACACCGTCTTCTTGCACCTCCGGCATCAAGTTTAGGTCTGATACCGGGACTAACAAAAATAGTGCAGTCAAAAAATGAGAAATCTCGTGTACAAATGTCCCAGGCAAAAAGATAAGACCTAAAAGCACAGATGCTCTTTTGTTATTTCCTGTAAACCTATAAAGAACATTGAATAGCTTCTGAATAAAAATACGCGAGAGAATGTAAAGAGCTACTAAAGCTAATGTTAAGGTCAAAATTCCGATCATTAACATATCATATATAATAAACAATGATAAGCAAGCTTGTCACAAACTACGTTTATGATCATTAAAGGCAAAGAGGGATATTATGTTATCGGCAGTAGCCGTAGAGTTCACCTTGGTGGGCCATACAAAAAGCGTGTGGACGCTGAAAGACAAGAGATAAGACTAGGAATTCATAAGCAAAGCTTGGCCAAATCGGAATTTGGTAAACAAACAAAAAGGAGATAACTACTCTGCTTTACTTGCCCCCACTATCACCTCAATATCATTTTTAGAGGTTGAATCCAATGTTTGAGACTTATCCACAACATAGTTTTTACCCAATGTTTCGGCCAATTTAGCAATAAAATCTGACTCCACCGTGCTTTTGGCTTTAATAATTGTCTTTGTGTAGTCATAAGTTGCGGCATTTGCAGTTGTTGGAACGTTAAATCCAGCTGTTGTTAGCAACGTTTTTGCCTTACCAGCTTCTCCGGGAATTCCTGATCCATTAAATATTGCGACAGGATATTTTGTAAGATCTAATTTTGCCGAAGGTGTTGAAGTTGGACTAGCTGTTGCTTCAGTTGTAACAGTTGGTTCTGGGGTTTCAGTGGAGGTAGAACTTGTATTTTGCTGGTAAAAAACAATTCCACCTAAGAGTGCTCCCAAAAGCAAAACTCCAGGCAGAATGATTATGAGTGGGTTAACACCTGCCGGTCGTTTTGAGTAATCCTCCAAGTTAGTCTCAGGCACTTTGTTAACCTCGACTATTTCTTTTTCAGGAACTACCTCAGTTTCTTCTTTAACTTCTACTGATTCTTTAATAGGTTCCTCGGGAACTTCTGGTGTAGCTACAGGCTCTTCTGTTTCTGCTGGCTCTTCTGGCCCTGCTGCCTTTACATCAAGTGGGACTTCTACAATATCTTCTTTTACAACTTCAGGTTCAGTTATCACTTCTGCTGGTGTTGGGGCAACCTCCTCTACAACCATTCTCTTTCTAGTTTTTACCTTCTCATCATCCGCCATATAAAAAGTATACAACAAAATCAAGTACTAAGTGCAAGTGTTGTTCACCTCGTGTTAAAATACATGTATTCCTCAGGTCTTGCCAAAATTGCTTGCAATTTTGAGAGGAGGAATGATGGAGCGCCAAAGTTTAAGCCTAAGCGATAAACTTGAGAGCGAAATCCATTCCGACGAGGTGGTCGTAGCTCAATGGTAAGCGAATCTTGCCATTGGCACTTCCCCATTGCATGGTGGTCGTAGCTCAATGGTAGAGCACTAGCTTGTGGAGCTAGGGGTTGCGGGTTCGAATCCCGTCGACCACCCCCTAAATTTTTCTACGTTGCAAAGCGCGTCTAACAATCTCTTCCTTTATAAGAGTTCCAGAGATATGCTTCTTGTTCAATTTAGATTTTTCATATTTCAACGCTTTTGTTTTAATTAGTTTTTTTGGAACAAGATTAAATAATTCATCCATTACTACAACTTCCGTACTTATCTTGTTAAAATAAGGTTGCATTATTTCAATTTTTCTGCCAATTTCTGAAGAGCTGGTTATACTAAAAACAGAAACGTCCGGCATTAGTTTTTCTATCCAATCAACTCCTCCAGGATTAGGAACAATCAAATCTACGTAAGGATAATGGGCTAAGTGTTTTGATCTCATACGCCAAGGAATGACTGACCCCTGAGGGTTCTTATTTTTTTGAATGTGTAAATCAGAATCAAGGCGCACAATTAATTTATCACCAAGGTTTGATGCAGCTTGAAGATATTCAGGATGTTTAAATGTAGCGATATCAAACACTCCGCTTGTTGCAACAAGCCTTAACCCCTGCTTTCTCCACAGCTGAGCAAGCTTTTGTGCCTCCTTTATACCGACAATTTTCTTATACGGTAACTGATATCGCATTTTCAAATTTAAGCTACTATAAGACTAAATATAGCATAAACAGTCAAGGTGGTTTTGACTAAGTAAAAATAAACTGTTTGGCTATATAATACAAGGTATGTTAATTGATCGCGCTGAAATTACTATTCGTGGTGGGC
This sequence comes from Patescibacteria group bacterium, assembly GCA_035692185.1. Taxonomy (GTDB): domain Bacteria; phylum Patescibacteriota; class Microgenomatia; order UBA8517; family UBA8517; genus DATJGY01. Next base: position 11,564 of record DASSIE010000005.1, on the reverse strand, counting down.
ATGGTGGCGTTGCTATGCCAAAAAAGTTAAAAGGCAGGGATGGTGGTAATGGTGGGCGTGGTGGTGACGTTTATATTGTTGGGTCTTCTGATATCACGCTATTAAATCAGTTCAGCGAGAAAATTGTTTTTGTTGGAGAAAATGGTGCTATGGGGGGAAAGAAAAATATGACGGGCAAAAGTGGTGCAGACCTCGAGATATTCTTACCAATTGGAACCTCCATTATAGATAAAAAGACAAAGGAATTAATTTTTGAAGTAACTAAGCCAAATGAAAGATTTAAGATTTGCAGAGGTGGACAAGGTGGAATTGGTTCAATTTTACCCGATCAAGGTAAACCTGGAACTGAGAAAAAAGTAATATTAAATCTTAAACTTATTGCTAATTTTGGTTTAATCGGTCTTCCCAATGCTGGAAAAAGTAGCTTACTTAACGAGTTAACTAATGCAAAAGCTAAAACCGCAAATTATGCCTTTACCACACTTGAACCAAACCTCGGAGTTTTTGATGGCAAGTATTTGGCCGATATTCCGGGATTAATAGAAGGTGCTTCTATCGGAAAAGGGCTTGGGATTGGATTTTTAAAACATATAGAAAAGGTGGGAATGTTGTTTCACTGCATTTCTTGTGAGTCAGACCATGTTATAGAAGATTACGAAGTTGTAAGACAAGAGATGAAGAAATTTAATCCGCTTATTATAAAAAAGCCGGAAATAATTCTTTTAACCAAGTCCGATTTGGTTGAACCTGCATATATAATTGACCTAGTTAAAATCTTAAGAAAAAAGGCCAAGAAAATAATACCAGTTTCAATATATGACTTTACAAGCTTGGAAAATTTGAAAGTAGTGATACAATTACAAAAATGAAGGATTTTTGGAGTCAAAATAAAATTTTCATAATTGTAACTGTTGCGACCTTAGCACTCCTAGTTGGTGGTGTTTTTCTTTTCTCAAGAGGCGGTAGCACTACCTCTACCACAGGTAATAAAGTTAACTCAGAAATACTTGAACCCGCAGATAGTTTTAAAACAAGCGGAATAGTAAATGGTAAATATCAGCCTGGTTTAGCTAGTACTAATGCCACAATTGTTGAGTTTGGTGACTATCAATGCCCAGCCTGCGGAGTTTATCACCCACTCATTAAACAACTTTTAACAGAGTTTGGTGGCAAGATAAACTTTGTTTTTAGAAATTTCCCACTTTCCCAACATGCTAATGCTAATACATCCTCATACGCGGTTGAGGCAGCTGGTGCTCAAGGCAAATATTGGGAGATGCACGACAAAATTTACGAAGCACAAGCTGAGTGGTCCGCCTCAACTGACTCAAAAAGCATTTTTGTAGGCTACGCCAAATCATTTGGCCTAAACATTGATCAATTTAATAAAGATATTGATTCCTCCAAAGTTAAAGATAAAGTTAAAAAAGACACAGCCGACGGGAACTTAATCGGAATAAATTCGACGCCTACTTTCTATTTGAACGGTTTTAAATTAGTTAGCCCGGGAAGTTATGAAGAATTAAAGAAAGTAGTATCCGATGCACTTAAAAATGTAGAGGTTTCCCAAACACCGGCACCGGAGGTATATCACGCTCATTTTGACCTAAAAGTTTATTTAAACGGAAAAGCCATTGATTTTGCACTACCCCAATATCAGGAGAGTAGCACCAACCCACTCGATCCTAATATGCATTTCCACGACGGTAATGGAAAGGTTGTGCATATGCATAAAGCTGGAATAACCCTTAAACAGTTATTTGATTCGTTTAAACTTACAATTCCAAACAATACTGTTGCCTACGTAAATGGCAAAAAGGTCGAAAATATAACAAATTATGCTCCACTAGACTTAGATAGAATTTTAATTGGAAGCACTAATTTAACAACAGTTTCGGATGAGTCCTGTATTTATTCTTTAAAATGCCCAACCAGGGGAACTCCCCCACCTGAGGAATGCGTTGGGGGTATTGGAACAGGTTGTACAGAATAAAGCTATCGGGTTATCGTATACGTTGTTGGGTAGTAAAGGAAAGCTGCTGGGGAATCTTCTACTAAAAACCTCTGGAAATCTAAATAAGTTCTCCTTCTTTCTTCAATATCTAATTGACTTCTGCCATCCTCCAACAATTTATCTATTCTTGGATTTTGATAATGCGTAATGTTTGATGCTGTTTGGGTTGAGTGCCAAATTGAATATTGGTCAGGATCCTCAGGTATATCAAAAATAGCCAAAAAGGCTTGATAATCAGTTGGTATACCAGAACCAACTTGTAAATTAACCTTAATCCCTAGTGCCTCCCAGTTTTTTGCAATTTTCTCGGCGGTTGGAAGTAAAACCGGTGCAGTTGTAAGGTTTATAACTAAACCATCTTTAACGTCGCTTGGCAGTTTTGAAATTGTGCCTTTAGCTTTTTCTAAATCAAAACTATACGGCTTAACTTGCGGATTATATGCCCAAGAGTCAATCGAGATCGGGCTAATAGCGCGCATTTGTCCAAGTGAGTCTTTATCGATCGCATACGAAAGCGCCTGCCTAATATTTTTGTCAGCTAAAATTTTATCTTGATTGTTAAAAAAGACGGCCACATATTCCCCAGTGTCAACATCTTCTGCAATTTTAGCTTTCTTCCAAGTATCAAAGGGGGACGGGCCCAGGACATCTTTGATTTCGTCAACTTCGCCAAGCTGGAAAGCTAATTTAGTTCTTTCCTCAGTCGGGTAAAATTTATAAATTATTTTTTCACCATTTTTATTTTGAAGTGATATTTGATCAACATAAGACCCAGCTAGGGACAATTTTTTGACCAACCAAGAGCCTGTTCCTAATAATCCTTTCTTAAATGCAGGTTTACTAACTACCGATGGAAATGCCGAATATGGATTTTGTAATTTAAAAACAATAGTTTTGTCATCTGGGTTCTCACTTACCACATCTGAAAACTGGTATAAAACGTCACTGCTAACAACTTTCTTGCCATCTTGCCAAAATAAACCATCTTTTAATCTAAATATCCAAGTTTTACCTTTATCCGGAGTTTCCCAACTCGTTGCCAGCCCAGGCTCGACACTTCCATCGGGTGAAAGTTTTGTTAATCCGTCCCCAATCATGAGTAAAATTGAATTAGGAATTGTGCTTGGAGTATAACGGCCGGTTATCCCTATTTTTTGAGTTGTTGCTCCTGAAAACGCAGGTAATAAAAATTTAAGAACGAAGAAAAAAATAATGCCAAAAAGGATTCCTAACCCTATCAAAATTTTAAACCTTGTTAGGAAAGCCGAGACAAGTCGCACAGTATAGCGAAGATTTGGCATATGAATTTTTTAGACCAAAAGTTGCAGAATTGAGATGATCAAAAAAATCGTGATAAATATGAAGGTTAATCTAAAGGTAAGTTTTTCAAGGCCACGCCGTGTGAAAGAAGTTCCTCCGCCCCCACCAGTCCTACCAAATCCAGTGCCCTTTGCCTGAATTAAAACCAAAACTATAAAAATGACAGAAACTACCATTTGAATAATTGTCAAAGTCTGTTTCATATATATCATTATACCGCAAATTTGCCCCCACACCAAAATATAGATGTTCAGAACAAACAAAGATTAAATTTGGTGTAGGGGTCTACTTGAAGATCCAATATGCAACGGAGGATATGGCTGAAATTAAAAATGAAAATGCTACAAATGCTAAAATTCCGGTTAAAGAAATCATGGGAATAGAGAACCAATATGAATCATATCCTCTAAAAACGAAGTCTAAAAGTTTAAATGCGGGAACAATTAAAGTAACCAAGTAGAGCGTGATAGCAAAACCCAGCCACTTAAAAAGACCAAATGTAACCAAATTTAAAGGCAGAAGTAGGATATTTATTACTGGCTTAATTATCATGGCAGTTAACATAAGTACTGCCCCTGTCAAAAACAGTGTGTATGTTCCATTTGCAAAGACCATGCCCTCAACTGTTTGGGAGACAATATAAAGCACAACTGTATCGATTATAAAATGTTTAATTATTCCCCGCATTTTTGTACTCTCTAGATATTAGATGATGGTGATACCTTCTTGCAAATCTGTGCGCTTCATTGCGAATTCTTTGGACTAAATTTAAAATTGGCCCGGTAGGAACTCTAACTTCAGCGAATGTTAAACTCGTGTCCTTAAACCTCGGTATAACAAAAGTTTCCAATCTTTTAGCGAGTCCAATAATGGGAATTTTTTCTCCCGCAAATGATTCCACAAAAGAACTAACTTGAGTTTTGCCCCCATCGACAATAATTAAGTCTGGCCGACCCCACCCCACTAAATATTTTTTTCTTCTTTGGGCAACTTCACGCATGGAATTAGGGTCATCTCCACCTTTTGCTACTTTAATTTTAAAGTGCCTATAAAGAGTTTTCTCTGCTTCACCATTTACAAAAGTTACCATTGACGCAGTTGGGTTGGTTCCAGCTAAGTGTGCAATGTCAAAACATTCGATCCTGTGTACAAACTTAAGATTTGTAAAATGTGACTTAAGAATTCCTTGGAGTTCTTTAGATTCTTTTTCTCTTGTTTCATCAATTAAATTTGGGTTTTGAATAAAAAAGTCGGTTGGAATTTGGGGTTTTGTAATGTATTCAATTGTTTGAATCTGATTACGGATAGCTGCCGCCATCTCGAAATCTTGCTTTTTGGAATCTATCTCCATTTCTTTTTCCAGCTCATTTTTAACTTTAAAAATACTCCCCTCCAGAATAGACTTAATGTTTCTGATGTTTTTTAGGTATTCTTTTTTCTCATTTGTCATTTGTAATTTGTTATTTAGCATTTGTATTGAATTCGGACAAGGGTTGCAAAGGCCAATATGGGAATAAATACAAGCACGCTTGCCTAACTTGTGATCTGAATAAGGAAAAATGCGTCTTAACCAACGTAATACACTGTGAACATTGCGGGATGAAGGAAAAGGACCGAAGCTAGCTATTAGCTTTTTGTCATTAGCCATTAGTTTTCGAACAGAAATTATTCTTGGATATTCATCCCTGGTTATCGCAATATACAAAGGGTGTTTGTCATCTTTTGCTAAAACATTGTAGTGAGGTATGTATTGCCTGATTAACTTTGCCTCTAGTAACAGGGATTCCAGTTCTGAATCGACTTTAATGTAGGAAAGAAAGTTTGAGGTTTGGATCATTTTTTCTGTTTTAGGCGCCAAATCTAAATCAAAATATGAAGAAACCCTTCTTTTTAAATTAATTGCCTTTCCAATATAAATCGGGGTTGAATCCTTGAAAAACATATACACCCCTGCCACTTCAGGAAGTTCCTTGTAAGTTTTAGGGGTTAGTGGAATTTTTGTTAAACTTTTTATTAAATTCTTCATATATTTTTGCTTTTAATATACGTATTTTATCAGTAAATCTTGTAAATGTTATCTTTTTAAGTTTAATTAGTACCAACAAAAGTATTATGAAGAACACAGCAAAAAGAACCAAAAGGCTATTTACAACAACTTGAGTCTTATTTGTCTGAATTTGAATCTCGCTACCCAGTACCACTATTTTAATCGTGTTAGGAGTATTTTTACCCAACAAACTAAATGGAACTTTTACTTCCATTTTTGTGCTGGAATATGGGGGCATTGACACTATAAAGTCACGATTGTTGATATTGTTGTCAAAAAACACAGTTGGATAAATTGAATATAAAGCAACAGGGCCCGGATTATTTATTTCTACGGTGTAAACCGAATCTAAAAACGGAAACATTCTTTTGTCGACCACAGTAAGAATTGGAATACTAGTTCTGGTTTCGGGTAATTTTCCAAACGAAACAAAAACATCTTTTTGGGGATTTGGCCCTAATTTGTAAGATCCGGGAGCGTAAGGTTTTGTAGAATCTTTACCATGAATCACAAAAGCAAAATGCCTAAGGTCAAGTTTACTAAAAAAATCTTCTCCGCCAGTAGTTGAACCCCAAGTTGGGTCAACTGGGATCCAAGCTTTAATGGTTTTATCATAATATTCTGGCCATGAATGTAAAACATCAGCAACTAAACTTAGGGGTTGGATTTCTGGGTTTTCGGTGTAGGCATAGCCATTTACTTCCCTTGCAGGAATCCCAGCTGCCCTAGCTATTGCCACAAACAAATCTGTAAACTCCATACAAATGGCGAGATCTGGATTTTTTAAAGCATTGGTCGCTCCCATCCTAACAACGTTTGGCTGTACTCGGTCAAAATTATATTTTAGGTTTTGTGAAACATAGTCGTAAATGCTACGTGGAGTTTTAAGCTGGTTAGCTAAACTTTTTATTTTTGGGTCATTAACCTGCCAATATTCTGTTTCTTTTAAATTGTCGCTCAGCTCAGCTGGAGTAGGCTGCGGAAAAGAACGATAACTAGCAAAAATTTGTACTGACCCTAAAACTGTTATGTCTATTCTTTGCCTGGCACTCATTTTATAGGTTGCAATCCAATTTCCGTCGCTATCGATTACCACACTAGACGGTTTTGGGTCTATTTTTTGCAAATATATTTTCTGAAATGATGTGTCAGGAGGGAGCGCAATTTGGGTTTCGGCGGTTCTATTTAACGGGTTTTCCAAATGGTATAGAAGATTAAATGAGAAAACTTGGAATGCACCAAACCCTGCTGTAATTCCAGTCTGGCCAATTTGGTCTTTACTAAAGACATATTTTTTCTCGCCGTTTGTTTCTTCCGATGAATCAGCTTTAGGAGAGATGTAAGCTTCAAGCCCAAAACTACTTGGGACAAGTAAGACTACTGTATAGCTTCTGAAGGCTGAATCACTTGTTAGTCTGGGAATTGAAATTTCCCAAATTTCCCCCGTCCTTACTGCAAAACTGCCATTCTCGTAACTAATAGAGAAATGCCTTTTGGCATTCTTGCCAACTACAGCATCTTTAAAACTAACTTTAATCTCAGTCTTATCTCCATCCTTCTGAGCTGTAATTTCTAATGGTTTTCCGCTACCATCAACCGCAGAAACGTTAGCGGTATCAATATTCTCCAAAGAAAGCGTATAAGTTGTTGCGTATAAAGTTGAAAAATTGTTTTCTAAAGTTATGTTGTGGGTAACAATTGTCTTGCCAGAAGGCTGGACACTGTATGTAACTGTAGCGTCGACATTAAACTCGCCTTCAGCCTGGGCTAAAGTAGGCATTAGATAATAGATACTAGAAACTAGAATGAAAACAATGATTTTCCAAAACCTCATATCATAAAGTATATCCTGCCTAAGATCTAATCGCTAATGGTTAATTACTGCCGATCAGGTTTAAAAGCCCATAGTGTGCTATAATCAATCATGAGTCTGTCGAAATATTGACATACCAAGACTCAAAGGAGTTGTAATGGATCTAAAACCGCTCGCCGGAGCTATAATTTTAGCTTCCGTCATTTTAGCTGTTGCACATGTCGCAGCTACGATTGCAACAAGCCCAGTTAATATTGGATACTTTGCGACAGTTGTGTTGTTTGGAACATGGATAGCTAGAAAAGGAGTAAATCTACTCAAATAATAAGCTAACATTGTTATCGAACGACAAAGTCCTGGTTGGATATTAAAGTATCGAGAAATCGAAAAATAATATTCATCCAGGCAAGAAATTTTAATTCAATAAAGTCACCTCTACCCTGCCTACAATACTTGACAAAACCTATAGTTAATGGTGATATACTCATGCTTTAGAGAATACCGGTCGAGCTCTCAAAGCCCGGCCATTTTCGTTTAAAGAACCTTAAAAACTGAATGACAAATGACTCCTCGATGGTGAGGGGAAATGTAGGGAGGAGAATAATTTCTCTAAAGCAATAGAAACTCTCTTCCTTACATCTACCCTCATCAGGGGAATATTAGACAACGGTCTAATATAGCCAAAGTTAAAAAAGGAGTAATATCATGCAATCGCAATTGGTTATCCGAAAGTTTTCCGCAATGTACTTAATTGTACTCACTATATGCTACATCATTGGTAGCTATGGTACCCTCATTTTCAGCCAAAATTATTTTAGCGACATGATTGGCGGAAACTTACTAAGAACGAGCGTCTACAATGTTCTTAGTGTACTAATGTATTTCGGGTTCCTTTCTTTATGGGGGCTATTAATCCTCAGGAAAAAGTTGAACACAAAGTTTATCACCTGGGTTTGGTCTTCCAATTTGATTGGACTAGGTTGGTTTTGGTTTATGAACCAATCAACTGCAACAATGAAAGGATTTGAAACCGCGATGTGGTTAAACATTTTTATACTCGCATTCAATGGCTTTCTAGCGATCGCCTATATCTTTTCAGAGCACGACTAATTTGTCATTCGCCTATTCAATGATATGAGTAAACAAGCTCATTATCCCAACTGCGGATAAATGAAGCACGTTTAGCTCTTTTTTATTGAATGGATGCAGGTGCTGTATGGAACAACTTTTGATTTAAAAATCAAAAATCCCATACAGCGCCTGAAGTAATTTTATCTTAAATATTCCCCAGTATATGAAGCTTTGTTAACCCTAATATCTTTTACTGTTCCAACCCCAACAATTTTTCCACCTTTTTCCCCACCTTCCGGCCCCAAATCAATAATCCAATCACTGTTTTTAATAACGTCTAAATTGTGTTCAATTACTATTACACTGTTGCCTTTTGCTACTAATAACCTTAGAACTTTAAGCAACTTCTCTACATCCGCAAAATGTAAGCCAGTTGTAGGTTCATCCAAAATATAAATAGTTTTGCCAGTTGAGCGTTTACTAAGCTCAGTTGAGAGTTTTACACGTTGTGCTTCCCCGCCAGACAATGTTGTAGCGGGCTGGCCTAGTTGCATATACCCGAGTCCCACCCAAGACATGGTTTCTAATTTTGCCAAAATCTGTGGATGAGCATGGAAAAAATCTTTTGCATCATCAATTGTCATAGCCAAGACTTCTGCAATATTTTTACCCCGATACGTAATTTCTAAAGTTTGAGTGTTGTAGCGCTTTCCGTGGCAAACATCACAAGCTACCCAAATATCACTCATAAATTGCATTTCTATTTTTGTTTGTCCTTGGCCCTCACAAGCCTCACAACGTCCACCACGAACGTTAAAGGAAAACTGGCCTTTTTTATAACCCGCAGTTTTGGCATCACGAGTGGCTGTAAAAACGTCTCTTATTGGGTCAAACAAACCAGTGTAAGTTGCGGGGTTACTCCTTGGAGTTCTACCAATTGGGGATTGGTCTATCAAAATTGCTTTATCGATATTTTCAATTCCTTCTAATCTTTTAAACCCGCCCGATTCACCCCTGTATAACGGGTTTAATTCTTTTTGGAGGGCTGGGAATAAAGTTTCTACAAGTAAAGTAGACTTTCCACTTCCCGAAACTCCAGTGATCGAAACTAATTTACCAAGCGGGAACTCAACATCAACATTTTTAAGACTAAATTGATTAGCACCAAACAGTTTCAGTTTACCTGTGTACTCGGTGGACTCAGTGCGCTGGTGCACTGGTTTACCGGCTGACTGAGTATACTGAGTTAACTGATTTTGCTGAGGAATTCTTCCAACTTCTATTTTTTTCTTTCCACTCAAATACTGACCAGTGATGGACCGTGGGTTCTTTTTAATCTCCTCTGGTGTACCCTTTGCAATTATGTCGCCTCCCAATTTTCCTGCTCCTGGGCCAAAATCCACAATATAATCACTTTGCATCATCATAGCTGCATCGTGTTCCACTACCACAACAGAATTACCCAGGTCTCTCAAATCTTTTAAGGTATCAATTAATTTTTGATCATCCCTTGGATGTAGGCCAATTGTGGGCTCATCTAGTACATATAAAACTCCAGTTAGTCCTGAGCCAATTTGGCTAGCCAACCTAATTCTTTGTGCCTCCCCACCAGATAATGACCCCGCAACTCGGCCAAGAGTTAAGTATTCCAAGCCCACAGAAGTTAAAAATCTAAGCCTACCAATAATTTCTTTAATAATTAATTTACCAATTTCCTTTTCCCTGTCATTCATAATTCCATCTAATGTTTCTACCCAAGTAATAGTTTTGTCTATTGCCATGGCAGTGACTTCGGAAATTGAAAGTCCGCTAACCGTGATTGAAAGCGCTTCTTTTTTAAGTCTAGTTCCCGCGCATTCTGGGCAAACTTTTTCCCTCATATAGCGCTTTATTTCATCCCTAACCCAATCGCTTTCCGACTCAGAGTGTCGTCTTTCAAGTTCATGAATAATTCCTGTGAATTTTTGGTAAATTGTGGTTACCTTTCCAAAACGGTTAGTGCCATCAACTCTATACTCTGCAAATCCAGTTCCATTTAAAAGATTGTTTAAATGCACTTGGCTTAACTCCCCCATAGGTTTCCTTACATTTATTCCTATTTCTGCACAAACTTGAAGTATAAGTCTTGAATACCAGGTTTCGTGTTCAAACATATTTTGGAAAGGTAAGATTCCACCTTCCATGATGGTGAGTTCCGGAGAAAAGACTAAATCAGGGTCAACTTTCATAATTTTGCCTAGTCCCATACAAGTTGGACATGCTCCTTGTGGGGAGTTAAATGAAAATGTTCGGGGCTCAATCTCACTTAACTGAATGTTATCAACTGGGCAAGCGAATCTTTCGGAAAACATATGGTCTGTAAATTCTTTAGGTACTTCTGGCATAGTAAAACCCTTGTCATTAACCTGAGCCATAACCACCATTCCTTCTGACAGATTAAGTGATTGCTGGATAGAATCGCTCAGTCGAGATCTTAAGTTGTCAATTGATGTTCTATCCTTAATATTATCTTTACTTAAAATTATTTTATCTATTACAGCCTCGATTGTATGTTTGTTGGTTTTAATTAAAATCAAATCTTCCGACAAATCATGAATATAACCATCCACCCTTACTTTTTTGTAACCTTTGGCTTTTAAGTTTTCAAAAAGTTGAGAGAATTCACCTTTGCGATCCGATACAATTGGAGACAAAACCAAAAACCAAGCCTTGATATTTGTCTTTGCTGTTTCTGTTATTAACCCAATTGACTGGTCTACTATTTGGTCCAAGGTTTGGTGGCTAATTTCCCGTCCACAGATAGGACAATGTGGGTGGCCAATTCTGGCAAAAAGTAAACGCAAATAATCATAAATTTCGGTTACAGTTCCAACAGTACTTCTTGGATTATGGGAAGTTGTTTTTTGGTCGATTGAGATTGATGGAGACAAGCCTTCGATGGAATCTACATCTGGCTTTTCCATTATGCCCAAGAATTGACGTGCGTAGGAAGAAAGGCTCTCGACGTATCTGCGCTGCCCTTCAGCATAAATAGTATCGAAGGCTAAAGAGCTTTTTCCACTACCAGAGACTCCCGTTAAAACAACAAGTTTGTTTTTGGGAATATCAAGGTCAATATTTTTTAAATTATGCTGCCTAGCACCACGTATTTTTATAAATTGGTCCATACAAAATTCCCGCCGGTTTTATCCGGTGGATTGCCATATTATACACGAATATGATATTATCCGAAACTGTATGGAGGGCGAAAAAAAAGCAAGGATAATCTGGGGGAAATTTTTTGTTGAAAAATTTGGTAA
>DASSIE010000004.1:0-58179 GCA_035692185.1 Patescibacteria group bacterium | reverse complement strand
AAAGGTAAAAGGTAAAAAGTGGAACGCTCTTACGCTTTTTATTAAACGCTATCAAAATTAACGACGCTACTACTAGCCACCACATAGGCCAGCCAATTTGATAGGAGATAGTGCTATTGGAAAGTGGAGCGGACCCTCCATAATTCCAAGATCTGACAATAAAAAGTTGTGAGACTTTGACAAATTGAGCTCTAAAATCTAATTCATTTCGAGTTAAAGACTCAGTTTGCACTAACCCCTTTTCCATAAATGCTGGTAAAAGAAAAAATGATGCCAAGCCAAATGATATTACTAAACTTAAGATAGTTACCTTCAAACCTAACCATTTATTGGACCAAAGTAGAAATATAACCCACAATAAAAGTACTGGAGTAAAAATAAGTGTCATAATATTGTGCGACACAAAGAATAGAGCAGTTGAAATTGTTGCCAATAAAAAATATCTTTTCTCGCCTGACTTAACTAGTTTTAAGTAAAAATAAAATACAAATGGAATAATAGCCAGTGCGAAGCTCTCCCCTATTGCTCCCCTAACATACGTATCAAGTGCGCGGTACGGAGCAAACATATAAAGAACCGCACCTACAAACCCTGGGGTTTTTCCAAAAAGTTCTTTTCCAAGCATATACATTCCCACTCCCCCAAGTACTAATGGTAAAAAGAACAATAGCTTAGCCGCTCCAATGTAACCAATCACAAGACTTGCAAGCGCACCAAGATAATATGGAAATACTCCGTAAAAATTAAAAATGGGGTACCCAAAGCCAAATCCCATGTCGGGAACCCAACGGCAGGGAATTTGGAGATCCAAAAAACACTTCCTCATTTCAAAAATTCTCATTACATGAAGGTCATCGTGATGCGAGAAATATCCAGGAAGGAAAAGTGGCCAAACTATTAAAATTGATAACACTAAAAGTGAAATAAGTTGCCAGTTGGACAGTAAAAATTTTTTCATTTTTTAGATTTAAAAATTAAATAGCCTAAAACTCCAAAGCTAATTAATGTTAATGTGTTTCCAAAACTTCTGATAGGAGTATTTTTTAATCTTGTATCAATATTGTGTTTTCCAGATGGTACTTTAAATGTAATCAGACCTCTACAATATCGTTCCCCACTACAGTTATTGTTATCATGATAAATTTTTTTACCATCAACTTTGACTTCCATACCAGGAAAATCAAAAAGTGGAATGCGAATTAACGAATCCTTTGTTGCCTCAACTATCCCCGTTTGAAAATTGCTTCCTTTTTTATATTCCACGAACCGAAGGTTCCCTGACAATACTTCAGGATAATCAGTTGCCTTACTCCAAGGTGGCAACACTCCGTAAATTGGAAGGTAATCAAAAATGCTGATTGTTAACTGCTTCTCCCAAGAGATCTCCGAAAACTTTTCAATATCGCTAATATTGAGCCATGATTTTGGTACAAAAAATGAGATATTAGCAGCAAATGCAATTGTGATTATCAATACGCCTAAAATATATTTGTATTTTCCGGAGAAATGTATAAAAAAACCCGTTAGTAAACAGAGGAGAAATATACTGACGGCCAAAAATCTCCATGGAAACTGTAGATACCAAAGCGGTGGGATCATGGTCCAAATAAAACTGGATTTCATATGAATCATAAAAATTGAAAAGAGGGTAACAAGTGATAAGTAAAAAGCAAGAAGCGAAAACTTTCTATTCTTTTTAAAATTTGCCAATGCAAGAATGATTGCTCCCAATCCAACAACCCACTGAATAATCCCAAGGGAAAGATTTAATTGTTCGTTGGGAAATCCCGATGATCCATAGCCCCATTCGGTTGATAAAAAAAGTTTATACAAACTTACAAAATGAGCTCTGTAATCAAAGTATCCGGAGAGAAGACTCTCGACATGCACAAATTTCTTTTCAAAAATAACTGGCAGAAGGAAAAATGCAGAAAGACCAAATCCGAATAGTCCACCCCAAACAACCTTTATTAAATTATTCCATTTCTCACTAAATAACCAATAAATTGCCCATAAACCAGCGATGGGTGCAAAGATCATTGTCATCAAAGTGTGAGTTGTTGCTAAGAAAGCGATTGAAACCCCCAACCAAATAACGTATTTTTTCTCACCACTTTTAATTAGTTTATAAATTGCCCAAAAAATTAGCGGAAAGAATATCTGGGCCCAAAACTCACTTAAGGCACCGCGAACATAAACCTCGACCGCCTTGTATGGAATATATGTATAAATTGCACCTGCTACAATTCCAGCCCATGAAGACTTAAAAAGAGTAGAAATCAAAAGATACATGGCCATTGCAGATAAAATATAGCCAGCAACAAAGAGGATCTTTACACTATCTATATACTGAATGCCAACTCTGTGAAGTCCAGCTCCTATGTAATACGGAAACGGTGGGTAAAAATTAAACTGGGGATACCCATACTGATATCCTGCATCAGGTACCCACCGACAAGGAATTTGAAGGTCATCGTAACATCTATCCATTTCATAAACTCGGAAAGCTTGAAGGTCGTCCTGCATTGGGAAAAACCCAGGACGGAGTAAATTATAAAACGCTGGAATTGTTAGTAGGGTAAGTAAGATTATTGGAACCAATTTCCCTATTTTTTGCCCCAGCCAAGTTATTGCCATTATTAAATAATGGACAAGAGTGCCATGATAAAGCTTACTCGAAGGAATGAGCCGTCTCCATTGGTTTTTGTCATCTACTAAATTTTCGCCACTTTTTCCATGATAATGGGTCACCACGGAATCTGGAAAATAATAAACTTTTAAGCCCTTTCTATTTACCTCACGGCAGTAATCTAAGTCTTCAAAATACATAAAATATTTTTCATTTAAAGTTCCAATTTTTTCTAATGCAATTGGTGTGATTAAAAATGCGGCCATTGACACTGCCTCAACGCTAGATAAATTATTTGGTGAATACTTATCTAAAATTCCTTTTTCTCCAAACCAGTATTGACGTATTGCTCGAAAAATAGATGGGAATTTAAAGACTGAACCTTGGGTCGATCCATTATTATTTAAAAGTTTTGGGGCAACAGCCCCAGCATCTGGGTGATCTATTGCAAAGTTAATAAGTTTGTTAATGCTATCTTTTTTAACTTCTGTGTCAGAGTTTAAAAGTAAAATGTATTTTCCTTTTGCATTTTTAATTCCCTTGTTTACACCTTTCGCAAAACCAACATTATCAACACTGTTGTCAATAACAACGATTTCGTATTCAAAATTTACTGGATATTTTTTAATGGAAGAAACACACTTCTTAACTAACTCTGGAGTTTTATAGTTAACTATTATTATTGATAGATCCATTTTTTAAAATCTAGAAAATATCGTTTCATCCGAAACATTTGCCTCTCTGGTCTCTTTTTTTCTTGCTTTAAGGAGAATACCAATTTTTCCAAATGCCATTAATACTATTCTTATATATCCTGGATGGCTTACAAGTCTTTTGAGAAGACCCATTATATGTTTTCCAAATAGATTACTACTTGTTAGGTTTTTCCAAATAAAAAGTAATTGATTACGTTCTCTAATTTTTTGAAAATAGTTCTTGGATAATTTTGAAACAGTGCCCTCGTGTTTATGAACAACTTTAGAATTGGGCTCCCAAACAAGACCGTATCCTCTCTTGAGTGCTCTGTAGCAAATATCGATATCCTCCCAATATGCAGGACTTAATAACTTCTCATCCATTCCTCCCAGTTTCATCCAGATATCGCGTTTAAAAATTCCGCTTCCACCACTTATCCAAAATGTAATATGACTTGAACCTGCTTCTGTCCCAGGTTCATGGGCAATAAACCCATCTTTAAATATCCCCTTTGCCCAACCATAGCCTTTTTCATGAAGTGAAACTCCAAATATTCGTTTATTTTCGAAATGGTAAAATGTAGATACTAAAAAATCATTTTCGGGTATAACGTCAGTATTAAGTAAACATATAAAGTCACCCTTTGAAGACCTTACCCCTGTATTTACGGCTGAAGAAAAACCTCTGTTAATTTTATGTTTAATTATCTTAACCCAACCAAAATCTTTTTTAAGAACTTCAAGACTTTTATCTTTTGACCCGTCATCAACAACTATAACCTCGTAAATATTATTTCCCGCAAACTTTTTAGCTTTTAGCACGAATGGTAAATTTGATCTTAGTAAATCTTCGCCATTATAATTTGGGATAATTATTGATACTTTCATATGATTTTTAATGATATATCAGTATTCTTTTGAATACTGTTATTTGATTAGTGATAAAACTTTACTTTCAAAACTTTGATATGAAAAATTTTGGGAATCAATTTTTGACTGCTTTGACAGGTTTGTATAGACTCCTTTTTCATTAATAATTCTTTTTGTTATTGAAACTAATTCTGAAACACTGTTCCAAAGAAATCCATTCATATTGTTTTTTATAATTTCTTTGTGTCCCCCAGCATTGTAAACAACTGGTACAGCACCTGACGCCATAGCTTCAACGACAGTCATTCCAAAATGTTCTACTCGCTCAGGATATTTATCCTCATCATCATCGAAACCTGCTGCACTCCAAAAAATTCTCGATATTCCATACAATTCTTTCAAAGTTTTAAAATCTGGGCTTTCAATTATTTCAATATTTGCCCCTTTTGACATTTTTTTAAGTTCGTCAATATAATTGCCAACTCCAACTTCCACTCCTCCTGCTAGAATTAATTTCCAGTCATTTATTCCACTTTTAGTAAGATTTTTAAAAGCTTTAATTAACACATCCTGCCTTTTGCTTTGTTTAAGTTTAGAGAACCTCCCAACATAAATAATTAGATTTTCTTTTCTTTTTGATTTGAAATCATCAACTGATACGGGAGGGTATAAGACTACACTCTCCACACCATATTCCCTATCTATCACTTTTTTTGTAAATTGAGAGTTGCAAACTATGTGATCAATTCTAAAAAGTTTCATTTTATTAAGTAAACTATTTCCACCGACATTGTGGAAGGGAACTTGAAAATGAAGGATATTTTTTCTTGCTTTGAGAGTTGGTATGCTACCATCACTTACCCAAAAACATAAATCATATCCATCTCCTCTTTTAATATCTTCCACAAAATTTACTCCATCTAATTTTAGGCCAAACCTATCTTCCAGCTTTTCCTTTATTGAACTACTTATTTGACTGTTAATAAGTTTTTGGATTGATGGATCCTGCCATGTTATATCAACTGTGTACCCAATCTTAGCTAACGCCAATGCAAAAGAAAGCGTATAGCGTTCTCCGCCGCCCAATGTATCTAAGTATTGATTATGAATTGCTGCTTTCATTTTTTTGTATTAATTTGTAATTCCCAAAGTTTTGAGTAGGAAATTAATTTGCTATAAACTTGATATAAAGCATAAATAACACCTTCGGTACCATCTAAAAATGCAATCTGAGTTATCATTCTCAACCAAAATTCGCGTAACCCCGCTGAAAAAAACCTAGGGATATTCATTCGGGGGTGATTTGCCTCAAACATTAATTTTGCTTCAATCCCGGACCAAATATTGGTTTTTTCTACCATCTGGCCAATCGTCATATTTTTATGGTGGATTATCGGATTTTTTAAATGTCCAAGTCTTCCATCAAAAACAGGCTCCTCATGGACATTCCCTACCCATTTCTTTAAGCTATTTTTCTTAAACAATCTTTTTTGATAATCCGGATACTGACCAGAATATTTAAATTCTTTGCCAAAAATAATATTTTTCCTGGGAATCGCATAGGCTGAAAGCTTATTTTTTTCAATCTCTATCTCAATCTCATTTTTCAACTCTTTTGCGACTTCCTCATCTGAATCAACATACAAAAGCCATTCACTTTTTGCTTTTTTTAATCCTTCATTTCTCCAATCATTAAAACTTCCATTTATACCGTTAATTAAGACTACTTCATCGCACCACTTGACTGAATCTTTTGCACGACTCAAAAGCTCGCTGTCAAAATTACCACCATAAATTATGACTGCAGCAATTGTCATTTCCAACTCCCCTTTCCTAGTTTACCTAAATAATAATCACGAATTCCAATTTTTTGCCATTTACGTCCTGATATTAATAATCTAAAACTTTCCCTAATCAAAGCTTGTTTAGTTCTTAGAGTTGCGTATTTTAAACCAAAAATCATTCTATTTCTTGTTAAGTAGTAATCATTTAATTCACTGCCTATGCTCGAACTTTGTGAAACTTTGTGCCATAAATAGCCTTTTGGTGAATATAAAACTTTCCAACCAGACATTTTTATTCTTTGCGCATGATCCATATCTTCCATATACGCAAAATACTGTTTGTCATAAAGGCCAACTTTTTCTAAAACTTTTTCCTTGTACATAACAAAGCATCCAGTTGTAAAATCTGTTTCCTGGGTTTCATTAAACTGACCCCTATCTACTTCATCTACCCCGTTATTGCTGCCATAAATGTTTTTCCAATCAATAACACCTCCGGCATACCAAATTACATTTCCCTTATCTGATTCTTTATATCTATTTTTGTGAAATTCAAAACCTTCTGCGAAGTAAATTTTAGGAGAAATTGCACCAGCTTTTTTGTTTTTCTGGTGTTCTTCGAATATTTTTTTTATTAAATTACTATCTACAACAGTATCATCATTTAAAAGCGCAATGTAATCAAATCCATTTTTGAGTCCATATTTCATGCCAATATTATTTCCTTCTGCAAAACCCAAGTTTTTATAATTTATAATTATGTGGACTTTGGGATAAAGTTTTTTTATTTTGTCAGGAGTGCCATCGGTTGAAGCGTTATCAACAACTAAGATTTCTAGGGTAAAACCTTTTACAATAGATTTTGATAGTGACGCAAGAGTCTCTAATGTATCTTTCTTTCTATTCCAGGATAATATTATTACCAGAATTTTCGGAAGCGTAGCCATGAAAACTCCTTTCTAATCCACCAAATTAAATCATGAATATTTTTATTAAATATTTTATTAACATCTTCTTTACTTATTTCTTTTTCTTGATAACCCTCCGATCCCCAAACGCGAACATAAATTATTAACTCAGACATGGATTGTAAAAGTGAAATGGCCAAGCCGTGAATACCATCTTTATATCCCTGACCTGCAAAATATCTACTTAAAAACTCATTTGTTGGTTTTGTTATTAAGTCAGGCCAGTAAAAAATGTAACCGTTTTTGACAAGTTCTTCTGACTGAATTTTTGAATATCTAATCATTCTTTCTAAATATGAATCAATATCTTTATGATGATGGTGAATTATAGCCAAGTCTTCGCTGTCTTTAACATCATTACCTACCCCTTTGGTTACTGGAACACCGTGAATTATTTCGTTCCAAGATACAAAACCTTTTTTGAAAAACCTAATGTTGTAATCTGGCCACCATCTGGAATGTTTCATAAAGTGGCCAAAAATTATATTTTTCCTTGGAATACGATAGTAATCAGCTTGGTGACTGTTAACAATATCTTTTATCTCTTTTGCCAAATCTGGAGAAATTTCCTCATCTGCGTCTAAAATTAAGATCCAGTCTCCACTAGCTTTAGAGATGGCAAAATTACGGGCAGGCTCAACATAACCAACTCTTTTATGGCCAAAAACTCGTGCTCCAAGCTTTTTGGCAATTTCAACCGTTTCGTCGTCAGACTCCATGTCAACAACGACTATTTCCGAGGCTAGGTTTTTTATTGAGGCGATAGCCTGAGGCAGGTTTTTAGCCTCATTTAGTGTATTAATGACTACAGAAATTTTCCCCACGCTCTATTGTACCATTTAGGAGGCCTTATTTAGAAGTGTTTTGAGGCTTCTTTGAACATCTTCAACCAATGACAAACCCATCATAGAAAGCATTGAGGTGCCGTAAATGGTGAGTCCGACAATGGCAAGGACTATCATGGAGTTAATGCTAACTGGTAAAAATTTACTAACAATAATTAAGGCAACGCCCATGACAATCGCGCCAATACCTGGTTTAACTACTGAATTTAATAAGGAAAAATTAACATATTTTTTAGCAACAAATATTGCGATCAAGGACGATGATCCAACAAGTGAATAGCCAATTGCGGCCCCGTTAACTCCAAATTTGATGGATAAAAATGGTATCAATGCCCAGGTTAATATAGTCCACATTATCATCAAATAGAACGTAATTTTTATTTTTCCAATTGCATTCAGTAAATTTGTTAATTGGGTGGTTGCTGCAGCAAAGGCAAAATTAATCGAGATAAAAATAATTGGAATAAGAGCAGGTGCCCATTGGTTGTACCGTGGAATTACCACGACCAGAATTGGCGACAAAATAATTATTCCAACTAAACTAGGAAAAACAAAAAGACATATAAAAAATATCGACCTTGTTACACTTCTTTCCAAGTCTGTCTTATTGTCTTGCATTCTAGAAAATGCAGGAAAGGTTACCCTGGTAACTGTGTCCATAAAGAATATCAGTGGGAGCCTTGCAATTTTTTGAGCAAATGATAATATTCCGACTCCAACAGGACCCAATATTCCACCCAAAATAATTGTCATGCCATCGTCTTTGAAAGCAGCTAAGAAGGTATTTACCTGATACGGAATTCCAAATTTAAAAAGACCCACTAATGTATTTTTTGAAAAAGCAAAGCCTGGTTTCCAAGGCTCAAGTATATATATCGCGACCAAGCCCACAATACCACGAGCAATCACAGCGATTGAAAAACTTTTAAGTCCTAATCCGTTCATTGCGAAAAAAACTAATGCAACGTTATAAACAACCTGTTCTAAAATTTGAGGAAAAACTAGTTTTACAAACTCAAGCTTTCTTTCGAGAAGTACTGAAGGGATACCTTTTAATGAAGATAAAACGAGTGAAAAAGATAAAGCATATAAAAGAATTCTTCCGTCATAATTTAGCGAATATTTTTGAACAAAAAATGGAGTGAGTGCAAAAACAATAGCAACAAGGGTGAACACAATTAGCTGTTGGACAAAAAAAGTTGTTCTTAGGTCGGTTTCCGTTGGTTTATCTTTCTTTTGGATTAGCGCGGCGGCAAGACCAATATCTGAGAAGTAAACGAGAAAATTAACAATTGCTGATACTATTGCAAAGACCCCAAATTCATATCGCCCTAGGTAAGCAAATAAAAAAAGCTGAGCAACTATGCCAATTATCTGTAAAAGAAAAGTTCTGCCAGTCAAAACCACTATTCCTTTTACAGATCTTTCTTTTACGGTTTCGAGTGATATTTCTGTTGTAGGGTCTAAATGTTCGGATTGTTCCATATTATTTTACTTCATCACTTTGTGACTTCAAAAAAGTATAGGGCATCTTGTGGTCCATCATTTTCATATTCCATTGTACCTGGTATTCTAGGCTCCTTTGGGAAAGATTGGATTAGTTTAAGATTTAATTTTGTGGGATCGGCAACTAGGCGGGACTTGTTAACAATAAGGTATGTTAGATTTCCTGCAAGTTTTGATGCAACAAGCGGATCTGGAACTTTGTTTATCCCGAGGCCTACTCCCACAACAACAATATTTGGTAAGTCTTGAATATACATTTGGAACCCATCGGGAAGCGTTCCAAAATACCCTTCTGTTCCTACTATAATTCTTTTACTCGGGTCTTCGTTATGTTTTGCTCGGATATAATCTGCTGTTTCTTTGATTCCAATTCCCGATGTCCATTCCTGAAAATAACCCATACGTTCTCTTCTTGGAAAATTGGCTTTCTGTGGGTTTGTTAACAAATGATAATCAAAAACTCCAGCCTGAACAACAAAAATAATCAAGGCAGTTATTGTTAAATATTTCCATTTTCCTAAAAGGTTATTAAAAGATGACGCCGCAAGGACAAAGAGTGGAGGAATTAAAAAAAATATATATCGCAGTGTGAAACTTTTTGTATATTCTGCTTCAAACAATAACGGTGCCAATAACCAAATCCCAAGAATTAAAACAAATTTAAAATATTTTTTGAGATTTATTGCAACACCGATTAATCCGAGTAAAACTAAACCGATAGGTCCAATCGCAAAAAGCCAATTGAAAACTGTAGGTAAGTTGTAACGTATTGGGTCAAAGGGATAAGTAAAAATTCGTGAAAGTGGAAAAACATAATCTGCTGTTCGAGATGAAAGAAGTGCAAAGTTTGGACCCAAACGCTGGATGTTATACATTCCAAAAGCGATTAAAAAAGATATCAATACTAGTCCCAAGTATTTTAAAATGTCTTTCGGTTTTTTGAGGAGAATAACGGCTGATGGAATTAATGCCGCAAAAAATAAAGCTGGAGATTTTGTAAGTGAGGCTAAACCTAATACAAAACCCATTACCATAGCAACATCTAATCTTAATTTTTCTGCTGTAATTAAACTTAACAATAGTGTCCAAATTCCAAAACAGGTTAGCATCGAGTCAACCAAGGCCATCCTATCGAAAAATAATGAAAGTGGTGAGACTGCCCAAAAGATTGAGGCCATAAGAGCAGATAGTTTGGATTTGAATATATGATGGGTCAAAAAGTATATGCCGATCATGCTCCCTACTCCCGAAAATGCCGAAAGGAGCCTCCCTGCAATTAATGGGTCTTGAAAGCGTTTAACAAAAAACATCAAAATCCACATAAACAAGGGTTGTTTGCCGTCGGAGAGTGGTAAAAAGCGGAGAGTGGGCTCGGAAGACATTATTTGGCTCCAACGAATATAAATAGCCTCGTCAGCAAAAACTGGAAGAATTGATATATGAAATACTCGAATTGCAAATCCGAAACCTAAAATCCCCAATCCAGCCAAGATGACCCATTTCCACTCATCCAAGAAGTTCTTCATTGTAGTCAAATTTTAGCACAAAATTCGATTTGATAGGTAAAATTTAAACTTTAACTTTTACAAAGTAAATGACCAAGGTTTGTGTCAAACCTTATATTTCCCTTGGAGTGCATTGAGGCGGACCAAAAGCATACCTTTTAATCCTTCTATTGAATCTTTAATTGGATCTACTTTTGTTCCTTCTTTATGGTGCCAATCAACTGGAACTTCTGCAATTCTGTAACCAAGCTTCCTTGCAACATATAAAACTTCTAGGTCGAACCCAGCAAAAACTGATGCGCCCGTTGTTGAACTTTGTTCACCAAATATTTCGAGTCTTCGAAATATTTTGTTTGCCGCTTCATTTTTAAACGCTTTAAATCCGCACTGTGTATCCTTGAATGGCAATCTGAGAATTAAATATCTTAAGAAGGAAAACCCCGATGCCATAACTTTGCGTACTATTGGTGCACCCTCGCGTCCGCTCCTTGAACCAATTACCACCTCATATCCTTTTTCAAATTTTGGCAGGATCTTCTCTAATTGATCAATCGGAGTTGCCTGATCGGTATCAGTAAACAATATTATCTCTCCTTTTGCTTTTAAGACTCCCGCCGTAACCGTTCCTGCTTTACCTCTGTGTGGTTCTTTACAAACTATAAAATTGTCGTGCTTTTTTGCAAAGGCATCTGCAATCTTTGCGGTATTATCTGTTGAGCCATCGTCAACAAACAAGATCTCCCAAGAATAAGTTTGATTTTGCAAGTAATCATAAACCGAATCGAGTACTCCGGTACGCAAATTATAAGCTTCATTGTATGCAGGAATAACTACCGAGAGATATTTTTGTTTCATTTAATTTAAGTCTAATTATTATATATTACTTTAACCAATTGTCTTGTATCCAACTCTCGGGAATATAAATTCCTATACTTCCAAAAACAAAGGCTGTTGGTTTTCTGTTTGGTGGTATAACAAACTCTATTAATGAATCCCTTGGATCCCCTGAATATTTAACGTCATAATAGTTAAGTAGGTACCTAAATCCCGAATCTTCATTTGCAGGTACATCGAAAGAAATATTAAAAGGTGTACCTTTTTGAGTAACTTGTTTTACAAACACAACTGCCTCTGTTTTCTCCTTCAAACTAAATTTTGAATCATGTAAGAGTGGTATGGATTTTAAACTAAAAAATAAAACTGCTATGCTAATCAAAATTATTCCAAAATATTTTTTAATTGTCGCAATATAAGCAACCAAAATAAAGGCAATAACAAATAGATAATTGTAATAATATTCCGATGGATTTTTTAAGATTATATAAAAAAGTGGCAGGGAAAATCCCCAAACATAAGTAAGACCTACAAAAATCTTCTTTTGAATTTCATCTTTAATTTTAGAAATTACTAATAATAAACCTATTAAAATTAATGTATAAAATATAAGCCCAATAGCAGGAGTTGCATGTAAACCTGTTACAAATGAAGAAACATTAGCCCAAACCGGTAATGCTCTATTTTCGAGCGCACCGCCGTTAAGTGAATAGCCGAGGAGTTGTTTAATATTTAAGAAGTTATGTCTTAAATCAAATAATAAAATTGGAATAAACGGAATTACAGATCCTAATATTAGATGACCAAAGACAAGAAAATTCTTTCTTTTGAAAATTTCAATAATTAAGGGGGTAAATAGTAAAAAAGTAAATATAAATTGTGTATGAAAACTAACACCAAAACCGAAAATTAAACCGAGTAAAAATATCTTCGATTTATTGACATCTTTTAAGCAAAGATAATATTGATATATAAGCACTAGGAAAAAGGTTGGGATTACAATCGGGTTCCATGCAATTGTATCCATTGCAATTGCTAGTGGATTAACTGCCCACAGACTTAAGAAAACTAGTGCCGTCCATTTATTAAATATTTTGGAAATTACGAGATAAGATATTGTAAAAAATAATATCGACCAAAAAATAACAAAGTTAATTATCGCTACTGGGTTATTGCTTACGAACTTATAAAAAGGTGTGATTAGGTAAAAAAAATAGGGAGGTAAAAAAAATCCTGTAGGACCTTGGACCCTTGGTCCTAAGAGTGTTAATTTTCCCACCAAAATACTAATGGCAGTCGTGGCATCTCTTTCCTGATCCCAACCGAAAATGATCCTCCCATTAAGATTGTGTGATCTAAAAAACATAAAGATTCCAAAAACCAGTATTAACAAAACCGTGTAAAAATTTTTGTTTTTATCTTTGCTTGTTCCAGCAAACTGTACTAAAAGTATTGCCAACCATATAGCAAAAAAGGTCAATGTGAAGTAATTAAAGAATGATTCAATCGGGCTTTGCCCAACTTTCCAAGAGATGGTATTTTCGCCACTTCTTAAACTGTTTACTGGGAAGCAGGCTCTGCCGTCACAATTCGAATAATTTGTTTTGACGCCATTTACAACAAAATTATAATTTCCAGGGAAATACCCAAGTCCCATTATTAACTTTGTACCAATTGGTTTTTGGGGAAGACTAAATCTTACAAAACCATAAGTATTTCCCTTTTCAATTACACTAAAGTCCAATCTTTCTTTATCAGTTGCAATAAGTGGAACATCAAACCAGCATGCACCAGGTGAACCTGGAGCAACAACGTCGTCACCTAAAGTTGTAGTTGAATAGCGGTGATAATGAAGTTTTTCAAAGTCATAATACTTGTACAAATCCTCACTCGAAACAGGCTGAGGCAACATAAAGTTGCGGGTTCCAATTATTGTTAGAGCGCTTACGACAGCAAAAATCACAAGATAAATAAATTTAGAGTTTATTTTTGCGAGTAGAAATGAGAATAAAGCGCTGATTGTAAAAACAGCAATTCCCAAGAGCCTCCAAGAGAATTGAATTTCTTGTAAAGGCTTTAGCCTTTCCCAAACTGGAATCGACCAGGGAAGAATCAAATAAATTGTAAAAACTGAAAGGACAAAGAAAAAGATAATAAAAATATTTTCCTTAAAAAACTTCCATAACTTAAATTTACTCTTAAATAGTTGATAAACAATAAAAATAATGGAAATACCAAGTATCAGCCACTGCGCATATCCAAGCATAAAGCTCATACCGTCATTAAAAGTTCCCGGAGCTGAATAGAAATAATTCCATTTCATTTTGAAAAGTTGCCCCAATGTTGGAAAATGATCTCGCCATTCAATAAACGTTTGCCCAATTTTGGTAAACTTCTTTTCAAGAAGGGCGGGCCCGATAAAAAACGACCCCATTCCAAACGAACTTAAGAATGAAAATATTATCCAAAGATTTTTTTTGAATTCCATTTTGTAGACACCAAGTGTGTTATTTATGTAAATTTTGATGATTATAAATGCCAAAATAATAGGCATCAAAAACATTACAGTAAAATTATGTGAAATTGAAAGTATTGCCCCAAAAAAGCTTGCCAAAAATGCATAAACAATAAACTTCTTGCCGTCTGAATTAAAAAGCTTCGAGTAAAAATACAAAACAATTGGCAGAATTGCATATGCTAAAAACTCAGGACTTCCCCTAACAAATATCAATAAGAATCTATACGGCGCATATAAATAAGTGAGGGCTCCACCAATTGCCGGGAGTTCTTTTTTTGTTTCCACTTTAATCCAAAGGTAAAAGAAAAGTGTACCCAAAAGTAGGGAGAGAAAATCAATTATTTTTAGAGTGAAGATGATATTGTTGGTCAGTAAATTTATTCCAACAAATAAATAGTAGATTAACGGATAGAAAAAATTATAAATTGGAACTCCACAAAAATAATTTAAACTCCCCGCCCACCTGAGCGGAAATTGTCCTTCTTTTATGGTAACAACGGCATCAAATGCCCGGGCCAGATGATGATCCAAATCGTGAGTAGTAAAAACACTGTATTTAAAAATTCCTTTGCCAGCCCAAATTACAGCTCCTACAAGAAATGAAAATATTAATACTTTTATCCAATTGATTTTAGTTTTCATTATTTAAAAATTGGTTTGTTGTTTTTTATCCAACTCAAAATTATTTTGTGGCTTCATTAGCATCTGAAACCATTATTTTCCCCCCGGCAGCCCTGTCATGGCCTCCACCAATTTTCATATCTTCTGCAATCTTTCTTACACAAACTGAACCAGGTGAAGACCTAAAAGAAACAGTATTTGTATTATCGTGGCTTCTGGGTGTAACTACAAATCCCCAATCAACTCCATCTAAACTTCTTAAATAGGTTGTAAATATTTGAGATGCCTCACCAATTGAGTTATCGTCCAATCCCTCTGCTTCCATATCTTTTCTGCTAACAAAAGCTGTTAAAAATTTTGGCCAACCCTTAACATCTCTTATTTCACTATTCCTCATTAGATTTATTAAGCATGAATATGTTTCTTCGTTTATTTTTTGGTAACTATTTAAAAATGAATCGATGTTAAGCCCTCCTTCACTTGTTAATCTTCCCGCAATTGTAAATACATCAGCATTTTGAGGACTTAAAAACCTAAAGTTACCCGTGTCCCCCAAAATCCCGAGCATTAAAAGTTCGCATATTTCTTTATCTAGGCGCCTATTGGCATAAAACAATTTATAAATCATCTCCGCAACAGATGTTCTTTCCGGATCTACAATGTGGAGATTGTGTTTATTTTTTAAATGTGGATGATGGTCTATGCAAATTGTGTAGCCATCAAATCCATCTGTCTGTGATTTTCTACTAAATCTGTCCCAACTAGACCCGTCAACAATAATCAAAGTGGCTTCATCATTTAGATTATCAAAAATGTCTTCAACAAAATGCACTTCTTTGTATCTTGGAAAATATTTCCATTTACTAGTTCTGTCACCTGTGTAAATTATCTTTATCTTATCTTTAGCAATATTTAAATAGTCTGTTAAGTATTTATGAATTGATAAAACAGAAGAAATTGAATCATCGTCTGGAGATTTGTGAGAACTAATGACTATTGATGCCGAACTTAAAACCTTTTTATTAAAAATGGTTACAAATTTTTTGTCTATTTTGTCAAAAAAAGTTTTTATCATTTTGTATGACCCAATTTAAAGAGAGTCCCGCCCCAGACTGGCCATTCGTCGACTATTTTAGTCCAGCCAAAGTTTGAAATCCAGACAGAAGAATCATGTATTGGGTCACATTTTTCTCTTGGAAATTCACAAACTACAAATAGTTGATCTGTAACTGTAAATTTTAACGAGGAAGGATCAGTATCAACTATTTTTGTCCCCCAAATTAACAAGAAATATTTATAGACGTCACGGTTGTTAAGATCAGAAATTGTAGCCAAATTAAATCTTTCATTCCCGGCTTTTTCTTGTATAACTTTTGCGACCGAGATTGTCCTTGGCATTTGCATTGTTGGATCTGTAATTGGGGGATTGTTTTGGAAACTAATAAACGTTATGTAACCAATCAAAAATACTGACAATATTTTTAAGATTTTATTTTTGCCACCAAAAATAAATTGAATAATTATTCCAACTATTAAAAATGGAATTGGGAAAAGAAATTCGAGATAGTGATCGTAAACTGGACCATTGTAATAAGCGACTCCTAAAACACCTGTTGTTAACCAGGTAAAAATTAAAGCGTAAGGACTGTGAAAAAGTCTTTTCTTTAAAACCCAAACTAGCAATATTACGGATAAAAAAATAATTGAAATTCCTAAATAAATAGTTTTTATTGCAATTAAATTTGTAAATAACATCAAGGCAGTAGAACCGACCTTTGAAAAATAAACAGATAATGGTAGGCCAATTGCATCCCTAGTTACGAGGAATGACTTAATTGCTAAAAAATTTGTCCATCCATGGCGGATATCAAAGATTAAAAGTGGACTCATCAAAGCGAGAAACAAGAAAAAAGAGACAAGTGATAAATTAATAAATTTTTTCAAATCTTGTTTCCTGTGTCTTGTCTCTAACAAACTAAGAAGCCAAAATATGAATAACGTGGGTGCGAGAAGTAGACCGAGATAGTGGGACTGGAGAACAAACGCAAAAGAAATTCCTAAAACAATTAACCACTTTTCTTGTCCTTCCGAAGCCTTGGTGGAGGAGGACCAAACCTTCCACACAGACCAAATGCAAAGGAGTGCAAAAAATGGCATTATGTTTGGGTTCCAAGAAGATCTTGAAAAGGTTATCACAGTTGGACTAATTGCATAGAGTCCCGCTGCTATCAAACCTGAAGTTTTACCAAACCAACTTCTGCCGACAAACCAAACAAAAAGTACGGTCAAAACTCCAAGCAGGGCTATTTGAATGGCAGGACCGACTGGGGAAAAATTAGCAATTAAAAGCGCTGGCGCCATCATGTAGTAATATAATGGCCCCAAGTACATGTTCCCAACAGAAGTCCCTGGGCCGATTAGCGGGGGATGAAGTTCTGTTAAGAACCTCCTAACGATAATTACGTCCCTGCCTTCGTCCCCTAAAAAGGTCATGTATTGATCAATTTTATAAAGACGTAAAAAAGCACTTAATATTAATATCGCAAAAAGTATCCAAAATTCTTTGGGATTAGCCTTGATCCAATTTTTAATTTTTCCCATATAATTTAAACAGATCTTTAAAACTCTGGATTATAACGTTTAAGTCTCTTCCTGTACCCTTACCAAATTTCCTTGGAAAATGGGAAACCGGAATCTCCACAATTTTAAATCCCGCCTTCGTAGCTTTAATAAGTAGTTCACTAGAAATAAATGCGCCACGCTCTGACTCTAATTTTGGAATTTTATCCAATACTTTTTTAGATATTAGTTTAAAACCACAATCAATGTCGCGAACTTTAAGACCAAAAAGGAAAAAGACAACATACTCCCAAAGTTTAGATGTAATTATTTTGGATAATGACACTTTTCGGCTTTTGTAATAACCGATAATTATGTCCGCGTTTGTATTTTTTTGGGTATCTGCAAAATTTACAATTTCGGAAAAATCAAACTGTCCATCAGAATCAATAAACGCTATCCATGAATATTTTGCTCCATAAAGTCCACTTTTAAGACTTGCCCCGTACCCCATATTTTTCCCATGATTGATTACTTTAATCTTGTTATCGCCCTGGGCTAACCTTTTGGCAATTGTTAATGTATTGTCGGCTGAACCATCGTTGATAATTAATATTTCCCAATTTGAGGCAACTTTTTGCAGTACTTCTTTAATATTTAGAACCACATTTTCGATATTTTTGCCCTCATTGTAGGTTGGCAAAAAAACAGACAAATTTTCAAATAAAAAGGTATTCACATACGAAGTCTAACATAACCTAAGTATGGCGTAAAACACATATTTCGTGCTAGAATTTATTCGTGAAAAGATTTGCCATAATCGTATTTTTTTCCTTGATACCAACAATTCTTATTTGGCTTCCTTTCTTTTTACGTGCAAAAACTTTTTGGAACATACCTTTACCACAAAATGGATTGGCTACAATTGTAGCCAATTATGACGGCCCACTTTATTTAGTAGCAGCCAAGACTTTATATGACAAAGGTCTGATTGGAAGTAATTTTCAATTCCCACTTCCTTCAGAATACTATGCTGCACATTTCCCAATGTTCCCAATCTTGATTAGGTTACTTTCAGTAATTGTTAATTCACCTTATGCAATGTTAACTATCACCCTTCTAACCTCAATTCTGGCAATTTATTTCTTTGATAAATTATCAAATAACTTGTTTTTAACATTTGTATTTGCAATTCTCCCAGCCAGGTGGTTGATTGTAAGATCAATTGGCTCTCCAGAACCTCTTTTTATTGGAAGTATTATAGCTTCACTTTATTTTTTTAGAGAAAAAAAATATTTTTGGGCAGGAGTTTGGGGGGCAGTTGCACAGTTTACAAAGTCTCCTGCAATTTTACTTTTTATCGCTTACTCAATTTACCTTATTTGGCAGAAAAAATTTGAGTTCAAAAAATATCTTCCTATTTTTTTAATCCCTTTATCCCTACTTTTAGTTTTTGTTATGTATTATTTCTTAACAGGAGACTTTTTTGCTTACTTTCATTCTGGGGACAATATTCATCTGATGTTTCCGCCGTTCCAAATATTTAACTACGCTGCTCCGTGGGTAGGAACTTTTTGGCTGGAAGAAATAATTTTTGTATATTTATTTGGAATTTTGGGGATATTTAAGCTTTTTGAAAAAAAGGAGTTTGAAATGGCAATTTTTTCCGCCGTATATTTTTTCTTTATTCTATTCGTTTCTCATAGAGATTTGGTAAGATATTCTTTGCCCATTATGCCATTTTTACTACTTGGTTTTTCAGATTTTGTTAACAAAAAAGAATTCAAGATCGCGCTTTGTGCAATTATAATTCCAATTTATCTATTTAGTTTGGCTTTTATTTCTCAAAACGTAATGCCAATAAGTAACTGGGGACCGTTTTTGTAAGTTACTTCTTTGCCCAAGGCAGTTTCCATGTCTTCCAAATAAGGCTACTCTGACTATCAGAGATCTTATTTGTCTCGCTTGAAAAATTTAGGAATTTTCCAAGTTCGCCAAATGAACACGTTGTAAACAAAATAGTTGTAAGGCAAAACTACAGCAAATAGGGCAAATAATAATGCTCCAAAGTGAACTAAGGATGTATCTCCAAAAAGTTTTACTGCTCCGGAAACTATAAAGGGCTGAACGATAACTGCAAAGAGAGAAGAGAAGTTAAATTTGAAAAACTGGACAAAGACATCACTTACTTTAGTTATTATTTTATCTTTGAATGTCCAAATGTTATTAAAAATAAAGTTTGAGATGATTGCAAGTTCAGTAGCCAGAAGCGTTGCTATAAAGGTAGTCATACCTAAACGTTTCAAAAGCTCAAGCCCTACAAAATTAACTACAAATCCAGTTCCACCGACTATTCCGAACTTAAGAAATCGCTGTTTATCTTTAATCCCTAATATTATTGCAACTTTAAACGTCGAAATCATTTCTTTGTAATTAAATTTTGATTTTTCTTTTGTACGTGATGCAAACTCAAGTGGAACTTCGACTGTCTTTTTGGAATTTTTTAAGCACTGATAAAGTAAATCAACTTTATAGGCAAACCTGTTTAGTTCCATTAATTTTTCTAGGTTAATTTGATCTAACACTCCTTTTACTTTACTTAACCTAAACCCAGTTGTTAAATCGTGAATTTTAAAATTAAGTAAAACCGTACGAATAAATAAATTCCCAAAGAAACTCACAGCTTTCCTGGACAGCGCCCATTCTTCTGGAATTGATCCACCTTTAACATACCTACTCCCAATACAATAATCTGCACCATCCAAATAGGCTTCAACCATTGGTTTAATAAACTTTGGTGGATGCTGAAAGTCCGCATCCATCTCCAAAACGGCATCGGCATGGAGCTTGTCCATAGCATATTGCATACCCCTTACATATGCCCAACCAAGTCCTTCTTTTTCCTTCTGAAGTAGGTGTAGGTTTTTGTGGTGTCCCATCAAATTTTTTACAACATCTCCTGTGCCATCTGGGGAATAGTCATCAACAACCAAGAGGTGCATTTCGGCTCCTGTAATTTTAGGAAATTCTTTTGCAAAAAGCTCGTGGACCATGAGAGCTATATTCTGGGATTCATTATATGCAGGCATCACAATAACGATTTTGTCCATAGAATAATGATACAATATCAGCATGAAGATTGATATATTAACTCTATTTCCAAAGATGTTTGCAGGACCTCTTTCTGAGTCGATAATGTGGAGGGCTATTGATAAAGGTTTTGCCGAAATTGTAATTCATGATTTGCGGGAGTGGGCAATTGACGAACGGGGATCGGTTGATGATAAACCATACGGGGGTGGAGCTGGAATGCTTTTAAGAGTTGATGTAATTGACAAAGCAATTAATCAACTCAAATCCGAAACCTTAAATCCGAAATCCGAAACTAAAATAATACTTTTAGACGCCAGAGGAGAAAAATATACTCAAAAAAAGGCTTACGAGTTGTCAAAGGCAGAACATTTAATTTTAATTTGTGGGCATTATGAGGGGGTTGATAGTAGGGTGGCCGAGCATTTGGTTGATGAAATTATTTCTATTGGAGATTATGTTTTGACGGGTGGCGAGATTCCTGCAATGGTACTAACGGACTCAATAATTCGTTTAATTCCAGGTGTAATTAAAGAGGAATCTTTAAAAGAAGAGTCATTCTCAACCGATTCAGTTGAATATCCGCAATATACAAGGCCAGAAGATTACAAAAGTTGGAAAGTGCCAAAAGTGCTCCTTTCCGGAAACCATGCAGAAATTAAGAAGTGGAGATCTGATCAATAAACCTATCGACGATTTCTCTCCATGTACCAAACTTAATTCCTAACTCTTTTTCTGTTTTTGCGACTGATAGTCCCCCAAATTTTGGGTACCTGACTGGATTGTCAACAGTTTTAACAAATTCAGTTAATGATGAGGATTTAACCGCATTTTTTACTCCTCTGGCTTTTTCTATTAAGTAGCTGATAATTTCAAATGGGGTGCCAACATCTTCCGAGCTTGCATGAAAAATTCCCTTTTTATTGCCTTCAATAATTTTTTCTAATGCCTCAGCAACGCTATCTATAAAAGAGGTCGAGATTTGTTGGTCTTTAAACATTGGATAGAGTTTTCCTTGATCAAATAGTGATAAAGGTTTCCTTAAAAAATCCATCTTTAAATCATATTTAGCTCTTATCGGGTAATTAAGTCTTAAGATTGTTGCATTGTTTCCAAGCTTTTTAACGATTTCTTTTTCTGCTAAGTTTTTTGTATAACCGTACCAAGAAAGTTCATCTTGTTTGTAATCAATTATGTGATCTTCGATATATGGACCTGGATCTTTTTGTGAACCCGGAAAAATAAAGTCAGTTGAGATTTGAATAAACCGTGTTTTTGAAGGGAGTGCTTCTAGTAAATTTTTAGCTCCATCTACATTTACTTTGTAAGAGATAGAGTTAGTGTCACCTCTTTGGCCCTCCGCCTCATTTAAATTTGTATGTGCAGCAAAATTTACAATAACATCGGGATTATTTTTTTTAACAATTGCATTAACTTCTGACTTGTTTGTAAGGTCGAACTTTGGAGTTATAAAACTATATTTCTGTTTGTAAAGATCAATAAAGCGGGAACCGACGAGGCCTGACCAGCCGGTTACGAATATCTTTTTTTTTTGCCTATAAATTTATCAGGAAATACATCTCTAAGTCTAGGATTATGTTTATCACGCTCTGAAATAATTGGCTTTTTAATTGGCCAATCAATCGCTAAATCGGGATCATCCCAAGTTATAGCCTTTGTGTCTTTACCATCATAATAAGCATCAACCAAGTAAAGATACTCTACAGCCTTATTTCCTGTGACACACATAGAATTTGCCACCCCTTTCGGAATAAAGAGAGCTTTGTGAGAGTTTTCATCAAAATTAAAGGTTTCAACTTTTCCAAAAGTTGGAGAGTCTGGCCTAATATCAACTAATGCGGAAAAACATTTTCCAGTAATTGGATAGGTAAGTTTATTCCAGTTTTCGGAATGAAGTGCGCGGATTACACCAGGTTTAGAGCGAGCATGGTTCCATTGCTTTGCTTTAAATTTGAGGCCATTTACCTTTTCAAGAACATTAAGTCTTACAGCCTCTCTGAAAAAGCCTCTATCATCAGCGTAGGTTGGCATATCTATTACAAGTAGCCCTGGAATAGTAGTTTCTTTTATACATTCTTTAAATTTATCAACGTCTTTAGCTTCGGCTGCTTCGCTATAGAATCTTTCTGATTCTTCTTTAATTTCTCTCCACCATGCTTCATTTTCCTTATACCAATTCACGGTTTCTATTAGCTGACCTTCAAAATTCTTTGTTGGCTCCCAGCCTAGTTCGTTTTTGATTTTTGTAAAATCAATTGCATAGCGCCTATCATGGCCTTTCCTGTCTGTCACAAACTCAATGTAGGACTGATCTCTGCCAAAAATTTTAAGAAGCATACGGGCAATATCAAGATTGTTTGTCTTGTGGTTATCCCCACCAACCAAATAGGTTTCGCCACTTTTTCCACTATGAAGGATCGTGTCAATTGCACGGCAATGATCGGATACATTTAACCAATCACGAACATATTTCCCGTCACCGTAAATAGGGATTTTTTTGCCATCAATAAGATTTGTGATTGCTCTTGGAATGAATTTTTCAGCATCACAAAATGGTCCAAAATTATTGGATGCATTTGAAATTGTGATGTTAAGTCCATGAGTGGAGGCATAAGCGCGAACCAAATGGTCAGAAGCTGCTTTACTTGCAGAATATGGGCTTCTTGGATCATACATGGTTTTTTCGGTAAACATATCTTTACCTGTAAGGGATAATTCACCAAAAACCTCATCTGTTGAAACATGATGAAATCTTTCTATTCCACATTTTAAACTGGCGTCCAGAAGTGCTTGGGTCCCTAAAACGTTGGTGAGTAAAAACTCATCAGGGTTTTCTATTGATCTATCAACGTGTGTTTCCGCGGCAAAATTAACAATGTGAGTAATTCCATTTTTATTAAGAACTGCCTCGACGCGGTCTCGGTCAGAAATATCTCCTTTTATAAATTTGTAATTTGGATTAAGTTCTACGTCGCTTAAACTTGATAGATGACCGGCATAAGTAAGTTTGTCGTAATTAACAACTTGATAATCGGGGTATTTATTTAAAATGTAGCGGATAAAATTACTGCCAATAAATCCGGCTCCACCTGTAACTAAAAGTTTCATACAAGTCCCCCTCCCTTTTTCATTCCCCAATAAAGATTGGTTTTAAGAAGTGAGGACGGGGTACCCGCATCAGACCAAAATCCATCAATTTCGACCCAATCAAGTTTACCTTTTTTAATGTATTCGTTATTAATATCAGTTACCTCAAGTTGGCCACGAGCAGAGGGTTTTAGAGTTTTGATTATATCAAAAACAGTGTTATCAAATAAGTAGAGGCCTGTAACTGCATAGTTTGATTTTGGCTCTTTCGGCTTTTCTTCTATTGCAATAATTTTTTTTGGTTGATCACTTTTTGGACGGGAAAATTCAGGAACTCCAAATCTTTCCGGGTCATTAACCTTTTTAAGAAATACTAAACCACCCTCTTTAAAAGACTTAACTTGTTCAGAGATATTTGCGTCCGTTGTATTGTCACCTAAAATTACAGCTACGGGCCCTCCATCTGCAAAATCTTCTGCAAGTTTAAGAGCGTCTGCAATCCCACCATCCGATTTATCCTGAAAAGCATATTCAAGGTGTTTAACTCCATAATCAGAACCATTCTTTAAAACACGAATAAAGTCGCCTGCGTGGGGACCACCGACAACTATTAAGATATCTGTTACACCAGCACCAACCAAGGATTGGATCGGGTAAGATACCATTGGTTGATCATATACTGGTAATAAATGTTTATTTGTTGCGTGTGTTAAAGGGTACAACCTTGTGCCCAGCCCACCCGCCAAAATTACGCCTTTCATATAATTAATTGAGCAGGAGCGTAGTTTATAGGATAAACTGTTGGGTGTCAATAAACTTATAGTAATATGACTATAAGTTATATATTTGTCTTAAAACTAGCCATAAAAAATCCCGCACAAGGTATAAAAATACCCCATGCGGGACAACTAACTAAAAATCTATCGAATCCCCTTTCCAGTCAATATCAGGCCAATCGCCGGAATAATTTGGTGGAGGACCATTCTTTTTTGCCTCTCGATAGTTCTGATTTCCAATATAGATTTGCCGAATACGCCGAAAGAACTTTCCAATACCGTGAATCAAATTGATCAAAAACATCATTGCCTCCAATCAAGAATTGATCAGAATGTTAAGAACCATTGCGATAAATGAAACAATCGCAATCCCCAACGAAAGCCAAAATTTTATTTTTAGTCTTTCTTCAGGTGACATCGGAATCTTACCTTTTTTAAACATTTTGCCTCCTTTGGCAAACTTACATAATTTTGATTTTTTATTTAAACGTGCTTAGTGTGAGAGATTGCTTTTAAAAGAGAAATCTCCCACACCGTTGCCGTCAGAATTTGTAACTTATTTGGCTTTGGGCTTTTTGGACCTTTTGGATTTTTCAGGCAGGGTGCGTTTCACAAGATGTTGGATATACAACACAAAAAAAGCGAGAACCACAAGCCCGTAAATGCCAAATAACACCATCGGAATGGCAGGAACCAGTAACATCCACATGTGTGGCATTGGTCCCATGGCCTGCATAAGCCCTGGTTCCATGTATTTCCCTTTTGGTGGCATGCTCATTGCAACCAACAAGCCAACAAGCCCAAGTGCACCCAATACAAAGCCGACCATGACAACTGTCCCATGTAAAAACGCGATTAGACCTGGCCATAACTCAATAGAAATTAACATTTTGCCTCCTTTGGCAAACTTACATAATTTGGATTTTTGATTCTGACGAACTTTCTGCACACGAAAAATCGTGAACATAAAGTCGTATTATTAAAATGTAAAAGTGCTTCTGAAGGGGGATTTTTGGATATTAGTCCCCCTTCATTTGCCGTCGGAATTTAAAGCCGTTTTGCAGAAGTATCGATCAGTGAGATCAATACGGCAAAATCGTCGCGGATCTTGTCGAACTGAGTATCCAGATTGACAGGAGTAAAATACCAGTCATCCCGGACCTCGGGTGTTGAATCATAAAGATCCATCTGTTCTCCCGGATAGAGGAAGCTTCCGCGTTGATTCCCCTCCTTATTCTCCTTGATAACAGCCAGGTGGCCGATGCCCTGCAAATCAGTGTGGTATGCAAGAAAGACACACAGCTTTTCGAGATGCTCCTTAAGAGCGGGCACATCAATTTTCAACATTTTTCTTCTCCTTTTTAAATATGATTTTTGATTCTGACGAACTTGATGTTCACAAAATTTGTGAACACTAAGTTTTAGAAGTATTTTTAAGGTGCCCAAAAGTGAAGTGGTATGGACTTCGTTGAAAGGCGTAGTTTTGGCCCACTCCACTTTTGGAGCACCCTAATCTTCGCCAGACTAAAACATAACAATTGATAACTGATAATAATGAGGGGACGAACACAAAAGAGAGGCCGAATTCGGGCACAATTGTGCCGAAAATGGCTCAAAAAGGAGCCTAGCGAAGGATATGTTAAAGATTGAGCTTTTAACTCTGGGCGTATTATAGGTCTGTCTATAATATTTGTCAAGTATTAATGTTAGTTATGTTTCTATAATCCCCATTGAGGCCAGTCTGGCAACACAGGCTAAAAAGTAAGACTCATCAGTTTTTTCCACATATTCCCAAATTTTTTCTATCGGTTCCACAACAACATTAAAACTAATCGGTTTTGTTTTATATATCTTTTTCCTAATGTCTTCCAAATCATTATCCCCTGGCAAGTCAATAACGGCTGCATACAGGGTTGGGGTTGAATTTGCCAAAACCGGATCTATGGCAATTTTTCCTAAATCAATAAACCTTTTTATTTCTACATCTTTCATTCCAAGCTCTTTGTTAATTTGGTACTTAACCTCACTTGGAACATCCATTTTTGTATTTCCGTGCGACACAAAAGTACCCACCGTTTCGTAAATTGTTTCACTTATTGCAAATTTGTCGGTTTTTCTAAGAAGAAAGTATTTTATCTTTCCTTCTTCTTCAAAAAGAATTAGCCCGCGATATCCACGATCTTTACCAAATTTCCAACTAGTATACTCATAGGTAAATGTATGTGCATTTTGTATCGACATAACTTCAAAAATACTTAACACTCCGTAATTGCCCACAAGCGCTTCTTGAAGTTTATTTACCATTAAACCTCCATACTCGTCTTTTCTATCTGCTAGATCCGTTAGATATCCGTCAAAGTCGATGGGAAGTGTAAACAGTTTTTTTTGTATTTCAAAATCGGTTGATCTAAACCACTTTTTTGCGGAAAGAAGAGATATTATTTTTTGACGATGTGGTGAAACAGAAACTGACAATTCTTCTAGATTCTTAGCCATGCCTAAATCTTAACATATGTCGGTGTAGTTTGACCAACTATACCAAAATTAAGGAGAATAGAATTACAAGGCCGAGTATTGCTATAACAGTATATTCAATAAAAACTTCTAAATGGAGATCTCCATGAATATAGTGGTGAACAGTTCCCCAAGAAACATATGAGGCTGCAGTAGCTACAGATACCATTATTTGAAAGTTTCTGTCATAAGAAAACAAAATTAAGCCAGCAAAACCTGTCAAAAGAATTCCGAAAAGTAATAAATAGTGCGATAAATGATGTGAAAAAGTTCTCATCTTATATTATTTGCCCTGCTTTAAGAATTAATACTACTGCCAAAATCATTCCAAAAAATGCCAAATGGGCTATAGTTCTGCCTCCGATCCTTGCGATTCTCTTTCTTCTAACTATAATTAAATCAAGAGATAAAACAAGAAGAAGTACTCCAACTACTCCTAAAGACAAATTTTTCGTTGATTCAAAAGGTGAAATTCGAGAATTATTTATATTTGCAACAGCATTTGGAGTTGGTGAATTTGTAGCAAGTGGGGTTGGGGTTGCGGTTGGAACTGGTGTAGCAACAGGTTTTGTGGTTTGGACAGCGATTACTTTTGGAGACGGCTTTGTGGTTGCTGCAACGTCCTTAGCTTGAGCAACCGGAATTGCTGGTGCGGAACTGGAAAGCGTTCCAAAAAACTGCACTACTACTGTTGTATCCGCCCCAGCTAAACTTCCCTCTACTACTCCTATGCCTACGTCATTATATTTCGGATTAAGCATATTTTCACGATGAGTTGGTGAATTCATCCAAGCGTCAACTGTAGCCGAGGCGGAAGAAAAATCGCGGGCTAAATTTTCCCCAGCATATTTATATTTGTATCCAAAACTAACAAAAAAGCTCCAAGGTGAGGTTCCGTCGGGTGCAAAGTGAGCCCAATAACCTTTTGCAAGCATATCGTTTCCTTTAGCAACAGCGGCTGAGGAAAGTGTTGAGTTTTGAGTCAGTGGTCCTAAACCATTTTGTGCTCTTTTTTCGTTTGTTAACCTTATTACTTCGGTTGGAGAAATGTTTGCGGCATACCCTAATACTTTAGGCAGTGCTTTAGCGCCATAGCTTAAAAGTATTTGAAATGAAATTAAAAGTGCGGCAAGAACTGTTAAGCTAGAAGAGTGTAGTAACTTTGCCTTCTGATTATTTGATTCATGGGGAACAAAAAGATGTCGAAAAAACTGTATTAATTTCATCTATTAATCTTACGTAATATGTGCCTTCTTGGCAATCATTGTTACTTCCTTTGGCATCATTGGCAGTACTTTGTAAATTATGTATGTAAAGATCGAAGCTCCTATTCCGTCTATAAAAACATCTCTAATTCTGGACTCTCGGCCTTGTGTAAACATTTGATGAAATTCATCCGTTGCCCCATAAAAAGTTGATAAAATTATTGCCCAAACTAAAGCTTTTGTCTTTGATATTCCATTCCCAACTAAACCTCTGTAAATCAAAATTGCCAAAAAACCAAAAAGTAATACATGTCCTGTTTTTTTGACTGCAAAATCTTGCCAATAGACAGTTGAAGCAACAGGAACTGTGCCCGAGGAAAAACGAAAAACAAGGGCCATCCAGAGCACTACCGGAAGCCAAAGGCTAATTTGAAGAATAATTTTATTTTTCATCGGAAGTTTAATTATATAACTTTTGGTATATTTGTTTTCCTAAAAGCTAAATAGCCGGAAACTCCAATAAATACAATTCCAATTCCCACAAAAACAAATGCAAGGATTGGAGGCTTATCTGTGGAAATACTCTCAACCATTGGAGTTGGGGTGAGGGTTGGATCGGGATTCAATGTTGATTCCCCAAGAACTTCCGGCTCAACAGAATCTGTTGGAGTAGGTGTGGGAGTTGGTTTAATAGTTGGTTTTGGCGTGGGCGTAGGAGTTTTAACAGGAGTTGAAACGGGGGTAGGTGTCGAAGCAGTTGTTGGGTTTGGGGTTGGAGTGGGTGTTGGAGTAGGAAAAATGTATGTTATCTGAACATCAACAGGTGTTTGGGTATCATTCGAAGACTGACTACCAGAACTTGTGTATCTTCTGATTTTTAATTTATATGCCCCTGGGCCAATATAGTCATTGGTACCTGGGTTTCCAATTTGGAATGTAAGTGTTGCTGAAGCTGAAGAGTTTTGAATTTGAATTGGAAAATAACTATTCCCATCTGAACCGTTATACCAATCGGTACCGTTATATGTTTCACCAAAATAGTTACTTGTTCCATCTTTATACAAATCAACTCTTAAATAGTTTGTTGCGTTAGTAGCCCCTGAAATGCTAACCCCTATCTGAAACGGGTCAGTTGATGAAATTGTTGGAGGAAAGCTGTTTATGGTTACCGTTACTGCATCGGCATTAGGGGGAAAAATGAATAGCACTAAAAAAAGTACAATAAAAGTAATTAGCTTAAGTTTCATTAATTGTTTTTTAGAAACTAACCAATCTTAAACTTGTAATGTCGGAGAGACTATATTTGTCGGTGAGAGGTCGGCCTGATCCATCCCCGCCTGCCCCATTTTCCATAAAAGGATCGCGCATTATATATTTGTCCCCCTCTTTTGCGGTTATCACAATAAAATGATCTGGCCCACCGTATAAACCAGCTATAACTGGTCGCCCAGCTGCAAGTTCGCTATCTAAAATACTTTTTGAGGCGAAATTAATTGTAATATTTATGCCATTAGCACTAAATGAATGATAAAGATAACCAGTACTTGGAACAAATGCGTTTGGTGCGATTGCAATGTCGCTTGGTTTAACACTTTTGCCATAGTGGCTCGCAATCATAGAGACTGAGCTTACTAAACAGCCATACTCAGCAACAGAATATGGCGAGGCGCCAAGTGACATGTTTCCCCATAATGAGTCTCTTTGATTGTAATAGCATCCCCACGAATCACATTTAGTTTGGTTAGAAAGAATTGAGGCTCCACCTTGTCTGGTTACGAAACTTCTAAAAGCAGCTAGTTGTGCTTTTGCTTGTGATAAAAGTGATTGGTATTTTGATTCATCATTTTTAGTCGCTAACAACAAATTGTTTTTTGCAATTTTTTGGGTGCTCAGAGCCGATTTTTGTTTTTCCAATTCATTTTGCAAACTTTCCTGATCGCTTTTCTCGCCTTTGTATGTTGTTTGTGCTTCCTGAAGCCTGTTAAGTAGGCTCCTGTCCTCTTCCTGGATTTTTTCTAAATAATGGAACCTTGAAACCGCCTCACTGATGTCTGATGCTGATAGAAGAAATCCAAAATTATTCTCAAATTTGGAAAGCTTGTAAGTTTCTACAGCCCGGGAAGAAAAAGCAGTTGTAAGGTTGTCGAGTGAAATCTCCAGCTGGTCAATCCGACCACCCAAAAGGTCTATTTTTTCTTCAGTATTTTTAATTTTAAGGGTAGTTAAGTTAATTTGTGCATTAAATTGGGCTACTTGGTTTTTTAGAGTTGAAGCCTGGGACGACAATTGTGACACTTTTGCACTTAAGCAATCAATTTTCTCTTGAATTCTGTCTGGTGTGGTAGGAATATTGTCGCACTCATCAGCAAAAGAATTTGAAGCCTTTCCTAGATAAATAATTAATGCTAGAAGGATAATTGCAAAGAAAATGTTTCTTTTTCCATGATACCCTAACAAGCTTCGCTTATTTTTTTTCATCTTGCATTTTTGACCCTAGAAAGAGCCAGAAATCCACCTGAAAGGGCAAGCACTGCGCCTGAGATTATTTCTACTAATAAAACAATGCCAAACAAACTAAAAATTCCAAGTGTGTCCTTTGGTAAAATTGGTATTTCTCCGAAATAGTCAACGGCCGATGGAGCCAAATATAAAACCATGATAAATGCTATTAACCACCCCAAAATTACTCCAAAAAAGGCATAAAGAAATGCTTCTATAATAATCGGGCTCCTTATGAACCCCCTTGTTGCTCCAATAAGACTTAATATTTCAACTTCTTCACGTCTTGTTGTTATTCTCATGCTGATGATGATAAGAAGGACCACAAAAGAAGTTAATGCCAGCATTCCTACAAATACTCCGCCCCCAATTCGTACATAGGTTGTTATTGTGCGAAGGCGCCCAACAACATCTTTAAGGCTACTTTCCCCCCCCAAAGAGGCTGTAAAACCAACTGAATCGACAGCTTTTTCCTTTTTAACATCGTCTATTACTTGCTGAGCAAAGGAAAGGTCTTTAACTGATAGCTCTAAAGATGCAGGGAAAATTGATGGGCTTACAAGCTCTCCTAGAAGTGGGTTGTCGCTTGTCGATTTTTTATAAATTGATAACGCTTCTTCTTTACTTACATACTTTACATCTTTGACACTCGGGTTTGATTCAAGTTTGTGTTGAAGCAAGGCGATATCATTTTGACTAACACCGTCTTTTAAAAACGCAATTATCTGAGGGCGTGTTTCAAAATAGGAAATTAATTTTGATGAAGAATAGACTAAGATTGAAACAAGTGTTGCTACCAAAAAAGTGAGTGTTAAAACAAAAGTGGCAGCCATTGCCTGAAATGGCGAGCGTCTAAGGTAGCTTAAAGCGGTTTTTATATGTAAATTCATATCATTATTATTTTATATTACCATTTACAATATTTATAATTCGTTTTTTAAGTTTTTTAATAATATCAACATTGTGAGTAGCCATGATAACGGTCTTGCCTTCCTCATTTATCTTTTGGAATAATTCCATTATTGATTCTGATGTCTCCCAATCTAAGTTGCCTGTAGGCTCATCGGCCAAAAGAAGCTTAGGGTTAACAGCTAACGCGCGTGCCAAAGAGACTCGTTGGATCTCACCACCTGAAAGCTGCCCCGGAAATAAATTAGCTTGCTTTGTTAAATTTACGAGTTTTAAAACGTGCTTAACTCTTTCTCCCCATTCATTTTCTGCGAGTCCTATAACGGCTAGGGCTACCTCGACATTTTCTGAAACAGTTCGCTCTGGCAATACCTTAAAATCCTGGAAAACAGTTCCTATCTTTTGTCGGAAAAACGGAATTTCAGATGACTTTAGATTTACAACATTTACTCCATCTACCACAACTTCACCTATTTCTGGGTAAATCTCTCCTAAAATTAATTTAAGAATCGTAGTTTTCCCCGCCCCAGAAGGTCCTGTTATAAAAACAAATTCACCGGATTTAATTTCGAATGAAACATTGTTTAAGGCGACTTCGCTACCAAATTTTTTAGTTACGTTTTTGAAGGAAATTATATTTTTAGATTCAGACATGGGCAAAGTAAACTAAGAGTAACAAATAAGAGCCAAAATTACCAGCTTTATAAAAGAAATTGTTAAAATTTATTCAGCTATCTTAATTTTAGAAACGTCTATAAGCCAAGGGGCTTTTTTGGAGGCTTGTGTCTGACCCCAAACTTGAACCTTTTTACCTACAAAGCTTTGAAGGTCAATCATACTCGAGGTAAGATATACAAAATGACTTGGACCCTGGATAACTTCCAAGTGGTGAGTTCCCTCGTTATCTATTCCACCTTCTTTTAAATCTCCCGTAGCTGTATCGTACTTTCCACTTGGGTCCAAGATTCCTGCTTCAGTTGAAGTTACTGTTACTCCAGGTGCAGCTGACTTACTTCCACCAGTCATTATTTTATCTTTTAACATCCAAGCAGTTCCAACGCCTAAAATAACAACCAAAAAAGCACCAACTATGAATGGTAGGTTTTTTTTGAAGTCAAATTTATTCAATGATTGCTGTTCCATGCTTGA
The DNA here is from genome assembly GCA_035692185.1 of Patescibacteria group bacterium. Taxonomy (GTDB): domain Bacteria; phylum Patescibacteriota; class Microgenomatia; order UBA8517; family UBA8517; genus DATJGY01. Next base: position 25,595 of record DASSIE010000004.1, on the reverse strand, counting down.
GACAATATAACACTAAAAAAACTAAAAGTGCAAATGTAAATTATTCTTGTTTGGCAAGCTTTAGCTCCGCATCAATAAATTCCTCAATTTCTCCGTCCAAAACCGCATCAGGGTTCCCTGACTCTACATCTGTTCTTAAATCTTTAACCATTTTATAAGGGTGCAAAACATAACTTCTGATCTGTGTTCCCCAAGAGGCTGGCCTGTAATCCCCTTTAATTTCGCGCCGCAAACCTTTGGCAATTTCTTGCTCCAGTAACCATAATTTTCCGCGCAATAAATCGAGTGCGATTTTACGATTTTGTTCTTGAAATCTTTCGGTTGAAGCTGTTATAACAATTCCTGTTGGAATATGTGTCAAGCGCACTGCAGTAGCCACTTTATTAACGTTCTGGCCTCCATGCCCACCTGAATGAATAAATTGCCAATCAAGATCATCAGTCTTAATTACAATATCTTTTAAATCATTATCCGCCAGCTCCGGCATGACCTCTACTAGTGCAAATGAAGTCTGACGAAGTTTATCTGCATTAAACGGGGACTGACGAACCAGGCGATGTGTTCCCACTTCTCCTTTTAAATAACCATATGAATAATGCCCAACCACTTTAAAGGTTACACTTTTGATTCCAGCTTCCTCCCCCGCTGTGTAGTCCATACTCTCAGTTTTCCAATCTTTTCTTTCGCAAAACCTTAAGTACATTCGGTAAAGCATCCCAGTCCAGTCCATGGCCTCAGTTCCACCTTGCCCAGCATGGATTGAAACTAATGCGTTTTTTGTGTCATATGGTCCAGACAAAAATGACATTGTTTCTAGAATTTTAAGATCGCGTGTTGCTTTTACAACTTCTTTTTCTAATTCTTCCAAAGAATTTTCATCTTGCGATAACTGATCTATAATTTCCAAGTTTCCGCTAAGCTCATCAATTTCTGATATCTCCTTTTTAAGATCAGATAGTTCTTGTGTTACGTTTCTGGCATTATTTGGATCGTTCCAAAGGTCAGGTTTAACAGATTCGATCTCCAAAATCTCAATTTTTTTCTTTTTTTCAGGAATATTAATAGCTTCTTTTGTTTTTTCCAGTCGAAGCATGAGGTCTTTAATTTGCTGTTTTATATCGTACATATGTGAAGTATATCAGAAGAAATTTTACCTTTCGCCCTTTTGGGCTCATCAGTACGACCACGCAGTCGTATAGGTCGTGCTAAGCTTCATTTTCATTCTCAGTTAAGAGTATGTTTTAGCTTAGCACTTAATGCAATTTAGGTCTCACATGTCTGAGTCATGTTGATAACCTACTAATCGGAAATTGATTATGGTGTTGGCGCATCAGAAGACGTATCGTTCAAAAGTGGTTGGCCGGGTAAAAGCGGTAGGAATGTGCCATCCCATTTTTGAATCTTCATGAACTCAATTGCAGCCGCAAGACCGAATTCTTTTTCAATTTCAAGCGCGCGAGCGATGAATGCCTGATTTTGAATTTCCAGCAATTTGTTTTGTTGGGCAACAAGTTCCAACTGATTCGCGAGAATCGTGGCCTGATTGATTTGATCTTGAATTTCAGGTGATGCCCAAGCAATACCGTTGTTGATCGCCATGTTGCTGATTGTAATACAGGTTTGGTCATGCACTTCCTGAATGATCGACGGCTCAATCTCTTCAAAAAGAGCAAACTTCTGAAGCGCAAGACTCAACGGACTTATAGCGGCCACTTTTTCGGCGAACTGTGACGAGGCAATTTGGATCACACGTGTATCAAGCGCATCGGCCAGAGGCGTTGCTATGAAATGGTATCGAGATGCAACCTGTGGATCACCGTTTAAAACAGGTTTTACTCCCATTTTGTTTGCGTAGCACTTGGCATCACTTTTTTCGATGATCGCCGTGACAGAAAAGTCCACACATCCATTAGTGCCGATTGCCTCAAAGCATAACGCTTGGTTTGCACCAGATGTCCCAGAATTGGCATCCATAGAGTAAATTCTTGATTCGGGGGAACCCTGGACCTCGGCCACAAGTTTGTCAGGACATCTGTCAGAGCTATTCAATGCGCATTTGACCGAGTTGATTTGGATCTGTGTAACATTCATCAACTCGCCTTCGCCAAAATTATTGCCAGTGGCCTGATCCTCGGTGTTACTGAGGTTGACTACGATGGCATAGTTGGGCGGAGTGATGATCACAAAGTTACTGGACGAACAGCCAAATAGCACGAAGGCAACAACAAGCACCATCATCGAAGTGAATAGTTGTTTGATGTTTCCTTTATACAATGCATACCACAGCCCCAGTATCAGGCACAATCCCAAAACAAGGGTCAGCCACCAAACGATACTCCACATGTTCATGGCGGCGCGGAGAGCAACTTGGTCACCCATATTCTGCCGGGCCTGTTCCAAAGAGGCATGTGTCCACTGGCTGTTAACGTACTGTAAACCAGTGTTCAGGGCAAATCCCATAACGATGGTCGATAGTAAAGCAAAAACAAACTTTAGAACTTTGGACATTTTTTTCTCCTTGTGATTTTATTGATACAGAAAATGATCTTTATATCATGCAAGCTCAGAACAAGCACATACAACCTACTACAATCAAATTATTTTTGTAATACGCTCTATATACTTGTCCTGAGTCAATTTCCGATTATGTTAAAGAACTGAAACTTGGGCAAAAAATAAACACAAGCAAGTCGTGTTTTTGCCAAAAATTCTAGTGCGTAAATATAACAAAAACAAGGCCAAAAGTCAAGGCTATGGGGTACAGATGAGGGTTTTAACTTTTTTAATGTCTGTTGGATTTAAGCTCTGGATTACAGAAACTGCATTTTCTACACTTGGAACTTCTTGAGCATTAGAGCTTGGAATCGGTTCAGTAACTCCCAAAACTTGAACTAATTTGGTTCGCCCAGCATCAAGCGCCACAGAAATGGGCTTTGGCGCATTTTTCCAACCCAAAACTCCTGTTATTGCAGTTCGACCACCAATTAAAAGAAATCCTTCAAGGATTAATGCAAGTAAAAACCCAAAGAAAATACCAAAAACAGCACCTTTGAATGACCAATCTATAAAATGTCGTCTGAATTGTGCCAACGATAATATTAATAGAAAAAGTAAAAAGACGATAGCAACGGCTTGAAGTATGGAAAATGGTATCGAATATTTACCAATATTGATATTGAATGTCTGGAAAATTTGCGATGGCAGATTCATACACAAATGATATCACAAGATGATTAAACTGACAGAAAATATTAATTAATTAGCAGTAGGTGTCGGGGAAGCGGTGGGGGTGGACGATGCACTTGCAACCGGTGTTGACGATGCTTTTGGTGTTGCATTCTTTCTAAGTCCAGTGATAATTACAGCGTCTCCAGTTTGGGTGGCTGAAGTTTTTACAGTTACCGAGGTGTAGATTGATTTAAGCTTTGTTGTTATTTCATCAACAAATGAGCTTGCTAACGCTTTTGAGAAAGTAACTTCTGTTGCTGTTAAATTTTGCGAACTGGCGTTTCCTACACTTAAATTGGTGTAACCAAGCGCTTTTAACTGAGATTGTAAATATGCAGCCTCCCCTGTAATTCCTGTTCCGTTTTGTATTTCTATTGTTACTTTAGCTTTATCGGCTGGTTTTGGTGTGGCGGTTGCAACAGGGGTTGAACTTTCGATAGGGGTTGAATCAACATTGCTCGTTGTTAAATTATCAAAAGGTGTAGGTTCGGCTAATGTTTCATCTACTTTTGTTGCACTTTTAAATATTACAAAACCTAGAATTGCTACAAGAACTAAAATACCAACGATTAAAAGTGTTTTTGCTCCACCTGATTTTTTTGGTTGCCCAACTGTTGGGAAAGATACGCCAGAAGGCATAGCATTTTGATTTACTGCTTCTTGTTGTGTCTGTACTGGTTGATCGTTGTCCATTTTTTTGTCTTAATTATGCAAGTGCTGAAGTATAAACACACTAGTTATCTATTGTCAATACTTTTCTTGAAGTTTCTGCATCAAAATGGAGAAAAAACGAAGATTGTGAATTGAAGAAAGCCTCATTGCAGACATATCTCCAATTTTATAAAGATGTGCTAAATATCCTTTTGAATAATTTTTGCACAATAAACAATCACAACTTGTACTTATTTTTGATTTATCAGATAAATTTGCACCTTTTTTAGCATCAAAATAATGATAGAAATTTGGCTTAAAAATGTCTATATCTTTTATATTATCTACATCATATACGTAAAGCCTCCCATGCCTGCCATCTCGGGTTGGCAAGACACAATCAAATATTGTATACCCCAGTTCAACACACTTAATTATGTCTTCCGGCTTACCTACTCCGAGACCATAAAGTAAGTAATTTTCAGGTGTATTTTTGGCAATAACTTCTGCACTGTCAAATTTTAATTTTCCGTTTTCTATTGCCCAACCACCCCAACCCAAGCCATCAAAACCAATTTTTACAAGTTCTTTTGTGCACATTTCTCTTAAATCCATAAAATCTCCGCCCTGGACAACTCCCAAAAGATATGGACGATTGCTTTTTGTTAATCCCTTTTTCTTGCAAATCTTTTCAAACTCGCGTTTTGATCTTCTGGCCCAATCAAGTGTTCGCTCAACTGATTCAAGAGCTTCTTTGTGTCCAACCTTTGGATCAGTAAAATCATCAAGTACTACAACCATATCAACATTCAAAGACATCTGAAGCTCTATTGAAGTTTCTGGACTAAATACTACTTTTCTGTTGCGTCCAGGATGGAAAACTACCCCTTCGTCTGTAATTTTACCCTCAATTACACCTTTTTTAACCACTGACATAACTTGGAATCCCCCTGAGTCAGAAATTACTGCACCATTAAAATTCATGAACTCCCGTATTCCTCCAAGCTTTTTTAATATTTCTTTGTTGAGACCTTGCCACAAATGGAACGTATTAACCAAAATTCCTGGAGTATCAGTTGAGGCAATATCAACAGAATCTAATGTTTTAATTACCCCTCGGGTTGCATCAGGAAAAAAAACGGGGAGTGGCATTTTCCCACTCTTAAATTTAAAATATTTCTTGTCCTTTTTAGCCATGGAGTGATTTTAACACGATTTTACACCCAATAGCTTAGGATTACAGACATTAAAATAACGCTTGCAAGTTGGTATCCAGAATTAATTATAAAAAGTTTCCAAGATTTTCCTTCAAATAAAACTCCTGTGACTAGGGTTGTTGCTATAAAGCCAAACCAGACCCAAAAAGCAAGTTGTACGGCATCGTAAATGTTAACTATGTAAAAAAGGTCAATAAACTGTTTTAAAACAAAGGCTGTAATTACAGAAGTTAAAGCAGAAACAAGGTATGTTTTTGGCATACTTTTTTTTGCTTTTTCCATGTCTTCTTTATTAAGTCCTATTAATTCCATCCATTCTTTTCCAAAAAGAATTGGTGAATACCACAAAAACCCTAAAACCATAGTTGCAACGGCTGAGGCCAAAATAGTTACCCAATTTGTATTTAAATTAATCATAAAAAATCACCTCCGTTCATTTAAAGCTATAAAAACTTGTCTATTAAGCCAATTGAATTGGCTCCTAAATATGAGAATACTCCAAATTTTAATAATTTGCCAAGAAATACTACAATGAAATATTTATATACAGGAATTTTTGTAGCGCCCGCAACAATACCAGCCAAATCAAAAAGTGGATTAGGAATTGCGGCAAGTATAAAAAGGGTCCAAAGACCATTCTTGTTCATCCACACTTCAACCTTTTGTAGCTTTGCATCATTCCCCACTATTTCTTGCCCGCCATAGCCTGCTAAATAACCGGTTAATTCCCCTATTGTTGCTCCAAGTGCCACTACAAAAGTAACTGTGAGCGGATTAAATATTGCGCCCCCTACAAATGCGGTGAGTATTACCGGGGCAGGTAAAACTATTGTGGCGTTACCAATAATACTTATTACAAAAAGCCCAAACAAACCAAAACCTTTAAGACCTATAAATTTGTCTCTAAAAATGAAGACCAAAACGGTAATTAAAATTGCAATCAAGAGCCATATGGCTTTACTGTATTTTTTCATCTGTCAAAATAATTCTAGCACGAATTATTTTATTCGACCTTTAGAAGTTCAACTTCAAAAACTAAAGTTGCATTTGGTGGAATTACACCACCGGCACCTGAAGCGCCGTAACCCATGGAGGATGGAATTGTAAGCTTTCTCTTTCCGCCAACCTTCATTCCTGCAAAGCCTTGATCCCAACCTTGAATAACTTCTCCAATACCAAGCGTAAATGCAAAAGGTGCGCCTCGGTCATATGAACTATCGAATTTTGTTCCATCTGTTAGTGTTCCTGAATAATTAACTGTAATTTTCTTTCCTGACACAGCTTCTGTGCCGGTTCCGACTTTTTCATCTTCAATTATTAATTTATCAGTTTCCATTGCTTTTTTAGCTGAACCTGTTGCTGTTGCTACTGGTTCTGCGGTAGAGGTAATTGTAATTGATTCATCGGAAATTGCCAAGGATTGATTGTTTTGAGTTTTGCCAGAAAGAATGAATATTCCCCCACCAATTGCGAGTGCTACTAAAAATAGTATTACATATAAATTATATTTGTTTTCCATAATAGAAAATATATTAAACTATCACGCGAGTTTAGGATAGTGACACTTCTTCCATTTTTTGCCACTGCCACACCAACATGGATCGTTGCGACCTAAGGTGTGTTTTTTAACCTCAACTACTCCCGTTGTGTCACTTTTGTCTAAATTCTCCTGTACTAGGTTAAGTGGAATTTCACTTTGCGGGGTACTAACTCCGGTCCTAAAAATCCTATGAGAAAGTTCCTCATCAATTTTGTCAATTAAATTTTCAAACAAAGTGTAGGCTTCATTTTTAAATTCAACTAATGGGTCCCTTTGCCCATAACCTCTTAAATTTACGCCTTCACGAAGGTCATCAATGTGATCAATATGATCCATCCAAAGGTGGTCTATGGAACCTAAGTATGCGTATTTCTCAACACCCCGCATAACCTCTTTTCCTAAATCTTTTTCTCTATTTCCATAAACATCCATTAGAACCGACTCTAAAAAGTTCTGAATTTCATCTTTGGATTTAAGAGCAGAAAGTTGAGACTTAATATTTTTAATAGATTCATCGTCAAATGGAATAATGTCAGCTAGTCCTACGGCGAGCCTTTCATAATCAATGTTGTTGTCGAGTTCAGAGGTTGAGATTAACAATAACTTTTCGATTTGATGTTTCAATTTTTCCGTAACCTCTTCTTTAACGTCGTTTGAATCCAAAATTCTGCGCCTTAGACCGTAAACGATTTCTCTTTGTTGGTTGGCTACATCATCAAATTCTACAAGGCGTTTTCTGGTATCAAAATGGAAACCTTCAACTTTAATTTGAGATTGTTCGATTGCTTTCCCTATTAAACTATTCTCAATGGGCTGATCTTCGGGGAGCTTTAAGCGGTCCATAATTCCACTAATTTGCTCACCACCAAAAATTCTCATTAAATCATCCTCCAGTGAAAGAAAGAACTTAGATGCCCCTGGGTCTCCTTGGCGCCCGGAACGGCCCCTTAACTGATTATCTACTCTCCTCGCTTCATGTCTTTCGGTTCCAACTACGTAAAGCCCACCAGACTTAACCACTTCTTCGTGGAGTTCTTTCCATTTTTTATATTCTTTAGTCGCTTCAAATTTATCATTACTAATTCCAGCCAATCTATCAGGAACCGCTCCGCCCAAAACGATGTCCACACCACGACCTGCCATATTAGTAGCTACAGTAACTGCCCCAGGTTTGCCAGCCTCAGCTATAATTTCCGCTTCTTTTTCGTGATTTTTGGCGTTTAAAACTTGATGTGGAATTTTTTTCCTTTTTAAATACCCGGAAACTATTTCATTTTTTTCAATCGAAGTTGTACCTACTAAAACTGGTTGGCCTTTTTTGTAACTCTGGGCAATTTCCTCGGCAATTGCAACATACTTTCCATGCAAAGTTTTGTAAATGGTGTCTGAATGATCGATTCTGATCATACCTTTGTGAGTTGGAATTGCAATAACTTCCAATTTATAAATTTTCTTAAACTCTTCAGCCTCAGTTGAAGCGGTTCCGGTCATTCCTGCCAAATGTTCATACATTCTAAAATAATTTTGGAAAGAAATTGTTGCTAGGGTTTTGCTTTCTTGTTGAATCGTTACCCCTTCTTTTGCCTCCACCGCTTGGTGTAAACCATCGCTCCACCTGCGGCCTGGCATAAGGCGGCCCGTAAACTCATCCACGATTGTTACTTGGTTGTCTTTGACAACGTAATCCTTGTCTAACAAGTAAAGAGTTTTTGCTCTTAGTGCATTTTCTATATGGTGAATGCTCTCAAATTCTTTCTCATATAAGTTGTCCACCCCAAGTATTTTTTCTACTTTCTCAATTCCAACTTCAGTGAGGGATGCGCTTTTGGATTTTTCATCGATTGTATAATCAGTAGTTTCTTCCAGTTTATCTATCATTGAGGCAAATTTATAGTATTTTTGAGTTGGTTCTGTGTCTGGCATTGAGATAATAAGTGGAGTACGAGCTTCGTCGATTAAAACCGAATCAACCTCATCTACTATGGCAAAGTAATGGCCACGTTGTACCATTTCAGAAAGTGAAGCAACCATGTTATCTCTTAAATAATCAAATCCAAACTCATTGTTTGTTCCATATAAAATATCAGATTTATAAGCAGTTTGCCTATCTGCTGGTTTTAAGTGGGCAAGCCTTTCGTCCCCGTGGCTGGTGTCATTAAATTTGGGGTCATAGATAAAGGATTTTGTTTCTTGAATTATAGACCCAGTTGAAAGACCCAAAAGATGAAAGATTGGCGCATTCCAACCAGCATCACGACGGGCCAGATAATCGTTAACTGTAACCAGGTGAACTCCTTGCCCTGTAAGGGCACGGAGATAAAGTGCTGGCACGGCAGAAAGAGTTTTACCTTCTCCAGTTTTTTGTTCAGAAACTTTACCTTCAAACAAGGCAACAGCCGCCATAAGCTGAACATCGTAGTGACGCTTACCTAAAATTCTACTTGAAGCTTCGCGAACTAAAGCGTAGGCTTCAGGGAGTAATTCTTCCAAAGTTTCGCCCTTTTCTAACCTCTTTTTAAATTCTTCAGTTTTTTTAGCAAAATCCGAATCTTTTAGTTTTTTAGTCTTTGTTTCAAAAGAATTTATCTGATCGACAATTTTTGCAATTCTATCGACCTCTCTTTTATTTAAATCTAATAATCTGGAAAAAATATTCAACATTGCGAGGTTAATTGTAGCAGAAAAACATCAAATTAGCCGTAGGATAATAATATTCAACCTTGCTGAAGTATTTCTGAAGTTTTTTGCCAAATTCCTCTGCTTCGATTTTTTTCGTTTTGTAATATAGGCGATTAAAAACAACTAATCTGTTTTTCGAAAACCTATTTAAAAAAGCCACTGACTCAAACTTCTTAGGAAAGTTGTCGCCGTTATACAGGTCAACTGTTACTAAATCGAATTTACCTGGAACCGGTTTATCAGCGTCTTGAATATAAATTTTTTCGGCCCGTAAATCTAAATATTTCTTTCCAAGCTCAATCATTACAGGATCAATATCCACCCCTGTAATTTTTGCCTCTGGCCAGTTTTTCCGAACTAATTTTGCTACCGTCCCTCCTCCCAATCCTAATATTAGAACTTTTCGTATTTCGAGTTTCGTCACCCGAAGGGTAATCATATTTCGAATTTGCGACAATGTTTCTCTCCATATTGTCGTCACTATTCCCCCAGACTGAGTCAAGCCATTCGCTTGGATGTAAGTCCCCATTCCCCAGGTTTTGAGGACTCGTAGGTTTCCATTGTATTTAGATTTTCTTTCCTCCAAAACTTTTGTTCCAAACATGGCTAAATTGTACTACAATACACGAAATGGAAAGATCCAAAACATACCCAGAACAGATAACTCAATCTGATACTGAAAAATCACATTTTAGCCTTGGTATAAGAAGAATAAATTTGAGCGCTATCAAAAATGATTATCGAAGATTGTTAACAAATATTTATAAAAAGTTAGGGCACGAGACGGAATTTAAAAGAGGCCCAAACGAAAAAATTAATTAATTTTTTCTATTTTTTCCTTCCCCATCCATTTTTGAAGAACTTCGGGGATATTAATTGAGCCGTCTTTGTTTTGGAAGTTTTCCAAGATGGCAATTATCATTCTACCCATAGCAAAAGCTGTTGCGTCGTTCATATGCACATATTCAGTTTTGTCACCAATTTTTACTTTTGTTCCAAGCCTTCTTGATTGATAATCAGTCATGTAGTCCGATGTATGAGTTTCCCTGTATTTGTTCTCCCCGGGCATCCATGACTCAATATCCATTTGACGATAGTCTGGCCCGCCCATGTCTCCCGTACATATTGCAACAATTTGATACGGAATTTCCAAAGATTGCATCATGTATTCATCGATTGCCACAAAAAAGTTTTGTTCTTTTATCCCATTCTCAGAAGTTGTAAAAGATTCCATTTCAAGTTTGTCAAATTGGTGTTGTCTTAAAATTCCTTTTGTATCCTTGCCATAAGAACCCGCCTCTCTTCTGAATGCAGGTGTTAGGGCAAAATATCTTAATGGCAAATTATTTTCCATTAAAGTTTGATCCATATGCATTGGACCTAATGTGTGTTCCGCACTCCCAATGAGATATTGGTTATCTCTTGGAACCGCATATCTTTCAATTTCAGTTTCTGGTGAAAGCCTAGCCATTTTTGTATAAACTTCAGGATTAATAAAAAGTGGTGGAATTATTGGTGTAAATGTCTTGGCCGAATATCCATTTTCGACTTTGTCTGCAATCTTTTTTAGGACTTTTTCATCTGTCAAAACAGATAATGCGAACTGATAAAAAGCATTTTGAAGAAGTACCGCATCACCTTTTAAATAATTAAACCTTGCACCGGTTACTTTTCCGGCAGTTTCTGTATCAATTATTCCCAAGTCCCTTCCCAATTCGAGATGATTTTTGGGTGTAAAATCAAATTCCTTAGGTTTTCCCCAACTTCGTATGACTTTATTTTCACTTTCGTCTTTCCCAATAGGGGTGTCTTCCGAAACAATATTGGGTATTTTCCAAAGCAAACTTTTGAAGTCATCCTCAATTTGCCTTAGACTTTCTTCTTTTTCTTTTAATTCTTCTTTTAGTTTTTTGCCTTCCTCAATATCATCTTTAGTAAGTTTGTTTCGCTTTGCGCGGAAACCTTCAACATCTTGGAGGAGTTCACGCCTTTTTTTATCTATTTCTAACAATCTGTCTACCAAAGATCCATCAACATTCTTGGCAGTTGTAGATTTTTTTACTTTATCTGAGTTTTCCCTAATGTAATCAATGTTTAACATATACTTATTATAATCCAAGTTCTCCCGAAATACCCTGCATGGCACTAAGCGCAATTTCTATGAAATCTGGGAGTTTTATTCCCAATTCCTTTTCGCAGTGTTCAATGTCTTCTCTTTTTACTCCAGCTGCAAAGCTCTTTTGATTCCATTTTGATAGGATGTTGTCAACTGTAACTGTAGCCAGTTGCTTGTCGGGTCTAACTAAAGTTACTGCAGTAATGAGGCCTGTTAGTTCATCCGAGCAAAACAAAGCCCACTGCATTTTTGTTTCTGGAAGCTTTCCTTGGTGAAACCATCCGTGGGACTCGATTCCTGTTAACAATTCTTCGTCAGTTTCATCCGTTTCCCTTACCCAATCTGCCATAAGTTTGGCGTGATTTTCTGGATCGGTTTTTGTAAATTCATAATCGCCATCATGGAGCATTCCAACTATCTCCCATTTATCTTCATCTTCTTTAAAATATTTAGCTAGCGCTCGCATAGAAGCTCCCACCGCATAGCAATGCTTTCGCAGATTCTGCGATTGCATTTTGCTATGCAATAGTTCTAAAGCTTTAGCTTTAGTGATCACTTTTTTGATCCTTTCTTGATAACTTTCATCATTTTCATCATCATTGCCATTCGGGCAAGGTGAGCAAGTACTGCATATGCAAAAACTACTGCACAAACAATAATTATCCATTTAATAACCACGTAAGGGTTAATTGTTGGGAAAACAAATCCAAGTCCAAAAATAAGGAGCATTCCAAAAAGTGAGAATGAGATTGTAAGCAAAAAGTCATTCATCTGAGCTTTTCGCATCCACCCAAATTTCATTTTCATTTCATCGTTCAACATGTCTTTGCTGATCATAAATAAATCACCTTCTTTCTGTCTGAAGCCATTCTAGCGTGAAGATTATTCAACTGCAACTACTTCGTATACAACTTTCCCCGCTGGAGCTTCTACTTCAGCTTTATCTCCTACCTTTTTACCCATTAAAGCAGTGCCAAGTGGAGACTCGTGTGAAATTTTTTTATTCACTGGGTCTGCTTCCCATTCGCCAACTATATTAAATACTATTTCTTTTCCGCCAGCCTTTACAGTAACTGCAGTTCCAACTCCAATTCCACCGGCACTTTTGCCATTATTGTCCGCTACTACTTGTGCATTTTTAAGAACGTCTGTTAACTCCTCAATTCTCCCATCCAAAAATTCAAGTTCTTCCCTTGCACTTTGATAGTCACTATTTTCCGACAAGTCTCCTTGTGCGCGGGCATAGGAGAGCCTATCGACCAGTTTTGGTCTTTTAGTATTTACTAAAACATCAAGTTCTGCCTGGAGCTCGGCTTGTCCTTTTTTTGTAAGTTTAAGATTATTCATTTTTATTCTCCCTTAACGAAAAAACTCTCCTTGTTTTGGAGAGGTTTATAAAAAACTTTTCTCTCCAAACGCTAAAGACCCTTAATTAGGGTGCTAAAACAAATGGGAGAGTAATTATTTTTCATTTTTATATACCAATGAGGGTGATTGTAGACCCTGCAAATAGTCGTGTCAAGAATTCAAAGTATGTTAAAATACATCAATGGCCCATCGTCTTAGGCACTTGGTGACGGACGAGGGTAAAGCCCGCCAATTTATTGGCCCCATCGTCTAGTGGACTAGGACACCAGATTCTCATTCTGGGAACTTGGATTCGAATTCCAATGGGGTCACAAATATCGAATTGTTCGAAATGTCGTTTTAGATCCTGTAATACGCAAATTTTCCCCTATTTTTCTCCTGAATTTAAATCACTTTTGAAAACATAGAAATCCTTGTAAATTTTAATAATCACAAGTTACAGTTTTACGACTACCGATGCCGATACAATTAAAAAGATGCCGATAGAATTCAAGATATAGGATATCAAAACAAACTTAAAAGTGCTCATTTTTGAAAGACTAATTAGACTTATGCCCATTTCGTCTGGAAGTGGAGATGCAATTATTATGGCTCCAATTAAAGGAAGGCTCCAGTTAAAATATTTTGAATGAAGCAGTTTCTTTAAATGTTTTTTTGTATCTATGTGGTTATAAATATCTTCAATTTCACTAGCCAAGTTATCTTTAACTAGACGAAAGATCACCATATCGCCTATCACCGCACCTAGTCCTGCTATTAACCCTATTTCAAGAGGGGAGAGAGTCTCCGTAAGAACCAATAACACCAAAGCACTCGTGGCTACCGTAAAAGTCGAAACAAAGAATATGCCTGCTATAAAGGCACCAATGTATCCAAAATTGCCCAGATGTAATAGAAATGAGTGAAAGGTTTCATTTCGAGAAAGAATAATGGCCAAAACAACACCTATGAAAACGGCTGTTAAATTCTTATATTTCCAATAAGCTCTGTGATTAGTTGCCATTATATATAAATATACTAGAAAATTGCCAAAAAGACCTCATCTGAAGTCGTTGTAAGGATAAGCCATCAACCCGCAGGTGAAGTATGTCGATAAGTGTCTCATTTAGCCTTGATATGATACACTACGAAAGTTACTGGTTATGGTCTCGGTTCTAGACCCGTATGGCTCACAAAACTAGTTAAACCTATCATTCAGGCGGATGAAGGATTTGTTGGTTATATCAAACCAAAAAGATGGGCCAGTTCCGCCCTCTTTTTTATCCACGTTCACAACTAACAGATTCATTCCTCCCCAGCCTGTAATGTCCGTGATCTTATATTCCTCATATTTAGCCATAAATAATTCTGAAATTTCTACTGTTTGGGAATCGTTAAAAATAGGCTGCCCCGAGGCTAATAAAACAAAATAACGAGTTTGAATTGAGTCTGTTTCTTTTATAAAAAAGTATTTGTCATCGGGCGAGAAAGTATTAAGTGGGAGTGCCATTGTGGTGCCCACAGGAACAGTTTTAGTAAAAATCTTCTTTGATGAATTAGATAATTCATCTACTAAGGAAAATGTATAAGTCGCACCTTCTTTGTTCTTTTTCTCCTCCATTGTTAATTTCCACTTGCCATCTGGAGCCACGACCGTCGAGGTTTGTGTAGTACCTGCATTAACAACCGGAAGCGGGTATTTTGAAGTTTGAGATATCGGAACATTTTGAGGCTGATTTTTAAGAGAATAGAAAATAGAAAAAACACTACCTGCAATAACTAATAATAAGATTAATAATGTTAATTTAACGTGTTTCCCCATATATTGTTATTTTTGTGCCTGGGTCATTATCTGTCGACAATGTAATGTTCCCGCTGGCAGTTGGGCTTGCCCAATCGTATAGTTTATGAGCGTCCACCGTCCTCATGTTTACACATCCGTGGCTCATCGCATGGCCAAAATTATCGTGCCAATAGGCGCCGTGCAAGCTAAATCCCCGCCCAGCCGCAACTTTGTCATTTGAAAAAAACATAACAAATGGAACATTTGGAAGGTAGTAATAATCGGCCCCAGATCCGCCTGACATTTTAGTAGCCCTAACTTTCTCCCAAATGGTAAAGTCCCCGGTTGGGGTTGGGAACCACTTCCCAGTTGAAACTGGCACCTGCATAAACAAAGTATCAGCCTGGTAGGCACTTAAGGTTTGGGTAGTTAAATCCACGTAAATATGCTTTTCACCTGTAACAGTAGTCTCACCCAAGACGGTTGTAGGAGTATCTTTTTTTGATAGGTCAATCTGTGGAGGGGAAACTTCCTGCCCGTTAAAAACACCAGGGGTATTATTATCTACATTTAATTTCAGGCTAAGTTCACAACTTAAGGAATTGGCACAAATATTTTGAGTGAGGGTCTTCTTTAAAACATAAGCAGAAACTACCAAAATCAAGGCTAAAACTAAAAATACAAGAAGCTTGTTAGAGTGAGATTTAGAAGTACTTCTAGCCATATATATTCAGATTAACGGATTTATTAATATATGTAAAGAACCTCAGTTTGGCTTTTTTTGATATTATCCTATAAGCGTAGCTTGTTATCCTATAGGCTTGACAAATGGCCCATAGTCTGGTATAGTACCTTCAATGGTTCCCTTTTTAGGGAACCATTCTTTTTCAGCCCATTTGGGCACACTTATATGTTTCCAATAATTTTCTACTTAATGACTTTCCTGGCTAACCCTAGCCAACAGGCTCTGGGGGAATCTAGCGTGCAATTAGCCGTTAGAAGTATGTCTATGGAAAATAGATACAATGTGCCCTCTGTTAACCAGGTTTTCAAAGACAACATTCTTTTGAATCTGCATTATCTTGCAGGCACGGTTCGTGGCAAAAATGACATAAATTGGGAGAATATTGAAAAGCCGTTTAACTATGAATTTAGCCTCAAAACTGGGGAGACTTTTGCCTTCCACGATCAAATATTGCCTGAATTTAACAAAAACGTGGTCAAAACCACAAATGCTCACTTTAACTCCACAGATGGGTTTATTTCTGACGGATATCTTGTTGGTGATGGAGTTTGTCATTTTGCTTCCCTCATCTACTGGGCAGCCAAAGATGCAGGTCTAACTGCAGTTTCCCTAGCTAGCCATGATTTTGCCAAAATAAACGAGGTTCCAAGAGAATATGGAGTTTCCATTAAATACATGCCTGGAAACCTTGGTAATAGTGGGAGACAAAACCTGTATATTACAAATAATCAGGATGTGCCTGTAACGTTCGTGTTTAACTACGATGGGACAAATTTAGCAGTAAGCGTAATTGAGGCTAAGGGCGACAAAGCTAGCTAATTAGCCATTAAAACCTCCGACATTGGGGTGTATTTTGCCACGGTTTTGATCTTAATTGGCCAACTGGTAAGTGCTACTTTTAGAGCATCGCTTACCTCTTCTGCAAAGACAAATTTAATATCTTTCTTAACAGCTTCTGGAATCTCATCAAGGTCTTTTTTGTTTTCTTTTGGAGCAATTATTGTAGTTAGGCCTGCTCTGTGGCCAGCAATTGACTTCTCCTTTAAACCTCCGATTTCTAACACTCGGCCCCTTAATGTGATCTCTCCTGTCATGCCTACGTCACGCTTAACGGGTATTCCTGTCAAAGCTGAAACCAAGGCTGTGGTAATGGCTACACCCGCTGAAGGGCCGTCTTTAGGCACTGCACCTTCTGGGACATGAATATGTACGTCAATGTTCTCTGAAAAGTTCTCCTTTAAACCGAGGTCATAGTAATGAGATCTGGTCCAAGTAAAAGCGGCTTTTGCTGACTCCCTCATAACATCCCCCAATTGCCCCGTAAGGGTTAATTTTCCTTTTCCGGGCATTAAGGAAACCTCAATAAACAATATTTCACCTCCATAGGGGGTAACTGAAAGCCCTGTAGTCATACCTATTTCATTCTTTTTCTCAGCTATTTGGGAAGTAAATCTCTTCGACCCCAAGAATTTTCGAACATTTTTAACTTCAACATTTTTAGGGTATTTTTTATTTTCCGCGACCATTCTTGCAACTTTTCTTGCAATTGAGGCTAAATTCCTCTCCAAATTACGGACTCCGGCCTCTCTGGTGTAGCTATTTATAACCTCTTTAAGGCCTTTCTCTGAAATGTTTAATTTTCTGTCTACCAAACTGTGAACTTCTAATTGTTTTGGCCAAAGGAATTTTTTGGCAATTTGGAATTTTTCAGCCTCAGTGTAGCCTGGAAAAGTAATAACTTCCATACGGTCTCTTAGGGGGGCTGGGATAGTGTCGAGCATGTTACCGGTACAAATAAACATTACCTGGGAAAGGTCAAATGGTAGTTCCAAATAGTGATCAGAGAACTCTCTATTTTGTTCTGGGTCTAAAGCTTCCAAAAGGGCAGAGGATGGGTCACCCCTAAAATCAGTTCCAATTTTATCAATCTCGTCCAACATAAATACCGGGTTTTTAGTTCCCGCTGTTTTCATTCCTTGAATAATACGCCCAGGCATTGCTCCAACATATGTGCGCCTGTGTCCCCTTATTTCTGCCTCGTCCCGTATTCCCCCTAAGGAAACTCGAACAAATTTTCGCCCCAAGGCTTTTGCAATTGAGCGACCAATGGAGGTCTTTCCAACCCCGGGGGGCCCAATAAAACATAATATTGTTGGGTGACTTTCCCCCTTATCTTTCTTTTTGTTTTCCTTTTTAATTTTCATTACTGCCAAAAACTCCAAAATCCTCTCTTTGGCCTTTTCTATTCCATAATGCTCATCGTCCAAAACCTTTGCAGCTTTTTTCATAGCAACATCATTGGAAGACAGTTTTGACCACGGCATATCACAAAGCCAGTCTAGATAGTTTCTGATGTAGGCTCCTTCGGGGTTGTTTGGAGACATCTCCCCAAGTCGCTTAAGTTCTTTTATTGCCCGCTCCTTAATTATTCCTGTCATTCCTGACAATTTAATTTTATTTTTATATTCCCTAAATTCCTCCCCTGTTATTTCCCCGCCCTCATCCATTTCTCCAAGTTCTTCTTCTATGGTCTTTTTCTTTTCCCTAAGCATCGCCTTTTTCATTTGGTCCTCAAAGCGTTTTTGGGTTTTAGAAGAAATGGTGCGTTCGACTTCGAGCGCGTTTACCTCTTTTGCGAGGTATTCAAGTACTGCCTTCAATCTATCTTTTAGCTTTATTTCTTCAAGTAACTTTTGTTTCTCAGCTGTTTTAATTTCCAAAAGTGAGGCTATTTGATCTGACAATTCGATTGGTTCAACTCCACCGGCAACTAATTTCATAACAGTCATTATTTCTGCTTGTTTACCAAGGTTAATCGATCTTTTAAAAAGTTCTTGAAGTTTTTTAGCTAAAACTGCAATATCTGGTGAGTCATCGACTTTCTCTGGAATTTCCTCTACCATTCCTATTGAAAAGGGATTATGGGCAATTATCTCTACCAACTTCACCCTTGCCTGACCACGAATTAATGTATGAATTTCGCCGTCTGTGGACATCATTTGGGTGATGGTAGCAACGGTACCCACAACGTGTAAGTCTTCTAGTTCGGGGTTAGCTGTCCTTGGATCCTTTTGGGTAAAAATTGCAATTAATTTATCTTCCTGAAATGCAGAATTAACAGCAGCTATACTTTTTGTTCTACCAAAAGAAAGTAATGTGTCAGTGTGGGGAAAAACTACTGAGCCTCTAACAGGCACTATTGGAACTCGTCTTAATTCAGAAATCTTTTTCAAATTAGATGACATATTTAGCAGTCTACAATCCGGTCTGCTAATTGTCAACCCCATATTTTGTGGCTAAAATATGAGTAATGTGCTACTTTCTTGATTTAAATAAATCAAATAAATGCACCTTTTCGACAACCACAGCAATGATTGTTCCGATGAAAGCTCCACCCAAAATATCGATTGGGTAATGTACATTTGCCCAAACCCTTGCCATGCCAACCAAAAGAGCAGCAAACAAGAACAGCCATCCAACTTTTTTATCGTGTAGCCAGACGGTTACAGCGACTGCAAACGCTTCGGCGGTGTGGCCTGATGGAAAAGATCCATCATTTGGAATTGTAAAAGTCAAAACTGGCAAACCCTCTATTCTAAATGGGCGTAAAGTAGGGAATATTATTTTAATAATTGCAGTTATCAGCCATGCAATAAATGCAGCAAAAAGGGCGTGCAAAACTTGCTCCTTTTTAATTTTACCGTCTACAACCCAAAGGATTGTCAGACCAAAAAACAAAAAATAAATAAAAAAACTAGCCAAAAACTCAACAATAATATTGTTCATATTTAGTGGTGATACCTAGTTAGATATATGCTACCATTAACCATGCTTCAGGCCAAGCACTCACTAGCTAAAAGCTTTAAGTTTGCATTTGAAGGGCTAAAAGTTGCAATACTGGAAGGCAGAAACTTCAGAATTCAGCTTTTTTTTGCTATTCTTGCTGTTATTTTAGGGGTGATTTATAAAATCTCTAGTGCAGATTGGTTGGGTATTTTTTTAATAGTAAATTTAGTTTTAATTTTAGAACTTATTAATACTTCCCTTGAGTCAATTGTGGACCTCGTAAGCCCCGAGATTCACGACAAAGCAAAAATTGCTAAAGATGTTGCGGCGGCGGCAGTTTTAATCGCTTCAGTTACTTCAATTTTGATTGGAATATTCATCTTCTTACCCAAAATCTTACATTAAATCAATCGACGCCATAAGAACAATTTCGATTTTGGCTGTTGTACTAATCCACACAACAACCAGAATTCTCGAGGTATCAGGCTATAAGTTAAATATTTTTGCGTGGACATTATTTTTTAATCAACTCGCCCGTTTTGCGGTCCCACTATTTTTCTTAATTTCCGGATTTGTGCTAGAGCTTAATTACGATCTTAACTCCAATTATTTTGCATACATTAAAAAACGTTTGGGTAAAATTTTTATTCCTTATGTTTTTTGGAGTGCTATATACTATCTTTTTGTTTATAACCAAAACCATGATAATTTTTTTAGAGTACTTTTAACAGGAAATGCATCTTATCAACTATATTTTATTCCAGCACTCTTAATTTTTTACCTGATTTTTCCACTTTTGCACAAAATGTATAAATTAATCTCAACTCCTGTGGCTTTAATAATATTGGGTGGGTTTCAGTTGATGCTTATGTACCGTGATTATTTTGTCCATCAATTTAGTTTCGCTGACCCAATTAGAATTTCGCTGTTGGGATATTTTGTATTTATAATTGGCATGGTTGTAGCAAGAAATAAAGATAAAATTTTGGAAGTAATTTCCAAAATAAAATTTTGGTTAGTGTTAGTTGTCGGATATTTAGTTTATTACGTGTTTAATGAGGGTAGAAATTTATATTTTAAAACTTACAATATTGAGGCTTTTTATTCACAGTGGAGGATAAGTGTTCTTGTCTATACTTTATGTTTGGCCGCTTTACTTTTTTGTGTTTTTGAAAATCCCAGCTATCAATCTAAAATTGTCGCAAAAATGGCTAAACTATCATTCTTTGTCTTTTTTATCCACATAATTGTGCTTGAAGTAATATGGTCAAATTTTGGAAAATTTATTTCAAACAATGGATTGTTTGATTTGCTATTTTTTGGAGTAGTTAGCGGAGTTTCGTTTTTTGTAGCGTCTATTGCTCACAAAATACCAAATTTGAATAAACTAACTGGTTAACCTACAAAAGTTATAGCAATACCCTTTTTGTCTGCCCTTCCTGTTCTACCAATCCTGTGTACGTAAGCATCATGGGATTCTGGTAATTCATAGTTAATAACATGGCTTACATTTGGAATATCAAGTCCGCGAGAAGCTACATCAGTTGCAATCAAAATCTGAACTATGTCTTTTTTAAATTTGTCTAGGGTTCTAATTCTTTGATTTTGATTTTTATTGCCATGAATTGCATCTGCCCTAAATCCACGCTTTATCAACTCATCAGAAAGTCTTTGTACTGCCATTTTTGTACGGGCAAAAACTAGAACTTTTTCGAACCCTTCAGTGATAAGTAATTTATGAAGTTGTTCAATTTTTGCGCCATTTACTTGAACCACCTTTTGCTCAACATTGTCAGCGGTGTCGCCCGTTCTGACTGAAACTGTAACGGGATTTTTGACAAAGCTTTGTAAAATCATATTTACTTGTCCGTCTATTGTTGCGGAAAAGAATAATGATTGTCTGTTTTGAGGAAGTAAAGAAATAATATATTTGATGTCGTTAATAAAACCAATGTCTACCATATGGTCAGCTTCGTCCAGTACGATTGAGCCAAAATCATGTAGCTTAAGGCTACCGCTTTGAATTAAATCTTGAATTCTACCTGGGGTTCCAATAACAAAATTAGGGTTACGTCTTAAGTCCTGTTTCTGCCTGAACATATTAGCTCCACCAATACATAAGGCGCAGTAAATATTTAAGTTTCTTGAAAAACCAAAAAACTCATCACGAATTTGGGCCGCAAGCTCACGAGTTGGGGCAATAATCAATACTTTTTCGTTTCTGTTTCTTAAAACTTTGTCTATGAGTGGAATTAAGAAAGCAGCAGTTTTACCGGTTCCGGTATTAGCAATTCCAATTAAGTCTCGTCCTGCTAGTATCGCGGGGATTGATTGGTCTTGAATAGGAGTTGGAATTTTATAGCCCTTATCTAATACGTTTTTGGTAAGCTCAGGAGCAACTTTAAAGTCAGTAAAAGCGTTTGTAATTTTGTACTCAATTTTTTCCTGTATGGTGCGGGGTGTGTTAATTAAGACTGTAGGATCAAATGTTTTAACTCTACGTGCTCCACCTCCACTATAGCCACCACGTCTAAAACCTCCACCTCCACCACGATATCCACCCCTATTTGAGGTGTGACCCCTAAAATTGTTGTTACGGTTGTACATCATTTTGGTCGTGGAAAAAGGCAATAAAGCTGCTTAAAAATAAAGTATATTTAGAAACTAGTGAAGAGAAAGATACAAATAATTAAATATACTTGGGGTACCTTTGTCTTACAAAAAACTAACTAAAATTAACTAATAGTTTAAGCAGATCTATTATCTTTTAGGACCCATAAGGGTCTTCATATCTGCGACTACTAAGGAGTAGTATACACGACCCAAACCGGGATGTCAAGGACTATGGGCCTATAGGCTCGCCACGGGCGTAAGCGCCTTCAGGAGTGCCTCACGCACGTTTTTACCCTTAAACCAGCCATCTAGGTAAACCAAAGTAGTCTTATTTTTGTTCCAATCCCGGAGGTAATACTTATCTATACTTCCACCTTTAAGTCTTAGGGAAGCGACTAACTCAGTTACTGTGAGGTTTGTATTGATTAGCTATCATAGCATGTTTCTTCCCTTTTGGCCATTTTTTAATCTCTATCTCTCGCCTTAAGGCTTCTGACTTTGTTACAAATTCTTCTTGATACACGACCTTTACAGGTTTGTGGCTTTTGGTGTATTTGGCCCCTTTTCCCACTAAGTGGTCTTTGAAGCGTTTTTCGACATCAATGGTTGAGCCTGTGTAGAGACTGCCGTCAAAACATTCAATAATATAGATGTAATACATGTTTGTGAATTTGATGTTTATAGCTGTACTGACTTAACTGTCTAGAATATGCCATAATTATTTAATGTTTTCAAATCAACAAGGCTTATCAAATGATGAAGTGAGGAGAATGCAGGAAAAGTATGGCCCCAATATTTTACCCGAAAAGCCCCGTCCGAGCCAGATTTCCATTTTTATTCAGCAGCTAAGAAACCCCTTTGTCTACATTCTACTTCTAGCAGCCGGCGTTACGATGATAATTGGTCATTTTTCAGATGCCTTAATCATTTCTTTTGCGGTACTTATTAATACCATTCTAGGTTTTGTACAAGAACAAAAAGCTGGCAGTGCTCTATATGCACTTAAAAATTATATTACAACTAAAGCAATTGTTATTCGTGAAGGAAAAAGAATTGAAGTTGGTACCACCGAGATAGTTCCGGGAGACACAGTGGTTTTGGCGCAGGGAACCAAAATTCCGGCTGATGGACAACTTGTCTTTGCCAATCGTTTGTACATTGATGAAGCAGTTTTAACGGGTGAGAGTTTGCCGGTTGATAAAACCAAAGAAGATATGGTTTTTATGGGAACTATCGTTTCTTCTGGACAGGGAATCTTCTTGGTTGAAACCATTGGGAAAAGTACAAAGATGGGTCAAATTGCCTTGCAAATACAGGAAAAAGAGGACGACACTCCACTTCAAAGGCAGCTTAAAAAATTTAGTAAACAACTGGTAATTGTAATTGGAGCGTTAACAGCTTTTGTGTTCATTCTTGGTCTTTTCTATAAGTTGAGTTTGATAGAAATTTTTTCCACATCTGTAGCCCTTGCAGTATCTAGCCTCCCTGAAGGTCTTTTAATTTCGCTTACAGTAGTTTTGGCCATAGGAATGCAGAAAATAATAAAGCATCGTGGGTTAGTTAGAAAGTTGTCCGCAGCTGAAACTTTAGGTGGAGTAAGTGTTATTTGTATAGATAAAACAGGTACTTTAACTCAGGGTAAAATGTCTGTGACGGACTATATAGGTGACAAGGACGTGCTTGCTAAGCAGGTTCTCCTTGCCAATGATTTAGATGACCCGATTGTAATTTCCGCCTTTGAGTGGGGAAGAACAATTATTCATGACTTTGTTTCAAAGCACCCAAGACTCGACAGTATCCCGTTTTCTTCAAAAGAAAGATTTTTTGCTAGTCTTCATTCATGGACCAATGCTCAAAATATTATCTTTGTAAACGGAGCGCCTGAACTACTAGTTGATTGGACCAATTTAACAGAAAGTGAAAAGAAAGAAATTATTGTCACTATCGATGCATTAACTAAACAAGGAAAAAGAATAATAGGCTTCGCTCAAAAAGAAGTATCTCTAAACAAAAATAAATTAGAAGTTATTGACGCCAAAAGTGGACTTAGTTGGATTGGACTCCTTGCCTTTTCGGATCCTGTTAGGGAAGGTGTTAAAGACGCCTTAATGGAAGCCCGCGGGGCGGGAATAAAAATTACCGTGATTACAGGAGACTATCCAAAAACTTCTGAGTTTGTTCTTTCAGAACTTGGAATAGAGGTCCAGAAAAATGAAATTTTAACAGGTCAGGAACTTGCAAAATTATCAGTTGAAGAGCTATCTCAAAAAGTGAAATCAATTAAATTGTTTGCCCGGACTACACCCGATCAAAAGTTTATGATTGTTGAGGCTTTAAAGAAGAATGGTGAGATTGTGGCCATGATGGGAGATGGGGTTAATGATGCTCCAGCCTTGTATAAAGCCGATATTGGTATTGTTGTGGCTGACGCCTCAGATGTGGCAAAAGAGTCAGCAGATTTAGTTTTACTGGATTCTAATTTTTCCACAATAATCAAGTCCGTTGAAGAAGGAAGGGTAATGTTTGAAAACATCAGAAAAATTATTTTGTACCTTATGAGTGACGCTTTTTCTGAAATTATACTTGTGATTGGAGGAATAATCATGGGTTTGCCGCTTCCTATTACGGCTGTTCAGATATTGTGGGTGAACTTAATTTCTGATGGACTACCTAACATGGCACTAACCATTGACCCTAAAAGGGCAGATATTATGAAAGAAAAACCCAGGCCATACGGCGAAAAACTAGTAACCCCCTGGATGCTTGTATTAATAGGTATTGTAAGTTCAGTTGCAGGGCTTTCGGCTTTTATTTCATTCTTTGTTGTCTATAAAATATCAGGGAGCCTTGTGTTGGCTCAATCCGCGGCCTTTGTTACTTTGGGGTTTGATTCTCTTATATATGTTTTTTCAGTGAGGACTCTTACAGCTCCGTTTTGGAAAAGCAATATTTTTGAAAATAAGTGGCTGTTAATCGCTGTTCTTTCTGGATTTGGTTTACAAATAGTGCCATTTATAACCCCCGCTCTAAGAGACTTTTTTGGGCTGACAAAACTAGACCCAGTTTATTGGATCAGTGCAATGGGGCTATCTATCCTAATGTTTTTTGTAATAGAAGTATTTAAATCAATCTACCGGCAACGAACCGTTTTTGGGCAATCCATGAAATTGCAATTATAAACGTGAGATAAAGTATTCCCGTTACACACACTTGTCCCAAGAGTTGTGGGCTAAAAATAGTCATTATGGCCCCAGTTACAATGGTTCCAAAAGTTAATAAATATGTAATGCGAAATTTATTTTTACTGGGAGAAAAAGCAGTATATAGAGCGTAAAGAGTGCTGATGGTAGCTAATATTATATGTACCAACAATGTCATATTTTTAATAATACCATTTATGCCAAATCAAAGCCTTCAAGAAGTTTTTTGTTTCCGTCTATCTGGTATTTAAGTAAGTCCGAGTAAAGCCCTTTTTGTCCTGCCAATTCTTTTGGAGTGCCTTTCTGGGTAATTTTGCCTTGATTTAGAACTATCACATGGTCCACATTTTGTAAGGTGGAGAACCTGTGAGCAATAATAATAACCAATTTATTTTCCATTAATTTCTCGAGGGCAGTTTGAACTTCCATCTCCGATTTTGCATCCAAGCTACTTGTGGCCTCATCTAAAATTAATATTGGCGCATTTTTGAGGATTGCCCTTGCTATCTGGATCCTCTGTTTTTGCCCACCTGAAAGTTTTACTCCACGCTCCCCAATTTGGGAGTCAATTCCATGTGGTAGTTTTTGTACAAAATCCCAAGCATTTGCTGACTTTATTGCAGAAATAATTTGTGACTCAGTTGCGCGGGTTCCATACGCAACATTTTCACGAATACTTGTTGAAAAAAG
>DASSIE010000003.1:0-34139 GCA_035692185.1 Patescibacteria group bacterium | reverse complement strand
ATATTGTGAAAACATTGTGGCTATAATTTACGATAATCTTATGCGACTCCTTGCAAGTATCTGGTAGGGAATAGCATTTGACTATAACTAGTGCTGTTTTAAGCCAATCAATAGCCGCAACAGGATACTACCCCAACATCATGTTAAATCGAGAGTTATTGTTGTTTTCGGACGGAAAATATGCACCACTCCAAACATTATTTTTTTTGAGTCAACAAAATATATATTAATCCCCGCATTTTATTGCGGTAATAGAAAGATGTATATTGATGCTTTAAAGGAGAGACCTTTACAATTTGCGCTAGTACTTTTTTAGGCACAATAACTACAGCTTGCAAGGTTCTTTAAAGGAGAGACCTTTCAAGTAATTAGTTCTTTTTATGCCTAGAATGACATTTCTTCTTACATACTTGAAAATACATGGGTTTCTTGATATAAAAAGGATAGTAAGCTGGTGAATTTTACAAAATGAGTAAAACTAAGTATTTTTTGATATTAATATTGTCTCTAATTATCGGAGTTGTGGGTACATTAGTAGTTATCAAGATGAATCCGAGTATTGTTGGACTTGATGCTAGCCAAGCAAAACAACAGGCTGAAGCCAATAAGCTTGTAGCAGAGGTTGGGCTCTTAATTGCCCTTCCAGAAGGCGAAAAGCCAACAGTTGCCACTGTTTCCGACATTGATAAAGTAAAAGATCAGCCTTTTTTCAAAAATGCTAAGAATGGAGATAAAGTTTTAATTTACACTAATGCAAAAAAAGCAATCCTTTATAGACCAAGCGAAAAAAGAATTATAGAGGTGGGAGCCGTCAACATTAACAATGATCAACAAACGGACATTAATGACAACCCGACTACATCTCCAACGCCAGTTTCCACGTCAACTCCGGTAAGTAACTAATCATCCCTCAGAATTGAATACAAATTTTATCCAGGAGATTTGCCAGGTGTTTACTGTGTAGTTGGAGGATTTGCGTCAATTGGCAATTCAAGTGGTGGGTTTATGTTTGGCTGTTGGTTTGTCAGTGGTGGATTTAGATTTTCTCCAACTTCGTCCTTACTTATTTTGTTTGATTTAAGATTATTTAGTTCGGTAGTTGCAATTTTGTAATCGGAAGAGTTAACACCTACAAGGTTTAAAACTATCTCCATTTCTTTAATTGCATTATTAATATCTTTCTTTTCGCGGTAAGCAACTGCCAGATTATAATGTGCATTTGCTAGATCCTGTTTAGCTAGTATTGCTAGTTTAAATGTGCCAATAGCCTCGTCATACCTTCCTAAAGAATAATAAACTCCACCCAAAGCAATTCTTAAATTGGGGTTAATAGGGTCAAGCGAAATAGCTTGCAAATATGATTGAATAGCGAAATTATCAGCTCCTTGGGCAAAAGGAATTGTTGCTGTATAAGTTGATGCCAATATTTCCCAATTGCCTGCCCTTTGGGGATTTAATGTAACTGTAGACTTTGCTTCCCTGATTGCTTGTTGAATAAGTTGTGCAACAGTATTTTTTTCCGTCTCTGTTACATCTTTTTTCTGTGCAATGGCACGCGCTAAAGCTAAATTTACCTGCGCGTAGGTTGCATGGTACTTATCTATGTATTGGTTTGTTGCAATCGCTTGCCTTAAATGGTCATAGGTGGCTTTACCGTCGTTTCTAATTAAAGCATCGATTGCAAGTTTATATTTGCGCTCGGCAAGAACGGACTTTCCACCAAAGAATATCAAAAATCCCATTCCAATAAGAATAATTATTCCTACAAACACTGCTGGGACTTTGGAAATAAATGTGCCACCGTTTTTAAAAGCTGTAGCCGAAAGATTTAACACCAAATCGTAGTTGGCAAAGGCTAAACAAATTAAAACAAAGAAAAGTAAAAGCAGTGTTAAATTTATTGGGTATATAAAAAAGATAACAGAAACTATTAAAAGTGAAATTGTAGAGGCTTGTTCTAAACCAAAATCCTTAATTTTCTTTAAATTGTGAACTGAGTTTTTGACAATAAAAAACATTACAATAAAAAATGAAGATAAGCCTAAAAGTCCATTTTCTGTAATTAAAGTTAAAACAAAGCTTCTGCCAGTTGTGAACCTTAAAGACCAAAGTGGGTTTAAGTTGTGGCTAACCGGTAAGGATTTATTAAATGCAGTTAGGTAGTTTCCCGTTCCAACACCAAAAATTGGGCTAGTTTTTAAGGTTTCAACAGCTACCCACCAGGAGGACCCAAAGTCTGCAAGTACTGGTGCACCTGGCTTGCCGGGCAACATTGTAGAAATTCCAAGTACTATGGCTAAAATCACAATGGCACTGGATACTATAAAAAAGATCTTCTTAACTAATTCCTTTTCACTAAGTGCTAGATAAATATTTAACAAAAGGGTTGAAATTAAGAAAATAGTCTCTGGAAGTTTTCCTCCGAATGTGGAAAATGCTACATTTTTAATAAATGCTGGAAGTTGTGGAATATTTGTGAGTACCCCAAGGAAAGAGAAAATTGAAATTAAAGAAACGATTGTAGAGGAAACAGTAACTGCAATTAAAAGTGATTCTTTAGATGAGCTAAAAGATTTTTTGATGAGTAAGTAAGAGATAAAAATTAATGACACACTTGTAGCTAAACCGGGGAATATAAACGCCTCAGCCTTATTCTGTGTACTTACAATTCCGGAAATGATAAAAGATAAAACAAATATAAAAAGCGGGAGATCTATATTGGATATTTTGAATTCCGCCTTACTTTTTATTGCGATTTCAATTGCAAAAACTATAATCGCGAGGCAGGCTAGGATTGCCAAAACAACAACTTTTGGAAAGTCAAAAGTGTTTGCAAACAAACTGGAGACCGAAATTGGTAAAAGGATTACAAGTGCTCCCAATATTATTTTATTCAAGTTTTTTAAAAACTGCATATATAAATATAGTGCTTCATTTTAATAGTGGACGGTAGTTTAAGTCAATGAAAGAAAACTAACAGGAATAGTACAACGTTTAAGACAATTGCAATTAAGCACCATGAGCAGAATTTTTTAAGTACCACTGCCTGCAAGAAGAGAAGATAAATGCTAAACAATACCGAAAACAATGAAAGGACAAGGATAACATTTGTTATTGATTGGGGAATACTGACAAAATAAGCGGCCACACTATATATAGCTATAGTTAGGTAGTAAGCAATTCCTGTTAGTTCATTTTTTATTCCAAAGTGGCGTCCATACTTTGAACCAACAACTTGACTGCAATCCTCTCCCATCAAGCAATACATTTTTTGTCCGGTACTAACATATCTGTTAAATTGCCAGTATAAAAAATATGCATTTAATATTCCAAGTATCGAAAATATGAATAAAAAAAGTGAATTCATTTTGTACAACTACAGTTTCCTCTCTAGAGTAAAACTTGTGAAGTGGCAATTTAATGTTATATTTTAAATATGGCTCTTAAGACATTCAAGACTTTGATTTTAAGTTTTATAATTATCATTGGACTGGGGAATTTCTATTCAGATTTTAAACCAAGACATGATTTTTACCCTTTTTACGCTTGGGATTTATTTAGTCGTGTTCCAAATGACGAAACTGCATATTTTTTACGTGTTAAAAAAATTGGTAATGAAGATAAAAACATTATATTGACGGGTGGCGAAGTTCAAAGATATTTAAATATAGATTTTCCGCAAGATTATCACGGCAAAATTCAAAATATAGCTAACCGATTTTTGGCTACTGGTTCGGTAAATGAGTTTAAAAGTGTTGAGGCGATGTTTAAAACACAACCTGTCCAATATGAGTTGGTAGAGTTAAAATATAATCCATTAGACTTGATTAGATATCAAAAAGTAATTTCAGAAAAAGTTCTTTATACAAAACTTTAAATTAAATGGGAAAAATTTTTAAAAAAATAAGTTCAATTTTCGACCTGTCATTTATTGATTCTGCCGCCCAAAATCCAATCGCTTTTGAAAAGGCAAAAACAATAGTCCAATTCTTTTATTATTCTCAGGTTCCACTGGCATTTATTAATTTTCTCAAACTTGGTGCCGGAGACCCACAACGGAGTGGTTTTTTCCCAATTTGGCCAATGTCGTGGGTTGGAAGTCTTCCTTATCCAGAAGTAGCAAGAATTGTTTTTCTTTTTTATCTCTTGGCGGGATTTGTAGCAACACTTTTTTGGTCGCGAAGGTTCGCCAAGATTTTGGT
The DNA here is from genome assembly GCA_035692185.1 of Patescibacteria group bacterium. Classification (GTDB taxonomy): domain Bacteria; phylum Patescibacteriota; class Microgenomatia; order UBA8517; family UBA8517; genus DATJGY01. The sequence goes on along the minus strand of DASSIE010000003.1, from coordinate 29,937 downwards.
ATTTCTTGCAATATTTCAAATTCACGCATTAGACAGTTCATTCGGATACATTAATCATTTTTTTTATCTTTGGCTTTATGTCTCATTCCTTTTTATGTTTTTACCGGACACTCCAATCGGCAAAAAGATATCAATTGAAGTAATTAAAAAGTTTCTATTTGTTTACTGGGCTAGTCAAGCCGTGATTCTTTTGACATACTCTTTTTCGGGATTCTGGAAAATATACTGGGGAATTGTTGCAATATTTCAGGGTGCAATCGGCTCGTTTTCGCCGTACGCGCTTTCTACACATATCGCCAAAACCACAATTATGGAAGGGCGGGCCTACTACTTTAGCAATTTTATGATCAATAACCCCATTTTTTCTTGGTTTTTCTTTTTAGGCACACTATATATAGAATTCTTTTCGTTGTGGGTGGCATTCAAGCCAAATCTGCACAAGGTTTGGGGTGTGGTATTAATTTCTATGCATGTAGGAATATTGCTTGCGATGGGAATTCCTTTTTTTGAGTCAATTGTAATACTTTGTATTTTGATGTTGAATTCGCCGTTTGCAAAAGAAGTAATCTCGTTAAATGATATTTTAAAAGATCTTCCGATTTTAAATTTGCTTTATCGTAGTGCTTGGTTTCAGAAAAAAATTTGAGTGTTAGGGAGTGCGTTTCTGATATTTTGTTGTTCAACCTTTGATATTGAGTTTCCTCCCAAATATAACGTTTTAAGATTAATCAAATTTCCAATTTCCTGCGGAAGACTTTTTAGTGAGTTTGAATGAAGGTCCAAAATCTCTAAACTTGAAAGGTCTCCAATGCTTTCAGGTAAAGCAACAATCTTGTTGTTATAGAGGTAAAGCTTTTTTAATTTTGTTAAATTTCGGATTGATTCTGGTATGGTTTTTAGTTTATTTCCGCCGAGGTTTAAAGACTCAAGTTCACTAAGGTTTCCGATCTCACCGGGAAGTGACTTAAGGTTATTATCGCCAATCTGAAGAGTGTGTAGATTAGTCATTGCTCCAATTTCCTTAGGGATAACCTTAATAGACCCTGTAATAATGTTTAACAACTTAAATGCACTTGGTTGAGCAAGGACCTCTGCTGGAAACTTATTAATATTATGTAAATAATCAAACCCAGCATTGGGAATACCTAACACGTCATTTGTAAGAAGTGGATGTTTTCCTGGAGAAGTTAAAAATGTAATCAAAAATTTTCCGGAGTAATTAGCCGAAGCTACAAAAGCTGTTAAAAAACCCAAAATTATTATAGTTAATGGAATATATTTTGGAATCGATATATTTGCTGAAACAGAATGTGTTTGTGTGGTTTGTGCGGGGGCAGTGTTAATTGGACTAATCATAATTCAATATAGAAGATTTTATTTAAAGCTTCAACTTCTAGTAAAAAATGGAATATAATAAAGTATGAATCAAAATTACCTAAAACTAGGTGGTTATTTTATTTTGGCATTTACGATATTCTTTATTTGCTTCATTCTTATACCCAGAAATAGCCTTATTGTTAAAAATCAAAACAAAGGGCAGGCAATTCAAATATCTGAAGTGAGTTTAACCCAAGGTGGGTTTATTATTGTTTCTTTATTAAATCCCGAAACAGGTTTTCCGGATGACCACAACATTCTTAACAACCCACCTTATTTACCGGCAGGGAAATACAAAAACATTAATATTGTATTGAATGATCATGCCCTTGATACTGCAAATCGGGTTTCAGTGAGTCTATACATTGATGCCGATAAAAACGGTTTTTTTACAACGGATGAAACTGGTAATTCAAATCTTGATATTAGAGCAACTGGTCTAAACAGAAAGATTATCAGGGATGTTATAAATGTTTATTAATGAATATTGTATTGAAAAAAAGAAAATCTGCGGTCTTATTTAAGTTTGTCATGCTTCTTATAATTTTGGGATCTTGTTCTATATTTTTTGTTGCTAATTTTCAAAAGTGGAGTCAGAGCCCGGTTAGAATATATGCAAGGGTGTTATCAATTATTAAAGGGTGCAAAACTGATTCCAAAACCTTAAATTCACTCGATCAAAAGTGTGTAATTAAAAAATTTCAGAAATTTGTAGACAAAAAGAACCTTCCAGATGTTCTAGCTGCCCTTGAAGATATTTTTTCAAAAGAGGATAGTTCTATTAATTTAGGAACAACCTCTTGTCATATTCCGGCCCACATTGCGGGCGAGGTTGCATACCAAAAAGGAGCAAGTTTTTCTGAACTTTGGGATATGTGTTCCAGAAACTGTTCTTTTGGTTGTTTGCATGGGGGATTCCAGGGCATGTTTAAAGAAAAAGGGGAAGAAGTTCTCAAAAATTTATCTAGCGCCTGCAGTATCTTAGATTCACCAAGAGACGACGACTTAAGGAGTTGTTGGCATATTGTTGGGCACGGGGTTGCGGAATATTTTGGTGGAAACACAGAAGCAGCTATTAAAGAGTGCCTAACTCTTCCTTTTGAAAAACAACGCCGGCTTTGTATTCTGGGAGTTAGAATGGAAACCCTTATCCCTTCAGCCGATAACGATGTAAAAACCATTCTGAAAAGTCAAGAATACTTATCTTTTTGCAATAAATTTCCTGAAAAATACCGTGACGATTGTTTTGCGGAGGCCGGGTATTATGAATTAAAGATATCGGAAGACATTAATCAGACAATTGATATTTGCAAAAAAGTTCCCCAATATAATGAGATCCAAATCAGATGCGTTACAGGGGCAGGGTCAACATTTTTCTTTGCCCATAAAAGTTCACCCGAGACTGTTTATGCATTTTGCAGTAAGTATGGCAGAAAGGAATTGGTCGAGGAGTGTGTTATCGGAGCTGTGGACCTTGCGGCATCTGAATGGGACCACTTAAGAAGCGGTGTTGGGCTTTGTAATTTAGTTAATTTTGGTTTTAAGGGTGAGTGTTTGGCGTACTTTGGCACAAGCCTAGAGGTATATAACGGTAAAGAAAAAAGAGCAGAGATTTGCAATGAGCTTAATCCGGTTGACAAGAAGTCTTGTTTTGGCTCACCCAAAAAGGTAAGAAAATATGCTGTTCCCGTTACGTTTTTACCAGAAGAGAGGTAAAAACTTACTTTGATATAAGGCCAACCTTTTCATTGTGGACAAGGTAGTTATCAGCAAAATAGGTATGAGTTGGGCCTGGTAGTGCAAGATTATAAACTGTATTCACCCCATTAACCTTTTCTATTGAACTAACCTTAATACTCTCACCACTTGAATTTAAAAGTGAATCTCCGACAGTAAGGGAGTCAACCGTTACCCAGGCTGATTTATTTGGCGACCAAACACGGTGGTTGCCTGTGACTCGGAGATCATTGTTTAATATTAAATAACCCGTGTCAACATTCTTATGGGTTAAAAGTTGGGCAACAACTTCCCATCCGGTCTTACCGGTAGCTAAATCATAAGAAAGCACAATGTCTCCTGGCACAATGTTCTGGATTTCTTTTTCAGTTCCATTTGCGAGCAATACTTTAGTTCCCGCTAGGAAACACGTAGCATAATAAGATTGTCCATATCCGTAATAGGTTCCTTGTGAATAATAATAACCCTGCCCGTAATAATAACCCTGCCCGTAAGTGTAGTAATTACCTTGTCCGTAATAAGCCCCTTGTGAATATGCGTAACAAGTGTTTGTATAAGAAAGTGCTGCATCGTTGCAATCTGTGGTTGACGTGGAACTCATAAGACCAAGTCTTCTTGTCGCCGGTGCAGTGGCAGTTGCTACAGTATAGCTTGATGGCCAGTTGTCGGCATCGCTGTCCGCAACCCAAAAGGCGAGCCCTGCGTTTAGTGTACCTCCAGCCTGAACAGTTAAAGTTCCGCCACCAAAAGTGACAGCCCCAAGTTTGAGAATGCCTGTGTTATTAATGGTAATTGATCCCCCGTTTGTTGCAAGACCAGTACCAGTAGTTGAGTTTTCGCCTGTTGCAACATCAATTACGTAGGTATTGGCAGCAGGAACTGTACAAACGTCTCCACCAACAACTGTAATTAAACTTTTATTAACACTACTAGGGCAAGTTGCAAGCGAAGGAGTTGGTGAAATAAAAAAAAGAAAAAGAGCAACAAATGTAGCTGTCAAAATTTTAGTTACATTTTTTTGGTTTTTAGTTCTTATCATTTAATGAATTATTACGATCTTGGGGCAATGGCCATTGTCGAAGTTCCTTGCGAGTCTTTGCCAGTCAAAGTAAGAATGTATTTATAAGAAACTGAATCAGGCAAAATAAAGTCAACCTCCCAAGTTTCAATTGTGCCGCTATTTCCAATTTTCTTGAAAGTTAAGGATTTTTGAGAAGAATCCATTTGAAAGTTTCCCGTTAAACTTTGTACGCCAGTTGCGCTATCAACTTTAACAGTAATTTTTAAGTTTTGATCCTTTTTAACGTCGAGTGGATCGAATATTACTTGACCAAAAGTCGGCCCAGAATGTTTAGGTTGACTTACTTGATAGGTGCCAGCCGTGCCATTGTCTGGAATAAGAGGATATATTGTTGGTTTTGGTGTAGGTATTGGAGTTGGTGTAGGTATTGGGTTAAGAGTAGCATCTATTTGATTTAGTGATAAATCATTGCTTGTTGTGCTTGGATTGTTTAGAGGAACATAATTCTTCCCAACAATGTAAACAACACCACCCAAGACTATTGCTATAAAAAGTAGTATAAATATAACTGAAATACCTTTGTCGTTCGTATTTTTTAACACCTTATAACTATTAATAATGAAGCATTGGGATTAATATTGTCAAGTGGGATAATGAAACTTAGATTCTAAAAAATGAAAAAACTAAATATACTTTTGGGAGCAATGCTCGTAATTGTAATTTGTTTTTTGATGGTCAACATCGCTACCCAATTTAAAGGCGGGCGCTACCCTGAACTTAATTATTTAAAAAATAACAATAAACTGGAATTTAAAGATCTCCAAATTTATTTTAAAAAGATCGCACAAGAAAAAGGGGCAGAATACGCTTTCAGCATCTTAAAAATAGCAGATTTACCCCCCAACACCGATATACATCTTTTGGCCCATACAGTTGGAGACATTTTATATAAACAGCAAGGAATGCAGGGGATTAAAGTTTGTACACAAGATTTTAGAAATGCCTGTTCACACTCGATAGTCGTTGGTTTATTTATTGATCGCGGAATAAGCGCTTTGCAAGACATCGCAAATATATGTAGGAGTGCCCCGGGTGGGATTGGAGCATATGGAATGTGCTTTCATGGCTTAGGGCATGGAATTTTAGCCTACACGGGATACGATATGACAAAAGCAGTTAGTTATTGTTCCCAAATTGGGACTCCAGCACGTCATTTTGTAGAAACTTCTGAATGTGTTGGCGGAACCATGATGGAGATGATTGGCGGAGTACACGATCCAATTGCCTGGCAAAGGCAAAAGGATAAGTATTTAAAAGTTAATGATCCACTTTTTCCATGTAATCAAAACTTTATTCCGGACATAGCTAAGGAGAACTGCTATAACTACTTAACTCCTCACCTTTGGGAAGTAGCGGGTGGAGACCTTGGCAATCCAACAGAGGCTGATTTTGCAAAATCATTTAAATATTGTTCAAAACTATCGGGAGAAGAATCTGCTTATCAAGAATCTTGTTATGGTGGTTTTGGTAAGGAGTTTGTGGCACTTGCCCAAAGTCGAGATATACGCCGCACAGAACAGATGAACCAAAGTCAATTAAAAACAATATACAATTGGTGTCTTTTAGCAGAAGATACTGACGGAATATCAGCCTGTATACACCAAGTAGTCAATTCGCTTTATTGGGGAGGGGAGAATAAACCCGACTCAGCAGTTACTTTTTGTGGTCAGGCAGATAATGACCAATTTAGAAATGTATGTTTTAGTCAGCTAATTGGGAACTTTAAATATTATCAAAAACCATCAAGACTTTTTGGGTTATGCAATACGCTTCCTGATAATTACAAAAAGGAATGTAGGGCAAAAAATATATGAATTTACATAACAAAAGTATTATTTTTTTAACCTTAGGAATAGTATTTGTTATCTTTTTTTTTGTTTTTAAAAATCCATTTTTAATTTCAGGTTTTTATCTTAATCAAAAAGTCTCTTCTTGTAAAAGTAAAAATGATCAGAAGTGTTATGTTGACCTTGTAATGAATGTTTTTAAAACTGATGGGCTGGATAGAGCGCTTGATTTGGTAAGTAATATTTATTCTCAAGATCCATCTTTTTCGTCAACCTGCCACGATGTAGGTCACCTCTTGGGTAGTGAAACTTACAAACTTTTTAAAGCGGGAAAGCCATTTAAAGTTACGCCAAAGATAGCCTTTTGTTCTTATGGTTTTTATCATGGTTTTATGGAAAGTCTGGCATCTGAAGGAGATGTAAAAAAAGCTCAAGACTTTTGTAAATATATTGACGCGCAAATTTCAAAAGAAACACCTGATGCGTCACTTCAGTGTTATCACGGAATTGGACACGGTTGGGTAAATATTCATGGGGACAAGAGTTTGTTGGGAGACGACCTTGGAATTGTTAAAAAAGGACTCTCTTTATGCGAAAAAGTTGCAGGAACTGATTCAGAACTAAGTAGATGTGCAACAGGGGTATTTAATGGAATCTCCATTTTTTATGAAAACGGGGAATACGACTTAAAAATTAAAAAAACTGATCCAATGTGGCTTTGTAAAATAATGGACAAAAAATTTCAAGATCCATGTTACATCAGCATGAATACAGTTTTATATTCAATAACTGGTAAGAATTTAAAACTTGCAGCCCGCTACATTGAAGAAATAAAAGATAATTCAATTGCGCAACACGCGATGATTAATTTAGCCCTTCCATTTAGCCTGGCTGAAGCAAACAATTCAGATCATATACAAAGTATAGCTACATGTAGAGGTTTACAAACAAGACTAATAATACCTTGCTTACAGGGTTTTGCATTTGCATTCTTAGAACACGGTGAACCCAACAAAGAATACATAAAAGCAATTGGCTTTTGTAAAAATAATGGTTTAACTAACACCGAGACAACAGGTTGTCTTTCATATATTTATTCATATCTTGCCCAGTGGTATCCGAATGATAAAGCGGTCGCAATATGTAATTCCGAAGGAGTTTATAAAGATTTTTGTAATCATGAGTTAGATGTTGCAACAAGAGGACTCACAAATCAATGAAATACATCAAAATTTTAGGAATAATCACATTTTTTATATTTTTGATTTATTTTATGAAGATAACTTACACACGCCCATCATTATCGAGTATCGCCAATAAGGTTATTAAAAAATGTAGCTTAGCTGAGATCAAAAATGTTTGTTACGAGACAGAGATCCCAAAACTCATGAAATTTATAAGTATGGAAGACGCTTTTAGTGTTACCCAAATAGTTCAAGATCAGGATTCAAGCTTTCCGTATTGTCATGTTTTAGGCCACAAATTGGCAAGTATTGAGACTGCAAAAAACCCTGAGAATTGGAAATCGGTTGTAGCAAGGTGTCCGTATGGAACTTGTTCAAATGGTTGTGTTCACGGGGCTTTTCAGGAGAAATATAGGGGAGATGTTTTAACTGGTCAAACTTTTAATGAAGCAAAAAAAGAATTTGAAAACATTTGCGAAAGTAGTCCGACTTATAACCTAACTGGTCTTGCCCAAGGAAGCTGCTACCACGCTTTGGGACACTTATTAATGTATATAACGGGGGCTAATATAAATAAATCCGTTGCAACTTGCGATGAATTAGGTAAGAAAAAAGACGGCAGGGATTTTTCTGGACTTTGCTACGACGGAGCGTTTATGCAAATATTCCAACCCCTAGACACTGATGATAAATCTTTAATCAAAAATATTGTTCCAGAAAAAGAAAATGTTTACTCCTTTTGTAGTCATTTTACGGGTGAGAAAAAAAATTCTTGTTGGACAGAATCCTGGCCGATGTTTCTTGATACATTAAAAACTGGCCAGGGTTTACTTAGCTTTTGCTCAAAACTTAATTCTAGGGGAAAGACTGAATGTATTAGCGACTTACTTTATATAATGCCAATTCAATTTAGATTTAATTATGAGTCAATCCACAAATACTGCTTAACGTTTACTCAGCCTTTTCAGTCGCAATGTTTTGCTATGACCGCGTCACGTATTTTAGAAATTGATAGTAGAAATGTAAAAAAGACAATTGATTACTGTGGAACTTTAGATGACGAAAACAGAAAAGCTTGTTTTGATAAAATTGTGACGGATTCAAGTTTTGATTTTGATATAAAATCCCCAGAGTTTAAAGAACTTTGCTCAAGTCTTCCAATGCCTTGGAGTGGACAATGCATTCAAAATGATAATGCAAAAAAATAAAATCGCAATTGTTAAAAAATGTCTAAGGTATGTTATAGCTTTAACCTTAGTTTGTGTTTTGTTATACAGTTTTCTTTTTGGAGGGTCCGCACCCATAAATAGTTATGCAGGAATTATTCTAAAAAAGTGTTCTAGTGCTGAATATAAACCAGCATGCTACGAGACTGAAATCCCAAAACTGATGAATAAAATTTCAATGGAAGCGGTATTTGAAGTTATTCGTTTAATTCAACTTAAAGATCCGAGTTATGCCCAGTGCCACACTTTGGCACATAAATTAAGTTCTCAGGAAGCAAAACTTCATAAAACAGAGTGGAAAGACATCTTGATAAGATGTCCACTTGCAATGTGTAATTATGGATGTCTACATGGATCATTAATTGAGCATTTTCGAGGAGAAACCTTAAATGATGAACAAATCGCAGAAGCGCTTCCGGATTTAAAGAATGTATGCGAACGAAGATCTGATTGGTCACCAAGTTTGGTAGACCAAAATATGTGCTACCACGCACTCGGGCACTTGGCAATGTATATAACAGATGCAGATATAAAAAAATCACTAACTTTATGCAGTACTATTTCAAAAAAACAGGATGGAAGAGACTATTCAGAAATTTGCTCAGAAGGTATATTTATGACTCTTTTGTATCCAGAAGATTTGGTTTTACCTGACGATGTCAAATATCAAACAAACAATGTTATTAAGTTTTGCAGCCGATTTACTGGGTATGCATACCAAATATGTCGGAGAGAATCATCTTCACTTATTGAAGATGAATTGCAAGATCCACTAAAACTTGTAAATTTTTGTTCTTTTGCAAAAAATGTAGACGATGTTGATAAATGTTATGGTACTGTAATAAATCGTATGGCTGATGACTTTATGCCCAAAGAAGATTGGTTGGAACGTATGGATAGATATTGTGGGGACATTCCAATACACAAAGACTTGTGTGTTTCTAGTTTTGCAATGAGGATGATTCAGATAGATAAATATAATGAATATAATGCAATACAACTATGTACGTTATCAAAAAAATATGGAAGTGCAGTTAGCGATGAATGTTTCAATAAGCTTGCGCTTAATGGATCTTTGATTTTTACAATAAATTCTACGGATTATTCAAAATATTGCGATATACTGCCAGATGAATGGAAGAATAAATGTTATGCAAAAAATCAATAATTTTATATTTGTATCTATATTATTGCTCATTTCACTTTTTGTGTTCTTTTTTGTTCCAAGAAATAAACATCAGGTTTTTGAAGTTAAACTCGGAGAAAATGGTTTTGTCCCAAATCAACTTACCGTACAAAAAGGGGATTCGGTTAGGTTTACTTCAAGTCTTAACACACCCTTTTGGCCGGCAAGTGATCCACACCCGCTACATACAATATTTCCACAATTTGACCCAAAAAAGCCAATTAGCCCAACGGGTAGTTGGACATTTAAAACCACTAAAATTGGTGAGTGGAATTACCACGACCATCTTTTTCCATCATACAAAGCGAAACTGTTTGTAATCAGTAAAAAGAACTGGATTTTAAGAAACACTGTTTTAAAAAGAGAGGAACTTAACAAAATGGTGGAAAGCTTGGGACCAGAAAAAACATATCAAAATTTAAAAAAAATTTATGATCAAAGCTCAGCTTCAACCCACATAACGTTTCATTTATTGGGGGAGGTAATGTACACAAAATTTGGTATTGAGGGAGTAAACTATTGTGACAACTATGCCGGATTTGGGTGCTATCATGGTTTTTTTATCAAAGCGGTAAGTGACAAGGGTTTAGGTGTGGCAACCCAACTCGACGAGAAATGCGTTGAAATATTCGGGCTAAACGGTCTTGGATGTCCGCATGGAATAGGGCATGGATTAGTAGAATATTTTGGTCTGGGTAAAATCAAAGAGGCGCTTTCGATTTGTGCAAAATTAAGCTGGAAAGGCCCACTTTTTGGCTGTTCCGGCGGAGTATTTATGGAGAATAATTTTCCGACAGTTTTTGACAAAAACGGTAGCAGCAATGTTGTAATAAGGGGGGTAGGAAATAATTTGTTTGAACCGTGTGCAGGATTAGATTCTAAATTTAGACAATCGTGTTATTTTGAACAAACATCTTGGTGGAATCAGGTATTAGGTTCGGATTATGACAAAGTTGGTAAACTATGCTCATCTTTAAAAATTGTTAAAGAGAGAGAAAGCTGTTTACTTGGAATGGGAAATTCGATTGCAGAATCAAGTTTATACAACACAAATACAGTAATTAACGGATGCTCAAAATTACAAAATAAAAATTCGGAAGCGATATGTAGGGCAGGGGGGGCATGGGCATTTTTTTCAAATCCAGAAAAGAGGGAACAGTCTCAAGACGTTTGCGCAGGACTCGGATTATACGAAAAATTATGTTTGGACAAACGAATATTGGTAAAATAAAATTTATTATGAAATATTTAAAAGTATATACGGCTTTATTAATTATAGTTTTATTATCGGTATTTTTTATCTTAAAAAACGGCTCAATTCTGTCTTTTAACGATAGTAATTTAGATTATTTTGCCAAAAAGATAACACAAATTTGCTCAAAAGATGATTACAAAAGAGGTTGCTACGACCGCGAAATTCCCAAAATTCTTTCTAAAGGGTTCGTAACAATGGAGCAGGCTTTTGCAGTAACTTCTAAAATTCAGCAAGCAGATAAAAGTTATTTATATTGCCACGTATTAGGACATGAACTAGCGGATATTGAAACTAGAAAGGACACATCTAAATGGCTGGACGTTATTGCCCGTTGCCCGGCGCTTGCTTGCAACAACGGCTGTGCACATGGAGCCGTAATGAGGAGGTTTAAGGGGAGTGATGTATTAAGCGACACTCAACTCAAAGAAATTTTACCCGATTTAAACATTGCCTGTGAGCCAAGGGGAAACTGGAAGCCATCTGAACTTGAAATCTCAATGTGTTATCACTCAATGGGACATTTAGGCATGTACATAACTGATGCTGACATTAATAAATCCATCTCTTTATGTAAAAGCATTGCAGTTAAAGCAGATGGCAGAGACTATTACCAAACATGTATGCAAGGAGTGTTTATGATTATTTTTCAATCCTTAGATGAAGATGATGCTTCTTTAGTTGCCAAAATCAAACCAACAAAAGAAACTGTTGCAAGTTTTTGTTCAAAATATTCAGGTTTGGAATATGTTGCTTGTAAAGTTGAATCAATGGCATATTTTTCTGAAGAGATTAAAAACCCAAGTGGACTCGTAAATTTTTGTAAATTTGCAAAAGGTGAATATTACCGCGATTGGTGTTATGACGCAGGTTTAAGGGGAAGGGTGTCACTTAATTTACTTGATACATTAGGGGTTAATGGTGTAGCAAATTATTGCTTAGCACTGCCAAGTGGAATGGATGAGAGGTGTTTTGCATCGGTTGCAAACGGATGGATTCAGGACGAACCACATTTTATAAAAGATTCAATAGCTCTTTGTGAAGTTGGGGAAAAATATGGCTTTTCCGACTCTTGTTATAAGGGTCTTCTTTTCTTTTCCAAATTCAGTTTTAACAAAGGAAGCGAAGGATGGAATGCATATTGCAACAACTTTCCACTTAACTACAAAACAAAGTGTCTTTCGGGAGAGGTTCCAAGTAATTGGTAGTTATTAACCATGTTAATCAAAAAATATTTTATTTTAACTGTTGTATTTAGTGCAATAATTTTATTTGGGGTGTATATATTTCAAAAAAATGTAATCTCGATCAATAGTTGTAGCAACATACAAAATGAAGCACAGAAAATTATTTGTTGGAAAGGAGTAATTGATAAAGACTTAGAAAAAGGAGACTTAAACCACACAATGACTCTTGTTGCCGATACATATAATTCTGATCCTGATTTTGCCAAAAATTGTCATGATTTTATGCATCGGGTGGGCAAAACTGCTTATGACCTTTTTTCAAAAGGAACAGATTTTAAAATAGGCAGCAAATCAAGCTATTGTGCATATGGTTTTTATCATGGCTTTATGGAAAACCTTGTAAGTAAAAGTGGAGACATCTCACTTGCGCGAAATTTTTGTTCCAAAGTAGACAATGAACTTTCAAAAGACGCACCTGGCGCTAAGTTGGCTTGTTATCATGGTATTGGGCATGGTTGGACAAATGTTCACGACCCTAAATTCTTTGGAAATGAGCGGGCAATGATTTACCCTGCACTTGCTTTATGTGAAAAAATAACTCAGGATCCGGACGAGCTTAAAATTTGTGCAACAGGAGTGTTTGATTCTATCTCAATCAGCTACTACAACCAAAGCGATGGTCTAAAAATGAATAAAATTGATCCTTATTGGTTATGTAAAGAACAAAAAGATAGGTATAAAGCCCCATGTTACATGGATTTGTCGCCGGCAATTTTGTGGTTAGGTGATTATCGACTAAATACTTCCCTTGAATATTTAAAAACTGTTGAACCTAAATATATGGACTTAGTGGTTGAGACAATTGCAGAGGACGCAGTAAGATTTATAATGCGGGATAATTTAAATATTGATGATCAGGTAAAGTATTGTAGAAATTTAGGGTCAAGACGTAATTTGATATGTCTGCACGGGTTAGCTCTAGGATATTTACAATTTGGTGCCCCTGGAAGGGAAGAGGAATCTGCTATTGGTTTTTGCGATCTTAAGATTCTTACTGAATCTGAAAAAGATTCTTGTTATTCAAAAATAATGCCAGCTGTTAAGTCCTCATTATCAAAAGAAAAATATGAAAAAATGTGTTCAAATTTGCCAAGCGAATTGACTAAATATTGTACAAATTAAAATGACAACCATTTTTAAAAAATTAGGAGTGGTTTTAGCATTTTTAATTGTGGGTGTCTATTTTATTTGGTTTATTTTTTTTAAAATCGATACTGATAAGTTTGGTTGTGAGAATAAAAATAGATTTGACGGTTATAAATTTTATATACTATTTTCCTTAACAAAAAATAATTTGCTTTCAGAAAAGCTTGGCCTTAAAATCCCAAGTGATGAGTTGAACGATGAATGTTTCTATGAGTTTTATGAAGGGCTTTATGAGGCGTCATTAGTTATAAGACCAAACTACGTTATAGTACCAAACTACGTTATAGTACCAAACTACGTTATAAGACCAAACTACAATAAGCTTGATAAAATTTGTAAATTTATTAATTTAAAGAGTCCGACCAGAAATTGGGATATCTGCTATTTCAATATTGGAATTGCAACAGTTTTTACTAAAAGAAGTTCTGTTAGTTCTGAAGAAAAATTTCTAAAATTTATTGATTCTAAATTAAAATTTTGCCAAGGCATTAGCGATAAACCCGTTGACTGCACAATTGGAGTCTACACTGGAATTAACCTTGCATTTCAAAACCAAAATAATGACTCGGTGTTTCCAATTAAAAACGACGACCCTTTTTGGATATGCGACATTGGAGAGGCATCTAAACATAAAGTCCAGTGTTATAGAAACATAGTTTCTTTTCTTCATATGGATAGTGGTTATGACTTAAATCTGGCTATAAAAATAATACAAAATAAACTCCCGGATCCAAACGAATGGTTCGAAGTTGTTTTGACTTACTTTTCAAGCCTGGCATTTATTAAGCAATATTCATATGCAGATATTCGGGTACTCTGCGCAAATTTTCTTAAACCAGAAATACGCTATGCTTGTATAGAGGGTTATGCAAGCGGGTTAGACGAAGTTAGTACAAACGGAACTGAAGCGGACGAAATCCTCAACTTTTGCTTGAATACACCACTATTTTCGTATCGGGAAAAAGGTGAGTGTTTAAAACGTGGTTTTGCAGAAATTCCTGGAATAGGTTCTACCCAGGCATTAAAACAAAATTGTTTATTAAAAGTCCCTCCAATTTACAAAAGTTTTTGTGACATTGAATCAATAACCCCAGTATCGTCGTATGCAAATAATAAATAAATGAATATTAAAAAAACAACAATTTTAGCGGCATTAATATTTTTGATAGTTGGAGCTTTTGTCGCGGAGACTTTAATAAAAAAAGAAACAGACCCAAGCGTTATTTTTTTTGAGAATCAAAAACTCTTAGGGAAAATGGTTAAAAATAAGGGAATTTACCAAACATATTCGTATTTTAGAAGTAATTTTAAAAAATATGATCCAAGTACAAATCATTACCTCGGTCATTATTTAGGCGAGCAGGCATACAAGATTTTAGACGAAAAAGGATTTGACGTTTGTGATTTTGGCCTCGATTACGGTTGTATTCACGGATTTGTGATAGCAGGAATTAACGAAAAAGGTAAAGGTTTTTTCGATACGGTAATGGATAAATGCAAATCTATTGATGTTGACGATGTAAGCCGTGGTAGCTGTATTCACGGCGTAAGCCATACTGTTTTATCACTTAAGGGTTATAAATTTGACGACTTAAAGTGGGCGCTTAACAAATGCGACAATCTTTTAAAAGATGATGTTTCCGATGGCCCAGGTGCTTGTTACTCAGCAGTTTTTATGGAGTTTAATTTGATGAGTCTTGACGGTGAAAAAAATGGAAATTGGTTTGTCACCCGTAAATTTGATGATACTAAGCCAATTTATCCCTGCGATGGGCTGGACGTTAGATATCAGTGGGCATGTTTTAGCGAGCTTGGGTCATTTTGGTCTAATAGTTTTGATTTAGACTTCGGACGAATGGCAACATATTGCAATTTGGCCGATGTAAAAAAGTCAAAAGAAGGCTGTTATTGGGGCGTGGGAAGAACGATGGCTGATCTTTATAAGTATGACGTCCCAAAAATTGGTGCAGAATGCAAAAGAATCTCGCAGGCTACACTGATAAGCTCGTGCATAAGAGGTGCAAGTGTTGTAATGTTAAACAATGGCGTTAAAAATGCTCCACAGATATGCGATTACTTGACTGCTGATGACAAAACGTCTTGCGATAATTTTTTCAAAAATAATAAAAGTTTAAATTGATTTAGATTTCAAAAAAAAGTAACATTATTGCATGGACGCTCAAGCCCCAAGCCCTCAAGTCACAAACCAAATACCTCCAGTTATTACAGCCGTTCAGGTATTGCCTCCAGAACAGCAAATCCCCAGTAGTGGATCATTTTTTAAAAATTGGCTTTTCTGGATTTTTATAGTTTTTGTTTTACTCTTATCCTTTTTAGTTTATGATTTTGTTTTGCCCTATTTTAATAATTCATTTCAGGCTGACATACAACGTGGTGCAAAATTTTCAGTTCATGTAAAAAAACTTACGGTAGGATCACCATCTTTTGTCATAGTACAAAGGGAGGAATTGGGTTTGCCAGGTGATTGGCTAGCATTCTCGCCATATTTGGTCCCCGATAGCTACAAAGATTTTTATTTACCCATCGAGGCCAATGAAATGTATACCCAGGAATTTCTTACCAATCAAATGTCTAATGGAATATTCTACATAACTGTTTACAAGGATAATGGCGATGGAGAATTTAATAAAAATATGGACACAGAAATATTAAAGGATTTTTACGGGAGAAAATTACAGTTGGTTGTTGTCAATGGAATTGTTCAATGATATTTTAATATTGTGCTAAAAAATATTCTATTTGTCTCTTTGTTTTTGTTTATTAGTTCCACAACTGCTGTTTTTGCGCATGGAACGGCAGTAAGCATTCCTAAAGACGATGGAAATTACACAATAGAGTTTGAGTACCAGGAACAAGAGGTTGTAGCTAATGAAACCAATGCTTTTACTTTTATTATTTTAAACAAAGGAACCGAAACACCCGTCCCCTTTGATTCAGTGTTAGTGCGTTTTGAGAGAAAAAGTGATCAGGCAACTTACATTGCGGCAAAAGTAACTCAGGATGAACTGCAAGAAGGTGTAGGGCGTCTAAGTACTATGTTGAATGAGGGAGCATACACCGTATCATCCGCTTTTTATAAGAATGAAAATAAAATTGCGGAAGCAAATTTTGATTTAAATGTCTTAGCTGATACTACTAGCAAAGCTTTCCCAACGATTCCTTTTGTAGCTGGTGTTGGTGGCCTTATCGTGGGCTTTGGGATTGGTAAAATATATACAAGTGCAAAAAAAGACAAATGAAAACACAAGTTGTTGGGCTCTTGTTAATTTTAATTATCTTCCTGGGTGTTTTTTTACGTCTTTATAAGCTCAACACAAATTTTCTGTTTGGATCTGATCAGTCAGAAGATATTTACTCTGTTAAAGAACTTTTTAAAACTGTTGCAAGTGGGGATTTTTCCAAACTTCCAATAATTGGCGAGGCAGGCACGTACCTAGTTGATGAAAACATACCAGTTTCAAACTATCGGGTTTATTCAGGTGTCTTTTTCATTTATCTTCTTTTGCCCGTTGGAGTCATAACTTCATTTAACCCGGCTGGAATGGTCAGTTTTTTTGCAATAGTCAATATAATTTCTATTTTTGTAATTTATCTAATTGGAAAAAATCTTTTTAACACAAAAACAGGCTTAATTGCAGCTTTTTTATTTTCAACTTCACATTTTATGAATGTCTACAGTAGAGCCATTTGGACACCGAGCCTGGTCCCTGCCTTTGTAGTGTTCGCATTATATTTGTTTGTACTTATTAAAAGTAATAATAAACTTTGGTTGTGGCCAATTTTTTTATTTTTAACATCTGCAATGTCTCAGATTCATGATTCTGGTTACTACTATATGGGATTGTTTTTATTAATAATTTTATTTTTAAAACCAAAATCCCCGGAAACAGTTTTAAAGAAAATTGTTTCAGTTATTGCTTTTTTAGTTCCAATTATTCCAACTATAATTTACGAATTTCAAACTAGATTTGACTTATTTCCAAGAATTTTGAAAGCATTTTTCTATCAGTTTGGTTTATTAAATGTGTCTGATTCAAACAAATCATTTCTGTATTTAATATCAGGAATTTTGCAAAAGTTTTGGCAATTTTGGATCACCACGATCGACCCATTGCATACTTTTCCATATTACGAAGCAAGAATCGGATTACATTACACTTTGTTAATGTGGGCATTTAATATTGTAGGGATTCTGTCCCTTGTTTTCGTTTTTTTGTACAAGCGATTAGAAATTAACGGCAAAAGTAATATATTTGATAAAATATTTAAGGTATTTTTAATAACTTTTCTGCCAATTCCATTTGTGGCGGGGGTTTATTATTCGTACACTCATCCGTGGCTTAGTCCGTTAAATGGGCCTACATTTTCTTTAATCGGAGCTATGCCTTTAGTGATAATTATAATTTCAGCCTTTCTTGGCTTTCTTTGGAGTAAAGGTAATATTTTACCCTTTTTAGTAATGATATTTTTATTTTTTTACGGAACTATAAACATTGTGCTTGTTAATAATTCCATCCTTAAAAATGAAGACAGAAAATACGATTATGGTGAAAAAGCGCAGGTCGCAAAATTTATTAGCCAGAATTCAGAAGGCAAAAAATATGATCTAAGCATTGACAGCCCGCTTGTTTATGCCAACGGAGCTGAATTTTTATATTTAATTGAATATAATAGATCTCTGCCTCCGGTGAGTTTAAATGGGATGACCACATACGTGACTTTTTCCAAGGAGTATCGCTTTTCGGGTGGTAAAAGCGACTTGTCATATTTAATATTAGGTAAAACAAATCCCCATGAAATAGATGAAGGATCTGTTAAAGTTTTTGAAACAAATTTGTTTAGAGTCTATAAAAAGGTATTAAATTAAAATGGTTGTGAGAAAGATTAATTAGTGTTATCTTTAAATATATAAGCGAAGCTTTTATCAGTCATAAGCGAAGCTTGTTAGAATATCATGAATAGAAATATTATTTTTGTGGCGATTCTGTTGATTGCGGTACTGGTGGGTGCCTTTATTTTTTATAATAACCAAAACGTGCCTCAAACCTCAAAACCTGAGACATTTTCGGGAGACGCAACCATTAGTATGGGAACAGATTCGTATTCACCACAAAATTTAAAAATAAAAAAAGGCAGCAAAGTTACTTTTTTAAATTCCTCGGATAGTCTTAAATGGCCAGCAAGTGATTTGCACCCATCCCACTTGATTTACTCAGAATTTGACCCCAAGGAGCCAATTAAAACAGGCGAATCTTGGACTTTTCAGTTTGACAAGGTTGGGGAGTGGGGCTACCACGATCATCTATCTCCATATATAACTGGTACTATCACAGTTGTTGACTAATGAAAGTTAAAAAAATATCCACTGTTTTCTTAGCTATCCTGCTTTTTTCAGTTATTTCTTTTCTAATAATAAGTAAAGTGAAACCTCTTGAGTATTATTACGACTTCAAATTTAAGAAATGTAGCTTAATTCAAGATCCAAAAGATAACCTTAGATGTTATAGAACTTTAATAAAATCAATTGTGGCAAGCGGGGATGTGTCCTACGCTGTTAAAACCTACAAACATGTAATTCGTCGAGGAATTAACCTGGATAGTTGTCACACAATTGGGCACGATATTGGACGGGATATCTATTTGAGCCTAAAAGAGAATAAATATGTAAAAATAACTGATTCCATGTCTGAATGTGGCTATGGTTTTTGGCACGGATTCTTATCTGGAATTGCTGACAAAATAAAAAAAGGAGAGGTGAAAAATGCTGACATGATTATATTATGTAAACAGATATTGGCTGATAATTTGAATATATCGCTTTGCTATCACGGGATAGGCCTTGGTTTTGTGGGTGATCCACCAAATAGAGAGTTTTGGGGGAGTTATAGAAAAATGATTAACGATGCAATACCACATTGCGACGAGTTAACAAACAATAGCGACTATCTTTTTGAATGCTATTCAGGAGTATTTCATCAGACATTTAGTTATATGAGCGATGGTTATTATGGTCTTAAATTTCCAAATACAGATAAAATGTTTTCACTTTGTACTGAATTTAAAAATAAATACCAAAAGGCATGCACTTATATGATTTCGCCATACATGTCAAACTCTTTTAAAAATTTGCCAGATCTCTACAAGGCTATTTCAACAAAATTTAGTTGGACGGATGAACAAACTCGGTTAGATATATTTACAAATGTAACAGCTGCAATTGTTGACACGGGAGGTGAACAAGAACTAAAAGACTCCCTTCTTTACTGTTTTACCTTAAATGTTTTATACAAAGATGCTTGCTTGCAAGGATTTTATTGGAGCGCTTTAAACAAAGACATTGGCGGCGATATTGATGGAGTGGCAGGGGTTGCAAGAATGTGTGATCAGGATTTTTTAAATGATAAAAATAAAAATATTTGTTTTGATTTTTTGTCTATTCAAATTATGAGAAGTGGAATAAAAATAGATAAAATCAAAGATTTCTGCGATCAAAACAGGGGTGAAATACTTTGTAGAAAAGTTGACCTTGATTTAAAACCACAAACATGACAGCCTTTATTTTACGTAAATTAATTTATTTTACGCTTCTATCTGTAATCATTTTATTTCCAGTTAAAACCATATATACACAAATTTTTGACATGGCAGTATTTGATTCATGTCAAAATGTAAAGTCTGAAACTGAAAAATTAACTTGTGAAAGATCGGTTATTAAAAAAAGTGTTGAACAGGGGAATGTCTCACTTGCTATAAGTTTTTATAAAGACACGATAAAAAATAGCACTCAAGATTGTCATGGCTTGGGGCATGAAATTGGCCGTGATATTTATGTAACACTAAAAAAACGCGGTATTGTACGAATTGGCGACCCATTAACTGGATGTACATATGGTTTTTGGCACGGTTTTATGTCTGGAGTAACAAATGACATAAATAATGGTGAGAATTTAAAAATTAAGTTGGCTGATGTTTGTAAAAAAATGCTAAGCCGAAAAGATGTAAATTTTTATGAATGCTATCACGGTTTTGGATTAGGATTTGTAGGGGACCCGCCTGAGTACAATCTTTGGGGTAGGCCAAGCGAAACTGTAGCAAAGGGAATAAAAAGTTGTGACAACTTAACCCCCAACACCGAGTTTAAAGATGCGTGCTATGCAGGTGTTTTTCATCAGACGTTAATTTACATGCAGGACAAGCAATACAAATTTGAATTACCAATAAATAACAATCTTTTCAATTTTTGCAACAAATTTGAAAAAAAATATCAAAGTGTATGCCTTGGACAATTATTTCCAATTGCAATATCAGTATTGAATAAAAATATTCCTGAGATCATCCAACTTTTAGATGCAAATTACAAAAACATTGATGAAAATACAAAATCTGAAATGATTTATGGCTTGGTCGGGGGAAAAGTTAACAGAAGCACAGATGAGGAAACAAGATTTGCTTTAACTTTTTGTTTTACACTTCCAGATATTTATAAAGTTTCTTGTATCAACGGAGTGTTTACAGGAGTAATGACAAGAACAAAAGATGGGGAGACTACTGCAATAAAGTATCTACTTGAAATGTGCAACACCAATAATCTTTCGGAAGAAAATAGAGATGAGTGTTTAAAACCTGTTTTAAAACAGGTAAATGCTTACAGCGTTAAACTGAAGGGTCTTAAAAAATTATGTCAGGAAAATCCCGAGCTGAATTGTAATAATTAATTTTTACTAATAAAATTTAGTATCACTTTTGAAACTCTTTCAACATCTTCTTTTATCATGGTCTCATAAATTGGTAACGAAATACTATTTTTTAGCACTCTAGAAACATTTGAATTTGATTCCCTTAGGCAGTTATCGGCAATTTCATTTCCCAAACCAATATCGATGCCGTGCCACGATAAATATCTTCTTAGTTTAAAAATATCAGCATTAATGTGACCAAGTACCATATAGACCGAACCAAGGCTCCCTTTCTCTACTTTTTGAATGGTTAAATTGTTTTTAAGAAGGGAATAGTAAATTTTCCTGATTTCGCGCCTTTTTTCGAGCCTCCTTTTAAATGAAGGGAGATTTTGTCTTACAATATGCGCGAATAATGGGGGTAGGGAATATGGCATTCTTTTGTCGACACCGTGCCTATATGCTTTGACAAATTTTTTTTGCATTTTTTTATAGCTAAACATAAACATCAACATAAACCAAACTGGGGTTTGAATAAGAAAATATCCAAACATTGCTCGAATTAGTTCTAAAATTGGTATCTGAGTTTCATTTTTTGATTCATTTCTAATTTTTCTAATCGTTTCCATCAACTTTCTGTTTTTACTAAAGACCACACCTCCACGTATGCCTTGGAGCGGTTTACTAATATCAAAGCTCGAAAATGCTATTTCCCCAAATGTACCCGTAAGTTTGTTATTTAGTTTTGCTCCAAGGGACTGTGCACAGTCTTCGATTAAAAATAAATTATGCTTTTTTGCAATTTTTTTGAACGCATTAATATCGCATGGTTCGCCAAAGAGGTGTGTAGCAAGGACTGCTGATGTTTTAGAAGTTATAGAGGCTTTTACGAGGTCTGGGGACATCTGGAAAGTTTGTTCATCGATGTCAATCGGAATTGGCGTAAAACCTTCCTCCTTTATTATTTTTGTTAAAGCTCCAAAAGTATAACCCGGCATTATTATTTCTGCTCCCTGTTTAATCTTTAGGACTTGTAGTATCAATCTTAGGCCAATTCTGCCTTGTCCAACTACAACTGGATTGGGAAGTGCTAAATATTTTTCTAAATCTTTTTCGAGAAGTTCAACCTCATTATTTTTGCTTAAGGCAAATGCATTATGAGCAAAATATGGTTTTCGGCGGGGTATCATGGAAAAAGTTTCTCTTTCCTTATGCGTAAACATGTGAGTATGTATTCAGCGGTGTCTTTTAAAAAATATTTAAGATATTTTGGCGTTAGACTTATTTTGGATGAACCTTTAGATCTGGGTGTGTATGTGACAAAAAACTCAGATATTTTTGGTGTTGTTTGAGAAATTCTAAATGTTAAGTAATTAAAAAAGGCAAAACCCTTGGGGAAATTGTCAAAGTTAATCTTATTCAAGACGCTTTTAACTCTGACTATTTTAAATGCACTGTTATGATCTTCAACTTGAGTAACACCAGCAACTATTTTGGCGAATAGGGTGTTTGCAACCCAGTGGATAGTTTTTCTTCCGGTTGACCATTTGTTAAGAGCTGTGAGTTTTCTGGATCCAAAGACAACGTCTGTGTCGTTTTCTAATAATTTCATCATCTCTGGAACACAAGATGGGGAGTATGAAAAGTCCGCTTCGTTGGTAACAACAATATCTGCACCCAGGTTTTTAATAGCGTATTTATATCCTCTAATTATTGCCATTCCAAGACCATTTTTATTGCCTTTGAGTAAAAAAATAGATCTATTGTGTTGCATCAATCGTTTCACTATTTTGCCAGTTCCATCGGGAGAATTGTCGTCAACAACGAGAATTGAGGAATCGTACTTTGATAATGTGCTTAACATTTTTTGAACAAACTTCAGCATTGCCTCTATGTTCTCCTTTTCGTTGTACGTCGGAATTATGTAAACTAATTTATTTTTTTTCATAATGAAAAATGACAAGCTTGCTTATCTTTTTTCATAATGAAAAATGACAAGCTTGCTTATTTTTTTTCAACATAAGGTCCTTGTTTAATTTCTATTACTTTTGAGTTTTTTGATAAAGTTACTTGATGAATAACATCCATTATCAAAACTCCGTCACCCGCTTTAAGTTTTTTTGTAGCAATTTTCCTTCCATTTTTTGAGAAATAATCAACAGTGACAACACCCGATTGTACTAAAAGTACTTCATGACAGCTGATTTTATCAGCTATATTAATGTCATTGTGTATATGTTTACTAAATTTTTTTTTGTCGAAACTGGCGTGTATACCAACCTGCATTGGGTAATGTTTTTGTGTGACAAAGACTGAATCAACAATTTTTGAATTATTTTTAAATATAACAGAAATTACTTTCTGTCCATTGTATACATTTTCAATACCCTTCATGTCTATTTTTTTCTGGCAAGTATAAGTATAGAAGATCCCACGGGAAAGGAAAGATATCTAAACAATTTTGATTCAATATATAAAATTTTCAAAATAAGTAAATTTATCAAATTTGGCATATCACTAACATCAGATGAACTGTTGTGAATTAATTTATCAAAAATAAATCGTTTAATAAAAATAATTGGGAAAATGAAAAAATATATGTATGATTTTTTTAAAATTGCAAAATCATTTTCGATCAGTATCTTTTCAATTTCATTTAGTCTAAACCTCCTTACTCCATGAACTGCGTTATCGTGGGAACTTTTAAGAAAATTAAATGCCGAATCTGTTATCAAAACGAGTCCGTTAGTTTTTAAAAATCCGTAACTATTTTTTAACATATTGGAAACATCTTTGATATCTTTGTGGTACAAAACATCAAAAATTGTCACTAAGTCAAATTTTTTGGAGCCTAGTTTTAGGTTTTGAATATTGTCGTTTAGGACATGAACTTGTCTTTTTTTGGAAAGGGAAACCGCAAGTTTGTTTTTTTCGACACCGGTTACTCTGCCAAATTTTTCCAAAAATTTTGTCATACCTCCAGTTCCGGATCCGAGATCAAGAATATTGTCGATCTTTTTAACATGGGCAGATAGAACCGAGTCCACAAAATATCTTTTAGCCAAAAACCAGAAGTGTGAGTCTTCTAACTCATACATCTTTTGATACTCTTTTTTATCCATATCGTATGATTTTAGATCAATTGTGGTTTCAAGACAAAAAGAAGATTATAACTATGATTACTGACATGCTTGAACGCCGTAGGATCCCATAAGTGTATAGTAGGCGGAACAGCCACCACATTGCACACTTGGACCGGCAGTATAGCCTGCGACTCCACAACCAACCGGGCCTGCGATACCGTCGGTACAGTAGCTACCCTGGCCGCAACAAACTTTTACTGTAGTTCCACAAGTTTTTCGGACTTCTTCTCTTCCTCCGCCACCATAATAATATTGCGCTCCACAGATAGAATCGGATCCATTACAGTTATAATCACGGGTGGATGCTCCGCTAGCATTAAGAAAAGTCGCAGAACTACAGGCAGCAGATCCTGGGTATGCCGAAGCGGTGTTCGGCCCGCAGTCACTATTATTTGTTACATACCCTGTGGTAGCGCACATTGTGATTGGGTTTCCGGCTCCAAATCCATCTCCGTCTAAATCCCGATAATAAGTGGAAGAAACACAGCACTGATTATCTAATTTAAAATCATTATTGTCGTTACAATCAATTGTTGTAAAAGATCGCATAAGTCCAAGTCTTCTTTTTCCGCTTGCGGTTGCGTTGTAAAGTGTAAAATTAAGTGGCCAGCCATCTAAATCCGAATCGGTTACGTAAATAGGTGCCCCTGCTTTTATTGCGCCTCCAGTTTGTATTGCAGTGTTTCCTCCTGACAAAAGTAGCGAACCCACAGTAAGAACTCCAGTTGAATTAATCGTGATTGACCCGCCTGAAGTAAGATTTAAACTTGCACTATTTGTAGTTGAAGAGTCTAAATTTTGCGCATCGTCAATTCCCTCGATAGAGGAGACCGTGCAGGTTGTATTCCAATTGGCTATATTTTTATTTGAAGAAGTCATTGATGTATAGAAATTGCATGACGCGATAACACTTGCGGGTATGATTAGTGAAAAAAAGTACAAAGACAGAAATAAAATAAATGTTTTCATAAATACGAATAATTGAATATATCAATTAAAGTTAATTCTTATTTAAAAACTTGTCAAGATATTAATGGGAATTAAATTTTATGCCTTTTGGCTAAATCATGAAGAATTTTACAAGGCTCAACAATTCTAGGGTCAACAATCGAATAAAAGATTTTTTGTCCATCACGCCTAATTTTAACCAATTTTACAAGCCGAAGAACCGAAAGGTGCTGGGAAAGATTTGCCATTCTAATTTTAACTTCCTTTGCCAACTCCTCAACCGACAGTTCATGATTCTTTAAGATGTTAAGTATTTCAAGCCGTTTTGGATTTGCTAGGATTTTATAGATCTCAGCATTTTTTTCGTATGTTTTTTTGGTAAAAGGAGAAAGTCCCATAATCGCAATTCTAACAGTATCATTGACTAGTTTCAACGACCCACCAGTTAAGCGAAACGTCTATTGGTATTGTATCTGAAAATCCGATTGTAAAAAATCCGCTGCCTTTACTTTTTACATACAAAACATTATTTTGTGTAGTTGAAGTTGGAGTTACATAAACCAATGTATAGTCTGTAATTTTTGGATTGTGGATTGTAATTTCTGTCGTGTAGGCTGGGATTATGGCTTTGCCGGCTGTTGCGTTAGTTGTAATGTCTCCGCTAATTACAGCTGAGTCTGAAGCTTGGGACGCCCCTGCAATTGTTAAACCTGAAGTGGACAAAGTATTAAATAAGGCGCTTCCAGAAGCGTCGATCGAAGCTAATGGGTTTCCAATATCGTCATTAGCTGTAAGTTGGTAGCTATTAGATTTAACATTGCCCGCAACGTAAAGATTTCCTTCGATTGCAACGTCCCCATTTGTATCAATTCTTACTTTTCCATTCATGATCTCAAGTGGGGCCAATGCCAATGATTGTATTTTAAGAGGACTAGTGATTGTATTAATTGAGTTGTCAGCAGAATTTATAGCCAAATCAAACCCAACCGCAATTGAATGAGTTACAGAGAGTGAGTTAATTGCCGCCTGGTTGGTTACGTAAAGGTCATTAGTAGCAAGTTGAGTTAGATCAGCCGAATCAGAAGCTGAGCTGATGGATGAGTTTACAAGTTGCGATAGCAATGTCTGGTCGGTTGCCACAGAATTAAGAATTGCCTGTATTTCATCAATATTTTGTGAATGAACCGTCCCATTAAAGTTTGCATTCCCTTGGGTGTCTACCGAAGCCACTTCCTGGCCGTTATTATTTTGAATTGCCAGTTTTCCCGAGTCAGTTGCGTCCATTCCCAACTTAACCACGACATCTGTAGTGTTAGGCAGTGGGGAAATAAGCGCGGTTTGAATCCTTGGGGTAACTAAACCCGTAGTAACTAATAAGTTATCTATTGTTGCCTGGAATGAGTTAAAGGAATTTGTAGCCAGCTCTTGAGTCTCAATAAACCCGGATTTAACATTGCCTGCTACAAAGTTTCCAATACTTTCAACCCCGTCAACAATGTTTCCATTATTGTCTTTGAGTGTGTAATATCCGTCTTGAACTTTTGAAACTACAAAGTCGGACATGTTTTGAATATTAATGACGATTGGACTATTGTTTATGGCGTCTATATTATTTAATACAAACCCTACGACGTCACTTTCTTCATCTCTTGCATTACCCCAATTTTGATGATCAAATCGGGGACCTGTCAAACGGTAAGAAATTGTTGTCGGCCTTGCCGAATAAATTGCTAATCTTTTGTTTACTTTGTCTACTTCATACCAAACACGAGTAGGATCGCCAGGGGTTAAGAGGGCCACAAGTTTGTTTATATTTGTTTTAATGTCAGTAGTTTTTCCAAATAGCCACAAATCACTGCCCTCAGGAAGGCTGTTAAAGTCTATCAAATACCTGTAACCGACTCCCGGAACATATTCATTAGTTGTAGCTTGTCCCACAACTTCTTCTTTAACTCCAACTATGCCGGACAAAAATGTTGCAAATTTTTTACCATTAATAGTATAAGGAGGGTCGACTGTACCTACATCAATTTTTCCAAGACCACCGTCCACAATAAGGCTAGCAACTGTAGTAGCGTTAGTTGTAGTTAAGGTTACTGTTCCGTTGTTTGCAATTAAGAATCTATTTGTGCCTGACGCAGAAGCTGCCATAATTGGTCCATCTCTTGCCTGGTTTACCATAAGTGCTGCAATACCGGGACTCCCGGTTGTTGGATTGTCGATTAACCAACTTCCATTGGTTAATGTGTTATAGCTGTTAATTGCTGTTGGATCGCCTGCAAAAGTTATAGTTGAAACGCCTCCTAAGTCCGTGATTGTTTCACCGTCAAGGTAGAGAACTCCGTCAAGTTCAAGGTCGCCACTTATAAGGACATCGCTTGCTACTGTGATATTGCCTGTATGCGTGGCTGATGCTGTCCCAAATCTAGAATAGGCGACAGTAGTTAAACCAGCAACCTGAAGTGAATCTGAAACCGCAAGCCTACCGGTCGTTCCTTGATCTGAGATTGCGACTAAGGTGTTTGTTCCGTCTCTAAAATTTAAAGTTCCGGTGTTACCTATATCAAAATTAAAAGTTGTTGCAGTTGAGGTTAAATCTCCACCATTAATTGCAACGTCCCCGGCAGTTGTAACGTTTCCTGTTGACCCAACTACATCAAAATTGGTCAAATCTATATTAGCCGTTGTTCCTATTATGTTGTTATCTCCTATTGAAAGAGCATTTGTATAATCAGTATCAGTTACAACAATAGCTGTAGTTTGTGCAGCACTGGCTGACATTGTCAAAATACCCGTATTGGTCATACTCCAATCGTCACCACCTGTTAGATCTAGAAGAGTAGAGGCATTATTGTTACCGATTGCGATTGTATCTGCTGCAGTTGCATTGGTTGCGATGTTAATTGTGTCTGTGCCGCTAGCTGTAACTCCACCAATGTTTATGGTTTTTGTTGTAGTTGAGTCGGCAATATTAAGAGTGGTTACTGTTCCATTCAAGAAATTAAATGTCGTTGATGTTGAGGTGACGTCCCCACCATTAAGAGCCAAGTCCCCAGAAGATGTAATATTTCCGGTTGATGAATCTACTTGGAATTTTGCAGATGCCGTTGCAATCCCCCCAATTGCTAAATCATCTGTGATATTGGTCGGGGACAAAACCCCCAAATTTCTTTGCCACCAGCCTTGAAATCCAGTTGTTGCAGTTGAAGATATACTGCCAGAACAAGTAAAGTTTCCGTTTGTGCCGTCCAGTGTACATCCGGTAGCTCCTGAGCCTCCGGAAAGGGTAATTGTTCCGACATCGCCTCCTGGGCCAATATTAAGCGTAGTCGTTGCTCCGGCAAGAAGATTAAAGGTTGTTGCTGTTGTTGTAATGTCTCCGCCATTTATTGCAGCGTCGTCTGCGGTAGTAATTAAGCCTGCTGTTGATATGCTCCAAGCAGTGCCACCAGTTAATTGAAGGGTAGTAGCTGCATTTGAATTCCCAATTGTTATAACATCAGCCGCAGTGCCATCCGTAGCAATATTAATCGTATCCGCGGCCGAGCTTGTGACTCCACCTATATTAATTGTTTTTGTTGCAGTATTGTTTCCTAAATCAATTCCACCCGTTCCATCAAATCTGATTTCTACTCTGGAGTCGGTTGAATTAGTTATATTAAACGCGTTTGTCTGAACGTTAATCGAATAGTCATCTTCACCCCCCGTGCTGTCTACTAAAAATATTGATGGCGATCCTTGTGTGTTTGTCCAGTCTCCATCACTGCTTATTGTTCCGATCCCAGTCATGTTACCAACAGACGTGATATCCCAGTCACTAGAATTTATGTTGATAGCCTGCGTATCGTCACCAATAGTAAGCGGAGCGGAATTTGTAGTTGCCAAGAGTCCATCCCCGGTTAAATAAGTTGCAACATTTGCAATACTTCCAGAAATACTTGCGGTTGGGGTACCGGAGTTAACATTCATAAATGCAAATTTAGCAGAAGTTGTTGCGCTACTTCCTATCAAAACATCGACAGTGGAATTAAGCGGAAAGAGTGCTCCCAGGGCTTGTCCCCAGTAAAGATTGCTACTTGATACCGGACAGTTTGCACCGGAGGAGTCACAAACGGCGTTTCCGCCCTGGAATAAAGCATTCCCATAAATATTATCCCAGGGTAGAGCTAGGCTTCCTAAATCGTTTGTTCCTGTTGTAGTAATTGGAATTAAATCGCTATCCTGGGCAACTCGTCCGGTAAACGTAATATTGTCGGTGACCGCGTCACCAAGTGTGACATTTCCATTTAAGAGCGTATCAGTAGCGACAGTTAAATTTGCGTTGGTAACATCTAGGCCGTTTGCAGCATCAACATTGCCTGCAAACGTGACTTGTCCGGTTGATGCAAAATTTAAAGCGCCTGTTCCACTTGTTGATAACGTAAATCCGGCGGTTGCAATGTCTGTTGAGGCGTCGAGGGTCATTGCATCGGCAAATTCTGTAAAATTAAGACAATCTGCGCAGGTGAGGGAGCTTGCATTAATGGTTCCAGTTCCCGTAAAGGTGAGTGAAGCACCAGACCCAACAACCATGGTGGCGGTTGTATTTGTTCCAGAAGTTAAATTTGTAAAAGATGTCGATCCGCCTGATCCAGTTGGTACCCACGCGGTGCCATCCCAAAAATAAACTAAGTTGTCGCTGGTATTAAAAACCAAAGATCCTTGGCCAATTGAAAGAGGATTAACATCAAACCGCCCAAGTTGCAACTGTCCGTTAAATTGGGCGTTACCGGAATTAACCAGAAGTGCTCTTGCATTGTCATCTCCACCAAGCCGGTTTAAGACTAGTGTGGCATAGTTTGATCCAGTAATATAATTTTCATTTAGCGTAAGATTTAAAACATCCGAAAGTGCTGTGCCATTTTTAACTATCGAGGCATAGTCTGC
>DASSIE010000002.1:0-2373 GCA_035692185.1 Patescibacteria group bacterium | reverse complement strand
CCATGTCAAATTTTTGGAAAAAACTCCCTAAGCCATTTTTCGTCTTGGCTCCTATGGAAAACGTTACTGACTTTGCCTTTCGTGAGGTTGTAGCGACTGAACTTCCTAAGCCAGATGTATTATTCACCGAATTTACAAATGTAGAGGCGCTAACTTCTAAGGGTTACGAAAAGACTATTCCTAGGTTTAAATTTAGTAAAAACCAAAGGCCAATTGTGGCCCAAATCTGGGGAAATAAGCCAGAACTTTTTTATAAAGTTGCCCAAATGGTCCAAAAATTAGGGTTCGATGGAATAGACATTAATATGGGTTGCCCGGACCGTACTGTTGTTAAAAATGGCGGGGGGGCGGGGATGATTAATACTCCAAGTTTGGCGAAAGAAGTTATTGAAGCTGTTAAAAAAGGCGCAAAAAAATTACCCATAAGTGTTAAGACAAGAATTGGTGTAAAGGAAATAGTTACCGAGAAATGGATAACTTTCTTGCTCGAGCAAAAAATTGATACATTAACCATTCACGGCAGAACTGCCAGACAAATGTCAGAAGGGCTGGCTAATTGGGAAGAAATATCTAAAGCTGTAAAGATTAGGGACAGGGTTGCCCCAAACACTTTAATAATTGGTAACGGGGATGTTAAAGATTATTCTGAGGCGATTGAAAAAGTACAAAAGCATGGTTTAGACGGAATAATGATAGCAAGAGGTATTTTTGCCAATCCTTGGATTTTCGAACCCATTCGAACTCAACATTCAAAGCAAGAATATATAAAAGTACTGCTTAAACATCTAGATTTGTATGAGAAAGAGCATGGTTTGAAAAGAGGATTAGATCCAATGAAAAAGTTTTTTAAAATGTATATTAATAACTTCCCAGGGGCCTCAAAACTACGTCAGAAACTAATGTTATCAAAAACTTACGCTGAAGTTCGGGAAATTCTTGTTATATAATAAGTAGCATTCTATGAAAAATATCATTAAAATTATTTTGGTCAGCAAACCTCTTTACAAAATTTTGGCCCTTATTGCATTCCTAATTGTCCTTTCGGCGGGCTTAGAACTTGCCGCACCCCTCGTATCCAAACTAATAGTGGACAATATCGTATCCCAAATATCAACTGGTTCGGGAGACTTAAAATCTTTAACTAATTTAATAATTTTAACTTTCGTACTCAGCTTTTTGGGAATAATTATCTCGGGTCTTTCTGATAGAATTGGGGATCATTTTGCTGGGCTTCAAAGAAAATTTTTAACTGAAAAATTTTACAACAAAATATTATCCCTCCCACAAACTTATTTTGATTCAGAAATGAGTGGAAAAATTATTAATCAATTAAGCCGGGGAATAGGGACAATTCAAAACTTTACTAACGCTGCTACAAATTTTATTTTGCCATCTTTTTTACAAAGCATTTTGATAATTGTTGTTTTAGCCCGATATAATCCCCTCATCGCACTTTGCGTTTTTATTCTTTTTCCAATTTATCTTGCTCTTTCCTATTATTCTTCAATCCAGTGGGGAAAGAGTGAAGTTAAAAAGAACAAATTGGAAGACATTTTGCGTGGGCGTCTTCAGGAAGTAATAGGCAATATCAGAATTGTAAAAGGATTCTTAACCGAGAAAATGGAGTATGTTTTTGCAAGTGATAAATTAACAGAAATTAATAAAATCTTTGCAGTTCAAAGTTCAACTTATCACTGGATTGATTTTGGCCGCAATTTTAGCTTAATAGTTATTTTGCTAGGAATTAACATTTTGATTTTTTATCAGACTTTTAATGGTGCCATGACACTTGGAGTAATGGTTTTAATTATCCAGTTAGTTTTACAAGCTAGAAGGCCTCTTTTTGCTATGTCTTTTATTTTAACTCAACTGCAGAATGCCGAAAGCGGGTCAAAAGAATTTTTTGAAATATTAGAACTTCCAGAAAAAGAAAATTTTGATGTAAAAAATATCGTTCGCAAACTTGTGAATCCATCTTTGGAATTCAAAAATGTTGCTTTTAATTACTCAGATTCAGGAGATGTATTAACCGGAGTATCTTTTAAAATTAATCCTAAGGAGAAAGTTGCTTTAGTAGGCCACTCTGGGGCTGGTAAGACCACAATTACCAACTTAATTCTTAAGCTGTATGACCCAACTGGTGGGGAGATTATGCTTTCTGATAAAAAATTTAAAGACCTCGGGTTTAGAGAAGTTAGGCAAAACATTTCTTTAGTTTTCCAAGAGAATGAACTTTTTTCAACAAGTATTCGTGAAAATGTTGCGTATGGAACCCGCGCAACTGAGTCACAAATTATTTCTGCAATAAAGTCAGCAAATGCTTGGGATTTTGTACAAAAACTACCACATGGAATTGACTCCCAAATTGGGGAG
>DASSIE010000001.1:0-24679 GCA_035692185.1 Patescibacteria group bacterium | reverse complement strand
AAAGTCGAAGAAGTGGGGGACATAAGTATTCCCTCTAAAGTAATCACAGAACTTATTGGTAACCTTCCAAAAGGAGCAATAAACCTAGCGTCAGAAAAAGAACAGTTAAAAGTAGGGTCTGAGGGTTTTACTTCAACAATTCTCGGTATGAACTCATCTGATTTTCCAAAAATACTAAATTCAATAAACGAAAATGTCTCGGTAGGTATTCCCAAGAAAGAATTTGTAAAATCATTATCTCAAGTGGTTTTTGCAACGTCGCTAGATGATTCAAGACCTATTCTAACGGGGGTTTTGTCTATTTGGTCTAAAGATACTCTTACACTGGTCGCAACAGACGGTTTTAGACTTTCACAAAAGAAAATCAATTTAAAGTCATCTAAAAAAGGCGATCAAAAAATAGTGATTCCTAAAAACGTCCTTAATGAATTGTCTCGGCTAGGGGAAGAAGATGAAAATATTCTTTTTGATTTTCAGGAAAAGGAAAAACAAGTGGTGTTTGGAAATAATGGAGTAGTTTTAACTTCAAGGCTTTTGGAGGGTGATTACCCAGATTTCGAGAAAATTATTCCTAAAAAATCTTCTATTTCTGTTCGAACAGATAAAGAGGAATTACTTAGAGCTGTTAAGTTAGCTTCGGTTTTTGCGAAGGACGCCGCAAATATAGTTAAGATTAAAATATTAAAGGAAAGTGTAAGAGTTTCAGCTGAAAGTGGAAACTCTGGGAGTCAGGAGGCTAAGGTTGACGCTAAAGTTGAAGGTGAAATTGGTAAGGAGTTTGAAATATCTTTTAACTACAGATTTTTAGAAGACTTCTTACATTCTGTAGTAGGGGAGGAGGTTAAAATGGAATTTTCAACAACAGATAAGGCTGGACTTTTTACAGATTCAACAGATTCTAGTTATCTCCACTTAATTATGCCTGTTAAGGTTTAAGGCTGTGTATAATATAAAATTGGTTCTTTTGCACCTATCTTTTGAATTCTTAACAAAGCATCTTTGATAAAAATAGATTTTTGAGATTCTGTAATAGAATTCAAAAAAGTTATAGCAAATTTTTGTAGCTCAAAATCGTAATAAACAACATAATCATTGGTTCTAACGGGTAGACTTGTGTAAAACGGATATTTATCAACTAATGTTTTGACTGCCTCGCCAAAGTCGTGATCATCTTTTGTTTGTTGAGGCCCAAATTTTTGAATTTCTGATTGGCTAAGAGGTGTTGTACTGAAAGAGAACAAGTAAATCTCCTTAGATTTATAAAGAACTTTGATAGTATACGTTGTGTCATTTGCAAGACTGTTTTTTGGTATTACTTTGTAAGTATTAGACAACCAAGTAAAGTCGATGTTTGTTTCGGGAGAAATTGACACAGAAATATCTTTTTTAGCGCGCTCATCGATATCAGTGTTAAAATTTATACTAATTTGTGAAGTTTCTAATATTTCAACAGCTTCATTTTCTGGGACAGTACTCTCAACAACAGGCCGGGAAATACTAGTTCTTATTACTAAAATTATTATGGCCAAAAAGAATATAAATATAATTCCAAATAAAACAGTTTTTTTATTTATTATTCTCATATATGATTATGGTAAACCAAAACCTTTAATCTCTATTGTAACGGTACCTACTTTTAGATTTCCAAATTTTCCACCACCAAAATTAATTGACTGACTTTTAAGTGGGCCGTTTGACTGTACAAAGACTAACCCTCCAGGGTCCACAGAATAAACTATTCCTACGTGATTAATTCCAGAATGGCCACTTGAAACATGGAAGAAAATAGCGCTACCTGGAACAATATTATTTGGGTTGGCTTTTTCAGGGGGAATAGATTTTCCTCTTGCAACAAAGTTATTGTACATTGTTGTTGCGGCTCCATCTTTTGGAATAGGGAATCCCATTTCGTTATAGGCATTAAAAACTAAATACGTACACCAAAACATATTTAAACCATTTTCGTCTTGTGGGTTAGGGTTTTTAAGATATTGTTCATAGCCAAAAGAATCAGGGTACCCCCTTGGGTATTTAAGGGTGTCATTGGGAAAGTATTTTTTAGGTGCAACGGGGGATCTGTTCCAATAACACCAAAAACCTTGATATAAATCAGACGTTATTTCCCATGCACGATTAGCAATTTTAGATGTAGATGACGGCCCAGGAACTCCAACTGGCCCCTTTTCATCGGAACAAACAATGTTAATTCCACTTCCTGAAAAACCAGAAGTTGGTGAACCGGGCGGTACCACATAAGCTCCCGAGTTAATTATAAAAAGAATTAAAGCAACAATTACTGGGAAACCTAATAGAACAAATAAGATTGGTCCAGCAATTGCGCCAATTGTGGCTGTTGCAATTGCGCCAAAAACGGCTCCAATTCCAGCTCCTATTGTTCCCAATGTTAAGCCTCCCAGGCCTCCACCTAGCCCTATAGAAACAGCAGTTGTTCCAGCACCAATACCTAATGCTGAACCAAGCCCAACAAAAGGTAGAGTTGTTAAAAAAGCAATTCCACCCAAAAGCCCCGCAGACCAGTTTCTTAATTCTTTCCAGTTAATACTGTCGAGCAACTTTCCTAAAAAACTTCCCGCTATCCAACCGGCAACAGTTCCAAGAGGGCCAAGAGCTGTTCCTGCCGTGGCTGCTGCCTCGGAAAGACCTGTTTTAACAGCGATTTTGCCAGCTACTTTAGTTGCTGCGTTTTTGACAACTCCTTTTAATAATCCACCTGCAATATTTAGTTTTGAATCTCCCCCAACTTGGCCCCAATTAATTTCCGGACCTTTATCAAACGATTGCAAAGATGTTTGAACCGAAACCTGGTCATAAGCCACACTCCCTTGAGTTTTTCCAGAACTTATTTTTGCAAGTTCTTTTTCTACAAAGCTCTGTAGGTTTGGGTTTTCCAAGTCTAGAGCTTCCTTTTGGTTTTTAAGTACCTCTAGGGTTTTTTCAGAAAGAAATGCTGCTGGCATTGGAGTAAAACCATCACCTTCAAAATCTGAAACCTCGACCTCTACATTTGGAACAAGTTCCTTTTGAATTTCTTCTCCAAAGGCAGACTTTGCAATTATTTGTTGCATTTCAACCAAGCTTTTACTTTGATCTGCATAGTCTATTGTCCAAGAAAATTCCGGCTTGGCCTTTAACTTTTGGGCCACTGAGGTTTCTGTTACCGTTACATAATTTGTTTGAATATTATTAACAATTCCAATTGCAGTTAGTGTAATAGCTGAGTCTGGAATGTCCGGGCTAACTCTGCTTTTAATTTCAGTGCTAATGTCTTCAACCGCTTTTATGGGGTTGGCACTAACTTGTTGTTTTAAAATTTCTACTTTCTCTTGCTCCTTTTCTGTAAGTTTTGCTTCCTCTTTTTGAGTTTTTACGAATAATGTTTGTTGAGCCTCTCTTGCTTTTTGGGCAAGTTCCATTTTTTTGTCGAGTGCTGTTTGAACAGCTTCTTTTGAATTAACACGAGTTTGTCTTGCTTGTTCATCGTGTGTTTCTGCTTTTTCCCCGAACTGTTCAAGTTGATCTGAAGTTAAAGTTGTTTGAGAAACTGGATATTCTGGCGCGCCAGACATTGTCGCCTCTGAATATTCTGGAGCCTTTGTTAGGTTTTCATAATTTTGCTCGAGGATGAGCTCCATTCTTCTAACAGAAGTACCTTTTGGCATACCAATTTCATATAAATGATCGACAAACTTTTCAACGGTTGGGTATTCAGGGTCTGGAACTTTATAAACTATTTTTTTCTTACTATCTTCATCGTAAAACTCGCCAAAAAGTTTTCTAAGTTTTTCAATCTCGATTCGGTCGGTTTTTAGTTGTATATCTGCCATATTTTATTTTGCTTCATATGCGTTTGGGTTTATTTTTGCAACTTCCTGTGGTTTGGTTGTAATTAATTTATCCTCGTCAACCGAAGCTACAACCCGGATTGGAGCGTGATGTGGGCCTGCAAAAAAGATTCCCTCCCCAACATTGGCGGCCAATAATAAATTCTTTTCTCCTTGGGAAAGATAAAAAACTTCACCAATCTTGTCAATCGCAGCGGGGGATTGCTTCAAAAGTACTTGAAGCGCGGAGTTGGTGACAATAGCTTTACCGATATCTTGATTTAAAAAGTCCTCCACATCCTGCGTAATTGTTGTTAAGCCCAGATAGTACTTACGAGCCCTTTTAACAACACTCCACAAAAATTGCGCTGTATCGGGGTACTTCATCATATGCCAGGCCTCATCAACGATTAGAATGCGTTTCTTGATGTCTTTTTTAACCCTGGTCCAGATGTAATCAAGAATAATAAACATAGCAATTGGGCGGAGGGTGTCTTGTAAATCTTTAACAGAAAAAACAGTAAAAGGATTTGTAATATTTATATTTGTTTGCTTATCAAAAATTCCCACAAAACTTCCCCTTACAAATTTCTCTATTCTCGCCGCCAAATCTAAAGCATCAGGCACTTCCATACCAATTAAAGTTTTATATAAATCTTCCATTAAGGGAGGCTCTTTACTCTGCGTATCTGGGTCCATGGTAATTCCTTTGTTTCTGTAAGTTAAAACTAGGGCTCTATCCAAAAGTGCTTCCTGGGTTGGAGTAATTACTCCCATAATAACTTTCATTAAAGAGTGGAGTGAAAGAATCTTTAGTCCCAGCTGATTTTCACCCTCCTCGCGTACTTGTGCCAAGTCAAATGGATTAATTTTTGCAGGCGAATTAAACGAAAAAGAAATATATTCTCCGCCAACCGCTTGGGCTAAGGCTTGGTACTCACTTTCGGGGTCAATTATTATGGCTTCTGTGCCGGTCATGAGGCTTCGTAAAGCCTCCAGTTTAACGAAGTAAGATTTTCCAGCACCAGAGGTGGCAAAGATTACCATGTTACTGTTTTCAAGAGAAAAGCGGTCGAAAATAATAAAAGATTCATTTTGTGAGTTAATTCCGTAAAGAACTCCGCGGTCGCTGGAAAGCTCCGATGAAGTTAGCGGGAAAGTTGTAGCAACAGAGGTTGTATCCATATTCCTAGTAATGTTTAATTTATCCATTCCAAAAGGAACCGTTGAAAGGAATCCGTCCTCCATGTCTAAAAGTGCATGTTTACTTACAATGAGAAGTGACCCTAATTGGGATTCAATTTGTTTGGTTACGTGGTTTAACTCCTCAACCGATGAAGCAGGAATTGTTATATAAAAACTAAATTCATAAAATCTTTCTATTCCCTTAACAAGTTGTTCTTGTAAACTTCTAGCATCCTCGAGTTTAGCCTGGGTTGAAGGGTCAACTATTTTTCCGCGTTCAATGTCTGTTGAAAGTTCTGCCTCCATTTCTGCAATTTTGCGCCTTAAGTCGTCTAACACCGATTTACCATCCACTGGATAAACATAAAAAGAAATATCTAAACTGGAATCAAAATTTACAACAGGCTCGAGCCAACCGGGGGCTACAAATCTTGGATAACCTCCAACAAAAATTGTTCTTAAATAAACGTCATTAATTTTTATGTAGTCAAAATCCTCCTCAATTGATTGTGGGGCAATAGCGTCAATTACACTCATTCCTTGTGCGATTGCCAAATTAGGATTAATAATTTTTGGTTTTGGGTTTGGTGCCAGAATCGCAGGCTCGGGAACTTGTTGGACAGGGGTATTGATTGGGGCGCCCTGAGCTGTTGCTGGTTTACCCATAAGTTGATTTTTAAATTTGTCAAACATATTATTTATGTTCCAATATTACTTCCGGCTCTTTTTTAACTGCAGGTTTTTCTGGGTTGTAAACCGAATAAAAAAGGTCAACGAGCTCAGAGGTTGTTAATTGTCTAAATTTAATTCCCAAGCGCCCGGCTTGACGAATTAAATGGTCGCGCCTTGGGTAAAGTGTGATTTTGGCCTTTTTAATAACATATGATTTTGGAAATGGAAGTGCTTTAGCGCCACGTGTGATGGACGAAATTGATTTACCAACCCCAAGTTCTAAGGGCGAGAGATATAAAACAACAAAAAATCTTTTGCCCAACACATTTTTCTTTTTGACCGACTCGACAATAAAACCTTTATATTCAGACATAAGCTTTATTAAGAGTGGATGTGTTAATTTTTGGGCTTGTTCGTCTAAAAATGTAATGTATGAGCTAATGTCTTTTCTTTGAGTTCTAACCACAATTTGAACAGAGAAAGTTAATGAATTTATCATTGCAGCGTAAGCCGCAATCACAGCCTGCTGTTCTTTTTCTGACAACAAGCCAAAGTTAAGGGAGGTTGACTCCATTACCAAAGCTGCTCCACCATCTTTATAGATAACAACGTCGTTTGTGATGTCTGCAATTGGCAAATGAGCTTGGGTAATCCCGGTCATGGGTTTATCGGGAATACTCAAATATGGAATTTTTGGAATATTCATATGCTTATAGACTACAGACTACCGACCACGGTTGTCGGAACGCTATTTACTGGCTGGGTTTGTTGATTGCCGTAGACCGCAGTCTGTGGACTGTTAGCTGGTAATTTTCTACCACTAACGAGTATTGGTGGGATTAAAACTCCAATTGCCTCAAAACTAATAGGGGTAAATGTGTAGCCGTCTTTTTCTGTAATTACATCGTACCTGCCACTTTCTAGAGGGGTAATTGTAATAAAATGCCCGACTTTGTTGCTCCTTAAAGCTCTAATTGGCCTTCCTGCAGAATCTTTTATTTCCATAATCGCGCCCTCTATTATTTTTCTATTTTCATCAACCACCTGGCCAACGATAACATTAGGAACTGTTGGTGGATTTGGGGGAGCTGCGTCAACCGAAAAAATTGCTTGTTTAGTTGAAATAATCTCATCCCCAGCAATTAATGGCGCTACTTGATGAGTTGTGAGTTGAGCTTCGGGAATAATATTTTGTTTTTTCTCTTCAACAATCAAATGTGGGACACCAACTTGGGCAATTCTTACGGGAACACTTTCGGGAATCTGCATTTCCTTTTTTGGTTCGACGACTGCTGGTGTGGTACCCGTGTTTATTCCGATTTGCATACCAACGGGTTGCACGGGTATTCCTGCTTGTATATTTGGAATTGCAACGGCTGGAGCAGTTGTTTGGCCAGTTATTCCCGCAAATATATTTGATAGTCCTGCTAAAAACCCTTTTTCAACTCCCTCAAGTTTAGCTAGTGGCCCACTTTTTTGCCCTGTTGTAGAAAGATATTCTTTTGCAGCCAGATCTTGTGGGGAAAGGGCACCTTGTGGGTTTTCTACTGGTTCATCTTGGAAAAGTTTTGGCACAACTGCATTTTTTTGCCAAAAATACATAGTTGGGGAGTAAATTGCTTTAAAGAAAGCAAAAATCCATCGCTCGAGCGGGCGCTCTTCAAGCGGCAAAAAAGCAAGGGCAACACCCAAGATTGCAGAAACTATTACAAATGGCCATTTAATAATTGGTAAAAGTGGAGCAGAGTAGAAAATTAAAGCAACCAACAAACCCCCAGCGAGTTGGAAAAATTGTTTTAAAGTCATATCCCCGACCAGCCGGAATTGGTAAGAGGAAATATTTTGTGGTATTGGGTGTTGTTCCATAGGCAGTCCTTATTACATTAGTAACTCTTATTACAGGTTACTGCGTGAAGGGTGTTGTGCAATAAGTATCCCTTTTCACAAGGCCTATAAGCAAAGCTTGTTATCCCATAACATTGCTTTTTGGCTGTTTTGTGCTATAGTCTAGCCTGCAACTTAAAACCCAAAGAAGTCAAAAAAGGAGACTCAGATGAGTGATGAATGGAAAAAGCTCGTTGATGACAAAATTGAACGAGAGCACCAGCAGGAAGTGACAAAAAAGCAAAAGGCTGAAAATAAGGTTGCATGGATGTACCGCTTGGAGTATGCGATACGATTTTGGCTTTTGCAGCACATATTTTTTTGTCACATTTGCCATACTCATGCAACAAAACCTGCAAAGCAGGAAATAGATGTGGGCGACTATAAGGCACCAGATGTGATTGACGATTGGAGCCAACCTGGTGACCTGGAACAATGCGTCAAATGTTGCAAATGGACCTGTGAAGAGCATATTCACAAAGGCATTTGTCAAAAGTGTGCTATAAGACTAAAAAGACCGTGGTTGTTAAGGTGGCTCTAAGTTGCTAGGGGGAGTCAGACCGCTGATGTTGCAGAAATTGCAAATAGGCGGTCTTAATTTTTGGCAAAAAAGACCCCAAGCGTGCTATAATTTTGGGTATGGCAGAAGGAAAAGATTTTGATAATTTTTTAAATGGCGGTGAAGATGGTGAACTTTTTGGCGAAGGTGAAACTCAAAATACACCTAAAAGACCTCCAAAAATAGAATCTCAGGAATTTAAAAACAGTGAACCTGTAGAGCCTTCCGTTACTGGGAGAAATATTCCATTACCTGTCGAAGAAGATCGTGATGTAAGTTTTATAGTTCCTACCCCCGATGTTGCAGAGCCTGAATCGGAAACAAATACTCCAGGTCAAAAAGAAACTGAAATTGGAACAGAAACCAAATCTGAAGAAAAGACTTCAATTTCGAGTACTGCAAAAACAGTTGCTGATGCTGCTCTTGGAGCGGCACTTATAAAGACTGGTGAAAAAGTAATTAACCAAACAGGTAAGAGTGTCAGGGAAAAACTTTGGGGAAATAGGGGCCCCCAAGGTAAGGACATAAAAAATGAGGATGATGCTAAAGAGGCATTACTATATTTCGATGTTCAAGAGGAGGCTATCAGGCACAGCATTGGTAACAGAAGCTTTATGAGCCTTCAGAACGAACTCAAAAGATACATCCTTAAACCTAATGAGAAAGAAGAATTAGATCTTAAAAGAGATAGGATGAAGCCTCTTAGAGTGGCAGATACCGAAGACAAAGGTGGAATTGGGGTTATAACAACAATAAAAAATCACATCGCTAAAATTAGGACTGGTATGAATTTTGGTGAAGCTAAAGAGGCGATTCAAAAAATTAACGTTGTTGGTCTTGAAAACGAAGCATCAACCCTTTTTGGTTGGGATCCAAAACTAGAAGGAATAATACAAGCATATAAAGATACCACACTTAAAAATATGGATCTAGCAGAAGAAGTCGCCAAAAACGGTCCAAATACTGCAAAAGCAAAAGCTCTTCAACGGGAAATTGATGTAATAGGTTGGGGTGGAGTTCCCGTTGACCAAGTAAACTGGGCAAGAGAATATTTTGAAAGTCTAAAAGCAGTAAAATCGGGCACCAAAACCGGTGGTGGCGGTCTGGGTGGTTTTTCACCTGAAGATTATGCAAAAGCAATGGGACAACCCACAGCAGAACAACAAAAAGAGCTTTATTTAAAAGCAGAGGAAAATCAGACAGCAATTCCAATGGAGCTAACAGTTCCAAGTTTTTTACTTCCAGAAGACCCATATCTTAGAGAGAAGGTGCAATCAGAATGGAAGGCCAGAGCCAAGCTATCTTCTGCAACCGCCTTTAAAAAGACTGCTCCTTCAGTAGACAAAATCTTCCCGAATCAAGATGAAATAGATATTACAAAAGAAGACTTAAAAGCACTTCTTTCTAAAGAGGGCGTTATTCAATCGCTCAGCGCATATATAAATATAATTGCAGAAAATAAAGATTTGAACATCCTGCTCCCAGATGCTTCTCGAGGGGAAAAATTCGAAAGTTTTTTTTGGATAAATAATTTAGAGGGATTGCACAATTTTCGCGAAAACATGAGAGGATGGTTGGAAAACAATTTTGCGTTAGATTCACTTGAAGCTAGAGATGCAGAACAAATAGCTTGGAATTTGACATATTTATCTGACATTGTTGAAGACTGTGATAGCACATATAATCGTAAATTGATTGTAAAACCAAAACCAAAAGATAAAGAATCAGAAAAAAA
The DNA here is from genome assembly GCA_035692185.1 of Patescibacteria group bacterium. Classification (GTDB taxonomy): domain Bacteria; phylum Patescibacteriota; class Microgenomatia; order UBA8517; family UBA8517; genus DATJGY01. The sequence continues at coordinate 14,802 of DASSIE010000001.1, read as the reverse complement.
ATCATTTACAGACAAATTAAAAAAGAGATTTAATAATTTAAAAGAATCATTCCCAATGAAAAAGGAAGAAACTAAAAGGATGCCTCCTGTTCCACAAATTAAATCGCTTGCAGTTTGGATGATGATGCATCCACAAGAAAGATTAAAAGGTAAAATTAATGCAAACGAAGCCTGGGGTCAATTTGGGGAATGGGCATTAAAGAGAAAAAGATCAGTCACTAGTGGTTTTAAGGTTCCAGAAGTTTTGCCAAAGTCCTTAGTCGTTAGTGTGTTTAAAGAAATCGATGTTAAGGGAAAAGGGAAGATGAGCACTTCTTTGTATGACGTTTTAGTAAAAACCGGAGAAGATATATTAAATGAGCCAACTTCTTTCGATAACTATTTAACAACAAGTAGCACTCCTTTTGTGGGCGAGGATATTAATTGGGAAAATGTTGGTATTGATTGGGAGGGTACAGTATCAGAAGGACCATTTGGTGGGTATTTGTTTGATAAAACTAGTTCTGCTGTCAAAATTTTTGGTTTGATACAAAATGGTGAATGGAAAGGTACACTTTCCGACCTTGCAAATAATTGTCGCAAACTTAAATTAAAAAAGTACGATAGAGAAAATCTATTGAAAGCGATACAAGGTATAGATACAAGAAGCTCTAAATTGAAAGCGAAGGGCTTCGACGCTATCGATTGGATTTTCTATTTAAATGGTGTAAAAAAGTACTCTCCAAACTTTTTTAAATAATAAAATTATTTAATAGCCCCCATGGATCTTAAAGTGTTACCGAACCATGATCCAGTATATTTCTGTGCCGGAAATTGCTGAGTGAACGATGCCATTTGTTTACCTTCATACTTCTGGACGCCGTATTGTAGGGAACCTCTACCTATTGGCCCAACAGCCTCGCCAATAGCCGCTCCAAAGGCAAATGGTTTACCAGATATAGCACTTTGAATTATCTCAGCAGTTTTTGGTATTAATGTCATTATCACCAAACTTACCCCGAGCCAAAGAAATCCTAGCCAACTTTCCCAAGATGCGCCCAACATTGGTGGGGTCCATGTGCTAGTGTCTTTGAGGATGTCTGCTTTAATCCCAAATGGAAAAGTCAAAAAATTTGATAAACCACCAATAACTGGAACACTTGTGGAAAGATTTGTTGGGATGTTTGATACTGGAAATGCTGATGAAAACCCCTGTGCAAGAAAGAAAAATGATAATACATACATAAAACTAACAACCGGGTAGACAGCCAAATTTGCAGCCAATCCTTTAAGCCAAGCTCCAGCTCCGCCGAAAGGAGTAACTGTGCCTATAAGTATTTGAATTGGTCCCATTACAACTTGAATAAGAATCATCGCATATGTTTTTATAAGCAACCAAAGTATTTTAAAAATACTTATAAATAGAACTATTACTATAACAATAGTCATAATAAACGAAATAACAACATACCCGATGCCAAATAATATTCCAGTTGTAACGCCAGTCATGTGGCCAGCAAATATACTAAATATCCCACATATATAATAAAAGAAATAGAGAATTGACAATGAAAGGATGTTTTCATTATTCAAACCCTTAAAAACATCAATTGCGTTAAGCGTAGATATCCCAGACCCCGCACTAGAAATAAATGACGCTAAAAGTCCCATTACCAAGTACATTAGGTCTATCATGAGGCCCGCTATGGCATACGAAAAAGTTATTAATATTAATCCCAGTGCAACCTTAGGTAGAGCTGACTGAACAGTAATAACAGCCTGGGGGGAGACTTTAACTCTAAACATAATCATAAATGCCATGATTAACACAACAATTACCATGAGTCCAAATGTTAAATTTCTAAATGCAACCCAAAGTTTTTGGATAGGGTTAACGGCATCAAATCCTACACCTTGTGCATGAGCCTCTGGAATTAAATGAAAATTGTTTATTTTTTGGTGAATGTAACCTATTCCCGAGATGGGTTGGGAATCAAAAAACGATAAAGCGGTTTTGTTTGTTGTACTAGAGTCAGTAAGTGGATTTATAGAATCAACAAACTTTTTGATTTTATCTCCACAGGTTAAAATACCAGTGTCATGAATACATACAAGTGCCGCTGTTGCGTCAGGGCCTCCCGCATTAACTATTAATGCACCAATACCATAAACAACCCACTGAACTTGTGCTGCTGTGTAGCGCTCACCAAATATTTCACTTTGGTTTTGGTCTGAATAAACTTTAGTGTGCCAATCCCAAAAATTTTGGTTGTACCAAGGGGATACCCCACCGGCGGATCCTTCTGCGCCAACACCAGGAGTAGGGGGTGGAGGGTTTGGTGCTGCACTTGCAACTAAAAAGTTCGGGAGTAAGGCACCAAAAAGAATTAAAAAAGATAAAAATGAGAGTGATAATTTTTTAAGCAGGTTAGACATTGTGATTTTAAATTCGAAATAAGAATATCGAAATTCGAAACAAGCACGAATTTCTAAATTTTAAATCTCAAACAATTATATACTATTCGGACTTTCTCATAATAGAGCTAAGAATTTTCATAAGTTGTGTTGCTTCGTCAATTAATTCTTGTCGTAACTTTTCTAAATCTAAATTTTCGAGTGTATCTATCAATTTTAACCAGTATATTGTCTCTTTAGATTCTTTTCTGCTAATTTTAATTCTCATTACAAAATCCTTTTTACTTAAAGATTCATTTGCCTCTATATAATTTGCCCCGATTGAGCCCGAAGATCTGGTGAGTTGAGAACAATCTTCGTAATTTGTATTGTTTTTAGGAAGTTTTTTAATTAATTCTCTAGTTTTCTTTGCGAAAAGTAGCGTTCTTTCTTCTAAATCATACAGTTTTGGGCTTTGTGCTTCTGGCATTCTAATTTGTTTAGATTTTCGAATTTAGTATTTCGAATTTTACTTGGAACAAGCCTTACTTAGGACAACTTTTGTCTGTTGGCCAGGTTATTCCAAATTTTCCATTCTTTGGGCACCCTGTAACCCATGTCCAAGTAGTACTCTCAAAAAAATCGGCATAATCCATTGCCTTTGTGTCTTTTGGATCACAAACCCCATTACTACTTTGGAATCTGCTCAACCATCCTTGCATCGGTTCGTCAAAACCACTCATTCCTTCGCACCATTTTGTTTTTGCTAGCTTCAAAAATAGTTCAAGTTGTTTAACAATGTTTCTGTGAACACTAGTGTCTTGTGATCCACCCGTGAATAAATTAACTCCAAAATCCTGAGTTGTAATTCCACCATGGCAATAATTACTGGCACCGGACTCGTTTAGCCAAATTGTTAGTGCAAAAGCTGGATTAATCCCTTTTTTGTTGGCTTCAACCGCCACATAGTTGTAACACTCATCGGCGAGATTATATACTGCGCCAGGGCAGTCCACAGTCCACTTATCAGCAAGATCTATAAAATTAGTCTTAAAATTTCCAAGTAAGTTTTTAGGAACCGCTGAGTCTGGAACATTAACTTTACAATCAGTAGGAACCGTTGGTGCACAAAATTTTCCGTCCTCAATTGGTGTACCATAACCTTTTGGCCTTAGTGCGGTTTGGATTCCTTTTAAAAAGTATTCATAAACACTCCCTATATGGGGGAATGTAAGCTCCGGTGTTTCGCCAGCCCTGTCTTCTGGGTTCCTTTCTACTTTAAATTCTTGTGTTCCGGTTACTTCGTCGCCTCTTGGCAATTGGCTCCCCGCAGGGTCGTAAGTGACCCCTGTGACAGTGGGAATGTCTGCAATACAAGAAACTGGTGCTCCCACCTCAACTTTAGGGAATATTTTTCTAAATGTTGACCCCGAATCGGCTACGGTACTAGCAAATATTTCATCGGCAAAAGGAGTTTTTGTAGCAAGATCGAGTATTATTGCAACCTCTGAATTACATTTGAATTCTCCTGGCCAATCTTTACAAATTGGTTTTTCCCTGGGATCTTTCGCACCTCTACATTCATATTTTGGCGGGCTTTCCACACACTTTCCAGACGTAACAGTGTATTCTGCCCCAGTAACTGAGATTTCTATATCGTCCCCCGGAAACAAATTATCACCCTTATTTGCCCTAACAGTTAAGGCAGAGCAGTTGTTAACCTCGGTTGTATCCGGTATTTTTTCACTTTTATAATTTGCTGGAGTATAAGTTTTGTTTAATTCTTCCGACAAATCCATTACTTCTTGGGTGTGGGCAAAGTAAAGCGGGGCGTTGGTATAGGATTTGTGCTGTGCGCTTTTTGGCGCCAAAGTTGTTCCTTCTGCGGCATCATAGCTTGGGCCGTCTAAAGTTACCAGGAAGTTTGCACCCTTTTTATCGGTTGTGTTGGCAAGCGGAACAAAACGCCAAAGGTCAGCATATTTGTTGGTAACGAAATCAATCGTACCAAGAGGAGTTTGGATTTTTAAATCAAGACATTGAAGTCCAACAATAGGTAAGATGATACAGGATTTTCCGCGCCATTCTTGGTACGCCTTTTTAAATAAAATATCACTTTTAAATGGTTTACCCTCCATGTCACTCCAAGGGAGTGGCGGAGTCCGTTTGTCCCATGCGTCAGTTGTTTTAACAATGTTTGCAAGTTCTCTAAATAAACTCAAATTATCATTCCAACTTGTTAATCTTTCGTTATCAACAACAATTTGGTCATGATTATTTGCATCTGATATTATTTTATTGAGATCAGGGTCGTAATATGAAGTGACTCTTGTAGCGGTATCAATTGTTTTAATTCTGTTTACGTCTTGAATAACTGATGGCAACAATTTTCTAACAGGACCTGAAAGATTAACTATTTGATCAGCTGTTGAATCTTTATTTTCAGCTTTGTCTATAACTCCATTTAAATACCAACTTACATATTCATTAACCTTGGTAGCGTCATCAATTGAGTCAGTTTGATTTGCATGATTAATAACGTCTTCAGTGTTTCCCATTATTGGGAATTGTGACTGGTCAAGGGTTACAAATAAATCATGAGGGTTTATGTGGACCGAAAAGCCATCACATATAAAAGTTCCAGCTGAGCCTTGTCTATGACAAAATTTTGTAACGTCAATATCCTCTATAAACTTTAATTTATTGCTGCAAAAAATAGCTTTTGGCGCATCACCACAAGGTGCTGCTTGATATGGTCTTAAGGATTGAAATTCAACCGGCCTTGTTTCTGTACATTTGAGATGCAATTTTGGGAAAGCTCCCTCAGTGTTTGCGGGCTCAGGGGTTGCTTGAGCGTTTGCTGAATAGGCTAACAGCGAATAGCTAATAGTAAATATCGAAAGGACAATAAATAAAAAGAATATAAATTTAGAAAACTTCTGCATGAGTTTAATTATATACGAAGTTAAAGAGTGACTTTGAACTGTGTTACATCAACCCCTGTTATGGCTTTAATTAACAATAAAATTAGGTATGAAGCTAGAACCAAAACCAGGCCCAGTATTGCAAATGAAATTGTCTTTTTAGCGCCATCAACAGCTTTGGGGTCACCGCCACTGGTTATATATTTGAATCCCCCCGAGACTAAAAGAAAGAAAAGCACAATTCCAGCTAAGCCTATTGCCACTGAAACCACTCGTTCAAAAATACCTTGAAGATCGCTAATTCGTGCTGGCATGTACAACAATACTAACCTAGGACAACAAATTCATCAAGACTTAAGTGTCGGGAGTTACTGGTTTACTTGGGGAATAACTAAAGAGAAGATGTCTACTTTAAAGAAAGTGTTAATGAGGGCCACAATTGCCCAAGCTGCAAAAACTATAACAAGTCCAACTAAGGCAGCTGTAATTTGGCTTCTTGCAGCTTCTGTTTGGCCTTTATCACCACCCGAGGCGATCCATCTAATTCCACCGATAACTAAAATAAAGAAAAATACGATGGCAGCAACAACCACTGTAAGCCTAATTAAGGCAGAGATAATGCTAGGAATTGTAAGATCTCTTAATGCACCAAAATTTTTATCACTTGCCGCTGGCTGAAGATTTATCGTTTCTGCGAGTAAATTTCTCATTTATATATAGTCTATTATCAAATCTTTAGGGGAAGTATGTCAAGTGTCAGTATTTGAATTCCAAAGAAATTTTCAATAAGTTTAATAATTGCAAAAGAGGCAAACAAAAGAACAATACCGATTAAGGCACTTGTAATTCTACCGCGTGCTGACTCTAATTTCTGTTTATCGCCCCCTGAAGTAATCCACTGGATTGACCCCATTACCAACATAAAGAAAAACACCAGAGAGCCAATAATAAAAGCGAGCATTATTGCATTGGGAATAATAGTTGAGAAAAATTGACTTCCACCCTCGGATTGGGAAAACCCTTGTAGAGTTGGGCCCAAAGCTGGATTACCAATTTCTTGTGTTAGAAAATTTGTCATTGTGTAATTTGGCCAAATAGTTGAGTGATATTTAAAATGTTAGGAATTCCAAGCAAAAAGCCGATAAGTTTAATTATAAATATTGCAGCAATTACTACAACCAAGCCAATTATTCCACTTGATATTTTTTTCCGAGCCCCCTCCATTGCTTGTTTGTCTCCACCAGCAGAAATTATTCCAAATGCTCCCATAAAGAATGTAAAAACAAACCAAACAATTGCGATTATGGTCATTAAGCCAATGGCTGAAGAAACAAATTTGCTAAAAATTTCAATTCCAGACGTCCCAGGGTTTGCTAGGGGGCCAGTGCCTAAACCTTTAAACGAACCAAAGTCTATTTCTGCTAGTTGTTTCATATATTTAGAGTGTTGGGATTCTAGGATTCAAAATAAATGTTGCATCCCCAAAAATTAATTGTCCAAAAATAGCAGCGAGAACAAAAGCCCCTGCCGCAAAAGCCAGTCCCATTATGGTTTGGTAAATCTGTGCCCAAGCACCAGCTACTTTTTTACTATCTTCACCAGCCGACATAAAAGCATAACCCGCTAAAATTAAATTAATAAGAGCGTAAATTGAAGCCCCAATTATTAAAACCCAAATAATTGTTTGGATTAAATTTCCAATTCCAGCAGCAGGGTCGTTTGCATTTGACCCCAGTCCATTAGGAGCTTTAACTGTTCCAAACGGGTTTGTCGCGGCTATTAAATTTTTCATCTATTTTTAAAATTGACTACAATAAATTAGGCATTCCAATAAGCTGACCTATCAATTTTACTATCCAATAAGAGGTAAATACAACTATAAAGCCAATTAAGGCAGAGGTTATTGTGTGTTTTGCTTGCTCTAATGATTTTGGATCATTTTTACCCGCACTTCCAATCATTCCAATTCCACCTAAAATAAAAAAGAAAAGCAGAATAAGCCCAGCAAGTACAAAAGAGGCATTAAGAAAAAGTGTAACGAGACTGCTAACTTTGTTTAAGTCACCAAGTGGAGAATTAAAAGATGAGTTGATGTTTTGTGCAAGAGTGTTCATATTATTTGGAACCAAAAATATCACCAAAAGCATTTATATGTAAAGCAGTTCCCAATATTGAAACAACTGCGTAAGCCACAATTACTATTAAAAACCCGATTAATGCATTACTAATTTTGCCCTGTGCGCCCTGCATTGCCTTTGGATCACCCTTTGAAGTCATCATTTGTAATCCCCCCAAAACTAAATAAACAAGCAACAACATTCCGGCCGCACCAAAAATAAACGGAACAGCATTATTTATAATTCCAGCAACGTCGCTTGGAACACCTCCCCCCAATCCTTGTGATTGGATACTATTTAAATTTTGCGCAAGTAACATTGTTAATTATTCTTATTTTCCAAATCCAAAAGCTCCAAGTCCTAGTATATCAAGTCCAATAAATTTAAGAACAAAAACAGAGAAAACAAGTAAAATTAAGCCTGAAATGGCGGAAGTTAAAAGTTCCTGTCCTGCTTTTAAGCGGGTTGGGTCACCAGCCGAGCTCATTATCATAAATCCCGAATAGAGAATTAAAAGAAAAGCTATCCCGCTTCCAACCCCAACAGACCATTTGAGTATTTCTCCCAAAAATTGAGATTGACCACCTAAAACATGTATACAACCAACTGCTGTATTGATCCCATCTCCACATAAGACACCAGCTGAACTCACACCGGCCCCACCAGTTGCTTTTACTTGAGCACCAACTAGTCTAGTTGAAAAAGAAAAAATAGTTATAAATAAAAAAAGTGAAGTTAAAAGTTTTTTCATAATTTTTTATATTTTAGCCCAAAACTATCAAAAGCGAAAGAAGCGAGCTCTGGTATAATAGTTAAGATGCAATTTACAATTAACAATTTACAATTTTCATTAAATTTTCAATTGTTCAAACGTTTTAAATTACTAATTGGGATATTGATAATTGGAACTTCATTGGCAATTGGTCATTGGAAATTGGAAATTGCGCCTGTCCAGGCGCAGGAGTGTCCGGCTACTGATTATGATTGTCAGATTTCAGCCATCCAAAGAGAGATAAGTGCAATCTCCCCTGCGCAGGAAAAAAATAAAGCAGATTTGGCAGCATTAAACAAACAAATCACTGATTTAAATGCCAAAATTGCAAAACTTACATCCCAACTCAAAAAATTAGAGTCGGATATCGCAAAGAGAGAAGAGGACTTGGCATTCACCCAAAAAATATTTGAAGAAAAAGCGCGCGACCATTACACATTTTTAAGGCTTTATGACCCAATTACTCCATTTCTTTTTTCAGATTCGGCGTCTCAAGCTTTTCATGAAATTTCTTTTAGGCAAAAAGCGGCTGATTCGGACCGTAAAACTATGGAGAGTTATGGTAATGATTTAGCAAAGCTTAAAACCGATAAAGAAACATTAAATAAAAATAAAACTACACTTTCTTCACTCCAGTCCCAGGTATCAGAAAAACAAAAGTTTTTGGCAGGAGAAGTTGCAAAAGTTGATAGCTATCTTTCAACTCTATCTGCAAAACAAAATGAGTTGGCTGCAGCAAAGGCTGGCGGATTTGAAACTTCAATTGGGGATACCCCGCCATCTCTTGAGCCTTGCACGGGGCCCCCAGGGAGTTCTAATTTCTGCAATCCAGGTTTTTCTCCAGCTTTTGCCGCGTTCTCATTCGGAGCGCCACATAGAACAGGTATGAGCCAGTACGGGGCTTATGGAAGAAGCAAATCAGGACAAAATGCAGAGACAATTCTGTCTGCTTATTACCAAGGAGCAGAACTAAATAAAAATTATTCATCTTCTTCAACAATTGGAGTAACTGGATACGGAAGAGTTTCATTGGAAGATAATTACCTTTTGGGAATTTATGAAGTTCCTGAAGGTTGGGGGGACAGTGGCGGATTTGAAGCCTTGAAAGCCCAAGCCGTAGCTGCTAGAAGTTATGCACTTTATTCTACAAATAATGGTGCTGGAACTATTTGTACAACTGAAGCTTGCCAAGTTTATAAACCACAACTTAAGAGCGGTAAATGGAAAGATGCGGTTAACGCTACACGCGGTTGGGTAATGACAAAAGGTGGTTCGGCTGCACCCACTTTTTTCTCAGCCTCTACTGGTGGTTATACTATTTCCCAATGGGGTTGGAATGGAATCAAAGATACTTCTGGCGCTTGGCCTAACACAGCCTATGAAAAGGTAGCAGGTTCACCTTGGTTTTATAAAGGTTGGTATAAGTCTCGCGCCGGTGCTTCGTGTGGAAGAAGTAACCCATGGCTAACCAGTACCGAAATGGCGGATATTTTAAATGGTTGGAAAGTACTTTATCAGGGGGGAGGAGATGTAAGTCGTGTTTCGCCAGTTGGGTCGTGTTGGGGAGGTAACCCTTATTCAGTTTCAGAACTGGCAGACATTGGGGGGTTTAGTAGCGTAAGCGGAGTTTCACAGGTAATTTATAGTAATGATGGTTCTACAACTTCTGTAAAGTTTTCAACAAACAAAGGTGATGTTACAATTTCAGGAACGGAATTTAAAAAAGCATTCAATTTAAGAGCCCCAGGGTACATTGGACTAAAATCATCATTATTTAATATTGAGAAACTGTAGGAATTATCAGTTATCAATTTTCAATTTACAGTAAATTTTCATTTTTCAATGTTCAATTGTTAACTCATTGGAAATTGGTAATTGGACTTTGGAAATTCCCGTTATACGAAGTATAATGGGCAGATGCCAGATATATTCATTAATAAAAAACAAGAAGACGATGGAGTAGATAAACCAAAAGAAGTTGATACCCCACCAGTTCCCGACGACATTCCAAAAACAGAAGCAGAAAGACATGCTTTCCCAGGTCATACTCACAATCGTTTGTCAGCATTTTGTTTGTATCCAGACGGTGTGGACTTTGAAACCCGCGACGAAAAAGAAAAAATAATACTTCTTTTGAGGCAACACCCGATTGTTAATTTTAAATGGATCCTAACAACCTTGGCACTTCTTACAGGGCCAACAATAATTAGTCTTTTAGGAGTTTTTTCCACCCTACCAACGGGTTTCCCATTAGTCATAACACTTGCTTGGTATTTAGTAACAAGCGCTTATGCAATTGAGGGATTTTTGGATTGGTATTTTAATGTTTATTTTATTACCACCCAAAGAGTGGTTGATGTTGATTTTTACAATTTAATAAACAAAAGGGTATCCGACGCCGAAATAGAAAAGATTCAAGACGTAAGCTATGCCACAGGTGGGGTTCTTAGGACACTTCTTAATTATGGAGATGTATTTATCCAAACCGCGGCTGAAGTGTCAGAGTTTAAGTTTGAAGCTGTCCCATCACCCGAAAAAGTGGTAAAGATATTGGATGACCTTAGAATGAAAACTTAATGGAAGCTTTTCTTTTACCAGCAATTGATATTTGGTTAATTATTAAAATTCTTTCCCTCGTTCTTTTGGGAATGTATTTGGTTTTTTCGCTTGTCGTACTCAGACAAGTTAAGATGATGACAGATACACTTCAATTGGGGTTTGAGGCCCCAATCAGACTGCTTTCTTACATGCATTTATTATTTGCAGTACTAGTCTTTTTGGCAGCTTTAATTATTCTTTAAGAATGATAGATATTACCTCGGGGAAAATAACGGCAACGCCGGACACTTCAGGTTGGGCCCAAGTACATGAATTTGCACCAAACGAACCCGATAAATTTTTGGCAAAAGGTAGACTTTTTGTAGTAATTGGGACAAAAGAAGTTAGCCAAGGCGTTGGAGATGTTGCAGTTGGGCGTGAAATTTTATCAAAAATTCACGCTGAGTATTTTGACGGACTAAAACAAAAACCTTTTGATGCGCTTAAAAGTTCACTTGAAAAGGCGCTAGTTGGAGTTGAGGAAACCTGGGGAGACATTGAAATTGGTGCCTGCGCTTTTGTAAACGGTGTTGTTTATTCTGCTGCAATTGGCGGAGTTACTATTACGATTTGTAGAAATGGAGCTCTGGCTACAATCCTAGAAAGTTTTAAAAATGGAGTAACAACAGCCTCAGGATATCCTAAGGAAGGGGATGCGATTTTAATGGCAACTAAATCTTTTTATCAAAATATTCCCCAGGAAACAATAAAAATGGCTCTTGCAATCAACAACTCTGAACAAGCAAGTGAAATTTTAACCCCAGTTGTACATGGCCAGGATGGTTTAGGAAGTCTTGGCGCTGCCATAATTAATTTTGGAGAAAAAGCGATTTTTGCAAAAGAAAAAGAAGAATTTGTTGAAGTAAGTTCTAGCTTACCCCAGACAAAATCCACGATCGAGGAATACCGGGAAAAAATATCTGGTGTACTAGGTAATGTTTTTAAAAAACTTCCACAAAGGCAGATTTATATAAAAGGGGAAACGGAAAACGAATTTGTACCACAAAATAAAAAGTTAACATTTTCTGTTGGAGTAATTTTACTAATTATTTTGGCAGTAAGCATCATTTTTGGTATACGTCAAAAGAAAATTAATGAAACAAAAAGTAAATACCAATCAATATTAATAGAAGCCAATAGCGAAGTTGATCAGGCAATAAGCCTTGCTAGTGTTAGTCCAGACAAATCCCGAGAACTGTTTATTTTAAGTGAAGAAAAATTAAAACAACTCGAAAGTTTAAAAGTAAAAGACAGTAAAATTTTGGAACTAAAACAGAAAATTGAATCTAGTCGTGCTTCAATCTTGGGGGAGTATATAGCGTCACCTCAATTATTTTTGGATCTGAGTCTACTTTCATCTGGTTTTTCTGGAGATGATCTTTCTTCCTCCGGTGGAAACATTTTTATACTTGATAAAAAAGGTAAAAAAATTGTAAGTGTTGCTATTAGTTCTAAAAAAAGTAAGGTAGTTGCAGGGCCAGGTGTAATTGATGCTCCAAATAGTCTGGCCTCATACGAGGACAGAGCCTTTGTTTTAGAAAGTGACGGAATTTATGAGATTGGAAATACAAAAAATAAAGTAGTTGAAAAAACTTGGGGTGGGGAAGCGCTAATCCGCGCTTTTGCAGGGAACATTTATGTACTGGACAAATCTGCTAATCAAATTTACCGCTATCCTGGAAATGGAAATACTTTTGGAGAAATGCAAAATTGGTTAGCAGGTGGGACTGCGGCAGACTTTAGCAGTATCAAACAATGGGTAATTGATGGCGCGGTTTATGCCCTAAACCCAAACTCTAAGGTATTAAAGTTTAGCCAAGGAAGTCCGCAAAGTTTTAAAATAACTGGAACTATCCCTGAAATCGGTTCAGTTGACGCAATTTATGCAAGTGACGAAACGCAATTTGTATATTTCTTGGACAAAGCAGGAAAGCGCGTGGTTGTAACTGATAAAAAGGGAAATTATAAGGCCCAGTATATAGGGGAGGAAATTGGAAATGCTACAAACTTGGTAGTATCAGAAGCGGACAAAAAAATAGTCCTCTTGTCTGGCGACAAACTTTTGTCGATTGATATTAAACACCTCTAAAATTGGCGGAGACGGAGGGAGTTGAACCCTCGTCCGAAAAACTTAAAGTAAAACGTCTACAAGCTTATTTGATTTTTAATTTTCCTCTGAACTTATCTAATCAACAAGAAATTTCAGAGTAAGATTTAATTGTCTTAAATGGTAGCCTCTAAATCATAAGGCTAACACAGCATCTCGAATGGTTTACACCCACAAGTTCCGATCGAGAGTCAGATCTTTAGGATGTCATTTATTTACGCGAACGCGTAGCCAAATGATGCTAACTTTTGAGGTTTAGCTTTTATTTTTAACCTTAATATTAAGACTTAAGGTAAAGGTCTGCTTGCTGTTTTATTAAAGAGCTTCCCGTCGAAACCGGTCGTCTCCAGTTATCTATTCTTAAACTCTAAATCAATATCCCTTTGAATATCCATTTGTTTAACTGCCTCTTTCTTCTCAAACTTACGCTTAGGCTTGCCAAGCTCGAGACTAATCTTAATTAAACGGCTCTTTCGGCCACCTGGCAATGGCTTATTATACAGCACAATAGGCACAATTTGCAATTTTCCCTGCTTGGCTTTTGTGGCAAGTGTTAGTATTTCACTTTTGTGCAAAAGTAGTTTTCTCATTCCTGTTGAGTCATAATTTTTCATCCCTGGAATCGGAATATTGGCATTAACCAAGAAGGCTTGATTACCCATTATTCTGACATGAGATTGCGACAGATCGGCCCTGTTTTCGCGAATTGACTTAGCCTCTGCTCCACGCAAAGAAATTCCAGCTTCTATTTTTTCTCCGGTCAATTCATATTCAAAACTTGCCCTCTTGTTAAAAATTTTCATATACTTGTATTGTACCTCAAATATGGCTATTTTAGATCTTTTTTTCCCAAAAACATGCCTTGGATGTAAAAAGAGTGGAGTTTATATTTGTGGGGATTGTGTTGCAAAAGTTCCGGTTTTGAAGTCAGTTTGCCCATATTGCGAAAAAGCTTCTATTGATGGCCTAGCGCACATTAAATGTGCCAAAAAGTACGGTATCGACGGATTAACCTCAATTTGGGACTACGAAGGTGTAATTAGGAAGGCAATTTTAGCCTTAAAATTCAAATATTCAACAGAAGTCGGAAAAGAACTGGCTAGTTATTTTGTGGAGTATTTGCGTTCCCAATATACCATATACAATATACTAAATACTTTTACCCTGGTTCCAATTCCACTTCATTGGCACAGACATAATGTTAGGGGATTTAATCAATCGGAAGAAATTGGAAAACTAGTGGCCAAGGAAATGGGGTGGGGGTTTAATACAGACCTTTTGATAAAGAAAAAGTCTACTGTTTCTCAAGTTCAGTTGTCGGTCGACGATCGAAAGAAAAATCTTCAGGGTGTTTTCGCTCTAAATTCTAGATTCCAACTTCCAAATTCTGTTATCCTTTTTGACGATGTTTTTACCACAGGTTCAACCCTCAAAGAGTGTGCAAAAGTCTTAAAACGTGCGGGAGTGGAAAAAGTTTGGGGAATTACTATTGCGAGATAAATCTTTTACTTGGAATAATATGAAATTTTTATAACCCCTAGTTTTTAAAAACTTCAATGTTTGGAAATATTCTGGAATAGAGGCTACATCACAGAAAAACCCTATTCTCATAATTCTTTTAGCACCGTCTCTAGCTGCATCATTTTCTGCAATTTCCATTAATTCAGTTCCAATACCACTTTTTCGAAAATTTCTATTTACATGAAAATCAAGAAGATCGGCTGTCTCACCTATACATATCGCAAAGACTCTTCCCACTTGGCCATTGTTATTGGTGGCAACCGCTTCTATGCAACCTAAAGGGTGGTTGACTGTTGAAATCTCCAGCATCTGGCGGTGAGGGTGGGATTCGAACCCACGGTAAGGAAAAATCCCTACATTAGTTTTCAAGACTAACGCCATCGACCACTC